>JBATTJ010000053.1:0-2636 GCA_049670485.1 Sulfitobacter sp.
TCTTCGGCCCAGCTGTCACGCTCTTCCACTGCGACCAGATTGACCAGCACGCCACCACGCAGCGGATAACTCACCAGATGCTTGCCCGGCCCCATAGTGACCATCGCGACATCAGCGTGGCCGACTGTGTTCGGCACCGTGGCACGCCATGCAACCTGTCCGGTGAAAAAACCGTCGTCGACCCCGTTCAGGGCCACGCGTGCACGCGAGTGGATACCGTCAGCTCCTACAACAAGCTCGGCGCGGCGGGTGCTGCCATCGGCAAGATGCAGCTGTGGCGTCTCTCCCCCGCTGACGTCTTTTACCAAGGTGCCCATCTCGAAGCTCACGTTATGCTCGCGCGCGGCCTGTGCCAGAACGTCGATCAGATCGGCGCGGTGCATGAAATAGTACGCATGCGCGGGCGGCAGACGCCGCAGATCAAGACGCGCCACATCACTTTCTTGGTCGTGGGCCTGCATCACCACCGCCTGCCCGCGCACGGCACCGCGCGCCACCAGCCGTTTTTCCAGACCAAGCGCGCGCAAAACAGCAAGCCCGTTCGGGCTGACTTGTAGGCCTGCACCCACTTCGCGGATCGCCTTCGCCTGCTCCAACACGGTCACGGCCACACCGCGCCGCGCGAGGGCAATGGCCACAGCCAGACCGCCGATGCCGGCACCGATCACCAGCGCGTTGTTTATCTTAGTCACCGGCTTCCCCTCTCATGCAAAACGCCGCAGCATAAGCCACGGCGTCCTGTCAGTATTCTGTGCACCACTGGTCCCCGCAAGGACCATTCAATCGTCGCGGTGTACTTTTTCGCGGCGCTCGTGCTTTTCTTGGGCCTCAAGGCTCATGGTGGCAATCGGGCGCGCATCTAACCGCTTGAGCGAGATCGGCTCACCGGTTACGGAACAATAGCCGAATTCACCTTCGTCGATGCGGCGCAGCGCGGCCTCAATCTTGTTCACCAGCTTGCGCGCGCGGTCGCGTGTCCGCAGTTCCAGTGCACGGTCGGTTTCCTCGGAAGCGCGGTCATTCACATCCGGAATGTTGCGCGTGCCGCCCTTCATCGTCTCGATCGTGTCCCGACTGCCCACCAAAAGCTCGGCTTTCCAATCCAGCAACTTGCGGCGGAAATACTCGACCTGACGGTCGTTCATAAATGGCTCGTCCTCGGCCGGACGGTAATCTTCTGTAATTGAATTTTCCTGATTCATGTTGCCCATCCCCTTAACGGCTTTCGACACTGCTACATCGGGTATCGCCCGCGCAGCCTTCGCTTTGCGCGGGGTTTATAGGACGTCTCACCGATTGTCACTACTCAATGATACGCTATTATAAGAGGTAGAAAGCAACGCCCCACCCCAACCGGAAAGTCGAATTTAGTATGAAATTTCAAGGTACCGCAGACTATGTCGCGACAGATGATCTGAAAATCGCGGTCAATGCGGCGGTTGCACTCGAGCGGCCATTGCTCGTTAAAGGGGAACCCGGCACTGGAAAGACCGAATTGGCGCGTCAGGTATCGGCTGCACTTGGCCTGCGGATGATCGAATGGAACATCAAATCCACCACCCGCGCCCAACAGGGCCTGTATGAATATGATGCCGTCAGCCGCCTGCGTGACAGCCAGCTGGGCGACGCGCGCGTGCACGACGTGTCCAACTACATTCGCAAGGGAAAGCTGTGGGAAGCATTCGAGGCGGGTGAAAAGGTTGTCCTGCTCATTGACGAGATCGACAAGGCCGACATCGAATTCCCCAACGACCTTTTGCAAGAACTCGATAAGATGGAGTTCTTTGTCTATGAAACCGGCGAGACGGTGAAGGCAAAGGTCCGCCCTATCGTCATCATTACTTCCAACAACGAAAAAGAGTTGCCCGACGCGTTTCTGCGCCGCTGCTTTTTCCATTATATCCAGTTTCCCGATATGGAGACGCTCAAACAGATTGTCGAAGTCCACCATGCGGGCATTAAATCCGATCTCCTGACCACGGCCCTCACACAATTCTACAGCATCCGCGACCAGCAAGGGATCAAGAAAAAGCCGTCCACCTCCGAAGTCATCGATTGGTTAAAGCTGTTGCTGGCCGAGGATATGGATGCCGCTGACCTCAAAGCGGACGGCACATCGTCGTTGCCCAAGCTGCACGGCGCGCTTTTGAAGAACGAACAGGACGTTCATTTATTCGAGCGATTGGCATTCATGGCACGCGGCGGACGCTGAACCAACAATCTACCTGCAAATTTAGTCAAAGGCGGCGCAAAAGTGCCGTCTTTTTCGTATCTCATAGGCACTCTGCCGCATTTGAGCGGCTTTAATCATTCCCGCTACCCCTCTGAGAACTGTGGCTTTTTCACACCCTTAACCACAGATCTGACGCAATACGGGAATAATGCCACGATTTTGCCTTAATTGCTCCCTACCGAAGTCGGGTTGAGGGGCGAAAAGATCTCCAATTGAAGCTCAAAAGGGCAGGCAGGCAGAGTATGAGTATCTTAATCGCACAGAATGTGCGCATCCATTTGGTATGCGTATCAAAAACTTACGTAACAAATTCCACCATAGGCGCGCAGACATGAAGGCCCGTTTGGCCCTCGTGCTCTCCATGGCACTGAACGCATGTACCCCCTCCACTGGCGGGGATGTC
>JBATTJ010000054.1:0-46602 GCA_049670485.1 Sulfitobacter sp.
AGCTGTGGCCCTCGAACGCGTTTTTCACACCGGGCATGGGCCCGACCATGGGCAGGCCATCGGGGGCATAGGGGATCGGCCCGTTGATGTTGCGCCCCACACCCGCCGTGCCAAGGATCGGCACCCGCGCCATCGCATCCTCGATATAAAATTCCAACCGCTCCAGATCGTCGGGATAAAGTTGAAAGCTGAAATCCTCAGGCATTGGATCATCAGGGGTGACCCAATGCGCCTTACAATTCCGCTCGTACGGGCCAAGGTTGAGACCGGTTTTGTCTTGACGCAGATAGTATGAGATATCGACGTCACGCACCAAAGGCATCTTGTGGCCCTTTTCCTTGGTCCACGCCTCAAGTTCTGCAATAGGTTCGGTCAGGAAATACTGGTGTGACATCACAACCATCGGTACAGTACGCCCGCCAAACGGCTTGAACATCTCGCCGACGCGTTGCGCATAATAACCTGCACAGTTGACGACAAAGTCACAGCGGATGTCGCCTTTCTCGGTCTTGACGATCCACTCGTCTCCGTCACGCTCAAGACCGACTATGGGGCAGAACCGCTCAATCCGGCCGCCCGCATCGCGCGCGCCTTTGGCCAATGCCTGTGTCAATTGTGCAGGATCAATATCACCATCAAGCGGATCCCACATGCCTCCCTCAAGGTCGTGAGTCTCCATGAACGGATTATATTCTTTCAATTCCGCAGGTGTGAGCATCCCCATCTCAAGGCCCTGATAGGCACCCATGCTCGCAACCCGCTCAAACTCCATCATCCGCTCTTTGCTATGGGCCAGACGTAGGCTGCCGGTGACGTGATAGTTCATCGGGTAATCGACATCATCACCCAGCGTGCGATACACCTCCAAGCCGTAGCGCTGCATGTTCATCACAGCCCAAGAGCTTGAGAAGTTGGGACAGTTACCCGCAGCATGCCATGTAGATCCTGCCGTAAGCTCGTTCTTTTCCAACAGAACACAGTCTTTCCAACCCGCCTTGGCAAGGTGATACAAAGTAGATGTACCAACGACGCCACCGCCAATAATCACCACACTTGCTGTTGTTGGAAAATCACTCATGTCTTGGCCTTCCTAGGTCGAAATTGGTTTTTGATATTTCTTTCACGCGGTATGCTCAGCCCCGCACAGGCAAGCTGCTGCCGCCAAGTAAAACGCCGTAGATGATGAAGCACGCACCCATCACACGGCGCACCCAAACGTTGAATACAGCGCCCATCGCTGCGCGCCCCATCCCGGCTCCCAACGCGGTGAAACCGGTATAGCTTAGCGCGGTGAGGGTCAGTGCAGTGGGCACGATGACCACCATCTGCTCCCAAATGGGCACGTCCGGCTGCACGAACTGCGAAAATGCAGCAAGGTAACCTGCAACGCTTTTTGGATTGATCGTCGCGATGGCAAGCGCCTTGAGATAAACTGACCGCGCAGGCGCTGCGTCGATGTTTACCGCTCGGCGGGCCATCCAGATGCCGCGCACCCCGAGATAGATTAAAAAGCCTGCGCCAATCAGCTTTGCCACCGTAAACGCCGTAGGCGATGCTGCGATCAATGCAGTTATGCCCAGCGCCGACAGCAGCAGGAACAGTGCAGCTTGTGTCAGGATTGCCAGAACACCAACCATCGCCCGCCGAAGTCCTAGCGTCATACCGTTGTTGATGCAGTTCACCGCATTCGGTCCGGGCGTGGTGACAAAAATTGCCCAAAAGAGAGCGAACATGATCCATGCATCAAAACTCACGTTAATACACCGGCGGGGCGATGACCCAGATGGCCAGTACGGGATCAGGGGTTCGGTTGGCCCAGCGAAATGGCTCTCCACGAATGCGAAAACTATCGCCCGCGTTCAATGTGTGAACAATACCTGCAATCTCGATCTCAAACGTTCCGGATATGACATATCCCACTTCTTGGGTTGGCCGCTGTACCGCATCCTTGATTCTGCTGTGCGGAAGAAACGTGGAATGAACCATTTCGAAATCATCGGTCAGGTCAGGGGAAAGCAGTTCTTCCACCAATCCTGCGACAGAGGCACCCATCGGACGCCGCGCGGTGCCACGGACGATATATCCTGCCTCATGCGCGGGTGCCGCTTCGTGGCGAAACAGGATCGAAACAGGCACGCCAAAATGGCCCGCAATTTGCCTAAGGTCCGTGATGGAAGGCTCGGACAGATCACGCTCGACCTGACTGAGCCACCCAACAGAACGCCCCAAAGCCTGCGCTGTCTGGGCCAAGGTCAAACCACGTACCCGTCGTAATGCGCGCAGATCAGCCCCAAGCGTGGGCGAAGTGTGGGGTATATCGTGGCGCATGAACCCTCAGTCAGCAAAGATGAGACTGCAATCGCAGTGGGAATCTCACCCATGTAATGCCAGTCAACAAAATCTTTGCAGAGGTTCGTGAAAAAATCTACACTTATTTCACGATTGCAAAAGCCTCCGCTAAAATGGTCGATAAGGCGTCTGCGTCCAACTGCGTAAAGGCATTGGGTTGATCGCTGTCTATGTCGAACACACCCAGCAATGCGCCATCCGCCCCCAGCACCGGAAGAACCAATTCAGATCGGGTCGAGCTGGCACAGGCGATGTGGCCCTCAAATGCCTCAACATCGGGGACAAGCTGTACCTGCCGCGTGCGCGCTGCGGCGCCGCATACACCGCGTGCGAACGGAATGACCAAGCAACCATGGCCGCCCTGATATGGTCCGATCTTGAGCATCTGCGGGCCAGTCACGCGGTAGAATCCAGTCCAATCAAATCGCTCATCGCTATGATGCACTTCGCAGGCGACCGTTGCCATCAAGGCAATTACATCGGTTTCGCCCTGCGTCAGCGCCGCAATTGTTTTGGCTAAGGATTTATATTCAACAGTCATAATATGGGATGCTCGGCTTGATGGTTTCAAAGGTATCTTGGGGCAGGCTGTGGAGTATCAACTCCGCTCGATCGCGATTGCGGTACCTTCACCACCACCGATACAAATGGTGGCAATGCCCCGCTTCAGGCCGCGCTTTTCCAACGCGTTCAGCAAAGTAACCATAATCCGGGCGCCGGATGCACCGATAGGATGGCCAAGCGCGCAAGCCCCGCCATTGACGTTGACGATATCATGGGACAGTCCCATCTCGCGCATAAACGCTAGCGGCACGACAGCAAACGCCTCGTTCACCTCCCACAGATCGACATCCTCAACCGCCCAGCCGATACGCGCCAACAGCTTTTGCGCCGCCGGCACCGGCGCAGTTGTAAAAAGGCCCGGTGCCTGCGCATGGCTGGAATGACCGATGATATGCGCCCGAATTTCCAATCCTTGCGACTTCGCCATTTCCTCAGACGCAAGGACGAGCGCCGCTGCCCCATCGGAAATGGACGAAGAATTTGCCGCCGTGACTGTACCACCCTCACGAAATGCCGGTTTGAGAAGCGGGATCTTGTCGGGACGTGCAGTCTTGGGTTGCTCATCCGCATCGACAGCCACTGACCCCGCGCGGGATTTCACTGTGACGGGCGCAATTTCCTCTGAAAACGCATCATTCTGTTGCGCCTCCAATGCCCTGCTCAGTGAGGCCAGCGCATAATCGTCCTGCACCTCGCGACTGAACTGATAGGTCTGTGCGCAATCTTCTGCGAACGTGCCCATCAGCCGACCTTTGTCATAGGCGTCTTCAAGCCCGTCCAGAAACATATGATCAATCACCGCCCCGTGGCCCAATCGTGCACCACCGCGCATTTTGGGCAGCACATATGGCGCGTTTGTCATGCTTTCCATACCGCCCGCGACCATCACACCCGTCTGGCCAAGTGCAATCTGGTCAAACGCAATCATCGCCGCCTTCATGCCACTGCCGCACATTTTGTTTAGGGTCGTCGCTGGCACATCCTCCCCCAATCCGGCGGCAAACCCCGCCTGACGCGCAGGGGCCTGTCCCTGACCCGCAGGCAGAACACACCCCATAAGGACCTCTTCGACTACAGCCGATCCTGCTCTGGCTATTGCTGCACAGATTGCAGCACCGCCCAATTCCGCTGCAGTCTGGCCTGCAAAGACGCCTTGGAATCCGCCCATCGGCGTGCGGGCAGCACCCGCAATTACTACTTTTTGCATCACAGACCTCCAATATTTTCCGGTGCTTACGTCTTCTTAGCGAATTGGCCCTAACACTGACCAAATACGATCTTTCAAGGAGTGTATCATGGAACTCACGAGCTCAAAAGAACCGGGCCTACAGATTGTGACGGTGCAGGTTCAACGGATCGACGCGGCCGTCGCACTCGCATTCAAGGACCAGATGCGCGCCATAACTGATGGTGAAACGGATATCGTCCTGTTGGATCTGAACCACGTCACATTTATTGATTCCAGCGGTCTTGGCGCAATTGTCGCGGCCATGAAAAACCTCAGCCCTGACCGCAAACTGATACTGGCGGGCATGACATCTACGGTCGACAAAGTTTTCAAGCTTACCCGAATGGATTCGGTATTTGGAATTTTTCCGACGATCGAGGCGGCGCTGAACACTCTGCACCCCCAAACATGAGGCGTAGGCCGGAGCTTTATCTTGAATGATTGCGAACCTTTCGTCCCATTTGTGCTGACACTAACAGGAGCCGAGGATGCCGTAGGGGATGGAATCGCACGGGTCATGGCGCGGCTCTGTGCCCTAAATCTCAGCGACGAGGATGCGGGCACTGTCGAGCTGGTTCTCGCCGAAGCGTTGAACAACATTGTCGAACATGCGCTGCCCCCAATGGATAAAGATACATTGGTCAAAATCTCGGGCACGCATGATGCAGAAGGACTGCAATTACAGATCGTCGATCAAGGTGTCGCCATGCCATCCGACCGGATACCCACTGCAATCTCCCCTCGGGTTGATGTCGCCATTCCTGACATACCCGAAGGAGGATTCGGATGGTTTATGATCCAAACGCTCGCCACCGAGGTGGCATATGCCCGTGTGGACGGCGCAAATCACTTGAGCCTACGATTATCCATTGGCCGCTGAGCCGTGAGGTCGCCTTGCACATAAAGGCCACCGCAATTCCTCAAATCTGACCTGTTGGTATCATATTTCTGCCATGCTTTAGCGCCATATCAATGCCTGTAGCTGAATAGCTTCCTCCGGCGTCGCGTTTAATTGCCCCCACCCAGTTCGCGACGCCGGGGTACTTAGCTCCCCTCACATTTGAATTTGCCATTTGCATTGGCACGCTTGCACGAACCCACTAGGTTTGCCGCAAACATCCCAAACTGTGAGGCTTTCTGATGCGTGATTTTCATTTCCCTGGCCGTTCGCCCGTGCTGGCCAGCAAGGGGATGTGCGCAACGTCACATCCTTTAGGCGCAAAAGCTGCGATTGATGTCTTGGAGCGCGGCGGAAATGCAATGGATGCAGCGATTGCCGGCGCTGTACTGTTGGGAATATGCGAACCACAGATGACGGGCATTGGCGGCGATTGCTTTGTGCTTTGGTCCGATGGTGGTAGTGATAAGGTGCATGCGCTCAACGGGTCGGGAAGTGCGCCTGCCAACCTTGATGCGGCGATGCTGCGTGACGCGGGCGAGGCCACTGTGCCGCTCCATTCGGCGCACGCCGTCACGCTCCCCGGTGCCATCGACGCGTTTTGCCACCTGTCCAATACTGTCGGTAAAATCGGGATTGATGCAATCCTGGCGCCTGCGATCCACTACGCCGAGGCGGGCGTGCCAGTCGCCCCGCGCGTTGCTTTTGACTGGGCCAACGATGCGGGAACATTGCAGGGCATCGCCCGCGAGCAATATTTAACCAATGGGAAACCGCTGCAAACCGGTGATATTTTCCGCGCCCCGGGTCAGGCAGAGGTGCTCCGCCGTATTTCAAAGGATGGGCGTAACGCATTCTATACCGGTGAAATCGCCGAAGACATGCTGGCCGCGCTGAACGCATCGGGCGGCAAACATACGGCAGAAGATTTCGCAGGCGTGTCCTGCGAGAGGACCGATCCAATTGCGGGTGCCTACAAAAATCTCGAGGTGGTCGAGCATCCGCCGAATGGACAAGGGGCGACCGCACTTTTGATGCTCAATATCCTGTCGCATTTTGATATTGCGGCAATGGATCCGATGGGTTCAAAGCGCATCCACCTAGAAGCCGAGGCTACGAAACTGGCCTATGATGCGCGCAACCGGTTTATCGGGGACGCAGATTACGCCACGCGCACGCAATACATGCTTGATATGGGAACGGCGAAAAAACTGGCCGCGCTCATTGATCCTGCGAAAGCGATGCAAAGTGCCGCAGCCCTTTCCGAAGCTGTGCACAAAGATACAATCTATATCACTGTGGTCGACGGGGACGGGATGTCAGTCTCGCTGATTTATTCGATTTTCCACGGCTTTGGCTCTGGCATCAGCACAGATAAGTTCGGCGTTTTGCTACAAAATCGGGGGGCCGGCTTTACACTGGAACAGGGACACCCGAACGAACTTGCCGGTGGCAAGCGCCCCATGCATACGATCATTCCCGGCATGATCCGTGAAGGTGGTCGGGTGATCATGCCCTTTGGCGTTATGGGTGGCGCATACCAACCCTGCGGGCACGCGCGATTCACCTCCAACCTCGCTGACTTCAGTATGGACCCGCAAAGCGCCATCGACGCGCCGCGTGCCTTTTCCGATCAAGGTACGCTCAACGTCGAACGCGGATATTCCGATGTAATTCGCGCCGAACTGTCGGATATGGGGCACAATGTTGCCGTACCGCAAACGGCGATTGGCGGCGCGCAAGCGATCAAAATCCACGAAAGTGGTGTTCTTGAAGGGGCGTCAGATCCTCGAAAAGACGGCTGTGCTTTGGGGTATTAAACACTTCGCGGGGGTGCCTTACGGCTCCTCCGCTTAGTTCAGCTGAAAATGCAGCGGGTATGTACCGTTCTCGAACGGGCCAAACAGGTCAGGAATATCAGGGTGATCAACCGGCTCACCACTGTAATCAGCAACCAAATTCTGCTCTGAAACATAGGCGACATAGTAGCTTTGATCATTTTCGGCCAGCAGATGATAATATGGCTGTCCCTTTACCGGACGGCTGTCTTCGGGAATCGACTCATACCATTCTTCAGTATTTGCAAATTCGGGATCCACGTCAAAAACCACCCCGCGAAAGGGGTGTTTTTTGTGTCGGACCACTTGGCCCAGATGATATTTTGCGCGCGTTTTAATCATTGCAATGCGCTCCCTACTCTTCGTTCTTACCCGAAACAAGGGTATTTTGTCCAATCATTGCAGCTTCTTTAAAGGAAACAGTCTGTGAACCTTGCTCTTACAGTTCTCGAGATCGTGGCACCTGTTTTTCTGTTGGCTGCCATAGGTTTTACATGGGTGAAGATGGGGTATGAGTACCGTATCAATTTTGTGACACAACTGGCCATGACGCTTGCGGTGCCGTGCCTTATCTTCACAGCATTGATGCAAACCGAGATTGAAACGTCAGCACTCTCCGCACTCTCGCTTGCGACTGTTGTGGCCTACCTTGGCATCACGATGATTGCTGGCATTGGCGTATGGGCCTTCGGCCTCAACCGGCGCACCTATCTGGCGCCCATAATCTTTGGCAACACAGGCAATTTGGGCCTGCCCTTGGCGCTTTTTGCCTACGGGGACGAAGGGCTTGGCTATGCCGTAGTGGTATTTGCCATCATGGCGATCTGGGCTTTTACATTCGGGATCTGGTTGGTAGCGGGGGCGGGCAGCCTTGTCAGAGTTCTGCGTGAACCACTTGTTGCTGCGACCCTTTTGGGCGGTTTGTTCCTATGGCAGGATTGGCAAACGCCCCGTTTTATTACGAACACGCTTGAATTGATTGGCCAGATGGCAATCCCGCTGATGTTGATCACTCTGGGGGTCGCCGTTGCGCGGCTCACTCCTGTAGGAATCGGACGTGCCGTTGTTCTATCAGTGATGAAACTGGCGGTTTGCGTTGGCATTGCATGGCTTGCCGCGTCTGCTTTTGCACTTGACCGGGTGGCGTTCGGGGTCCTCGCGCTGCAACTTGCCACCCCTGTTGCGGTCACCTCCTATCTACTGGCTGAGAAGTACGGCGCCGATGCTCAGGCGGTCGCGGGCCTTGTCGTTGTATCCACGGTCATCTCTGTCGGCGCATTGCCGCTTCTTTTGGCGGTTTTGCTATAGATTTTTACTGTAAAAGCGGCACATTCTCAGCTAAGGTAGAAAAAAATATAATAAACTACTTGAGGCGATAGGCAGATGAAAAAACCCCTTCGCGCTATGATAATCGTGCTACTGCTGGCAAGCTGTGGCGGTTCATCCACGACCCCACCGCGGGATCTGGACAATGCCTGTACGATTCTCAAAGAGCGCCCCGACTACCTAAAGGCATACAGAGCGACAGAACGGAAATGGGGCGTCCCCATTCACGTACAGATGGCGACGATCCATCAGGAAAGCAAATTTGTCGGCGATGCGCGCACGCCCTTCCGCTATGTGGCTGGTGTCATTCCCATGGGCCGACAATCCAGTGCGTTCGGATACGGTCAGGCGCTTGACGGGACGTGGGACGAGTACCTCGTGGCAGAGCGGCGCTTCGGTGCTCGTCGTGACCGGATCAGTGATGCGACCGACTTTATGGGCTGGTACAAAAATATCAGCCTCAAACGCAACGGCATCCCACTGGCGGACGCGCGCAATCAATACCTTGCCTATCACGAAGGGCATACAGGATTTAGCCGTGGATCATACAACTCAAAACCGTGGCTTGTTGGTGTCGCGGGTAAGGTGGAATCCCGTGCCGCGCTCTACCAACGCCAAATCGCAGCGTGTAGATTACGCTAATTGCAGTCATCATATGAAAAAGGGCGCCTGAATGAGCGCCCTTTTTTTGTGTCCAATAACCTTTGAGTTTAACGGCTGGGAGAGCCTGCATTGCTGACGTTGAACAAACGGTTTGGCAGGTTGCCGCCCTTCTTCAACTCGCCCAAGACCACAGTCGTCTGTCCGCCGTTACCGTCATTGATGATCCATTGGCGCAACTCCGGCTCGGGGCCTGTGAACTTCATCTGGATATTGCCGTATTGCGGGTTTTCAGGATCTTGTGCCGTGACAGTGGTCGAAGTGCCGTCAAATGCATGACCGGTGACCATCTGCGCCTGTTCCAGATTCACATTGCGCGCCAGAATAATCGACAACGGCGTGCGCGCCAAAGGATAGGTTTCAGGCGGTTGGTTTGATTTCGTATCGAACACAACGACGGAGTTTGACCCCGCAACAACCAGCCCGGTGTCCGGCGCATTATATTCGAACCGCGCGCGGCCGGGCCGCTTGATGTAGATGGTGCCGGTAGAAATAGTGCCATCCCCGTTGATCTGGGTGAAATCGCCCTGCGCCGTGGTCAATCCGTTCAGATAGTTGCTGATGTTGCTCAATGATAGCTTGTCGGCCAACGCCGTCGTCGCCGCAAAGGCGAGCGCCACACCGAGTATTGTTGTTTTCAGAAATTGCATAAGAGCTTCCTGTCTTGTGATGACTGCGTTGGATTCAACATAGGCGTGACCGCAGTGATATACGATATCAACTGCGCTATTTGCCGATAGGTTCATAAATTTCCCCATAATCGGGCGACAAACCGCTTCTCGAAAATGAAAAAGCGGCCCCCTTCTGAGCAAAGGAGCCACTTTCATGAGATCAGCAGTTAGGGAAACGTTTAACCCTGTTCTGGCACAAGTATCTCACGTTTTCCGACGTGGTTTGCAGGAGAGACAAGGCCTTCGTCCTCCATCTGCTCAACCAGACGCGCCGCTTTGTTGTATCCGATCGCCAGTTTGCGCTGGATATAGGAGGTAGAGCATTTACGGTCTTTGGTCACAATCGCGACCGCAGTGTCATAAAGCGCGTCCTCACCATCTGTGTTCCCACCAGTATTGAGGCCAAGCACAGTATCGATATCGCTTTCTTTATCCTCAGGCGGTCCTTCAACCACGCCGGAAACATAGTCAGGTTCACCGAATTGCTTGAGGTGGTTGACGATCTCCTCAACCTCTTCATCGCTCACAAACGGACCGTGGCAACGCACAATTTTGGAGCCACCGGCCATATAGAGCATATCGCCCATGCCCAGAAGTTGCTCTGCGCCCATCTCACCCAGAATGGTACGGCTATCGATCTTGCTAGTAACCTGAAACGAAATCCGTGTGGGAAAGTTCGCCTTGATCGTGCCGGTGATAACGTCCACGGAAGGGCGCTGTGTCGCCATGATGAGGTGAATACCGGATGCGCGCGCCATCTGCGCCAAACGCTGGATACACGCCTCAATCTCTTTTCCAGCAACCATCATCAGATCGGCCATCTCGTCCACAATGACGACGATATAGGGCAAGGTTACCGGTGTGTTCTCTTCAGTCTCGAAAATCGGCTCACCCGTGTCATCGTCAAATCCGGTTTGCACCGTGCGACTGAACATCTCGCCCTTGGCTAGTGCGTCCTTGACGCGGCTGTTGTAGCCTTCGATGTTGCGCACGCCCATTTTCGACATCTTGCGATAGCGGTCTTCCATCTCACCGACGGTCCATTTGAGCGCAACAAGCGCCTTCTTCGGGTCCGTTACAACAGGGCTAAGCAGGTGAGGAATGCCGTCATAAACACTGAGCTCCAGCATTTTAGGGTCAATCATGATCATACGGCATTCTTCGGGGCTCAGCTTGTACAGCAGGCTCAGGATCATCGTATTGATTGCCACGGATTTACCCGAACCCGTCGTACCCGCGATCAGAAGGTGAGGCATCTTGGCAAGGTTCGCCACTACAGGCTCCCCCCCGATATCTTTACCAAGTGCGAGGGGCAGGTTCTGGTTGCCGTCGCCAAAGTCACGGCTGCTCAAAATTTCGCGCAGGACGACTTTTTCACGGTTTTCATTCGGCAGTTCGATCCCGATCACGGAGCGTCCCGGCACGGTAGAAACCCGCGCAGACAGCGCCGCCATAGAGCGTGCAATATCGTCAGCTAGGCCAATCACACGTGACGCTTTGAGGCCGGGCGCGGGTTCGAGTTCATACATCGTGACAACGGGACCCGGACGCACAGCGACGATTTCACCCTTTACGCCGTAGTCATCCAGCACTGTTTCCAACATGCGGGCGTTTTCTTCGAGCGCCTCATCGCTCAACTGCTGGCGCGGGCTGTCATCAGCTGATTCGAGCAAGCTCAGCGGCGGCAACTCAAACCCCGGATACGTGTCTTCGAACGACAAGGCGGGCTGTGCTTCGGCTTGGGCTTTTTTACTTTGCGGAACGGGTTTGCGCGCCAATGGCATGACAACACGCTTTGGCTCTGGAATTGGAATATGCGGGGTGGCCATTCTCGGGGCCGCTACCGGCTCGGGGGCTGCTACGTGTAACTCCTCAGGCACTTCGCGCTCGGCAAAGATGTTCACATCATCGTCGTATTGAGGCGTCTCAAACACCTGGTCATAGCTCTCTGTCGGGGCGGCATCAGCATAGACTGGTGCTGCCGGTGCAGTTGGAATGGCACGGGGCGTTGCAGTCAGCGGGGGCTCTGCGGGCAGAGGGGCCACTTGCATGCTGGTGGTTAAAGGCGGCTCAGCCCGTTTGGTATTCAAAAGCAGAGGGTCCGGTCCACGGCCGCGGCCACGGGTCAATGGCGACGTCGCAGGCACATGAACCGCCGTCGTGCTGCGCACACGGTTTTTAATCACGTCAGAGATCTTCGACTTGATCCGGTCCACATCCGGTTCCTGATCAAGCACGGCCTCATGATGGGTCTCAACCAATTCATGCTCCGGCATTGCGTCGGGGCGTTTGATCAGACCCGGCATCCGCGCCAGCAGCCCAGTTTTGACTTCCTGATCGGCAGTGACCGGCGGCTCATTATAATGATCCGGCTGAGGTGCAGGCACTGTGCGGCTTGCAAAAAGGGTGGGTGTACGTCGGCCTGCGGGTGCGACCTGCGCTTCGGCTTGGACATATTCAGCCGAATATGCATCTGCCTCAGCCTGCTCGGCGCGGCGCTGTGCACGACGATCAGATTGCTTTTGCTGGAGCATTTGAGCCGTATTCACAGCGCCATGCGCACCACGCCCCAGAAGTGTCATCAGACCAGCATAGGCCACAATGGTTCCGACCAGCAGGAAACGCGCAAAACGGGTAAGCTCGAACCGGGTGAAGCCAAGCACAAAGGCGCCCAGTGCGAGGATGCCGACACCCATCAGAAGAGACATCAACTTGACAGCGAAAGTGGAGCCGATGGGGAGGACGGTTAAAATGACACCCATAATGGTATCACCGAACAGACCACCCAAGCCAAAGCTGTGAGTTTGCAGCCATTCAGCGCCGGGTGTCAGTGTCGCGGCGTATATAGCACCCAGTGCCATAGCGATGGGGGCGAAAATCAACCGGCCCATCGCACGTTCCTGTCCCCGATGCAGCGCGAAACGCACGCCCCAGGCCACCAGAATAATAGCAAGGCCCCACGCACCCCAACCCACAATCATAAACAAGGGCGCTGCCAGCGACGCACCCATATGGCCCATCCAGTTTTTAGCGGGCGCATCCGTCGCCACCATCCAATTGGGATCATCAGGGGTATAGCTGCCGATCATCATCGCGGCCATCACGCCCAGCACCAGCAGCACCACACCCAGCAATTCCTTGCCGCGCTTTTCGATCGCTTGGGTCGTCGTACTGTCGAGCAGTGGTTCGCGCTGCCGTGTCTGATAAGCCATAACTCGTCCCTCTTATACCGGGTAGAGGCAGTCGCGGATGGCCTGAAGGCCCCGTTCTGTCTCGTCTTTTGGGGCAACAAGTGCGGCCCTTATATATTTCTTACCGGGGTTTTCCTGACCCGGCACGTCCTGCGCTAGATACCCGCCGGGCAAGACCTTTACGCCAGTCTCACGCCAAAGCTTTACGGCGGCCACCTCGTCATCCTCGACGGGGAGCCACAGGAAAAATCCGGCTTCAGGGCTGACGTATCCTGGCACATTGCCAAATATGCGGTCTGCTATCTCGAACTTCTCTGCATACATTGCGCGGTTTTCTTCGACATGCGCCTCGTCGTTCCAAACTGCCGCCGCAGCCGCCTGTAGGGGCAGCGGCAAAGGAGCACCGGCATAATTGCGCAATTGCTTGATCTCGCGGATGGCATCGGCGCCCGACACGACAAAGCCTGAGCGCAGGCCGGGCAGGTTTGAGCGTTTACTCAAAGAATGGAAAATCGCTACACGGTTGAGGTCTGTACCCATGGCATGGGCAACCTGCAACGCGCCAACGGGAGGCGTATCGCGGTAAATTTCGGAATAACATTCGTCGGCAAAGATGCGAAAATCATGCTTTTCAGCAAGCCGGATGAGGTCTTCCCAATACTTGTGGCTCGCGACAGCGCCCTGCGGGTTCGCGGGCGAACAGATGTAAACCGCGACCGTGCGGTCAAGCGTGGCGGTATCAACGGTATGGAAATCCGGCAAATGTCCCGTCGCTTGCGTCGCGTTGACCATGACCGGATCAGCCGCACCCGAAATCGCCGCAATCATATAAACCTGATAAAACGGATTAGGCATCAGGATCGCAGGCTTTTGCCCATTCTTGGTCTCGGGGCACAGCGCGATCACAGCGTTATACAGCCCTTCGCGTGTCCCGTTGAGGGCCATCACCTGCGTATCGGCATCCACCGGCACACCGTAGCGGCGCGTCGTCCATGCGGCGATTGCACCGCGCAACTCGGACGAGCCTTCATTCGGTGGGTAGCTGTTAAAGCCAATAGCGGTTTCGGAAATCACATCAGTGACCCACGCCGGAAACGCATGTTTTGGCTCGCCTATGGTCATCTGGATCAGCGGGCCACCCCCCTCATGCACGTCAAGAAGTGCACGCAGACGGGGCCACGCATGAGCTGGAAGGTTCGAAAACCGCTCAGGAAAATTCATTATAACTGCCTCGGATCGGGATCATTGATGCCCCGTTTCGACTAAGGTACCTTAAACCGCCGCCCGCCGTCTAGGAAAAATCCGATAGCTTTGCGCGGCTTGTGGCCTTTTTGCCCTTATCCGAGTGCCACCTCAACCGAAGCGCCCAAACGCAGCAGCCCGTTGTCGAGATCAGGCGCGCACATCAACATAAAACCACAGCTTGGCTTGCCTGTAGGAACCGTCAGGCTGCACAAACCCAGTAAATTGCCGATGCGGGTGTTGCGCAGCGCCAGCAAGTTTTCGGTCACATAGTAATCAGGATCGCTGTTGAGGCGGTGAAGGTTGGGCGGCAGAATTGCGGCAGTGGGCGCAATGACGGCATCAAAACCCGCGACAGCCGCATCATACTCCGCCCGTGCCGCGTCAAGCTTGGCCCATGCCGCCACATAATCAGGGCCAGAGCATTCGCGCCCAAGCCGAAAGCGGCGCAGAATTTCCTCGTACATCTTCTCCGGTGCGGCCTCAATCACGTCGCGCCACAGACCGTAAGCTTCTGCCGTGATGAGTGGGCCGGAAACATCAAGCGCGTCCTGCACCGCCTGTACTTTTATGCGCGTTACCACCGCGCCTGCATCTTCCAATTTTGAAACCGCGCTTTCAAAAGCCGTACGTGGTGGGTCGCGCAGATCTTCCATGATTGCCGTTTCGACAACTGCAAAACGCCGGCCTTTGAGCGTCGCGCCGCGCAGGTCCGGCGCTGTGGACCCTTCGAGGGCGGCAGTAAGCAAGGCGGCATCTTCAACGCTCCGGCACAGCGGGCCAATGGTGTCGAACTTGAGCGCGAGCGGCACAACCCCTTCGAGGCTCAGCCTTCCATGTGTGGTTTTCAGCCCTACAAGATCATTCCATGCCGCGGGAATACGCACTGATCCGCCGGTATCAGACCCGATGCTGGCCGCTGCCAATCCGTACGTCACAGACGCAGCAGAACCAGAGGACGACCCGCCCGGCACGGCATCCGCATCGTTCACGCAAGGCGGCGTAGCCGTGGATGGGTTATATCCCAGTCCGGAGAAGGCAATCTCGCTCATATGGACCTTGCCAAGACAAACAAGGCCCGCAGTGGTGGCGTTTCGAAGAACCAAAGCGTCGCGGTCCGGCACCCGACCAGCAAGAAGCTTTGAGCCCGCCTCTGTCGCGGTGCCTGCAGTATCGAACAGGTCCTTCCAACTGATCGGAACTCCGTCAAGCAGCGACAGCCGCCTGCCTGATTGCGCTCGTGACGCCGCTGCTTGTGCTTCGCTGCGCGCGCGATCAGACGTCACACGAGCATAAATACGGTCCCGCAATGGATGGGAATCAATTGCAGCTAGGTAGGCTTCGCACAGGGCGACCGGACCAATATCCCCCGCGCCAATCCCACGCCCGAGGTCTGCTGCGGTCATGCCAAGCCAGTCTTGCATCGCGTCGTCTCCATCTGGTGTACCTCGACGGTAGCGGCGCATGGGCGCATGGACAATCCCCCGCCGCGCGCGATATTCAGAGGTATGAAATTTGATACAGATATTGCCATCGTTGGCGGCGGCCTGAATGGTCCTGTCCTCGCCCTCGCTTTGGCCGCAAGTAGTCTGCGCGTCACCATTATAGACGCGCTGCCTGCCGCCCCTCGCACTCAGGACGGGTTTGACGGCCGGTCGTATGCACTGGCGCTGACCTCCGTGCGCATGCTGGAGGGCATCGGCCTGTGGGAGCGGATCGTGGAGCATGCGCAGCCGATGCTGGACATCAAGGTCACGGACGGGCGCGCAGGCGAAGGTCCCTCCCCGTTTTTCATGCATTTCGACCATGCCGAGATTGAGGAAGGCCCTATGGGGCATATGTTCGAGGACCGCCATCTACGTCAGGCAGTGATGGCAGCCGTGGCAGAAACGGACGCAATTACAGTCATGAACAATACCGAAGCGGTCGGACAACAGGCTGACGGCACGGGTATTTCCGTGACGCTTGCCTCGGGTGAGACATTGCGGGCGCAACTTTGTGTTGGTGCGGACGGGCGCGCTTCTGGCACAGCGGCCCGTGCGGGGATCAAGCGGACTGGCTGGGCGTATGGCCAAACAGCACTCGTCTGTGCAGTGGCACATGAGTTGCCCCATAATGGCGTCGCACATCAGTTCTTTATGCCGCCCGGCCCGCTGGCTATCTTGCCACTGACCAACAACCGTAGCTCAATCGTCTGGTCAGAGACCGCGCAGAACGCCGCACAGATTCACGCCTTGGCCGACGCCGACTACCTTGATGTATTGCGGCCCCGTTTTGGTGATTTTCTGGGCGAGATCAGCCTTGCCGGTGCGCGCTACACCTATCCACTCAGCCTGTCACTGACCCACGAAATGATTGCACCGCGTGTGGCACTGGTCGGAGACAGTGCGCACGGCGTTCATCCAATTGCAGGTCAGGGGTTGAACGCTGGCTTGCGCGATATCGCCGCCTTGTGTGAGGTCATCGTTGATGCACAGCGGCGCGGTGAGGATTTCGGTACTGCCGTGGCCCTTGCACGGTATCAGCAATGGCGGCGCTTTGATAATGCCACACTCGCGTTGGCGACCGACAGCTTCAACAGGCTTTTCTCGAATGACAATACTCTCATCCGGATCGCGCGTGACATTGGAATGGCTGCGATCAATGCCATGCCGGGATTGCGGAGGAATTTCATTCGGGAGGCAGCGGGTCTTAATGGAGACCTTCCGCGTTTGATGCGCGGCTTACCCCTCTAGACGATCAGCAGCAGCCTTTTATTCAAGTACCCGTGCTTCGTCGATGAGCATCACAGGGATGCCATTGCGGATCGGATAAGCGAGGCCTGCGGACTTTGAGACAAGCTCCTGCCGCTCCGCATCATAGCGCAGGATTTGCCTACTGCGCGGACAAATCAGCGCTTCCAGCATCCGGCGGTCAAATTCGATGCTGGCAGTGCTCACTGCATCATCTCGCCATCACTGCCACCGCGCAGCGTATATTCAATCAAAGTGACAAGCGTTTCGCGACGGGTTGTGAGCGATGGCGCCTCAAGAAGCGCCTGTTTATCCTCGGCATCGAAATCAAGCATCATCGACAGCGAATTTATCAGCAACTCATCATCTGCGTCTTTGAGTGTTTCCCAATCCGCTGACAGTCCGCGCACGTCAAAATACCGGCTAAGCGCATCCAAAAACGGCTGTCGTTTGAAGCCTGCATCTGTCTCCTCGCTTTTGAGGTCGTTGCCAAACCCTTCCCAAGAAACCTCACACCGACGGTAAGGGACAAAACCGTCCACTTCCTTGAGCACGCGAAAACGCGACATGCCGGCAAGCGTGACCATGTACCGGCCATCCTCGGTCTCGGAAAACTGAGTAATGCGGCCTGAGCATCCAATGGTCTGTAATCCGGGACCATCTCGGCCCGGAATGACGTTCGGCTGCACCATTCCGATAAGGCGCGTACTGGTTTTCAGCGCGTCATCAATCATCTGTAAATAGCGCGGCTCAAAGATATGCAGGGGCAACCGCGAGCGCGGCAGCAGCAAAGCTCCGCCCAAAGGGAAGATCGGTATCGTGTCGGGCAAATCTGCTTGTTTAATCATGAGGTTCAAGTAGCACGCAGAGGCGCTCAGGCAAATATCATTGAGCTCAATTTACGACGTCCGTTCAACACTACGGGATCATTGGCTTTTAATGCGTCAAAGATGGTGAAAAGTTGGGTTTTTGCCGCGCCATCGTCCCATTCGCGGTCACGTTTGAACAACTCGAGCAGTTGATCGACCGCACTTTCTGCGTCGCCTGTCGCATGCAGTGCTTTTGCAAGATCGAAACGCGCTTGATGGTCCTCAGGATTTGCATCCACGGCAGCGGTAAGATCGGCAACCGGTCCTGCATCAGCGGCCTGCCGCGCCAGTTCAAGCTGAGCGTGCGCCGCCTCAAGCTCGGGTGCTTTGGAAATCTCGATCGGGGCCCCGTTCAACAACCCTTCGACCTTATCAAGATCACCCAGCGCAATATACGCACGCAGCATGCCACCGTAAGCGCCCGCATGTAGCGGATCTTCACCCAAGATTGCGGCGAATGTGTCAGCCGCGTCCTGTGCCTGACCCTCGGTGAGCATTTCCTCTGCTGCTTCAACCGCATCGTTGAGTGTATCGGCAGGTGTCTCACCGCCTGCGGCCTTCACCACACGGTCGACAAACTCGATGATCTCGGACTGAGGTACGGCACCTTGGAATCCGTCAACGGGTTTGCCCTGCCAGAATGCATAGACTGTCGGGATCGACTGGATCTGTAGCTGACCGGCGATTTGCTGGGCTTCATCCACATTCACCTTGACCATTTTCACGGCGCCTTTTGCAGCGACAACTGCCGCTTCAAGCTGTGGGCCAAGTGTCTTGCACGGGCCACACCAAGGCGCCCAAAAATCGACGATAACAGGCGTAGTCTGGGACGCTTCGACCACATCGACCATGAATGTCGCTTCGGTCGTGTCTTTGATCAGGTCATCTGCCGGAGCAGCGGCGGTAAGATTGAGATCCATCATTTTTCAGGTCCTAATGTTCTATGCAGTCTATTTGCGCTCTATATGAGGCCGCGGGGTGTGGTTTCAAAGGGCCATACCGTCAAACATCAAAAGTTGCAAAAACCGGCGCATGATCCGAGGGCTTCTCCCAACCCCGCGCTACGCGCAAAACACGACTTCCATGTGCCGCATTTGAGATGTCAGGCGTGGCCCAAATGTGGTCAAGTCTGCGACCTTTATCAGCGGTATCCCACTCCTTCGCGCGGTAGCTCCACCAACTGTAAAGATTGCCGTTCGGAATGTCTTGACGGGTGATATCCACCCATTTGCCCGCATCCTGCGTCTGCACCAATGCTTCTACCTCGACCGGTGTATGGCTCACGACTTTAAGCAGTTTCTTGTGATCCCACACATCGTCTTCGCGCGGCGCGATGTTGAGGTCGCCTACCAGAATAGACTTCTGCGGTGCATTTTCATGAAAGAAATCGCGCATCTCTGCGAGATAGTCCATTTTCTGTCCAAATTTCTCGTTCACTTCGCGGTCTGCCACGTCGCCACCCGCAGGCACGTAAAAGTTGTGCACTGTCACGCCGTTGGGCAGTTTCGCCGCAACGTGCCGCGCGTGGCCAAGTCCGGCAAAATCATGTGCCCCTGCAGGTTCAAGCGGTAGCTTCGATAAAATCGCCACACCGTTATAGCCCTTCTGCCCTTCGGCAACCATGTGCGTATATCCGAGCGCTGCAAACTGCTCGAGCGGGATTTTGTCGACGGGGCTTTTGCATTCCTGCAAGCACAGCACATCCGGCCCCTCTTCGGTCAACAACTTGCACACAATCGGTTCCCGCAACCGAACTGAATTGATGTTCCAAGTGCTTAGTGTGAATGACATGGGGCATGCTCCTGCGAGAATTTCGGATACCGTAGCGCGGTGCGCGCAAGGCAACCACCAAAAAGGCAAAAAAAGACCGGGCACAAAGGCCCGGCCAAGTCCAACAGGGAGGTCGAGTGGCAATCGCTCCGGCCACTCACTTCGGAGTCAAACCAACAGGAAACTCATGAAAAAAACCTGTTGGACTTGTTGGTAACACGGGACCGTTAAAAATCGGTCTAGATCATGAGGCGGTAGCCGCCCGATTCAGTGACCAAAAGCCGTGCATTGGATGGGTCTGCCTCGATCTTCTGGCGCAGGCGGTAAATGTGCGTCTCAAGCGTGTGCGTGGTCACGCCCGCATTGTATCCCCACACTTCGTGCAGCAGAACTTCTCGCGCCACGACCCCTTCGGAGGAGCGGTGCAGAAACTTGAGAATATTGGTTTCTTTCTCGGTCAAACGGACCTTTGTCTCGTCTTCACGGATCAGCATCTTCATCGACGGCTTGAAAGTGTACGGCCCAAGCTGGAAAATCGCGTCTTCTGACTGCTCATGAGTACGCAGCTGGCTACGAATACGGGCAAGCAACACGGGAAATTTGAACGGTTTGGAGACATAGTCGTTCGCACCGGCATCAAGGCCCAAAATTGTATCCGCGTCGCCATCATGGCCGGTCAGCATCATAATCGGGCTTTTGATCCCTTGTTTGCGCAACAAACGGCAAAGCTCACGGCCATCGGTATCGGGAAGGCCTACATCGAGAATGAGCAAATCATAAATCATTTCCTTGGCACGCGTCATGGCCTGTGCCCCATCAGCGGCCTCGAAGACGTCGAAATCTTCGGTCATAATCAACTGTTCGCTCAACGCTTCGCGCAGATCGTCATCGTCGTCTACAAGCAAGATCTTCTTGAGCTGTGCCATCGTAGGCCTCCCTATGTGTTAGCCCTAAGATATGGAAGGATGCGCCCGCGGCAAGGAAAAGGACCGCGCCCTCACAGCGGCGTGTCACGGATACGGTCAAATGTTTCAATTCCGGACGCCATAGCCTAGATATCTTTCTGTCGAACCCTGAAAGCTGTAACAAACGCCATGCATTTTGCCCCTGATGTGACCGAAACACTGGCCCGTGCGCGGGCGGATTTGCGAATGGGCGTGCCTGTCGTGATCGGTGATGTATTAGTCCTTGCTGCTGAAACTTTGACGGCGGCGCGCCTGAATGACGTCATGACACTTAACGGTGAGGCTGTTCTTGCGATCACTGCGCGCCGTGCGCAGACCCTTAAGGCGCGCGCATATGACGGAGATTTGGCACGGATTATCCTGCCGTCTGACGCCACCCTCGCATGGGTACACAGCATTGCCGATCCCGCCGACGATTTGCGTGCACCTCTCAAAGGGCCATTGTCGGCCGTGCGCGACGGCACTGCCACACAGCACTCTATTGCACTGACACTTGCCAAATCCGCGCGGCTGCTGCCTGCTGCGGTAATTGCACCATTGGATGATGCCAAGGCTTTTGCCGCAGCCCATACCCTGACCCGGATTGGCGCTGATGATGCGGCGACGCACCTGCTGGCTTCCAGTCCTTTGCATTCTGTGATCCACGCGCGCTTGCCCATGGAAGTGTCGGAGGCCGGTCGCCTGCACGTCTTTCGGCCTGAAGACGGCGGCGAAGAGCATTATGCCATCGAAATTGGCCGCCATGAACGTAGCGCGCCGGTTTTGTGCCGCCTCCACTCCGCCTGCTTTACCGGTGATCTGATGGGCAGCCTGAAATGCGATTGTGGCCCGCAATTGCGCGCGGCGCTCGCCCAGATGGGGTCGGAGGGGCATGGCATCCTTTTGTATCTCAATCAGGAAGGGCGCGGCATCGGCCTTGCCAATAAAATGCGTGCCTACTCCCTGCAAGATCAGGGATTTGACACAGTCGAGGCAAACCACCGTCTGGGGTTCGAAGATGACGAAAGGGACTTTAGGTTGGGTGCTGAAATACTCAAATCTATGGGTTTTTCAGCCGCTCGGTTGCTGACCAACAATCCCCGCAAGGTCGAAATGATGAACCAATGCGGCGTCGAAGTGGTGGAGCGTGTACCGCTGGTAGTGGGCGAAAACCGCCACAACACAGCCTACCTCGCGACCAAGGCCGCGAAATCAGGTCACCTGCTGTGACGCCGGATGATATGGTACTCACCCCGATGGGTTTGAGATTTCAGGGGCAGCTTTGGCCCTGCACGATCGGAAAAGGTGGGTTGTCTACGCGCAAACGTGAGGGCGATGGCGCTACACCGCGCGGTGTGCATGCGATTGTTGGCATACTGTACCGACCTGACCGGATTGCGCGGCCGGTATCCTGGGCCGTTCCCATCGGGCCAAGCGATCTCTGGTCAGATGATCCGAACGACGAAGACTATAATATGATGGTCCGCGCGCCCTATCCACACAGCCATGAGCGGTTGGGCCGTGCTGATCCGCTGTATGATCTTGTGATCCTAACCAACTGGAACTGGCCCTATCCCGTCAAAGGGCGCGGCTCCGCTATATTTTTGCATCAATATCGCAGACCCGGCTACCCTACCGAAGGATGCATCGCATTTTCGCGCCAACATCTGCACGCCATCGCCGCACGCATCACCTATGGAACGCGCCTGATCGTACCTTAGGCATTTACGCGTCGGTGGTTCGCTCGCCAAAGATGGCTGAACCGACGCGCACATGGGTCGCGCCAAGCGCGATAGCTTTTTCAAAATCACTGCTCATTCCCATGGACAGGCCTGTAAGCCCGTTGCGCGCTGCAATTTTGGCCAGCAGTGCAAAGTGAAGCGATGCCTCTTCGTTGACCGGCGGGATACACATCAGGCCCTTCACCGGCAGATCAAGCGCACGACATTCCGTGATAAAAGCATCAGCGTCGAGCGGTAAAATACCCGCTTTCTGCTCTTCCTCGCCCGTGTTCACCTGAATGAACAGCTCGGGACAGCGGCCAATCTCCTGAGCGAGCCGCGACAGAGTATTGGCAAGCTTGGGTCGATCCAACGTGTGAATGAAATCCGCCAATTCCATGGCCTGACGTGCCTTGTTTGTTTGCAGTGGTCCGATCAGATGCAGCTCTACACCGTCGTATTGCGCGCGGAAGTCGGGCCATTTGCCTGCGGCTTCCTGCACTTTGTTCTCACCAAAAATGCGGTGGCCTTCGTCCAACACCGCCGCGACCCGTGCGTTGGGCTGCACTTTGCTTACCGCAATCAGAGAGACCGAGCCTGCATCACGGCCCGCGTCGCTTTCGGCTTTTGCAATTCGGTCAGTAATGGCGTGCAGTGTCATCGTAGGTCTCCTTGGCTTGGACCTTAATGATAACATCACCGAACAAAAGAAAAGGGGCAGACCGAAGTCTGCCCCAAATCATTCAGATATTTGCGTTCAACTTAGAAGTTGAAGCGAACACCAAGGTCTGCACGTGCGTCGCCGCCGATGTCTTGACCGATGAAGCCGCGAAGCGTTGCGCCTGCGCCGAGGTCATGCAGTACACCGATTGCATATGCGTCGTCGTTGCCTGCGATGTCTGCAGAGCCGCCGCCGCTGTATACGAACTGTACGTTTGTTGCTTCGCTGACGTCATAGTCAAGGCTGAAGCCGTAAGCTGTGTCGTCACCTGTTGGACCGTTAAGGTCGTTTTCACCAACTACGACTGCGAAGCCGAACTGGCCAACTTTACCGTCGAAGGACAGCAGGTAGTAGTCGCTGTCTACGCCGGCTGTTTCGGAGCGACCAACTACTGCGCCGACGTTATAGTCGCCGAATGCATAGCCAACACCGATTTGTGCGTCTTCTGTGCCGTTTACGTTCTGGGATTCATCAACATACGAACCAGCAATTTTGAAACCTGCGATTTCGTAGTTTGCCAGGATACCGTTGTTGTCGGAGCTGTTGCCGAATGCTGGGCCAGGGAAGCCGAACGAGTCGACCATGCCGATGGAACCTTCAAGACCAACATCTTCGAATGGACGGATTGTGCCGCCATCGTCGAATACGCCGGAGATGTTGCCGATACGAACGCGCAAGCCGTTTGTGGAAACTTGGTAACGTGCGCCACCGAATGTCAGTGCGCCGGCTGTGCCGTCGGAGTTTTCGTCAGCTTGACCACGAACTGTTGCCGCGAAGCGTACGCCGCCATCGGTAACAACTGCTGCGTTCAGGTTCAGACGGAAACGGCTGATGATGATGCTTTCTTCGGCGCGACCTTCGTCGTAACCAACACCAAAGCGGGCGTAACCGGTGATGTCGAATTCAGCATTGTTTGTTGTAACATTCTGCTGGGCGCTTGCAACGTGTGGTACGGATACTGCACCGGCTACCAAAGCTGCTGTAGCGAAAAGAACTTTTTTCATGAGTTTTCCCTCGGTTTGACTTATTTCGGACCCGACCGGTGAACTCCGATCTGGGCATGAGCTTCTTTTGCGCCTGACCCGATCTTTTAGCAAGCAAACCGAATGCGCTGGAATAAATGCACGCCATGATGATGCACCTTTGCCACAGTCGTCTGCCCGTGCCGCGCTGAATGCCCCGCATAACAAGGGCGTTGCAGACTACATAAACCTTGCCCACATGCGCCCCCTTGGGTATTGGATAGAAAATGCAGTATATAAGGTGATTACTATGGGGCGCATGAAGCTACGGAACATAGCGATACTGACAGTGGTGCTGGGCACGCTGACCGCTTGCGGCTCGTTTGGCGGTTTCGGAGGCTTTGGCACTCGTGAAGATGCGGATGACACATCCCGCGCGCCCGAACTTGACGTTGCGACATCGCGCGGCGACTCAGATCAGCTGGACGAAGGGCGCGGTGGCACGATCTGGGATCTGTTCGCCAACCGGAACACCGAAACTGAAGTTCTGGTTAACCGTTATCTGTGGTCTGCCTCGCTCGAGGTTCTCAATTTCCTGCCCGTGCAATCCGTTGATCCGTTCACCGGCGTGATCGTCACAGGCTTTGGCACACCACCCAATGGCGGCACCGCATACCGCGCAACGGTATTGATCGATGATCCGGCGCTCGATGCACGCTCGCTCAATGTGGCGCTGCAATCGCGCGGCGGTCCTGTAAGCGCGGCCACAAGCCGTGCGGTTGAGGACGCTATCCTGTCGCGTGCCCGCGAACTGCGCGTGGCAGACAATAAGTTCTGACCGCATTTACTCTATTCATACCCCAATAGTGCAGCGCCGGACTTTGTGATCACCACACGTCCGGCGTTGCTGCGTTAAAAAGGCCTGTGCATGACCCGCTACACCCCGTTCGAGATTGAAGCCCGCTGGCAAGCGGCGTGGGAAACATCCGAAATCTTCAAGGCCGTTCGCCTCGCCGACAGGCCAAAGTACTATGTATTGGAGATGTTCCCCTACCCGTCTGGCCGCATCCACATGGGCCATGTGCGCAACTATACACTCGGGGATGTCATCGCGCGGTATAAGCGTGCGAACGGTTTTAACGTTCTGCACCCTATGGGCTGGGATTCATTCGGGCTGGCGGCTGAAAACGCGGCCATGCAAAAAGGCATCCATCCCGGCGCATGGACCTACCAGAACATCGAAGACATGAAGTCGCAGATGAAGCCTCTTGGTTTCTCGCTTGATTGGTCGCGCGAGATTGCGACGTGCCACCCAGATTATTACCAACACCAACAGGCGATGTTCATCGACATGATCGAGGCAGGCCTGATCTACCGCAAGAATGCTGTGGTGAACTGGGATCCTGTCGATATGACTGTGCTGGCAAACGAGCAGGTCGAGCAGGGCCGCGGCTGGCGTTCAGGTGCGTTGGTCGAGCGGCGTGAGTTAACGCAATGGTTCTTCAAAATCTCCGACTATTCCGATGAATTGCTTGGCGCGCTTGATACTCTCGAGAACTGGCCTGCAAAGGTGCGGCTGATGCAGGAAAACTGGATCGGCAAGTCGCGCGGATTGCAGTTTGCTTTCTCCACAGTCAATGCGCCCGACGGCCATGAGCAGATCGAGGTCTATACCACACGGCCCGACACCTTGCTGGGTGCCAGCTTTGTCGGAATCTCACCGGATCACCCGATCACCAAGATGTTGGAGCGCGATAATGCGGATGTAGCGGAATTCGTAGCCGAGTGTCGCAAAGGCGGCACCACGGAAGAGGCCATCGAGACCGGCGAGAAACTGGGCTTTGATACCGGCATCCGCGTACGGCATCCTTTTGATACCGCGCAGGAGCTGCCGGTCTACATTGCGAACTTCATCCTGATGGAATACGGCACTGGCGCAATTTTTGGCTGTCCCGCGCATGACGCCCGCGATTTAGAGTTTGCGCGTAAATACGATCTGCCTGTGATTTCGACATATCTGCCATATGACACAACGTACCATGCCCCCGAAGACGGCGGTGAGGCTTACGTACCCCAAAAGACTGAGCGTGTATTGTATGTGCGCGGTTTTGCCGGCGAAGACGTGCAGACAGGAAACGAGGCCATCGATGCCGCAATCGCGTTCTGCGAATCCCAAGGGGTTGGCATGGGCGTGACCAAATTCCGTCTGCGCGACTGGGGTTTGAGCCGTCAACGCTATTGGGGTTGCCCGATTCCGGTGGTTCATTGCGATGACTGTGGTGTCGTCCCGGAGCGCAAAGAGAACCTGCCCGTCAAACTGCCCGAAGATGTGACGTTCGACATTCCGGGCAACCCGCTCGACCGACACACAGAGTGGCGCACAACGCCCTGCCCCTCATGTGGCAAGCCTGCCCAGCGCGAAACCGATACCATGGACACGTTCGTGGATTCATCATGGTACTATGCCCGCTTTACCGCGCCGCATGCGGACACACCTACAGTCATGGAAGATGCGGCATACTGGATGAACGTCGATCAGTACATCGGCGGGGTGGAGCATGCGATTCTGCACCTTCTCTATGCCCGCTTTTTCGCACGTGCGATGCAAATCACCGGCCATCTACCCGAAAGTGCGATTGAGCCGTTCGATGCACTGTTTACCCAGGGGATGGTGACCCACGCGATCTATAAAACCGAGCAAGGCAGCGACGGACGGCCCGTTTTCCACTACCCCGAAGAGGTAGACCTGAAAGGCGATCAGGCTTTCCTCAAGAAAGGCGGTGCGCAGGTCGATATTATCCCTTCTGCCAAAATGTCAAAGTCGAAGAACAACGTCGTCGATCCCCTCAGCATCATTTCCGCCTTCGGGGCGGATACGGCACGCTGGTTCGTGCTAAGCGATTCTCCCCCAGAGCGGGATGTAGAGTGGACAGCGTCGGGCGCGGAAGCTGCGTATAAACACCTTGGCCGTGTCTGGAACATCTCAGATCGCATCGCGGCGATGCCCGAAGAGGAAGCCAATGCGGATGATCAGGACCTGCTCAAGCAAACCCATAAGACCATCCATGATGTGACCATGGCCGTTGAAAGTTTTGGCTTTAACGCAGCTATCGCCAAGCTTTATGGCCTCACGGCGACATTGCAAAAGTCAAAGGCGTCGAAATCCGCACAACGTCAGGCAGTCGTGACCCTTGCACAGCTGATGTCACCGATGACACCGCATTTGGCCGAAGAAATCTGGGCCGCCCAGGGCGGTGAAGGCTTGATCGCGTCAGCCCCGTGGCCTGTCGCGGATGAAGCATTGCTCAAGGATGATACCGTCACCCTGCCCATTCAAGTCAACGGAAAGCGGCGCGGAGAGATCGACGTGCCCGCAGACATGCCAAAAGAGGAAGTTGAAAAGCTTGCCCTTGCTCATGAGGCTGTGATCCGTATCCTTGAGGGCGGAACGCCCAAGAAGGTGATCGTTGTGCCAGGACGGATCGTAAATGTCGTTGTTTAACCGCAGGGCGCTGCTGTCGCTGCCCCTCGTACTGTGTGCATGCGGATTTACGCCCGTCTTTGCGCCCGGAGGTGCCGGGGCACAATTGCGCGGACAGGTCTTGGTGCAAGAGCCATCGGATCAAGCGAGTTTCCTGCTTACGCGGCATATGGAAACCCGTCTTGGCCGCAGCGGCGGCGCTGCGCGCTATGCGCTCGATCTGGCGGTTAGCACGGGTCAGGCAGGGCTGGCGATCAATCCCGCCGGTGAGATAACCCGTTTCAATCTGATCGGAAATGCACGCTTTGCCCTGCGCGATACGACCAGTGGCAATGTGATCACGTCAGGCACTGTCGACAATTTCACAGCATATTCCGCAACCGGTACAACCGTTGCCGCTCTTGCCGCCGAAGAGGACGCACTTGAGCGGTTAATGGTTATTCTGGGCGACCAGATCACCGCGCGGCTGTTTTCCACCGATCTCGCACCATGAAGCTTGGCCGTCGCGACGGGGCGGGCATTGTATCCAAACCGCCTAAAGATACACTCGGCCTGCTGCTTTACGGCGGTGATGCGATGCGTGTGGCACTCAAGCGTCAGGAATATCTCAAGGCCCTGCTTGGTCCTGCCGCAGAAGAGGAGATGCGCCTGACCCGTATTCCCGCAGCGGATCTGCGGCGTGAGCCCGCTTTACTGTTGGACGCGGTAAAAGCCATCGGGTTCTTCCCCGGACCGCGCGCGGCCTTTGTGGAAGGCGCAAATGAGCTGGTAGCGAAAATCATCATCGACACAGTCGCTGACTGGCAATCCGGCGACGCACAGATCGTTGTGACCGCAGGTGATCTAAAGAAAACTTCAAAACTGCTCAAGGCGTTTGAGGGGCACCGCAACGCATACGCTTGGGGCATCTTCGATGATCCGCCCGACCGTGCAGAGATTGAGCGGCTTCTGCGTGAGGCCGGCTTGCAAACAGACGGTGCAGTCACAGGCGCGCTAGAGGATCTTGCGCGCAGCCTTGATCCCGGCGATTTTCGCCAAACGCTTGAAAAGCTATCGCTCTATAAACTCAGCGATTCCGGAACACCTATAACACTCAATGATATTGCCGCTTGCGCGCCTGCCTCCATTGAAGCGGCAGTTGATGATATTCTGAACATCGTGGCCGAGAAGAAAACTGCTGATATTGGCCCATTGATGCGCCGGTTACAAAGTCAGGGCGTGAATGCAGTAACCCTCAGCATTATGGCCATGCGCCACTTTCGCACCTTGCACCGTACGGCCTGCAACCCCGGTGCGCCCATCTGGGGGGTACGGGACCGTGACCGCGTGATGCGACAATCGCGCGATTGGGGCACGGCCAAGCTTGAAACAGCATTGGGCATTTTGACAGACACGGATCTTCAACTGCGCTCGGCCGGGCAAACCGCGCCTGCCATGGCGATCATCGAGCGTGCGTTCATCCGGCTGGCCATGTTTGGCGCCAGCTGACCAAACAAGAAGGAAAAACAATGTATACAGTTATCGGCGGCGTGAAATCGCGCGCGTTTCGGGTCATGTGGATGTTGGAAGAATTGGGGCAACCCTACGACATCGTACATGCGGCCCCACGCTCGGACGAAGCGCGTAAATACAATCCCTCCGGCAAGGTACCCGCATTGTTGGACGGCGACGAAGTGCTGACGGATTCTGTCGCCCTCATGCAGTATCTTGCTGACAAGCACGATGCGATGACGGCGCGCGCCGGTACGCTTGCACGTGCGCGGCAGGATGCCATGCTGTTCTGGCTTGTTGATGAATTTGATGCGGTATTGTGGGCCGCAGCCAAGCACAGCTTTGTCTTTCCCGAAGACATGCGGGTGCCCGAGATCAAGGAAAGCCTCAAGGGTGAGTTTGCCCGATCCGCTTCGCTATTGGCAGAGCGGCTTGATGGTCCCTTTCTGATGGGAGACGCTATGAGCGTGCCTGACATTCTGGCCGTGCACTGTCTCAACTGGTCCATGGGTGCGGGGTTTGAACCTGTTGATCCACGGCTTGCGGCATGGGCTGACAGTCTGCGCAAACGCGATGCCTTCCATGCCGTGCGGGACCGCGATATTACCTAAGACAACAAGCGGGCCGCCGCATGGTGGCCTGCCCAAGCCCCTGTGGCGACGCAAGCGGTGATGAGATACCCGCCTGTGGGCGCTTCCCAATCCAGCATTTCACCAACCACATAGGTGTTGGGCACTTTGTGTAGCAGAAGCGTGTCATCAAACGCAGCCCGCGCGACACCCCCCGCAGTCGATATCGCTTCATTCATCGGGCGCAATCCTGCATGACGGATGTTCAACCCTTTGATCAGCTCTGCAAGTGTTTTCACCTCTTTCGGCAGGGGTGTTGCCATCTCCTGCAACAGCGCAATCTTCGCGGCATCCAGTCCAAGAGTTTTGCGCAAGTGGCTGGTCTGTGTCGCCTTGCCGCGCGGTTTGCTCAGTTTCGCAGCGACCGCACCTACATCGAGATCCGGCGCAAGGTCGAGCATCAACTGATGCTCCTCACGTACGCCACGCGATACGGTATAGATACCGCCACCTTCCAGCCCTTTGCGCGACAGCACAGCCTCACCACGTGATACATATGGCCCTGCGCGCAGCGAGATACCCTTGAGAGCCGTTCCAAGGTGCTTGTCCATGTAAGGCGTCCAGTCGACCCCGATACCAGCATTTGCAGGCTCAAACGGCGCAATTGCGACACCCTGTGCCTTCAATAGGTCGCTCCATATGCCGTCCGAGCCGAGCCGCCGCCAGCTTGCCCCACCCAATGCCAGAACAGTCACATCAGGCTCAAGCTGCTGCGCGCCGTCCGGCGTATCGAACTGCAGCGCATTGTTGTTCCAACCAGTCCAACGCCAACGCGTGTTGAACGCGACACCCAACTCGCCAAGCCGCGCTAGCCATGCTCGCAAAAGGGGCGATGCCTTCATCGCGGTGGGAAACACCCGACCCGTAGAGCCGGTAAATATCGACTGATCCAACCCTTTAACCCACATTTGGACAGCATCTTGGCCAAACGCGTCCAATATCGGACCCATCCACGGCATCGCGTCGGTAAAAGCACTATGGAAGGCGGCTGCCTCCTCAACTTTCGTCAGGTTCAAACCCGATTTACCAGCCATTAGAAATTTACGGCCGACGGATGGTTTGGCCTCACAAACGGTGACCTTCACGCCCGCTTGCGCCAGAACTTCGGCGGCCATCAAACCTGCAGGGCCACTACCAATGACGACTGCATGTTTCATTCGGATGTCGCGGCAGGCATGCCACCCTTAATTTCAACCACACGGTGCGGATAGGGAATTTCGATCCCGTTGTCGCGCAGCGCGTTCCAGACCAGAAACAGCACATCTGAGGTGTATTTATTCGGTCCGTCATCAATGCCGTTCACCCAGAACTCCACGGCAAAGTCGATGCCGCTGTCGCCGAAACCGCGCAACTCACAATCGGGGGGATAGGGCAGATCCAGCACTTCGGGATGTTTGGAGACGGCTTCTGCGATGATGTCGGGCACCCGGTTGATGTCCGTATCATAGCTCACGGAGAATGCCGCCTCATACCGGTTGGCGGAACCGGAATCAGAATAGTTGATGACACGGGTTGTGATGAAATCTTCGTTCGGGACCACAACCCATCTGCCATCGAATGTCTCGAGGATCGCGGCGCGGGCTGTCATTTTGACAATCTTGCCGCTCTCCCCGCCGTCCAACTCGACATAGTCGCCGACTGTCGCCTGCCCCTCGACCAGCAGGATCACACCGGAGATGAAGTTCGACGCAATCTTTTGCAAACCAAAACCGAGACCAACACCAATCGCACCACCGAGCACAGCGAGCGCGCCCAGATTGATGCCCATCACGTTCATCAGCAACAAGAACGCGACACCAAAAATTGTAAACTCGACCGTCTTGATTAAAAGTTGCCGCAGGGACGGGCGCATTTCCTGTTTTTCAATGAGGGCAGAGGTCTGGCTGTTTGACCATTGGCCCAGCCAGAACAGCAACGAGCCTGCGATAACCCCCCGCACGATCGACATGAGCGAAAAATTGATATTGCCAACGCCAACGACGGTTTCGGTCAACTGAAGGCTGACAACATCAAGCAACCCAAGCGTATAGAGCGCCGCAATCGGCAGTAGCATAAAGCGACCCAGCAACGTCAGGAACGGGTCTTTCAGGATGTCGCGCACGAAGGTACGCACAGCAAGGAATAAAAACAGCCGTTTGCCGAACGCAATCACGGCACCACTGTCAAATATCGAGCGGACGACCTGCTCTCCGATGCCGGTCAAGGCATAGGCCAGCAGCGGCAGGATCAGCGGCAGAAACTGCATGACGAACAAGCGCGCGCCCGTGAAAAGGTTTTGCTTTTCACCGGGGTCAAGCAAACTGGCCAGCGCGGGTCGCAGGCGCCGCGAGATCAGCACCGCCAACAGATAGGCTGCAACAAGAATGGCAAATTGGGACCATGCCGCCGGGCTCAGCAACCAGCTGAGCGCCAGTTCATAGCCCTGCATACCGTAACCGATGATTTGCCCGACAATCGGGGGATAGTCCGCGAGGTCGAAATTCATAGCAGCGCCCTTGTCTAATCGGTTATCCGTTCCACTCTCTTGGCCCAGTGCCATGGGAGGATCAAGTGGCGCGCAAGATAGATGTTGAAACGCCAGACCCGATTTGCCCACTGTGCAATCGACCGATCCCCGAAGGCGTCCCGCAAAGCATGCATCATTTGATCCCCAAACTAAAGGGCGGCAAGGGCGGACCGGTGATCCTCATGCATCACATCTGCCACCGCGAAGTGCACGCAACGCTGACCGAAGCAGAGCTCGCCCGCGACTATAACACGCCTCAAGCGTTACGCGCGCACCCAAGGCTTGCGAAGTTCGCGGCGTGGGCGGCAAAGCGTCCGCCGTCTTTCCGCTCGAAAATACCGGGGGGTATGCGTAAACGTTAGGTATGTGGTAGGCATACGCTTGTCGCTCGACGCGGCATCACAAATTTCAGGAGTATCTTCATGCGAACCCTCGGCATTCTTACCGCTTTGTTGTTTTTGGCCGCTTGTGATGTTCCGCTGATACCTTTGATCTAAGCCACGTTAGCGGCACATCGCCTTAATCCCTTTGGCGATTGTCTCAGGCGCGGCGCAGGTATCGGCACAAAGCTCCTGTGCGGCTTGCAAAAGCATATCCGGTGCGACCACGCGGTCAATCAGGCCAAATGCCAATGCTTCCTCCGTCAGGATTTTCTGCCCACCCATCAAAATAAGCTTGGTGCGTGCCGAACCGATGAGCGCACTCATGCGTGCGGGATCACTGGGTTGTGGCAAAAAGCCGAGCTTCATCACCGGATAGAAAAACTTAGCACCCGGTACGGCAATGCGAATATCACAGGCAAGCGCCATGCCCATTGCACCGCCCGCCAGCGTCCCGTTCAAAGCCGCAACTGTCAAAGCGGGCAATGTCGCAATCGCGCCCGACAGCCGCTCCCAAAGATCCGAGACAGCAAGCCCCGCACGCGCAGCCTCAAGATCCGCACCTGCACTGAAAATCTTGCCGCGACCCGTCAGAATGACCGCGCGGGCCTCCCCTGCGCTCTCAAATATCTCGCACAACTCGGTAAGCATTGCCTCGGTGAGTGCGTTGGCTTTGTCAGGGCGGTCGAGAGTTACGGTCCAGATATTTCCGTCTTGTGCGAGATCGATCATATAAGGCCAACCGCCTTGCGAATACTCTCGTCGCGCAGCGATATCTCCTCGCCGCAATAGCGGTCTGCCTCAGCACTACACATCCACAAGAGGCACTTGGCAGGCCAATCCGCAGGGATGTGAACGTCCCAGTCAAGCTGGCTCACTGGGTTGATGCCGGATGCTTTGATTGTGCGCTGCATCTGTGTGGCGACCGTACCCGGCGACAGGCCGATGGCACGGATACCGTTGCCCCCTTCTTCAAGGTGAAGCGAGCGGTTCATCATATTGACCGCTGCCTTAGACGCGCAATACGCACTCCACCCTTCAATTGCATTATGGGCCGCACCCGAACTGATGGTCAGGACCGAGCCGCCACCGCCTGATTTAAGCGCGGGCAAGGCTGCATGAATGCCGTTGTACACACCTTTGACATTGATATCGATCAGTTGACCCCATTCATCGGGATCGGTCGCGCCCAAATGACCTATGGGATCGACCACACCGGCATTGTTAACCAGCACATCCACACCGCCAAACGCTTGTATCGTTGTCGCAACAGCCGAGGACATCTCGCCGTAGCGGGCAACATTGCACGGGATCGCAATCGCGTTTTTGCCGATCTCCCCTGCGAGGGCGGCAATATCATCCTGTGAACGGGCCAATAGGACAACATTGGCACCCGCGCTGGCAAAAACCCGCGCAGTTTCGGCACCGATGCCACGGCTTGCTCCGGTGATCATTACTGTTTTCGACGTCATATCCATCTATGGTCTCCCTGAGATTGCGGGTTATATAAGTGAGCTGACCCATAGGTAGCGCGACCCTCCGACAGTGGCCACCCCGTGCGCATGCGCTCTTGACCCGATGCACCGTTTGCCTGACGGTTGCGCACGATAAAAGACAAGGAAATATAGACATGTTACCTGCCCGCTCCCTTTTGGCGACCACCACACTCGGCTTCACGCTACTGGCGGGGACCGCAATGGCCGATCTGACGGCGTCACAAGTGTGGGGCGACTGGCGCGGCTATCTGGAAGGTCTGGGCTATAGCGTAACGGCGGACCAAAACACGACAGACAACACGCTTTTCGTACGCGACATCACCGTGCAAATCGACGGCGATGACGACACTGAGACAGTGTCAATAAGCGTTGGCGATTTGCAATTTCTTGAGCAAGGCGATGGCAGTGTAGGTATCATGATGCCCGCCAATATGCCGATCATAGTTGATATCACCCCTGACGATGGCGGCAAACCCGCTAAAATCGCACTGGATTATACTCAAACAGGGCATGCCATGACTGTGCGTGGGGACGCAGATGCGCTTAGCTATGACTATACTGCGGTAACCTTTGGTCTGGCACTGACCTCCCTTGTGGTGGACGGCGCACCGGTGGAGAGCACGGACGCAAACTTCGCACTCAAAGGGGACAATGTACGCTCCGTCACAGAGGTGACAGCGGGCGATGTACGCACATACAAACAGAATGCAGAGATGGGCAATATCGTATATGATATCGCCTTCAATGATCCCGAAAGTGGTGAGGCGATGAGCCTCAAAAGCACGGTAGGCCGTGTGGTGATGTCAGGCACGAGCAGCATCCCGATTGAGGTCCTGGCTCAGACTGACGATCTTGCGCCCTTACTGGGTGCCGGTTTTTCATTCGATGGTACATTGGACACAACCGGTACGGAAAACCGGATCGAGCTTACGTCAATCGACGGCGTGTCGCGCATCAAAACCGCGACGCAAAGCGCCTCACTTGGCCTCGCTGTGAACCCTGATGGGGTAAAGTATGATGTCGCTGCCGAGCAGGTTCAGATGGGTGGTCAACTGGCAGGTGTGCCGTTTCCCCTGTTTCTGGAGATGGCCAAAACAGGGATGGAATTGCGCGCTCCTCTGGTCCAGTCCGACACACCGCAAGATTTCTCGTTGGGCTTTAACGTAACCGACTTCACCATGTCCGACATCATCTGGGCGCTGTTTGATCCCGAAGGCCAACTGCCGCGTGATCCAGCAACAATTGCGTTGGACCTGAGCGGTGTGGCCAAACTCCTCTTTGATCCATTCGCAAGCGACGCCGCACAGGAGCTTACCAATAGCGAAGACGCGCCCGCCGAAATCAACGCGCTGCGCATTGAACGACTTGTCGTCGATGCAATCGGTGCAAAAATTGAGGCGCAGGGCGATCTGGCTTTTGACAACTCCGATACCACCACTCTGCCCGGCTTTCCAAAACCTGTCGGAGATATCGACATCAACATTGCGGGCGCAAACGGCCTGATGGATAAGCTTGTTGCCATCGGCCTGCTTCCTGCTGACCAGATCATCGGTGCGCGTCTGATGCTCGGGCTGTTTTCGGTGCCTGGTGCGGAACCTGATACGCTAACCTCCAAGATCGAGTTTAATGACGCAGGCGAGATTATCGCGAATGGTCAGCGGATCAGATAACCCTGCTATCTGTGCCACAGCTTCAGAGCGGCCCCGATGCGGGCCGCTTTTTCATTTTGGAGCAAACCCTTGCAGGAGGGTGTCCGCACCGCTACCTCTAGCCTCTGATCAGGAGAGAACGATGACACAATCCCTCGACGCGCTCACCGCGCAAATGCTGGATGCGGCAAAAATGGCGGGCGCAGATGCAGCCGACGCAATGGCCGTACGGGGCAGTGCCCTGTCAGTAGATGTGCGCAACGGTGCATTGGAAGAGGCCCAGCGCGAGGAAGGGACCGATATCGGCCTGCGAGTATTTGTCGGTCAACGCACGGCAATCGTTTCCGCCTCCGATACCAGCACCCGCACCCTGTCCGAGATGGCAGAGCGCGCAGTTGCGATGGCACGTGAGGCACCGACAAACCCCCACGCGGGCCTTGCAGACCCGGATCAGATCGCGCGCGACTGGGATATGGATGAATTTGAGCTCTTCGATGGGACGGATGAGCCTGCGCCAAGTGCACTGCAACAAGACGCCGCCGAAGCAGAGGCAGCCGCCCTTGAGGTGGCAGGCATCAGTCAGGTGCAATCCGCCAGCGCAGGATACGGCGCGCGGGAAGTATTTCTGGCGGGAACCAACGGTTTCGCGGGTGGATATCGCCGCACAGATCGCGGCCTCAGTTGTGTCGCGATTGCGGGCACCGGTGCCCGAATGGAGCGGGATTACGATGGCGACAGCCGCATTTTTCAACACGACCTGCGGAGTGCCGCCGACATCGGCCGCACCGCCGCCGAGCGTACTTTGCTGCGGATGGGTGCGCGCAAACCACCCACTGGCGCCTATCCCGTCCTATTCGACGAGCGGATCGCGGCGTCCCTGATCGGGCACCTTTTAGGGGCGATCAACGGCAGCGCAATCGCGCGCGGAGCATCTTTTTTACGCGATGCGCTGGGCACCCAGGTATTGCCGGACACTCTATCGCTAATTGAAGACCCACACCGTCCGCGCGCCACAGGCAGCCGCCCGTTCGACGCTGAATTCCTGCCAACCGCCAGACGGGCCGTGGTTGAAAACGGTGTGCTGCAAGGATGGACACTCGATCTGGCAACGGGTCGGCAATTGGGCCTGCCATCCACCGCAAACGCCGGACGCAGTGCCAGCTCCTCGCCAATGCCCAGCACATGGAACATGGCCCTCACACAAGGCAGTGCAAGCCGTGCAGACCTGATCCGCGACATGGGCACCGGCCTTTTGGTGACATCCATGATCGGCTCGACGATAAACGCCAACACCGGTGATTATTCGCGTGGCGCAGCAGGCCTGTGGATCGAGAACGGCGAGATCACCTATGCAGTCAACGAATGTACAATTGCAGGCAATCTGCGTGACATGCTGCTCGCCATCGTGCCTGCAAATGACGCACGTGCACACCTTAGCCGTGTTGTCCCCTCCCTCTTGGTGTCGGGAATGACCATTGCCGGCAACTGATCTTCCGCTTCTCATCGACGCCGCAAAGATAGCAGGCCGTATCGCCACCGGCTTTGTGGGCCAAACAGCGCGCAGATGGGACAAGGCAGATGGCGCGGGTCCCGTCACCGAGGCCGATCTGGCCGTGAACGATATGCTCCAGCAGGTTTTGTTGTTGGCACGACCGGACTATGGCTGGCTGTCCGAAGAAACAGAGGATGGCGAGCTGCGCCTTGGGCATGAGCGGGTTTTTATCGTCGATCCTATTGATGGCACGCGCAGTTTTACCGAAGGCTCCAACACTTGGGCGCATGCAATCGCCGTGGCAGAGCGTGGCGAGGTTACAGCGGCGGTCATCTACCTTCCCCTGCGCGACCTTCTGTATACCGCATCTGTCGGAGGCGGTGCGCATCTCAACGGTGTAGCTATCAACGCGACTGATATTGTGGATTTCGAGCTGTCTTGTATCTTGGCCGCCAAGCCTGCGATGGCCGCACAAAGCTGGCGCTCAGGTGTTTGTCCACCTTTCAAGCGTGCGTACCGCCCCTCGCTTGCCTATCGTTTGGGATTGGTTGCACAGGCGAAGTTTGACGCGATGCTCACCCTGCGGCCCAGTTGGGAATGGGACATTGCGGCCGGTGCACTTATCGTCTCCGAGGCGGGTGGTACAATCAGCGACCAGCGCGGTGCGCCACTTCGCTTTAACAATGCCGATCCCCGCCTTGACGGTGTTGTTGCGGGCGGCCACGCCATCCACAGCGCCCTTATAGATGCACTTGTGTAACGCTTGACGACAACGGCCTGCCGCGTGCACACAGACATCAGACACACTCACGAGGACACATCCAATGACACAACGCCTGCACCTTGTTTTCGGCGGTGAGCTGGTCACCCCCAGCGAAAATATCTTCAAGAATGTCGATGACCTGCATGTTGTTGGCATCTTCCCCAATTATGCCTCCGCCTATGATGCGTGGAAAAACGAAGCACAGCGCACGGTCGACAACGCGCATATGCGCTACTTCATCGCCCATTTACACCGTCTGCGCGACGAGGAGGCTCCGGCGTCGTCAACCGAAGAGTTAGGCTAACCCGCTATGGCACGTGCGCTGGGTCTTTCTGCTTACCGTGCGCTTGCGCGGCGCGGTGGTGCCCGACTGCCCACATTCGAAACGGCGCGTCCGAAAGGTGAGGTTCTTTGGATTCACTGCGCTGAACCGGACGGGTATATCGCCGTACAGGATTTGGCGCAGCGTCAGGTGGCCAGCCGTCCGGGCCTGAGCGTACTCATCTCAATGGATGCATTGCCACACGACAGCACCACACGTGACGCGCCTCCAAAAGACATTTACCTGACCCAGATATGCGATGAACACCCTGCAAGTGTCGCTGCATTTCTGAACCATTGGGTGCCTGATTGCATGGTTTGGACGTGGGGGGGACTGCGGCCCAATCTCATATTGGCTACCGCTGATCGTGCATGCCCGATGTTCTTGGTCAACGCTGAAGATACAGGTTTTGACGGCAGGCGGGAGCGGTGGCTCCCCGATGTTGCGCGCAACCTCCTGCCGCTGTTTTCGACGGTTATGGTGCGGACACCTGCCACGGCGCGGCGGCTGGTACATCTGGGTCTTACCAAATCCGACATCGAAGTGACGACCGCATTGCAGGCCGGGGGGCAAGCGTTGCTGTGCAATGAAAGCGATCTGGCGGATCTTGCTGCAACTTGCGTCGGGCGTTCGATCTGGTTCGCAAACGGCGTTCAGCAAGAGGAACTGCCCACCATTCTTGCCGCGCACCGTCAAGCGCTGCGTCTGTCGCACCGGCTGTTGCTGATCATACGTCCAACCGGAAACCTGACCCCAAAAGATGCACTGGGCCAAATCAAAAGGCAGGAGTTCAGGGTACTTAATTGGGACGATGGAAACTATCCAGACGAGACCACACAGGTTCTGGTGAGCGAAGACCCCCGCGACATCGGCCTGTTCTACCGCATGGCACCAGTCTCGTTTCTGGGCGGATCGCTTGTGGCGGGGCGTGACGGCGTCGACCCGCTTGAGGCAGCGGCATTGGGTTCTGCTGTTTTATACGGCCCGCGTGTCGGGCGGCATCTGCAAAGCTATTCGCGCCTTGCGGCGGCGGGTGCGGCGCGCATTATCAACGACAGTGCGGCCCTCGGGATGGCGGTGTCCCGGTTGGTGGCACCGGATCAGGCAGCGATTATGGCGCACGCAGGTTGGGAAGTGATCAGTGAGGGTGCGTTACTGATGGACCGGATCACCGATCTGGTGCAGGATGCCCTCGATACGCAACAGGCCGTCAGCTGATGCGCGCACCTGAATTCTGGCACCGCCGCAGGCCCGGCATTCGCGCGCGCCTGCTTCAGCCATTGGGCATGCTCTATGCCCGCGCCACAGCACGCAGGTTGGCAAACGGTGATCGGCACAAGCTGCACGTACCCGTAATATGCGTGGGCAACATCAACGCAGGCGGGACAGGAAAAACGCCCACCGTCATCGCACTGGTCGAAAAACTACGCGATCTTTATCTTGAGCCGCATATCATTTCACGTGGGTACGGGGGCACTATGGAGGGGCCTGTGCGCGTGGACCCTGCCCGCCACTCCGCGGCCCAAGTTGGCGATGAACCGCTATTACTGTCCGCATTTGCCGAAGTTTGGGTGGCCCATAACCGCGCAGCAGGGGCGCAGGCAGCACAAGATGCAGGGGCAAAATCCATTGTCCTTGATGACGGCTTTCAAAACCCTGCATTGGCCTATGACCTGAGTGTTGTCGTGGTGGACGCCTCGAAAGGGTTTGGCAACGGCCTGTGCCTGCCTGCAGGACCGCTGCGGGAGCCTGTGCAAACGGGTTTGGCACGCGCCGATATTCTGCTGTCTATCGGGGACGCGGCCGCGCAATCAAAGTTTGACCTGACCGAAGTACCGCCTGATCTAGCGCGCGTGCGTGCAGTACTTGTTCCCCTACAGACCGGCATGAACTGGACCGATACGCCCTTATTGGCATTTGCAGGGATAGGCCATCCAGAGAAATTCTTTGCCACTCTGCGTGCCCTTGGGGCGACGCTGGTGCATGCCGAACCGCTTGAGGATCATCAACCGCTGACTGCCGCACTCTTGGGGCGGTTGGAGGCAGATGCGCGGGCGCATGGTGCGCAACTGGTCACAACTGAGAAAGATGCCGTGCGGCTACCCGCCTCATTCAGGGCAAAGGTGATCACACTGCCGGTCAGGTTGCAGCTGGATGCACAGAATGCATTGTGGGACGCATTAAGCCGGATCGCCGCTGACACCGAATAATCCGACATTGGCCCAATGAAAAACGGCGCGGAATGCCCGCGCCGTTTTAATCCCGATCATACCTGCGAGCGACGCAGTTTTCAGCCTGCCAATGCGGCGTCAATGATCTCTTTCATGTCCGCATAGCTCATGTTGGAGTGTTTTTCACCGTTGATGATAAACGATGGCGTGCTGGTGACGTTATCTGCTTCGGCATTTTTCTGATACCATGCGACCAATTCCTGTGCGCGGTCGGCGTTTTGCAAACAGGCCTCAAGGGTTTCGGTATCAAGGCCCGCAAGGCGTCCAATCTTGCGCAACTCTTCAACGATGGCAGCAGGATCACCCGCACGCGTCCACTCGGATTGGCTCGCGTATAGCAGATCGGTGATACCAAAGAACTTTTCTGGCCCGCCACAGCGCGCGACAAGCGACGCCCACAGACCAAACCGATCAAAGTAAACCTCACGGTAGACAAAGCGGATTTTGCCGGTGTCGATGTACTCTTCTTTGAGCTGTTTATACGGACCTGCATGGAACGAGGCGCAGTGCGGGCAGGTGTATGATGCATATTCGATGATCTCGACCGTTGCATCAGGGTTGCCTGCAATCATGTCCGGAATGCCGGATGTGTCGATATCACCATCCGTGCTTTGTGCGTTCGCCGCACCCGGCAAGGCACCATCGGGGAAGGCCACGGTCGTCGCGCTGCGGTTGCTGGTCATATACCAGCCGCCAACGCCGACAACGGCAACAGTGCCAAAGAGGAGATTTCTACGGTTCATCATGTCGGACTTCCTTCGAATTGGTTTAAGGAGCTGTTGCTCGGGCGGCTGACATATAAATATGGTTACCGGTTTTGTTTGTTCAATATGTTCTCGCCCAAACGCGCAAGGGCATCGCGTAGGCTTTCATCGCCAATATGGGCAGCATTCTGCGCGGCCTTTGCGCGCAGGGCCGGATCGGGCGCAACAGTTGCTACTTTGGGTGCGTGTTGAAACGCGACGCGCCCTTCGGAAAAACCTGTGGCGGCGGTTTGTGTCACCCGCACACGCGCGATGGCATTGTAGCCGTAGACTGCATTCACACGGGCCCGAAGCTGTTCTTTCTGCATCTCGAGGACCGGCGCATGTGCCCCTGTGGTGAGCAAGGTGAGCGTAGCGCCCATTCCTCCGCGCCCGTATGATACCTCCACGGGCCGCGACATGGCTGCCGCCTCTTCGCCCACGACTTCGGCCCAATTGGTGAGCAGCCGCGATTGCGCAAACCCCCGACTTTCGGAGGCTTTGCGGATCTTGCCGGTCAGAAGGCTTGCTGTGCGGGCAAATCCTTTTGTGGTGGTGCGACGGGGGGGCATGGTGCGGTAGTTGCTTTCTTGTTGTGGCAGTGGCGCGATGCGGTGTGCCACGCTATGTCATCGCTCAAAGGTATAGCGTAACAGTGCGGCGCTGCCACTATGGCAATTCGGGATCGGTTCATAAACAGTGCGTGAAGAAGATGACATGCCCACCATTCTACTTGATTGGTATGATCGCCATGCGCGCACGATGCCTTGGCGCGTGTCCCCACAGGCGCGCGCAGATGGACAGTTGCCTGATCCCTATGCCATCTGGATGAGCGAGATCATGCTGCAACAAACCACTGTTGCAACGGTAAAGGCGTATTTTACCCGCTTTATTGCCCGATGGCCCACCGTCCGCGATCTGGCCGCTGCCGAGGACGCAGACGTCATGGCAGAATGGGCAGGCTTGGGATACTATGCACGGGCGCGTAATCTGCTGAAATGCGCGCGCGCTGTTGTCTCGGATCACGCAGGGGTGTTTCCAGCGGATCATACAGCGCTGCTGGCCTTGCCGGGAGTCGGTCCCTATACGGCGGCTGCGGTATCCTCGATAGCGTTCGATCTGCCCCACGCTGTGCTCGACGGCAATGTTGAGCGGGTGATGGCGCGGCTCTACGATATCCATACCCCCCTGCCCAAAGCCAAGCCCGAGTTGATGGAAAGAGCCGCAACACTCACGCCCATAAAAAGACCCGGCGATTATGCGCAGGCCGTCATGGATCTGGGTGCGACGATCTGCACACCCAAATCACCCGCCTGCGGCATCTGCCCCTGGCGCGACCCTTGCGCCGCACGAATTGCGGGGACGATGGCGGAGCTGCCAAAAAAGATTGCAAAAAAACCCAAACCTGTGCGGCAGGGTACTGTTTATCTGGGGCGGCGTGCAGATGGTGCATGGCTGTTGGAAACACGTCCTGAAAAAGGATTGCTTGGTGGAATGCTGGGATGGCCCGGCTCGGACTGGACTGAAATATCACTCCCATATCCGGACAGCACGCCCCCGACCATAGGCGACTGGTGCCACGTTGAGGGGGAAGTCCGTCATACCTTCACCCACTTCCACCTGATCTTGCGCGTACTGACCGCCAACCTCCCCCAAGATTGTGTGCCACAGCAGGGTCAATTCAAACCGCATAATGAATTTAACGCCTCCGACCTTCCTACGGTGATGCGCAAAGCGTTTGACATCATACCTAGGACGTAACGCCACAAGTGACATCGCCACAGTCTGTGCTAAGCAATATGAAAACGACTTACCAAGGCGATACCCATGACTGACGCTCCCGCAACCATTCCCCCATCCGAATTGGCAAAGCTGAGCCGCGCGCTGCCTTTCTGGCTCTCGTTGGGGCTCATTCCGTTGGTCTGTGTCAGCGCGATTTGGGGTGGATGGTTCCTGCTCATCGTTCCACTCACCACTTGGTATCTTTTCTCGGCCCTTGACGCGGCCATCGGTCTGGAGACAGCAAATGCTGATCTGGGCGCGCAGGAGAGCGATCTTTATTGGTATAAAATGATCACGCTGATCTGGACGCCTGTACAATTTGTCATGCTGGTCGGCCTTCTTTGGTATGTGCCGCAGGCCGAACACCTCAGCACAGGTGAGCGGATCGGGGTATTCTTTGGTGTGGGTGTGATCACGGGGACTGTCGGGATCAATTACTCCCATGAGCTGATGCATCAGAAGAGCAAGATCGAACGCTGGATGGCAGATATACTGCTGGCCATGGTGCTTTATTCGCATTTCCGGTCCGAACATTTGCTTGTGCACCACCGATATGTGGCCACACCCCGTGATCCGGTGACAGCACGTTATAACGAAGGCTTTCACCGCTATTATCCACGGGTTTTGCATCAGTGCTGGGTCAGTGCGTTTGGCGCGGAAAAAGCGATGCTGGCGCGTAAGGACCTGCAGTGGAGCGACCGCCGTAATCCGTTCTGGCGCTACTGGGGCCTTCAGACGGCGCTGTTCATTCTTGCCTTTTTTCTTGGTGGCTGGTCGGCTGTGGGGCTATTTTTATTACAGGCAGGAGTGGCCATCTGGCAGCTTGAGCTTGTGAATTACATTGAGCATTATGGCCTTACGCGTAAACATCTGGGCGATGGCAAATACGAGCATGTGCAGCCACGCCACAGCTGGAATGCCGCGCACAAAGCGTCCAACTGGCTGCTGATCAACCTACAGCGCCACTCAGACCATCATTACAAACCTGACCGCCGGTTTGCTGTCCTGCAAAATTACGGTCCCGAGGACGCGCCACAGTTGCCCTTTGGCTATCCTGTGATGACAATGCTGGCGATGGTGCCCCCGCTTTGGCGGCGCGTGATGAATCCACGCGTGCGCAATTGGCGCGCGATGTATTACCCCGAGATTACTGACTGGCATCCCTATAATCGCGCGCAAACGCCGATGCCGCGCTAATGATCTGTTAATCCCGCGCTGACATACCAGAGAGCAGCACAACAGGGAGGGGATTCGCATGGAACAGAACGCGACATTCAAACAATTGCCGCGCGCGATGTGCCTGATTGTTGAAGACAGCCAGTTCGACCAACAGATGATGACTCGCGTGATCGAGCGGACAAACCGTCATATGCAGGTCGAAGTGGCATCAACGCTTCAATCCGCACGCGAAGCACTCGCGGGGGGGGCATTCTCTCTGATCTTACTAGACAACCATTTGCCTGATGGAGTCGGTGCCAACTTTGCGCTGGAACTGGCAATAGACCAAAGGCACTCTGGAACTCCTGTGATCATGGTGAGTGATTGGCCCTCCCCTTTTATGTGGGAAAAAGCAGCGTCAGCAGGTGTGCTGTATGTGGTCAACAAAGCCGAATTTGGTGTGGACTACGTCAGGCAAGCGCTGCGCAATGGGAAACCGGCACCGGCAACCGTGCCTTAGGGTGCTTAGGGGGCCAGCCCCCGACTTCGCTGTCGCGAAGTCACCCCCGGAGTATTTATGGCCAGAGTAAATAGGGATGACGAGCTTTTGTCGGAGTAAGGCTTTTGCGATTTTTTGGCGAACCGTACTGTGCTGCTCTAAATCTTTTCTATCGTGTGGAAAATAAAGAACACGACTATCGCTTGGAGCGTAGTAATCCATATGGCCAAATTAGAGATAGTTTTGGTATCTGGCTTATTAAGCATCGCACGGTCAAATATTAAACGCGACAGATGTACTCGAACAAAAAAAGCCCCGCCATAAAGGCGGGGCCAAGGTGAGTGTCGTCCTTACGGTCCCCGGTGAAGGGGCCAGCGACACTGGCGGTGTTCGAAATCTGTAGGTAGGATCAGGCTTGCATTTCCGCTCTGATCTGCTGGCGCAATACATCAATGGGTACGCGTTTTCCCTCTTTTTTGTAGCACCAGTATGTCCAACCATTACAACTTGGGGCACCTTCGAGGGCTGCACCGACCTGATGGATTGATCCTTTCACATCGTCTCCAATCAACGTACCGTCAGCGCGCACTTTGGCTTTGTGACGGTTATTCATCGAGTAGAGATTTTCGCCTGGTCGCAGCATACCACGCTCAACCAGCTGTCCAAAAGGTACGCGGGGCTCTGCGCGTTTGGACGTTGTGGTTTGCAATGCTTCGCTGTCAAACTTGCGCACCATGGAAATGCGTTTGGCGGCAACTTTGCGGTATTCTTCTTCCCGCTCGATACCGATGAAATCACGGCCCAGCATTTTGGCAACTGCGCCGGTAGTGCCTGTCCCAAAGAACGGATCAAGGATCACATCACCAGGATTTGTGGAGCCAACAAGCACACGGTGCAGCAGGCTTTCGGGTTTTTGTGTTGGATGCGCCTTATCACCATCTTCGTTTTTGATCCGCTCGTGTCCATTGCAGATCGGAAGAACCCAGTCGCTGCGCATCTGGATCCCCTCATTGAGCGCCTTAAGCGCTTCGTAATTGAAGGTATATTTGGCCGCTTCATCCTTACCGGCCCAGATCATCGTCTCATGGGCATTGGTCAGACGTTTACCGCGAAAGTTGGGCATCGGGTTTGATTTGCGCCAGACGACATCGTTCAAGATCCAGAAACCCTGATCCTGCAATGCGGCACCCACTCTAAAGATATTGTGGTAGCTGCCGATGACCCAAATCGCACCGTTGGGCTTGAGAAGGCGACGCGCCGCTTTCAGCCATGCTTTGGTAAATTTGTCATAGATTGCAAAGCTGTCGAACTGATCCCAGTCGTTGTCAACGGCGTCGACTTTGGAATTATCCGGACGGTGCAGATCCCCCCGCAATTGCAGGTTATATGGCGGGTCGGCAAAAATCAGATCGACGCTTGCTTCGGGCAGTGAATTCATCACGTCGATGCAATCGCCGCTAAGGATCGTGTTCAGGGGAAGCGCTTGCGCCTCCTTCGTGTGTACTGTCATAACTCTGCCTCTGTCCCCGGTACATTATTTGCACTCGTTGGTTGAGACCTAGGATGACCGCAGTGTGATTCTTGGTCAATTTGTTTTTTGAATCAATGTTTTAACAATTATTCTTGCCACAAGATGTTGTGTACCGGTTTGAACAAACGTCTATGGTGTGGGGTTACGCCCAATTCGTGCAGCGCAGAGATGTGACTTTTTGATCCATAACCCATGTTCGTCTCCCAGCCATAGCCGGGGTGCTGTTGCGCCAAGGACAACATGACATAATCCCGACATATTTTAGCCATAATTGAGGCCGCTGAAATCGACACGGAACGGGCATCCCCCTTGATGATCGCCTCGGATGGCAGGGATAATCCGCGCGGATTCATGTTGCCGTCGATCAGACAGTAGTCTGCTGGCGTCTTTAGCCCCGCAAGTGCGCGCACCATTGCGATATGACTGGCGCGTAGGATGTTATGCTCCTCAATCTCCTCAACACTCGCATGCGCGATCGAGACATCCGCGACTTTGATGAGTTGGTCATAGAGAGCCTGACGTTTCTTTTGCGAAAGCTTTTTGCTGTCATTCAGGCCCATAGGGATGCGCGCGGGATCAAGAACAACTGCAGCCGCGGTAACAGGACCGGCCAATGGGCCACGCCCCACTTCGTCTACGCCGGCAATCCGCAGGTACCCGCGCGCCTGCGCCGCTTCTTCAAGGGAGTAATCTGGTTCCATATATCTGGAAAAGCGGATGGTGCTATGCTGTGCAAGAGAAAAAGGAGAGATGCCCGAACATC
>JBATTJ010000055.1:0-1688 GCA_049670485.1 Sulfitobacter sp.
TCTTTAACCGCCGTGACGGCACTAAGTCACAGAAATATAAGATTGGCGGGTAGTACGTATGTAAGATAGATAACTGAGGCGCGCTATGTAGCGCCTCAGTTATTTAAGATATTGATTTATATATAAATTTAAACCAAATAACGGACATTATGCTGCATCTTCACGTCGCACCCGTCGCAACCAAAATACCATCCGCCACGTCTTTCCAAGTGCGCAACTGATCTTTGCCTTGCGCGATCCGCGTCTTGAGGGCGGCATATCCCTCGGGGTCAGATTGTAATCCGTCGATCAGTGCCGCCAGAGCCTGCGGTTCATTGGGGTCGAAATACTGCGCCAGGTCACCGCCGACTTCGCGCAGGGCCGCGGCTTCGGTCGATGCAAGGCCTGGCGTGCCCAGCCACAGCGCTTCGCCCAAGGGAAGGCCCCAGCCTTCCATACGTGAGGGAATGGCCAGCGCCAGCGCGCCCTCATACAGCCCGCGCAACTCTGCCTGATTGGGGTTTGTCACGATATTGATCCGGTCGCGGATCGGGTCAAAGCGGTCTTGTTCAAGATAGCTGTCCGTGCGCTTGCGCTGCGCACCGGCCAGCACCAGAGGCGGCACCGGCCGCCCCGTTTCATGCAGGTGCAACATCGCCTCCATCACACACTCAAGGTTCTTGCGCCCTGTCAGGATACCAACACACAGCACATACGGCTCTGCAGGGCCGGTCTGCGTCACCGGCTCATCTGTCGGACGCAATTCGTGGCTCAGGGGCACAGGGATCACATCAGGCGGCGGCGGCAGATGGCCAGAAGCAGAAAACCGCTCAATCTCGGCCTTGGTAAAGGCGGAATTTGTCAGAATACGCGTCGATCCCTTGATCACGATGTGATTGTCATGGGTGAAGTTGTTGCAAAACATTGTCTGGCTGGAATGGGCGAATTCATAGATCGGGATCATGTCGTGCAGCAGCGGATTGAACTTGATCTGCACGCCTGCACGCGCGCTTGCGGTCAGGTAATCAGCCATGATCTTGGGGCGCCCCAAAGACACCAGCGTCTGTCCGTTCAGATCGACCTCGCGCACTGCTTCCGCAGGCACTGACCGCCAGCGCCGCAGGTTGATCATCCGCGCGCCCCACAGCGCCACAGGATAGAGAAAATCGCGTAATTTGTTAGGTTTTGGAAAGGTATAGCGCATGCGAATGGGGGTCGCCTCATGCGGCAGGCCGGGGTCAAGGATGCCTGTCGGGCTGTCTGCGCCAATGCGCGGCGTGACCTCGAAAAACCGTTCATGCGCGGGCGAGAATATGACAAAGCGCACATCCGCATCCGAGCAGGCAAGCTCATAGCCCACCTCCATCACAGTCCGCGAAATACCGTAGTATTTGAACTTCAGCCCCGATGCCAGAAACTGCTCGGACAGGTCATAATAAAGCACACCCATGCGCGCCTCTTAGCACCGCCACAGGGGTTGAGAAACATCTCAATTACAGTCAAAGAACGCAGATGCCCTCTGACCGACGGCCCCCCGGAGCTTGCTGCAAAAGAACGGACCCCATGAAGACACATTTTTTCGATGTCACCGACATTGTGCTTTACGTGGAAAAGGAAACCTCCGTTTCAGGTATTCAGCGGGTCTCGTTCGAGGTGATCAAACGCATGGTCGACCGGCATGGGACGGATCATGTGCGCCTGTCCTACTG
>JBATTJ010000056.1:0-80847 GCA_049670485.1 Sulfitobacter sp.
AAATAAACGACTGGGATAAACCGGCGTGCTATAAGCGACCGCACAGCCAGTTTAGGCACTGCGGCGTCCTTCTGGCCCGTGCGCCAGAACAGGACGTTAGAACCGTCCACGAGTATCGCCGATGTCATACTGGCTACTTCCTTTTCGGAACCATTTCATCATTCTGGTCGTTTGTCGGTTAGAAAATGCGCAAACCACTTTTAGGAGATACATTATGGAATATGGTATTCTAGGAATTCTGATTTTTGTACTGGACGTCTATGCAATTGCTCAGGTGTTCATGTCCCGAGCATCTGGACTGGCAAAATTTCTCTGGACTTTAGGCATCGTCATCCTGCCCGTCGTAGGGTTCATCGTCTGGCTCATTGCCGGACCGCGTTCTAGCCACGCAAACGCGTGACGTAGTCAAAATTTATTGAAAGGTCCGGCTCATAGCCGGGCCTTTTTGCTGTATGGTAACAATTTATTAATGATGAATAACACAGAGTAAGGGTCGGAGATTCTTGCCCTGTGTTACGCTTTTTTCATGCCTTATGCGCAACAATTCTGCTGGCGCAAAGCGCCTTTGCAGGCCCGTGGCTGCGTGAGAAAGGAACAGGCTTCAGTGCATTGTCCGGAACGCTTAACTACTTTTTGGACACAACCAGCAAAACCTATCTTGAATACGGTCTGACCAACAAAACGACGCTCGTCGCAGAGATCGGCGTGGTCCGGTTAAATATGAGCGAAGTTGTGACAGGCACCCTCTCGCTCCGAAGGGCAATCAGCCGTCCCGATGCCACATCGAAATGGGCATACGAGTTAGGCGTGGGAGGTGCATGGGACGGCATCGTACCCTCGCCGCACCTGCGTACCGGACTGAGCTGGGGCAGAGGTATAAACCTTGGACAAAAATCTGGGTGGGTGACTGTCGAAACCGCTGTAGTCTGGGATCTGACCGAGGAGCTTCATGTGGGAAAAGTTGATGCAACTGCTGGGCTGAATTTCACCGACATTACCAGTGGACTGCTCCAGATCTATACCGCCCATAACATTGATGGCAGTGCTGTCACCGTAGCGCCCTCACTTGTCTTTCGCCCCCGTGACAGCAAGCTGCGCATCCAGATTGGAGCGGAAAGCCTACTAGGAGATTACGAGGGGACCGCAGTAAAAATCGGTTTCTGGCGGGAATTCTAGGGCAGCTCCGGCACACCAATATGCCGGAGCCCTTTTCAAGAATTAAACGACGTCGTTATCCATACGCGTTGTCACCGCAATGCGACCGCGCACAGGCTCCGACCAGATCACATGAACCTGATCGCGCTCCGGCCCCTGCTGTGCACGCACGAAAGGATTGTCAAAGTTGGCCGCATTCGCACTATTGCGTACCCCGCCACGTACCACCACCGCATCGACGCTGAGCGAGCGTGCCTGAAACGGCAATCCTGCGCCGGTATTAACCACCCAAGTCTGCTCAAGCGAATTCTCGTCGAACTCCAGAAGATGCGGGTTTGCGACCGGATTACTGATCCCGTGAAACGAATTTCCCTCAAACCGGATGTTGCGCATTCGCGAATAGTTCAGATCGCCAAAGCTGGTATCGACACGCTCGGCACGTTCGGTAAACCCGTTGATGCTCCGAAAGCGGTTGCCCGCGACGTTCAATCCGTTGATGAAATGCCCATCTCCATATGGAGTCACCACCAAATAGCTGAAGCTTGTGGCCACCTCACCGGACAGAAAGATGTTGCTGGTGATATCAAGCGAGCTGAACGAGAAGCCCCCGTTAAAGCCCGGTGTAGGGTCCCGCTCATTCGTCCACTCAAAGAACGCGTTATCCACATAGTTGTTTGTAAACACGCACGACGCATAAGCCTCTGCCAGCACAACTCCCGCTGACCGGATGCCACCAGATACCGTGTCACCCTGAAAGAAGTGGTTCCCTACAATCAAATGGTTCTGGCCCGAGATGACAGCAAAATGGCGGAACCTTTCAGAGCGGCAATTGCGGATCTTTGTATCATTGGCATTTACGTTAAGACCTATCGTCACGCGCTGTGACACCGGAAGGTCATTCTCAGCCGACAAGAACTGGCAACGCTCAACGAACATTCCCTGACACCCACCACCCATCGAGGTGATCCCGCGATCCTTTGGCCGTGTGATAAAGCAATCACGCAATGTAAAGATCGTACCCGCACCGGCCAGCATCACCGCGCTACAGTTCTCCTGACACTGGAATTCGATATTATGCATGATAAACTTGGCAAGTACGTCAAACCCGCTGAAATCAATCATATACTTGAATCGGCGGAAGGTGAAATTCTGCGTGCCGTCCGCATCATACAATGGCGCGTTCAAGGTCAGCTCACCGCGTGCCTCGTTTTTGGCACGCACATAGACTTCACGCCCGACACCTGCGCCCGTGACATGGCTACCAATCGGAATGCTCGCGATATTGGCCACATTCGTCAACGTCCGGGCATTATTGGGGCTATAGGATGCGCGTGCGGTAACGGTGGTCGTATCCCAATCGCCACCTTGAAGTGCGATGAACTGGCCATTGTGTATGGCACGCCGCGTCTCATACCGAGTGCGCGAAGGCACGGCCGCTTGCATATCAACCGGCTCGGTCAGGGCAACTTTCCGACCACCAAGGTCGAGGGACTCATGATCCGAGTTGTTGAGCAGCGCCTGAAACGCTTTTCGGAAAGCGAGTTCCTCATTGTCGAACGCTTGAATATAGTTCGGCAAATCGAAATTCTGACGGAGCAACAAGACCGCTTCAGTCGGCATACTCACAGTACCTACAAAGTTTGTCGGAGTGTCGAATGTGACATCCCCGTTTAGTCGAAAAGTACCAGATGGAATAACAACCGTTCGTCCACCAGCTGCACGGTTTGCAGCCTCAAAGGCTGCTGTATCATCTGTCGTGCCATCGCCAACGGCACCGTAGTCGCGCACATCAATGCTTGCGGTGGGGTTGCTGCCAAACATAGCGGACACATCATTGATTTCGATGTCATCTACCCGAACAACGCCACCGTTCTGGCCCAACAGATCAATGCCAAAATGGCCGTAGACCGCTGTAGGGCCCCATACAAGGTCCACGCCCGCACGGTTGCCGATGCCTACAATCGCGCTCACTTCGACAACGTCACCATATGTCGTAAGGGGTGTTACAGGTCCTTGTGCCAACACTCCAGGAACGAAATTTCCATCGCTTTGACCTGCGTATGCCGCCACCCGTACAGACGGTAGATTGCCACTGACCGCTTTCACACGCACAAGAATCTGCAGATATGTTCCCGGCGCAATTGGCGTCTGGCCTTTGTACCGCAGCCGTTGTGTGCTGTCGGTTTTCAGAATTTCCAAAGCGCCGCCAAAATCCTGATCTGCCGGTACGAAAATCGCATTGCCTGAGGTGGCATAGCTTGGCGACCCCGGCGTGCCATTTCCGTTGGAATAGACTTCAAGCCCCTCCGCATACGGGGCAGGTGTGAATGGTCCTATGTTCATTGATATCCCTTTCGCGCTTCTCCGGCGCAACTGCCGGACAGACTTGAGGGAGATATCAATGACGACTTAATGTGCCGCTATCGCACCGTGACGGAGGCGTTGCGCGTTGCCCTAAACCGCCACATCGGGCGCATCTAGAATCTGCACGCCGCTGATCCGCCAGCCCGCCTGTGTGCGCTGCATCCGGTACTCCAGAAAGTGTAACGCGCCTTCGTCATCAGTAATCTGAACTTTCTGCCAAAAGGTGCCATTCTCCTCGCGCAGGTCAAGGTACCGTACATCCGCAGGTCTCCAAACCATCGGATAGCCCTGGGTGACCATGCGGCCAAAGTTCTCCGGACTAAGGAAAAAGCTTTGCAGCGAGGGGCTAGCAAATGTGAAGGCAGTGGCAAAGTCATCGGCTTTAAATGCCTCGAACTGCTGGGTGATCGTTTCACGGATCTCGTCACTTTGCGCCTGCGCAAATGTGGCCCCTAGGACGGCCATCACTGTCGCAATTACTACCATTCTCATTGCACTAAACCTCCTGTTTGGATGCTGTTAAGCTTAGATTAAACAGAACGGTCGGCAAGCTTTTCAATCAGCGACAAGTTTCCCAGCAAGCGCATCGTCAATCAGAGCGACCGTTTCGTCGACACCGTAAAGTGCTATGAACCCGCCAAATCTTGGCCCCTGTGACGCGCCCAAGAGCACCTCATACAGTGCTGTGAACCAATCGCGCAGCGGCTCGAAACGCTCCCGACCACAGGCGAAAACCTCCGATTGCAGCGCTTCTGCGTCCAGACCACCATCCCATGCAACAAGCCGCGTGCGCAGCTCTTCCAATGCTTCACGCTCAAGATCGCTGGGTGTGCGGAACACCTTCGCAGGCTTCACAAAATCATTGTAGTAGCGGACCGCATATCCCGCTGCCGCATCCATCCCCGGATTGCTGTCAGGCGTGGCGTCCGGTGCATACCGCTGGATAAAGCCCCAAAGCTGCGCCTTGTCCTCAGCCGAAGAAACTGACGCAAGGTTCAGCAACATCGAAAATGGCACCACCATATCCGACTTTGGAACATCGCCTGCATGAATATGCCAAACCGGGTTGTTGAGTTGGCCTTTGACGTCTTGCGTCTCAAAAGCGCGTAATTGCTGATGATATTCGTCAACAGCCTTCGGAATCACATCGAAATACATGCGTTTTGCAGTCTTCGGCTTGAGATACATGAAGTATGATAGCGATTCCGCGGACGCATAGGTCAGCCATTCGTCGATCGACAGGCCATTGCCGGACGTCTTTGAGATTTTGTGACCGTCTTGGTCCAGAAACAATTCATATGAGAAATGTTCAGGTGCACGCGCGTCCAAAATTCGACAAATCGAATCGTATATCGGCGTATTGGTGGAATGGTCCTTACCATACATCTCAAAATCCACCCCAAGAGCCGCCCAGCGCGCGCCAAAATCCGGCTTCCACTGCAACTTCACATTGCCACCTGTCACGGGAAGCGTCATTTCTTCCCCTTCTTCCGTGTCGAAGGTGATCGTACCCGCCTTTGCATCGACCTTTTTCATAGGGACATACATGACCCTACCCGTTTCGGGGTGAATCGGCAGGAATATAGAATAGGTCTGACGCCGCTCTTCGCGCAGTGATTTGAGCATGACAGCCATAATCTCGTTGTACTTCTCGGCTGCGCGCAAAAGCACCTCATCAAACTGGCCCGACGCGTAAAACTCGGTGGCAGAAATGAATTCATACTCAAACCCGAACGTATCCAGAAACCTGCGCAGCATGGCATTGTTGTGATGGCCAAAGCTTTCGTGTGTGCCGAATGGATCAGGTACAGATGTTAAAGGGCGCTGCAAATGCTCAACCAAACTTTCCGCGTTCGGCACATTGCTTGGCACCTTCCGCATCCCGTCCAGATCGTCGGAAAAACAAACAAGCCGCGTGGGGATATCGCTGATCACCTCAAAGGCACGCCGGATCATCGTGGTGCGCGCCACTTCCCCAAATGTCCCGATATGCGGCAGGCCCGATGGACCATAGCCGGTCTCGAACAGGACATACCCCTTCTCGGGCATCTTGCCTTGATAGCGTTTGAGCAATCGACGGGCCTCTTCAAAGGGCCATGCTTTGCTCTGCATTGCTGCATCCCGCATCTCAGACATATCAAACTTCCCGAAAATAATCGCAGGCACCCTATCGCGCTGCTGTGGCTTCATCTATTGCTCAAGTCTACTGCCGTCAATATTCTGAGCAGTACCAGACCCGCGCAAAGGACCTGACAGATATGCCCAACAACCCTTCCCTCGTACTGAGCGCTCAGGACTGTCTTGTAGCCGTAATGATCGCGGTATCCGCGTCAGATGACGATATCGGAACCGCCGAGCTAATCAAAATCCAGGCGGCTGTGAACCTGCTGCCTATCTTTGCCGGTTTCGATGTCGACCGGATCAAAACCGTGAGCCAGATGGTGTTTGACCTGTTCGAGCAGGAGGACGGGCTTGATGCGCTCTTTGGTTTGGTGAAAGAAGCTTTGCCGGACCGCCTGAACGAGACTGCTTATGCGCTCGCCTGTGATGTGGCTGCTGCCGACGGTACGTTGGAGGAGACAGAATTGCGTCTGCTTGAAGAAATCCGGTATGAGCTGAATATCGACCGCTTGCACGCCGCAGCTATTGAGCGTGGCGCACGCGCGCGCCACCTGTCGTAACTACGCACCATAAAGCGCGCCCCAACGCTCGATTAGTTGCTGTTGCATCCGTTTTGCACGGCGGTTCCATGTCCGCCCTCCAGCCGGACGCTCGCGCTGTTCGCGTGAGAGCGTGGCACGAATGCCTTCATCCGCGGCAAAGATCGCAAATGCCATCTCGGTACCGTCTTTTGCCGTAATATATCCGGCGAGTGCCGACACAAAATTGAGTGTGCCTGTCTTCGCATCAACCTTGATCGGATGATCCCTAATGGCACGGCGCTGCTCATCAAGCATGACAACCGGTTTCAATATCGCACGCAGACCTTCACCCTCGACTTTTATCAGTGCCGTCACCATATCTTGCGCAGTGACACGGCTGTCATCTCCCAGCCCCGAGTGATCGACGAGAGCCGCACTTGTCATCCCCAACTCGGCTTTCGCCCAACGGTTCATCGCAGCAGCCGAGCTTTTTAATCCATCAGGTCGCCCGCTGTACGCTGTCGTCGCGGCCATGCCCACCATTTCCGCCGTGAGATTGGTTGACCACTTGAGCATGTCGCGCAAAATACTGCGTAAGTCCGCGCTTTGGTGGCGCACCAGCGCATCGCCGCGCGGCACTGCACTCACCAGTTCAGGTGCGCCCAGCCTAATACCGTGAGACCCCGCGAGCGTTTGAAAAACCTCACCTGCATACAAACCGGGCTTGCGTACCGGCAACCACCGCGCACCACTTCCGCCCAACGCGCCGCGCGCGACAGTCCACGCATCAATGCCGCCCCGATCCTCATAGGTATAGACCGGCGCCGCACGGTCACGGATTTGCATTGCGGCCATCCGAACCGCAGGGCGGTATTTCTCGGTACGTCCCTGCATGGTCACTGCGTAAGTGCCACTGCTCCGCATCCATTCGAAATGCACACGGTTATAATTAAGCGCCAAACCTGAAACACCGGGGTTATAGCCAACTTGATCGGGCTGTTTTGGATCAATACGTGGCAGCACCGGCAGCGCCGCCTCATAGACCTTAAAATCACCTTTGACACCAATGATCCCTGCCGCCTTCAGATTTGCAGCAAGTGTCGCAAGATCATCTGTCGTCAGCGTCGGATCACTTCCACCCACAAGCACCAGATCACCCTGAACTTCGCCATTAGAAACGCCACCTGTCGCCAAAATCTGCGTCTCGAACCGGTGCTCTGCGCCCAGCGCATTCAGCGCATAAAGTGCAGTCAGCGCTTTGGCGACACTCGCAGGTGGACGTGCCGTAGTCCCTTCTTCGGCCTCCAAAACCGTTCCGGTTTTGACATTTGAGACCGCGAAGGAAACTTTTCCATCCAGCTTGGCTTGCGCCAGAATATCTTTGATCTCTGGTATTGACCGCTTGGAAAGGTCCTCACCGCGCAAAACTGGCCGGTAGGATGTCGCTGGCGGATTCGCCAAAGCCATATGCGGCGTCGCAATACATGCAGCCGCTACCGAGCTCAGAAAATTTCGTCGTGAAAACTTGCGCGTCATGACAAAGAAGTAACCTGAGACCCTGTTGGGCCACAAGCACCATAGAAACACATTTGATCACATGATAGCGCGTCGCACATGCAACGCGCTGTTTTGATCATGTTTCTGGCCATGTCGCTTATACCTGCGGGCGATAGTGCTGCAAAATTACTGAGCGGCACATTCGGTGCTGCACCAATATTTGTGGCATGGTCCCGATTTGCGATTGGCGTGCTTCTGGTTTTGCCCTTCGTGCACCGCAAGGCATGGGGGTTACTGCGCGACTGGCGCATCTGGGTCCGTGCCGCCACACTCGCAGGCGGGATTAGCTGTATTCAAATGGCACTGCGTCTCGAGGATATCGCAACTGTCTTTGCGGCGTTCTTCGTCGGTCCATTGGTCAGCTACGTTCTTGCCGTTATCTTTCTGCGCGAACCGGTCACGATGCTGCGCTCCTGCCTTATCCTACTGGGGTTTATCGGCGTGATCGTTGTCGTCCGGCCCGGTGTCGATATGAGCATTGGCGTTCTTTGGGCCCTTGCAGCAGGGACATGTTACGGATCATTCCTAACCATGTCGCGGTGGCTGGGCCATCTTGGCACGCCTCTGTCCATGACATTCATCCAGCTTTTGATCGCCTGTTTAATTTTGCTTCCAGCCGGTGCCACAAACCTGCCGGAAGTGACAGTAACCGTTGCGGTTCTAACAGTAATATCCGCATTGTGCTCAATGCTGGGCAATCTTCTGCTGCTTTACGCTTATGGCCTCACGTCCGCCACGCGGCTCGCCCCACTGGTCTACTTTCAGCTGGTCGCTGCAGTCGCCTTGGGATGGCTGATTTTCGGCAATCTGCCTGATCTGTGGACGTGGGTCGGCCTTGCCATCATCCTGACAGCGGGTATCACATCAACCCGTGTGCGCTGACCAACCGCTTTGCGCGCGAATTGCACTTGATGACACATCCATCATCGGCACATTCACAAAGCACCACGCAGGCGCAGATGCGCGTGCCAAAAGCTGGCTGTACCGACCCGGTATGCGGTAGGGCGCATAAAGTGCCGCTGCCCTGCTCATCCGTGCAGATATCCTCTGACCGGGACGTGCGAGGATGCCCATCGGTACGCGCTCCACAATATCGCGCCAGTCCTGCCAAAGATGAAATTGTGCAAGGTTGTCAGCCCCCATTAACCACACAAACCGCTGTGCAGGGTAATGCCGCAGCATCGCGCGCACAGTCTGCGCGGTATAACGCGTGGACAGTTGAGTTTCGATATCAGTCACCCGCACGCGCGGATGATCCATAACGGCCCGCGCCTGTGCCAACCTTTTGGCCATCGGCGCCGGACCTCGCGCCTTTAGCGGGTTCCCCGGACTGACCAACCACCACACCTGATCAAGGCCAAACCGCTTGAGCGCCTCACGGGTGATGTGCACGTGACCTGCATGTGCGGGGTCAAACGACCCCCCCAAAAGTCCGATTACCTGCCCTTTGGCAGCATATGGAAAGGTATGGCGCAAGACGTGTTATATCCTGAATAGTTTGGAGAATATGGGCCAACTTAAATTTTGCCTGAGTACGCCATGCCTACCGCGTTGACACGTCTTCTTCCACTACAGGCAATCGATCCAAGGGATAATTTGGCTGAAGCATCCATACACCATCAGAATCGCGGTCAAGAGGGCGCAATGTACCACCCGGAAATGCACGGGTCCGCAGAGCAAGTACAATATCTGATAGTACTGCGGGGTTGGCACGGAAATACGAATGACTGTCCGCCCCGCGCGCATCTTCCACGCGAATGAAATATATCAGCCCTTCCTTAGCCAAGCGCTGTACCTCAACCCTCGTAAAATCATCCTGCCTTAGCGCACCAATACGCGGCGACTTGGTAATGAACGATGACAGCCGAAGTGCAGTATCATTTGGATTAACATAGATATTTACCTGCTCAAACGCCTCGGAAAATCGCTCGCTCAGCAAGCGTTGACGCGCGATACCCGTGTCCAAATCCGCAGCGGCAAGGATAAGCGTTCCTGTCTTGAGCCCGATCTTTGGCCGCACACCCTTACCACGCTGGAAAATGATCAACTCGCGAAGCGCTTGGGTCATGATGTCCGTGCCACGCGAATGCGCGACGATGTCGATATCGCTAACTTCCGGCATTTCGGCTAACATTGTCAGGAATTCTTTGGCATGAAAAACACTGAAATCTCCAGACGCGCGGTCTCGAAAATAACCCAAAGGTCCGCGATTTCCCGCAGGCCAGCTGAATACAAGCGGCACCGAACGGCGCCCCGCAAAATGCCACAAATTCGCAAGTGTAGTTATGCTTTTGTCAAAATCATTTCTGACACCATGTGAATATACCAGAATACGACCGGTGCCACTGCGTGCGATCTCTTGGCGTATTTGCTCTTGAAAAGCTTTGCGGCCTAAATCGTAACTTTGCGCGGCTGACGGCTCCACTCGCAAAACCCCGTTTACGCGTGCATCAACCAAAGGCACATCGTCAAATTGCACCTTTTCATCAACAGCAACCAGATCAAGGCGACTGATCCGTCTACCTGTATCCACATGGGTTCTAGCCACAAGTTCGGACCACTCGTTCGCTCCAAATTGCACAGTAGCCGCCCCAAAAGCCATTGCTTGCGAACGATCGCGACCATACCCAATTGTCTTACCATCTTTTTTAATGGCTTGCCGGTCAGTGATGTAAAGAATACGTGGATTGGTGCTTCGCAATGAGGCGGGAACCGCGGCAGCAGGGTAATTAGATCCTGCCAAATACAGATTGGGCGGCTCCGCGAGCTGCGCAATCTCTGTACAGCCAATCACCCCTAACGCAAGTGCAGCCCAGAGCATAAACCGTTTTGCCATCGTCAATCTCCCGTTGCGACGTTGATCTTGCGGGCCGTGCCGGATATTGCAATGCAAAATCGCGACACCCACAAGGAGAGCCCAATGGCCGCTTACCAATATGTCTATCACATGCAAGGTGTTTCAAAGACCTACCCCGGCGGCAAGAAATGCTTTGAAAATATCCATCTGAACTTCCTTCCCGGCGTAAAGATCGGTGTGGTCGGCGTCAATGGCGCGGGTAAATCCACGCTGATGAAGATCATGGCCGGTCTGGACAAAGACTTTACCGGTGAGGCGTGGGTCGCCGAAGGTGCAAAGGTCGGATATCTGCCGCAGGAGCCAAAACTAGACGAGACGCTTTCCGTGCGCGAAAATGTTATGCTTGGTGTAGCGGGAAAAAAGGCGATCCTTGATCGCTACAACGAGCTTGCGATGAATTACTCGGATGAGACCGCCGACGAGATGGCCGCCTTGCAGGACCAGATCGACGCAGAAAACCTCTGGGATCTCGACAGCCAGATCGACGTGTCGATGGAAGCGCTACGCTGTCCGCCTGATGATGCAAATATTGCTGATCTCTCGGGTGGTGAGGCTCGCCGTGTCGCGCTGTGCAAATTGCTGCTCGAAGCGCCTGAAATGCTGCTGCTCGATGAACCGACCAACCACCTTGATGCGGAAACCATCGCGTGGCTGCAACAGCATCTGATCGCCTATAAAGGTACGATCCTGATCGTGACCCACGACCGTTATTTCCTCGACGACATCACCAGCTGGATTCTCGAACTGGACCGCGGCCGCGGCATTCCCAACGAGGGGAACTACTCAGACTGGCTGGAGCAAAAGGCCAAGCGTCTATCGCAAGAATCCCGTGAGGATAAAAGCCGACAGAAAACCCTTGAGCGCGAGCTTGAGTGGATGCGCCAAGGTGCCAAAGCCCGCCAATCCAAGTCAAAAGCGCGGATCAAATCCTATAACGAAATGGCAGACCAGTCCGAGCGCGAAAAGCTCGCGACTGCTCAGATCGTCATTCCCAGCGGTCAGCGGCTTGGCTCGAAGGTGATGGATGTGGAGGGTCTTGGCAAAGCCATGGGCGACAAGCTTTTGGTCGAAGACTTGAGTTTTTCCCTGCCGCCCGGTGGTATTGTTGGCGTGATCGGTCCCAACGGCGCAGGTAAATCAACGCTGTTCAAAATGCTCACTGGTCAGGAAACGCCAGACGCGGGCACAATTGAAGTCGGCGATACTGTACAGCTGTCCTATGTGGACCAGTCGCGCGATGACTTGGCCCCCGATGACAACGTTTGGCAGGCGATCTCGGGCGGCGCAGAGCTCATTACGCTTGGCGATGCCGAAGTGAACTCCCGCGCATATTGCTCTTCGTTCAACTTCAAAGGCGGCGACCAGCAGAAAAAAGTGGGGCTTCTCTCAGGCGGGGAACGTAACCGCGTCCACATGGCACGCTTGCTGAAATCCGGCGGCAACGTCTTGCTCCTCGATGAGCCGACGAATGATCTGGACGTGGAAACGCTCCGTGCCCTTGAGGACGCACTTGTCGATTTTGCCGGATGCGCTGTGGTTATCTCGCACGACCGCTTTTTCCTCGACCGGATTTGCACCCACATCCTTGCATTTGAAGGGAATGCCCACGTCGAATGGTTCGAGGGTAACTTTGGCGATTATGAGGAAGATAAAAAGCGCCGATTGGGCGCAGATGCATTGGAGCCAAAACGTCTCAAGCACAAAAAATTCGTGCGTTGATGATCAAGGGCGGCTCAAGGGTCGCCTTTTTTTATCCACCTGCAATGCGTGCGGACAGTCGATCAAACAGGCCATTGATGATAAATGGATCTGCCTTTGTCCTGAAATCGCCCGCCCCTGAAAACTGTGCATCGGATCCGCAATCGCCCTACCGGAAGAGATCGGCGGCCCTTCCAACCGCTGCATGGTCAGTGTCGGTGCCTGCGGCTGTCCGGTGATGGAACTATCCCAGTTCTGCGCTAGCGCTGCATTACTCTGCTTTTGCGCGGCTCCAAGGCCAGTTTGACAGATTGCTTATCGAGAACGCCACAAACAGCGCTGCCGACTGCCTCAATAGATGCACGAAATTGCGCAGGCCTGCTGCCGCGAAAAAATCCTAATGCATTATCGACTTCGACGCTGGACAAAGTCATTTCATAGACGACATCCACACGGGGCAACAACTCGTTCTCCAAGGTCAAAAAGCCCGTAAGGCCGCATCCCTTTGCAGATCGAACCGCTTGTCAAAGGACACATCAGTCAGGCGGTCCAACTCCTTGACCAAATTATCATTCATACGCTCCCGCTGTGTGCGACAGCACAGCATCAGGGCGAGCTTCATCCGCGTCACCTGCTCCATTGCATCAAAAGGTTTGCTCACAAAATCAGTGGCTCCGGCATCAAATGCTCGCGTCATCATATCGCGCGCACGACTTCCAGTAAGCATCAGAAAAGGTGTGGCACGGTATCTTGAAAGCGTCCACAAAACCCGCTTTTCTCCATTGCCATACCCAACAAATCCGGCACCACAGAAGCATCACTTACCGCCAATATACGCATTTGGTTTACCCCTCCTCACACTCCATCACGCAAAATCTGTGGCAATCGGGGCGCTCATGTAAAGGCGTCGCGTCAAAAGTACGCGTAGTCAGTTCAATTCAGGGCAAATCAAACGATTCTCGTACAAGGAAATACGCCGTACCCGAGTACATGTTCATTCGGCAAATTGCACCAGTTTCGGGATATGTGATACACTAACCACTCGAAGGGACCACAAGCACGGCACCAACTTTATAGCGATTTCAATATCTTAGCTCAGCCACATCACAGGCCAAAATCCACCTGCACAACCGGCCATTCTTTGCCACCAATACGCGTGGTACTTGAAATAATGCTCTGTTTCGGCTATATTTCTCTTGCAAACGTTATCTTTATCAAGACCACTGTCTCCGCTTCCGCGCTCAGTCTCTCGATTACAGAACGACCGAGCCGGGCTATCGCACACCGCGGATAGCATCTATCTACTAGGAGACTGCGGAATGGCTACTGGCACCGTAAAATGGTTTAACACAACTAAAGGCTTCGGCTTTATCGCGCCCGATGGCGGCAGCAAAGATGTATTTGTGCATATTTCTGCGGTAGAACGCGCAGGCCTGACTGGTCTGGCTGACAACCAGAAAGTTACATTCGATATCGAAGCCGGTCGTGATGGTCGTGAATCTGCGACGAATATCGCACTCGCGTGATCGCGGATAAGTCCGTGTAAAACGGCAACACACGAAAATTTGACCGGCCAGTTCGCAACGAATGGCCGGTTTTTGTGTTTCTTACTATAAGATATCCCGTAACTTGAGATATAAGCCCAGACGTATTGACGAAGAGGAAATAGATATGCGCCGCCGTACATTCATCGCGAGCACACTTGCCGCATCCGCCCTGCCACAGATCGTATCCGCGCGCGCGGCTGATTTTGACGCAACCCCCCAGTTGGTGGACATTAAGAAAGACTATGCCGTCGGTGATCTTCTGGTGCTGCCACGCAGCTACTACCTCTATTTCGTAACAGCCCCCGGAAAAGCGATGCGGTACGGCGTTGGTGTAGGCAAAGCAGGACTTGAGTTCACCGGTACCGCGACCATTGCAGTGAAAAAAGAATGGCCGACATGGCGTCCGACCAATGACATGATTGAACGTGATCCGACGGCTTATGGACGCTTCATCGGGAATACCGATGCACAGCCTGGCGGTCCAAACAATCCACTCGGTGCACGCGCCCTCTACCTGTTTGAAGGTGGTCGCGATACATACTTCCGCATCCACGGAACAACTGCGCCCAAATCCATCGGTCAGTCTGTCTCGAACGGCTGCATCCGAATGCTGAACGAACACGTTAAAGATTTGTATGAGCGTGTCCCAATCGGAACAACAGTCACCGTTCTCTAAATAAAAAGGCCCGCAAGTCGCGGGCCTTTCGCTTTTCAGGAAACGCAATCACCGCGCATTCAAAATTCCGGCACATGCAGGCGGATAACTTTATTGCTGTCAGCCTTGTCGAACAAAAAGGCCGATACTCCCGTACCAGCCCCTTTTTTAATCAATATGTGGAGCGCTTAATTTAGCGCTGCGTCGGTGATCACACTTGTCCATGCGCCTTCAGGCTGCTTGGAAATCACGGGGTCAGAACCACCGGCCAAAAGCGTATCAACCGTGCGTTGGAAATCAGCCTCCTCCAATGCACCACTCGATCCTGCTGTGAGTTTGGCGATTTCCTTCATCATCCGCACCTGCGCTTCTTCAGATTGCGCGCCGGTTTCGTCATTCTCCACGACGATTGCGCCCGCTTCTTCAGGATTGCTCTCTGCGTACTTCCAGCCCTTCATGGAGGCGCGCACGAAGCGTGTCATCTTGTCGACGAACACCGGGTCTTCCAGATTTTCTTCCAACACCCAGATACCGTCCTCAAGAGTGGCAACGCCCTGATCCTCATATTTAAAAGTCACAAGCTCATCAGGATTTACACCTGCATCCAGCACCTGACCGTACTCGTTATATGTCATCGTAGAGATGCAATCCGCCTGCCGCTGCAGTAGAGGATCGACGTTGAACCCTTGCTTGAGAACCGTCACGCCGTCCTCGCCACCGTCGGTTGAGATACCTTCCTGACTCATCCAACTCAGGAATGGATACTCATTGCCAAAAAACCAGACGCCGATAGTCTTCCCTTTGAAATCGTCAACCGATGTGATGCCGGTGTCTTTCCAGCATGTCAGCATAAGGCCGGACGTTTTGAACGGTTGTGCGATGTTCACAACGGGCAGTCCTTTTTCCCGCGCAGCCAACGCCGACGGCATCCAGTTCAACATCGCATCGGCCCCACCACCCGCAAGCACCTGCGGCGGCGCAATATCCGGACCACCTGAGAGGATGGTTACATCAAGGCCCTCTTCGTCATAGTAGCCCTTGTCTTGCGCGACGTAATATCCTGCGAACTGTGATTGGGTGACCCATTGCAGTTGCAAAGTCACAGTATTGGCATGACCATCCGCGAATACCGGCGTCGCAGTAAGCCCGGCAGCACACGCCGCCACCATCATAATATTCTTCATTGTTTGACCTCCAAGTCATTTGAAATAATGCCCCGTTTATACGGGGTCGTTGGTTATCTCTGAGAGGGGTGCCAGAAGGTCACCCGCTTTTCGATCCATGTCATCACACCATAAAACGCACTTCCCGCGACAGCCGCCACAACAATCTCTGCCCAGACCATATCAAGCGCAAGCTGCCCGAAGCTGGTAGAGATGCGAAAGCCCATGCCCACAGTGGGGGAGCCAAAAAATTCAGCAACAATCGCCCCGATCAACGCAAGGGTGGTGCCGATCTTAAGACCGTTGAAAACAAAAGGCATCGCGGCGGGCAAGCGCAGTTTGAACAATGTCGTCCAATAGCCTGCCGCATAGGTCCGCATCAAATCACGCTGCATGCCACTGGTATCTTTGAGGCCAGCCACAATATTCACCATTATCGGGAAGAACACCATTACGGCCACGACTGCCGCCTTTGATTCCCAATCGCTACCCAGCCAGCGCACAAATATCGGTGCTGTCCCGACGATCGGCAAGGCCGCCATAAAGCTGCCGACAGGCAAAATCCCCCGCGTCAAAAAATCTGACCGATCCGCAAGGATCGCAACCGCAAAAGCAGCCACCGCACCGATCGCATATCCGCTCAGCGCACCTTTCAGAATCGTCTGCTGAAAGTCGGCCCAAAGGATCGCGCCCTCCTGCCCCATGCGCAGCACAACGGATGAAGGAGCGGGCAAAATGACCGGATTGACCTCGAACCCGCGCACCAAGAATTCCCAAACCAGCACAACTGTCAGGCCAAAGATCAGCGGCACAGCGATCCGCACAATCCGACTATCCGAGGCGGCCCCGTTCGACAGTCGCACGTTGAGCCGCCAGCCCATGCCCCAAATCAATACGGCAAGCACAACATACATCATGCCGCCGCCATCCCCATGCGACGCAAAGTTACCCGCTCAACCGCACTAAATATACCAACCAGCGCCGCAGCCGTTAGAGCCGCCGCAAACAGGGCTGCCCAGCTCACCAAAGGTTGTCCGTATTGATCCCCGACCAACATGCGCGCACCAAATCCTGCACGCGCACCTGTCGGTAGCTCCGCCACAATCGTACCAACCAAAGATGCAGAAATCGCAACTTTAAGCGACGCAAATAGATACGGAACAGAAGCTGGCAATCTCAGCGCCCAAAACCCCTGCGGACCCGATGCATGATAAGTCCGCAACAAATCCAGTTGCATGGCAGAAGGACTACGCAACCCCTTTACCATGCCCACCACGACAGGGAAAAACGACAAATAGGCGGCGATCAAGGATTTCGGAAACAGCCCCTGTATACCCATTGATCCTAAAACCACGATCACCATCGGTGCCAAGGCCAAGATCGGGATAGTCTGGCTCACGATGGCCCACGGCATCACGGACCTGTCCATCACGCGACTATACACAATCCCCACCGCGAGCATGACGCCCAGCGCAGTACCAATCGCAAACCCCAGTAAGGTCGGCGCAAGGGTCACCCACCCGTGATACACCAGTGACCGCCGTGAGGTGACGCTGTGCGTGAAGATCGTTTCAACCATCTCGCCTGCGACCTGTTGCGGACTGGGCAGTCTGGGTCTTTTGAAATCATACGTCAGCGGGATCAGATCAGGATTGCGAAACGCCAACGCCACGCCACCTATGTCCTGCCGCGCTTTCGGCGTATCAGGTGTGACAACCGCACCATCACGCTGCGCCTGATCCGCCACCAGATGCATGTTCATCGGCACCACACTCAGCAGCCAGAACCCGAGGATCGCCCCTATAACTGTCAGAACTGGCAAAAAAGACCTCATGCCGCGCGCCTTGTAGATAATATCCAATCAGCGCTGAACCGCGATATCGACGACAGATCACTCATCCGAATGACCTGCCCGCAACCCTTCACGCACACGGTGCGCAATCGCCAAAAACTCAGCACTTTCGCGAATTTCCAATGGACGCTCTTTCGGCAACGTACTCTCGATAACATCCGTTATTCGCCCCGGCCTCGGCGACATTACCACGATCTTTGTGCTGAGATAGACCGCTTCGGGGATGGAATGGGTCACAAACGCAATCGTCTTTCTAGTCCGCGCCCACAACTTCAAAAGCTGCTCGTTCAAATGATCGCGTACAATCTCATCCAGCGCACCAAACGGCTCGTCCATCAACAACAAATCCGCATTGAACGACAATGCGCGCGCGATGCTCGCCCGCTGCTGCATGCCACCGGACAACTGCCATGGGAACTTATTTTCAAACCCGGCCAATTCAACCAGCTCCAGCACGCGGGCGACCCGCTCTTTCTGCTCTGCCTTGGGAATGCCCATGATCTCGAGCGGCAGTCTGATATTTCCCCCAATCGTGCGCCATGGATACAACCCCGCTGCCTGAAACACATAGCCATAGGCACGTGCCTCTCGCGCCTGCGCGGGGCTGACCCCGTTAACGGTAATCTCGCCGCCCGTGGGCCGCTCCAAATCCGCCATCACCCGCAAAAATGTCGTTTTCCCGCAACCTGACGGTCCGATGAAGCTTACAAAATCACCTTGTTTAATCTCTAGATCCACACCCTGCAGGGCATGAACAGGGCCGTCATTGGTCTCAAACGTCAGGTCTAAGTTACGCGCACGAATGACGCTCTGGCTCTCACTCACTGATCAATTCCTACACACCAATTCGCATCAGATACCCGCCGGAATATTCAGCGGGTCACGCTTGATCATCTTGGGCGCGTTCAGCTCTTTCCACTTGCTCAGCGCAACATTCGCAGATGAGAAGGCAGGTCGCGGCACGAAGCGTCCACGCCCCGGATTGGGCTGCGAATTCTGTCCCCACGCCCAAATTACCTCACCACGGCTCAGCGTAAATCGCGACTGCGCCCGCACCTCAAAACCATCGAACACATTATAATCCAGAACCGAATGATGGTTCGCAGGCGATATTGTCTTGGTAATCTTTGGATCCCAAACCACGATGTCCGCATCCGCTCCTTCTACCAGTGCACCCTTGCGCGGATAGATGTTCAGGATTTTTGCTACGTTTGTGCTGGTTGTCGCGACAAATTCATTCATCGTTAAACGCCCCGTTTCAACCCCTTCGGTCCACAGCACAGCCAGACGCTCTTCCAATCCATTAGACCCGTTCGGTATGATCCGGAAATCATCACGCCCTGCCCGTTTCTGCTCGGTGCTGAACGCCGCATGGTCCGTCGCTACCACCTGCAACGACCCCGCCTGCAACCCCGCCCACAGACTATCTTGATGATCCTTGGAGCGGAAAGGTGGTGACATTACGCGCCGCGCCGCGTGGTCCCAGTCTTTGTTGAAATATTCACTCTCATCCAAAGTCAAAAACTGGATCAGCGGCTCACCATAGACTCGCATCCCCTTTTGCCGCGCACGGCGGATAGCTTCATGGGTCTGCTCACACGACACATGCACAATGTACAAAGGCACGCCTGCAGTATCGGCGATGGTAATCGCACGGTTTGCCGCTTCCCCCTCCAATTCGGGCGGGCGGGAATAGGCATGGCCCTCAGGCCCCGTGATCCCCTCATCGAAGTACTTCTGCTGCAATTCAGCAACCAGATCACCGTTCTCAGCATGTACCATCGGTAGCGCGCCCAACTCCGCACAACGCTTGAACGACGCAAACATCTCGTCGTCCTCAATCATTAACGCGCCCTTATAGGCCATGAAATGTTTAAAGGAGTTCACGCCCATATCCACGGCGTCTTTCATCTCGTTAAAGACGTTCTCGTTCCAGCCAGTAATCGCCATATGGTATCCCACATCCGAACAAATTTGCGGCGCAGACTTGCGGTGCCATTCGTTGATGGCGTTCTTGATCGAGCCATCGGCCCCCGGCAGACAGAAATCAACAATCATCGTGGTCCCGCCACAGGCCGCCGCCCAGGTGCCACTCTCGAACGTCTCCGCCGCAGTGGTCCCCATAAACGGCATCTCCAGATGCGTATGCGGATCAATCCCGCCGGGGATCACATACGCTCCCTCCGCATCGATATATTCGTCACCCTTGAGGTCTTCACCAATGCGCGAGATCGTCTCCCCCTCAATCAAAATATCCGCTTTCCAAGTCCGGTCCGCCGTGACGACCGTGCCGCCTTTGATTACTTTGGTCATTTAGGTTTCTCCTCAATCTCGATCGGTCCGGCTTGATTTGTATGGTGATGTGGATTCCGTACGGTTGGTGCGTTCAAATAAACCGGAACTTCAAATGAAATTTTATTGGTATGTTCAGATGAAGCACCGGCTTTTACATCTCCGAGGGAAAACACGCTAATGCCTCCTCCACCTTCTTTGCTAACGGTAACGCCAACCTCAAAACGCACGAGCTGCCTCTCTTCTAGCCTTTCACTGTTGATGTAGCCCGGATCAATAAACAGCATCGCGGCATCCTGCGCCTGAGCAACACCATTTGTAATGTCGAGAAGTGTTTCCTTTACGAATTGATCCAACCTCACCCCACAATCTCCGCCGTCTCCACCACAGCATGCATCAGCACATCCGCCCCCGCCATTGCCCACTCTTTCGTAATCTCTTCCGCCTCGTTATGGCTCAACCCATCCACACACGGACACATCACCATCGCCGTGGGCGCGACACGGTTAATCCAGCATGCATCGTGCCCCGCTCCCGAAATCAAATCCATATGAGAATAACCCAACCGTTCTGCGGCGGTACGCACAGCGGTGACGCATCCTTCGTCAAACGCGACCGGATCAAATCCACCAACCTTTTCGAATTCAATCTCAAGCCCCATGTCATTGGCTATGGCCTGCCCTTCCACATGCAACCGCGCCTCCATATCCTCGATCACGCTCAGCTCGGGTGACCGGAAATCAACCGTAAACACCACCTTGCCGGGTATCACGTTGCGCGAGTTTGGAAAGACATCGATATGCCCTGCCGCGCCCACTGCATGTGGCGCATGGCTAAGCGCAATGGCGTCCACCGCTTCCAATATACGCGCCATTCCCAAACCTGCGTTTTTCCGCATCGGCATGGGAGTGGAGCCTGTGTGCGCATCCTTGCCTCTCAGGGTCACTTGTGTCCACGACAGCCCCTGACCATGGGTCACAACGCCGATATCCTTCCCTTCGGCCTCAAGGATTGGACCCTGCTCGATATGCAGCTCAAAAAACGCATGCATCTTGCGCGCACCGACTTCTTCCTCACCACGCCAACCAATCCGCGTCAGTTCATTCCCGAATGACTTTCCCTCCGCGTCGGTTTTGGCATAGGCCCAATCTTGCGTGTGGATACCGGCAAACACACCTGACGACAGCATCGCAGGCGCAAACCGTGTACCCTCTTCGTTGGTGAAATTCGTAACCACAATCGGATGCTTTGTCTTGATGCCAAGGTCATTGAGCGTCCGCAGGATTTCCAGCCCTCCCAGAACGCCCAATATACCATCATACTTACCGCCAGTAGGCTGCGTATCTAGGTGCGAGCCCACATAGACAGGCAGCGCCGCTGCATCCGTGCCTTCGCGATGCGCAAACATATTGCCCATCTGATCCAAACCCATGGTACAGCCCGCTTCCTCGCACCAGCGTTGGAACAATGCACGACCCTGAGCATCCTCGTCCGTTAGCGTTTGGCGATTATTACCGCCCGCCACACCGGGCCCGATTTGCGCCATCTCCATCAAGCTGTCCCAAAGCCGGTCGGGGTTAATCTTGAGGTTTTCTCCGGGCGCTGGCATCGGATGGCTCCTGATAATGGCGATCTGTCGGGCAATATTTTTACCAATTGGTAAAGTGACGATTGCCCCTCCCTTCCGGTCTGTCAAGTTCTGCTTTAGAAAGGAGAGGAGAGCTTTTTACATTCTGCCTGTTTTCCCAGCATCCGGTGAGCCGCCTTTGACCCTACTCCCCCCGAAAAAGCCCAGCCGGATTCAGACGCGCAACCGTCGCCTGATCCTTGATGCCGCCCTTGAGGTATTTTCCCGCGACGGGTACGGCGGAGCAACGCTTGATGCGATCGCAAAAGGTGCGGGCCTCAGCAAACCCAATCTGCTCTACTATTTCGACGGCAAGACCGAGATTTATGTGACCCTGCTAAGTCAACTTCTCGAGACATGGCTCGACCCTCTCATCGAACTTGACGCCGATGGCGATCCCGTCGAAGAATTGTTGGGCTATGTACGCCACAAACTGGATATGGCGCTGGAGCTGCCTGCCGAAAGCAAACTCTTTGCCGGTGAAATGTTGCAAGGTGCGCCGCGGATCACGTCCCACCTCAATGATGATCTCAGGCCACTTTTTGCGCGCAAATGCGCGGTCATTCAGGGATGGGTCGATGCAGGACGCCTTGCCCCTGTAGATCCCGCGCATCTGATCTTGTCGATCTGGTCGACCACACAACATTACGCTGATTTCGGCGCACAAGTCGCTGTTCTGCTGGGTGCCGAGGACCCTGGCCCACGCGCCCATGCCCACCTCGAGCAGACATTCCGCCGCCTGCTGGAGCCTCAGCGCACGCGTTGACTGCGCGCAACTTCACTTCAAAAGATCACACAAGCAGCGACGATTATTCGGCGGCTGTCACCGACGGATTGTTCGGATGCGTGGTCCAGTTGGCATAAATTTTCTCGACAACCTTGCCGGTTCGCGGATCGGTTGCGCCGCCCGGCATCTGGACCATGGTAATGCAATTCTCCACCGGACAAACCTCCACGCACAGATTGCAGGCGACACACTCCTCATCAATGACGGTGAACGTTCGGTCCGCTGACATCGCAATAGCCTGATGCGAGGTGTCTTCGCATGCCGCATAGCACCGGCCACAGCTGATACAGTCATCTTGATTAATTTGTGCTTTGGCGATGTAATTGAGGTTGAGGTATTTCCAGTCCGTCGTGTTTGGCACAGCGGCGCCTTTGAAATCGTCAATTGACGTGTGGCCTTTTTCATCCATCCACTCTGACAAACCGCTGATCATCTCTTGGACAACCTTGAAGCCATAGGTCATCGCCGCCGTACAGACCTGCACATTGCCACAGCCCATGGTGATATATTCTGCCGCATCACGCCATGTGGTCACGCCGCCGATGCCACTGATCGGCAGGCCTGCTGTTTCGGGCGCACGGGCAATCTCACTCACCATGCTGAGCGCGATAGGCTTGACCGCCGGACCACAATAGCCGCCGTGACTGCCTTTGCCATCGATGCTCGGGTGGGGCGACATCGTATCCAGATTTACCGAAACGATCGAATTGATTGTGTTGATCAAACTCACCGCATCTGCCCCGCCCCGCATTGCGGCGGCGGCAGGTTGCCGGATGTCCGTAATGTTCGGCGTGAGTTTCACGATGACCGGCTTGGAATAATACTGTTTGCACCAGCGGGTCACCATTTCGATGTATTCGGGCACCTGACCCACGGCGGCACCCATGCCCCGCTCGCTCATGCCGTGCGGGCAACCGAAGTTGAGCTCGATCCCGTCCGCGCCGGTCGCTTCCACACGGGGCAGGATGTCTTTCCACGCTTGCTCCTCACAGGGGACCATGATCGACACGATCATGGCACGGTCGGGCCAGTCCGCTTTCACACGCGTGATCTCTTCGAGGTTGGTTTCCAGATCGCGGTTGGTGATCAATTCTATGTTGTTAAGACCCAGCACACGACGGTCCGCCCCATGAATGACGCCGTACCGTGGCCCATTAACGTTCACGACAGGCGGCCCCTCCATCCCGAGCGTTTTCCAAACAACCCCGCCCCAACCAGCTTCAAATGCGCGGCGGACATTGTACTCTTTGTCCGTCGGCGGCGCAGACGCCAGCCAGAAAGGGTTGGGAGACTTAATCCCCAGAAAATCGGTTGTCAGATCGGCCATGCGTTTTGCTCCTAAACATCCACCAGCGTGTCAAACCCGCCGTAAATCATCCGCGCGCCATCAAACGGCAGCGCACCCATGTCAGCGATGCGCGGATCACGCATCGCCTTTTCCATATTCGCGTCGCAGGTTTCTTTGTCAGGCCATTCCTGCCATCCTGTAACGACTGTTTCACCATCTTTGGCAGCAACGGCCAAGGGGTAGGACGTCACTTTGCCCTCGGGCACCATATCGCCCCACAACTCGACCACACGCAGTGCGCCGTAGGATTTGAAAACTTCCGCGGCCTTCTCGCAATGCGCGAGGTAAGCCTCTTTTTGATCCGTCTGAACGGCGGCAACAAAGCTCATGATGTACATAACTCACTCTCCTTTTCCGCGCCGATCATAGCATAAAATACCCAGATATGCTTGCGCAGGCTTGCATCACCCCATCAGTACTGCGTGAATATCCATAGCCGCATCGCGCCCTTCGGCCACTGCCGTCACCGTGAGGTCATCACCGCCCGACGCACAATCTCCACCAGCCCAGACACCTTGAAGACTGGTCCGGCCGACTGCGTCCACTGCGATCTTGCGACCATCCAGATCAGGCAGCGTACCTGCTTCTAGTGTTTGACCGATTGCCTTGAACACCTGATCCGCCGCAAGGCGCAGCGTTTGGCCCGAAGGCTTCATATCCGCATCGACATAGTCAAACTCAATCTCGCGCACGCTACCGTTTCCGTGCACGGCCTTTGGGGTTGCGTGAGTCACAATGCGCACCCCCTTGCTTGCGGCAAGGTCCTGCTCGAACACACTCGCATTCATAGCATCGCGTCCGCGCCGGTAGACAAGCGTCACATTCAACGCGCCCAACAGTTTGCTTTGAACAGCCGCATCAATAGCCGTCATACCACCACCGATCACGACCACATCACGGCCCACAGGCACCTGCCCTACATCGCCGGCCTGTCGTAGATCAGCAATGAAATCCACTGCATCCAGAACGCCATCTTTATCCGCCCCCTCGATACTCAACGCATTCACACCGCCGAGGCCCATCCCAAGGAAAACAGCATCAAAATCGTCGCGCAACTCCTGCAAACTCAAACCCTTGCCAAGTGCGCGGCCCGTTTCAATGCTGATACCCCCGATCTTGAGCAACCAATCCACTTCGCCCTGTGCAAAGCCGTCGGGCGTTTTGTAGGTGGCAATCCCATATTCGTTCAGACCACCGGGTTTGGGCCGCGCATCGTAAACCACGACGTCATGCCCCAGCATCGCCAAACGGTGCGCTGCAGAAAGGCCCGCAGGCCCTGCACCGACAATGCCGACCCGCTTGCCCGTAGACGCCGCCCGTATGAACGGATGGATGCCCTGAACCTGCAGATGGTCCGTGGCAAAGCGTTGCAACTGACCAATCAAGACCGGCTTGCCCTCTGCTGCCTCGCGAACGCAAGCTTCTTCACACAACTGCTCAGTCGGGCACACGCGGGCGCACATTCCGCCCATAATGTTTTGCGTCAGGATCGTTTTGGCCGCAGCATCCGGCGTGCCCGTGGCGATCTGCCGGATAAAAAGTGGGATATCAATTTCGGTAGGACAGGCAGTGATGCAAGGTGCATCATGACAGAAATAGCACCTGTCAGCTGCAACAAGCGCTTCGTGCTGATCAAGCGGTGCGTGAAGGTCGGCAAAATGCGCCTCATAGGTCTCTGGCGCCAACCGCCCTGCCTGAATGCCCGGCTCAAAAACCTTGTCTGACATGCACTGATCCTCTGCCTAACTCATTGGGTAGGCTTTAACGCTGGCACAGGTCTATTTTTTTATCAACTGGTAAAAATAATATTGCAGATCCTCCACAGAATGATTGCCCGAAAATCAGGCAACCATACTAGCGGGCTCTTTCAATAAGCTCCAAGACACTTGGCCCAACCGCATCCACGATACGCGCCACCCCTTTTGCATTAGGATGAATGCCGTCGCTCTGGAACCATTGGCGCAGGCTTGCAGGGTCTTGAGGCTGACCTGCCTCGCTGAGCCCTGCAAAGAAGCTTTGCATATAAAGTGTGCCATATTCCTCGGCCAGTTCAGGGTAGATTGAATCGAATTGCGACTTGTACGCAGGACCAAAGTTCCCCGGTGCCTGCAGCCCAATCAGAAGAACATCGATGTCAGCCGCTTGGGCCTTTCGCAAAATCCCTTCGATGTTGGAGCGCGCTTGCGTTGGAGCCAATCCCCGCAGCAGATCGTTGCCGCCCAGCGTCACAATCACCCCGTCGACCTCAGGCGTGAACGTCCAATCCGCGCGGGCCAATCCGCCTGCAGTTGTATCGCCCGATACACCCGCATTGATCAGCCGCACGTCAGCGCCTTCAGCCTCCAGCCAACGATGCAACTGCGGGACAAATCCGTCTTCTTGCACAAGGCCGAATCCCTGCGTGAGGCTATCGCCCAGCGCAGCAATCACTACTTCATCCGCCTGCGCCACATTAGCCCAGATCATAAGAAAAGCCGCTAAAACCTTGCGCATCCTGCTAATCTCTCCATATCCGGTAGGGACCCCACCGATGAGGCTTCCATGACCACTCCTGTATTCGTCCTACAAGATGCAGCGTTACGCCTGAATGGCAATGCAGGGCCCGTTGATATCCTGCGCGATATCTCGCTTGAGGTTGCTGCGGGTGAGACGATTGGCCTTGTCGGTCCGTCGGGTTCTGGGAAATCCTCGTTGTTGATGGTAATGGGCGGGCTTGAGCAGGCGACGTCCGGCCGCGTGCACGCCATGGGTGCTGACCTCACCGCGATGGATGAGGACGAACTGGCCCGCTTTCGCCGCGACCGGATGGGAGTGGTGTTTCAATCATTCCACCTCATTCCGACAATGACCGCGTTGGAAAATGTCGCCACACCGTTGGAGATCGCAGGGCACAAGGATGCGTTCGCGCGTGCAAAAGATGCGCTTGCAAGCGTCGGATTGGCCGCGCGCGCAGATCATTACCCCGCACAGATGTCGGGAGGCGAACAACAACGTGTTGCCTTAGCCCGCGCCACTGCCCCACAACCTGCCATTTTGCTGGCTGACGAGCCGACCGGAAACCTCGACAGTGCCAATGGCGATGCGATCATGGATTTGTTGTTTGATTTGCGCGACCAACACGGTGCGACTCTCGTGCTTGTGACCCACTCCGACACGCTCGCCGCACGATGTGACCGTGTGATCAGCCTGCGCGATGGCGCAATCGTGGATGGGCAAGCTTAATGAGCCTTCGCCTTGCAGCTAAATTTGCAAGCCGCGAACTGCGCGGTGGTCTGCGCGGTTTTCGGCTTTTTCTTGCGTGCCTCGCGCTTGGTGTTGCCGCCATCGCAGCAGTGGGATCAGTACGCTCAGGGATCGAGGCAGGGCTTGCCGCTGAAGGTGCGTCTTTACTGGGCGGCGATGCGGAGCTTGAGCTGACTTACCGCTTTGCCAGCGCTGAAGAACGCGCGTGGATGACCGATAATGCCAACGCGGTTTCAGAAATTGCCGAGTTCCGCTCAATGGCAACTGCAGGTGAGGATCGCGCACTCACGCAAGTCAAAGCTGTCGATGCCGCCTATCCGCTTGTCGGTGCGGTGCGCCTTGTGCCGGAGATGCCCCTTTCCACAGCACTTGAGCCAAGAGACGGAATTCCCGGTGCTGTGATGGAGCGGGCATTGATCGACCGTCTTGGCCTAAATACCGGCGATACGTTCTCACTGGGCACCCAGACTTTCAGCTTGCGAGCCGAAATCGTGAAGGAGCCTGATAGTGCTGCTGCAGGGTTTGCACTTGGGCCGCGCACGCTGGTCACCCGTGACGCACTTGCCGCTTCCGAGCTGCTGGCGTCAGGCACACTTTTCAATAGCAAATACAGATTGGCCTTACCCAAAGGCACTTCTATCGCCACACTTGAAGCGGAAGCGAAAGACCGCTTTGCCAATAGTGGTTTGCGGTGGCGCGATGCGCGCAATGGTGCACCGGGTGTTGCGCAATTTGTCGACAGGCTAAGTGCGTTTCTCATCCTCGTCGGGCTGTCGGGGCTGGCTGTTGGCGGTGTAGGCGTGTCTGCTGCTGTGCGCAGCTATCTTGCCCGCAAATCCCACGTCATCGCAACGCTGCGCGCACTGGGCGCCAATCGGTCCACGATATTTCAAACCTATTTCATCCAGATCGGCCTGATGTCCCTGATTGGGGTGGTCATCGGCGTTGTGTTGGGCGGGCTTGCTCCGCTGATGCTCGCACCCGTGCTCGAAGCGCGCCTGCCTGTGCCCGCAGCCTTTGGGCTTTTCCCCGCCCCCCTGATCGAAGCTGGCATTTACGGTTTGCTCACGGCGTTCATCTTCACCCTATGGCCCTTGGCGCGCACCGACCGTGTGCGTGCCGCAACGCTATTTCGCGATGCGTGGGATGGCGCGCGCCGCCTGCCGTCATGGCCCTTTATCCTTGTGACTGTCGCCGCAACCGCAGCGTTGATCGCACTTGCCGGTTGGTTCAACGGCAGTTGGTGGCTCACCCTGTGGACCTTAGGCGGCATCGGCGGCGCCCTGATAATTCTCAGCTTTGCAGCGGTGCTCATCCGCATCGCTGCCCGTGCCCTCAGCCACCGATTGCGCGGGCGACCAAGATGGCGATGGGCCATGGCGGCCATCGGCGGCACCGGAGAGGGTGCAGGCGCCGTTGTCTTGTCGCTCGGCCTTGGGCTGTCAGTGCTGGCCGCCGTTGGTCAGATCGACGGCAACCTGCGGCAGGCAATTGCAGACAATTTGCCAGATATCGCGCCAAGCTACTTCTTTGTAGATATCCAGCGCGACCAAATGGACGGATACACAAAACGTCTGGAAGATAATCCATCGGTTAGCCGCGTGGACAGCGCGCCGATGCTGCGCGGCGTGATCACACAGATCAACGGGAAGCCTGCCGCTCAGACAGCAGGCGATCATTGGGTTCTCGAAGGAGACCGCGGCGTTACCTATGCCACCACAGCAAATCCGAAGGCAAATATCACCGAAGGTGTCTGGTGGGATGCCGAATATAAGGGTCCGCCCCTCATTAGTTTTGCCGCAGAAGAGGCCGAGGAGATGGGCCTGCGCATTGGAGACAGCATGACCGTAAATATCCTTGGTCGTGATATCATCGGCGAAATCGCCAGCTTTCAGGAAGTTGATTTTTCCACGGCCGGTATCGGTTTTATTCTGACGATGAACCCATCCGCGCTCAGCGGCGCACCCCACAGCTTTATCTCTACCGTTTACGCAGAGCCGGAGGCCGAGGCGCAAATACTGCGCGATCTTGCCTCCGCCTATCCGAATATCACAGCAATCCGCGTGCGCGATGCAATTGACCGCGTGGCAAATATATTGTCCGGCCTCGCAGCGGCCACCTCCTATGGCGCTGCGGCGACACTGTTCACCGGTTTTCTTGTGCTGATAGGTGCGGCTGCGGCGGGCGCGGATGCACGCACGTATGAGGCAGCGTTGTTAAAAACTCTGGGCGCGTCACGCAGCATGATCGCAGCCAGCTTTATCTTGCGCGCCGCACTTTTGGGTTTGGCGGCAGGCGCTGTAGCATTATTTGCAGGTGTACTCGGTGGATGGGCCGTGAGCACCTATGTTATGGAAACGGAATATACGATCATCTGGCCATCAGCGATTTTGATCATCGCAGGGGGCATCGCGGCAACCGTGCTTGCAGGACTTGGGTTCGCCCGCCGCGCACTTCAAGCACGGCCAGCAGGCGTTTTGCGGGCCAGCGAGTAGAAAGGCGGTATCTCCAAGCACACCGACCCGATATCAATGACTATATCAACCAAGGAGCACATCATGCCCGAGAGCGACACAGACCACGCAGTACCGGCCCCCGTGCCGCCCGCGATTTCGCCCGCACAACGCACCCAGATTATCAACGTCGTTCGCCGTGCTGCAAAGGCCGAGATCATGCCACGCTTTCGCCGCCTCTCAGACAATGATATCCGCACTAAATCCGGCGCTGATGATTTGGTGACTGATGCGGATACGCGTGCTGAGGCAATGATCACCCGCGCGCTGCAAATCGCATTTCCCTCTGCCCTCATCGTGGGCGAAGAGGCGGTCGCCGAAAAGCCCGAGCTGTTGGACGGAATTGCCGACGCACAGCTGGCATTCCTGATTGATCCCGTAGATGGCACATGGAACTTTGCGCATGGCCTTCCGGTCTTTGGTGTAATCATTTCGGCCACCCGTTTCGGCAAGCCCGTGTTTGGCCTCATCTATGATCCGGTGGCCGATGACTGGGCCATTGCAGACGAAGATATGACGCCTCAACTTCAGCGGCCTTTCGGTGCCGCACGCGAGTTGATCGCCGCCAAGGGCAAACCGCTTGACCAGCTATCAGGCAGCCTTAGCCTGAATATGTTTCCCAAAGACAAACAAGCGCAGCTTGCCGCGACATTGCCGAGTTTTGGACGGGTGAACAGCCTGCGTTGTTCGGCCCATAAATACCGGATGCTGGCGCAGGGACATATCGACTTTTGCCTCAGCTCGAAACTGCATCCATGGGACCATGCTGCCGGCGCATTGATCGCCGCGCGGGCCGGTGCTTATGTCCAGATGCTTGATGGCAGCGAATATTCAGCAGCCAATCATGAAGGCCACCTGCTTATCGCGCCAGATAAACCAACATGGAGCAAGCTAAAGAAAACCTTCAGCTTTTTACTCAACGATACTGAAACGCAGTCCTAGATCTTAGCGGATATACTTCTGATAGGTCGCTTCGGTCATCAACTCTTCGAGCACATCAGGATCATCCACTGAAATCTTGAAGAGCCATCCGTCCCCTTGGGGGTCCTCCGAGATCACCTCGGGGGCCTCAATGAGACGGGTGTTTACCTCGACGATTTCACCATCAATTGGCGACAGGATGTCAACCGCGTCGTCATCCGCCTCGATGACAACAACCGGATCATCGGCAGATATCACATCGCCCTCTTCGGGCAGCTCGATGAACTTGGCCTCACCTAATTCGGCGGCGCCATAGATTGTCAGACCAACGGTGATTTCATCCTCGCCGTCTTCCTGGCGCAGCCACAAGTGTTCTTCGGTAAATTTCATTGCATTGCCCCTTCAGTTTTCTTTTCTTGCCAAACTGCTGCGGCATAATCAATCCACTTGATGCATGCTTGCTCCTTCGCTGCGGCATTGATTAAGGTGCGGTAAATTTTGGCAACAAAAGGCTCCGTTATGCACCCTTGTTTTTTTGGCTACGGCAGCCTTGTGAACCGCGCCACCCACAGCTACGCGAATGCAACGCATGCGCAGCTTGTCGGATGGCGGCGCGCTTGGGTGCGCACGCAGGTACGTGATGTTGTGTTCCTCAGCGGGGTTCGCGATGCAAACAGCACCATCGACGGCCTCATCGCGGAAGTACCCGATGCCGACTGGAGCGCGCTTGATGCGCGCGAGTACGGCTATGCCCGCATCGCATCGGCGCGCGATGTGACACATTCCAAACCAGACCAGACTGAAATTTCACACTACGCCGTGCCAACAGAGACCTGGCAGGCTGGAGGTGATCAACATATCCTGCTCAGTTACCTGGATGTTGTCGTACAAGGGTATCTGCGCGAGTTCGGAGCGGCCGGTGTTACAAATTTTTTCGCCACAACCGATGGGTGGGATACGCCAGTATTAGACGATCGTTCTGCACCACGCTATCCGCGTGCGCAGGTATTGAGCAATCAGGAAACCGCCCTTGTAAACCAGCATCTTGCACTGCGCGGCGCAACTGTCGTCTCTATGTAGCGAGGCCATAGAAAAAGGGCGCCGTATTCCTACGGCACCCCATTATTTAGCATGCACTCGACCTTAACCGCGTGCTTTGATCACCTGCAACAGAGGCAAAACCGCAGACATGTCGGGCCCGTGTGCCTGACCCGTCAGCGCCTTGCGCAGCGGCATAAACAGACCTTTGCCCTTGCGCCCACTCGCCTCCTTCACAGCAGCGGTCCATGTGCCCCATGTGTCCGAGTCAGACGGTCCTTCGGGCAACAATGCCAGCGCTTGAGTGACAAACTCGCGGTCCTCATCATCGATCACTGGGGTCGCGCCATCCCGGAACATCGCCCACCAGCCTTCAAGATCATGCAATGTCGTGATGTTTTCACGGGTTACGGCCCAGAATTGTGCCGCCTGATCGTCCGGCACACCGATACGGCGGATATCTTCCGCGACATCATCCACCGAAAGCATTTGCAGATACTTTGCCGTCAGCGGCTTGAGGTCTTCGGCATCGAACTTTGTCGGCGCAGAGCCAAAGCGCGAGATGTTGAACCCGTCAATCAACGTGGTCATTTCGGTTCGCAGCTCTACCGGATCGCTTGATCCCAAGCGCGACATCAGGCTCAGCAATGCTTGCGGTGCAATTCCCGCTTCGCGTAAATCCTTAAGCGCCAGCGTGCCAAGGCGTTTGGACAGAGCCTCCCCCTGCGGTCCGGTCAACAAGGAGTGGTGTGCGAATGAGGGCACTGTGCCGCCCAGCGCCTGCATGATCTGGATTTGCGTACCCGTATTCGTCACATGGTCCGAGCCGCGCACAACATGGGTCACACCCATCTCGGTATCATCTACGACACTGGCCAGCGTGTATAGAATCTGCCCATCGCCGCGGATCAGTACAGGGTCGGAGACGGATGCACCGTCAATACTCACGTCGCCCAGAATGCCGTCGGGCCAGACAATGCGGTCCTGAATAAGCTTGAACCGCCAGACACCATCACCACGCTCTGCGCGCAAGGCCTCTTTCTCATCCGCGCTCAAGCCAAGGGCAGCGCGGTCATAGACCGGCGGCTTGCCCATGTTGAGCTGCTTTTTACGCTTGAGGTCCAGTTCGGTCGGCGTCTCGAATGCCTCATAAAACCGGTCCATATCACGCAGCTTTTGCGCTGCTTCGTGGTATTTCTCCAATCGCAGCGATTGCCGCTCTACCCGGTCCCAGTGCAGCCCCAGCCAGTCAAGATCGCGCTTGATCCCGTCGACGTATTCCTCTTTCGAGCGGTTCGGGTCCGTGTCATCGATCCGCAAGATAAACTCGCCGCCTGCTTTGCGCGCGATCAGGTAGTTCATCAACGCTGTGCGCAGATTGCCCACGTGGATCCATCCAGTGGGGGACGGGGCGAAACGGGTAATTGTTTTATCAGACATACGGAGCCTCCTGTTGCTGCGCTTGCTTGCATAGCCACGGCACTTTGTCCAGTTGGCACCACAGGGCATGACCTCGCCTGCTCACGACAAAATGACCCTGATTTCCTCGCCCTGTGCCATATTGACGCTATGTCAGCCCAATATACCAACAGGAGCTTATGAATGACCAAATCAACTTTGATTACCCGCCGCCACGCTTTGGCCGGTGCTGCCGCACTGCCCTTGGCCGCTGCAACTGTTCAAACCGCACGCGCCGCCGCACCCTTTATGGATGCAGGTACAGCCCCGTTCCAGCGGGTCAAGCTGGGCGGTTTTGACGTCACGACACTGCTTGCCGGTACGCGGTCCGTGCCTGATCCACAGACGATCTTTGGCATGAACGTGGACAAAGAGACGTTTGATGATGTCTCTGCAGCTGCCAATCTGCCAATTGATGCAGCACAGTTTTTCTTCACGCCAACGGTCGTTAATACGGGCGCAGAGCTTGTGCTGTTTGACACCGGATTGAGCGGCGAAGGAACAACAGCGGCCCTTACCGCCGCCGGTTATACACCCGATCAGATCGACGTGGTCGTTATCACGCACATGCACGGGGACCACATCGGCGGGCTTAGCACGGATGGAACAGTGACCTTTCCCAACGCACGCTATGTCACCGGTTCGGCAGAGTTTAACGCGTGGTCGGGCACCGACAACGAAGGCTTTGACGCCAAGATGCAGCCTTTGGCAGAGCAGACCACCATGCTTGAAGATGGTGGCTCTGTCGCCTCGGGTATCACGGCGATGGCCGCGTTCGGTCACACCCCCGGTCATATGGCCTATATGATCGAATCCGATGGTAAACAGCTGGTTTTGGGTGCGGATTTTGCCAACCACTATGTTTGGTCACTGGCCCATCCCGACTGGGAAGTGCGATTTGACATGGATAAAACTGCTGCTGCTGCAACCCGCCGTCGCCTGCTGGGAATGCTAGCTGCCGATAATATTCCGTTTGTCGGCTACCACATGCCGTGGCCCGCTGTCGGATATGTCAAAGCGGATGGCGACAACTTTGCCTACGTTCCACACAGCTATCAGCTGTTGCTGTAAAATACATCGGCGCAGGGCAGCGGTTATAGCTGCCCTGCAACCTTCAGACGTTCAATTCCGTGGCGCAGATATTGCGTACTGAACGAATGACCACCCTCAAACAGGCAGTACTCCAGTATCTCCCCACTTGCGGCTAACCGGTTTGCACACCGTAACGGTCCAGCTTCGCGTGAATTTACCGCGCCGAACCCGCCGTGCGCGCGGTACATTTCCAACGCATCCGACACTTTACCCTGCCGTGTCTCGCCAATCGGCCGTCCGTTCAGCGGGACGGTGCTATCATCATCGCCGTGAATGTGAACGATGCTGGCAACAGGCGTGGCACAGTCCGCAGGTGGCTCCAGCCAGAACGTTCCTGAAATCGGCACAAATCCGGCAAATAAATCTGGACGCGCGCAAGCAAGGTTCCACACCATCATACCGCCCGCGCTGAACCCGCTGGCCACGATCCGGTCAGGATCAATTCCAAACTGATCCTGTGCGTCCTCAATCACTGCCTCGAAATAAGCGAACTCTGCCGCGCCGGTACTGTCCATTGTACGGGGTCCATTGGGCAACTCCCAAGTACCGTCGATCCCTTGCGCGGCAATCAGGGCCAAACCCTGATCATGGACCATTCTGCGCAAACTGCCGTTACGCATGGCACCTGCCGCAGAGCCGCGATAGCCGTGCGACCAGATCACCGCGCCCACAGGTGCGCCCACCCCTTCCGGCAGCGAAATCCGGTAAGTTCGATCACCTACGCTGCAATCACTGTCCGCGCCACAGGCTTGCACCCCTTGCGCAGCAAACACCATCGCGATCAAAGCCCCCAATCTACGCATTACTCGTCTCCTTGTCCTCAGCTTGGGTCGCGCCAGCGGTTTGCAATCGGATAGCGCCGGTCAAGCCAGAACGCCCCTTTAGTCAAGCGTGGACCCGGCGCCGACTGGAACCGCTTATATTCCGAGATATAGATCAGATGTTCGATCTTCTTGGCAACCTCACGGTCAAAACCTGCGGCCACACAGTCGGCGACCGAGCCGTCCTTATCGACCAAAATCTCTAAAATCGCGTCCAGCTCAGGATAATCCGGCAGGCTATCGCTATCTTTTTGATCATCGCGCAATTCGGCGGAGGGCGCTTTGGTGATAATATTTTCGGGAACAACCGGACCGTCAGGCCCCAACATCCAATCCGCATGGTTGGTATTGCGCCAACGACACATCTCGAACACGCGCATCTTATACAGATCCTTGATCGGGTTATATCCACCCGACATATCGCCATAAATCGTAGCGTACCCCACCGCCACTTCGGATTTATTGCCCGTCGTGAGCAGCATCTCGCCGAACTTATTGGAGAGTGCCATTAGAAGAAGCCCGCGCAAACGGCTTTGGATATTCTCCTCGGTGATCCCGACCTTCGTTCCCTCGAACAGCGGGGCAAGCGTGTTGCTGATCGCATCACGCCCGGCTTTGATCGGGACATAGTCGTACCGCGCGCCCAGCGCTTTTGCGCAGGCTTCAGCATCCTCCAGTGATGCGGCGGAGGTGTACTCGGACGGGAGCATCACACAACGTACGTTCTGTGCGCCCAGCGCATCAACGGCAATTGTCGCAACCAATGCGGAATCAATCCCGCCGGACATGCCAAGCAGCACTTTCTTGAACCCCGTTTTGCGCATGTAGTCGCGCAAGCCTTGCACCATCACGCGGTAATCTTGGGCGCAAGCCTCTGCATGCACCGCCTTTTCACCCTCGACAATGCGCCACCCATCGGGGCCACGCTCAAGATCGATATGGCGGGTAACCTCGTCAAAGGCGGGCATCTGGAACGCCAGTTTCCCACCGGGGTTGAGCCCGAAGCTTGCGCCATCAAAAACCTGATCATCTTGCCCGCCAACCATGTTCAGATAGATGAGCGGCAGGTCCGTCTCTACCACGCGGGCCACCATATGGCTCAGGCGGGTATCGAATTTGCCACGGTAATAGGGCGATCCGTTAGGCACCAACAGGAATTCGGCGCCTGTCTCTGCCAATGTCTCCGCTACATCCTCGTGCCAAGCATCCTCACAAATGGGACTGCCAATGCGGGTATTACCAACGGAATACGGCCCACCCAACGGCCCGCTGTCGAAAATACGCACCTCGTCAAAAACCGTCTCGTTCGGCAGGTGATGCTTGAGCACGCGTGAGGCAATTTTGCCGCCTTTGAGGATAAGATACGCATTATAAAGCGCGCCGCCTTCGACCAGTGGTGCACCGATGGCGAGTGCGGGTCCGTCCGCACAATCGGCGGCGAGCGCATTGATATGGGTCATCACATCAAGCTGGAAGGCGGGCTTCATCACCAAATCTTGCGCGTTGTATCCCGCGATAAACATCTCCGGCAGCGCTACCAGATCGGCACTCGCATCTCGACCCGCAGCCCATGCCGCACGGGCCTGCGCCGCATTGCCTGCAAGATCGCCGACGGTCGGGTTCAATTGACCCAATGTGATGCGAAACCGCTCTGCCATGGTTTTCCCTCTCGTCTGTTCCCTTGGATGTAGCAGATCATGCGCACAGGGAAAGCCCGCAATCCCCTGCGCGGCAAAAGGCCGTTGCCCCTTGCCACGCGCGGCTTTAGTCTCAGGCTAACGGATGCCCTGCCATAGCCCCACAGGATTGACATGACCCGAACACCCCTCTTGCTTGCCGCCACTTTTGCTGCCGCCTTGTGCGCGCCTGCGTTTGCGCAAAACACCCAAGTCCTGAGCAAGCAATACGACGATGGCGGCGTATACGAAGGCACATTCAAAGAGGGCCTGCAGCACGGGACCGGCACCTACAGTCTGCCCAACGGATACGAGTACACTGGCGATTGGATCGAGGGCGAGATTCGCGGCAAAGGTGTCGCACGATTTCCCAACGGGTCCGTGTACGAGGGCGACTTTGCAAAAGGAAAGCCTGACGGCATCGGCAAGATCACGATGGCTGATGGGGGCACATATGAAGGCGAATGGCAGGCCGGTACGATTCTTGGCCAAGGCGTGGCAATCCACGCCAACGGGGAGCGGTACGAAGGCGGCTTTCGCGGTGGCAAACGCCACGGCAAAGGTGTGCTCGTCACACCTGCGGGATACGAGTACCAAGGCGACTGGGTCGACGGTCTGGCCACAGGCGAGGCTGTGATCAAGGATGCCGAGGGTGCAGTCTACGAAGGGTCGGTGGTAGACGGCGTTCGTACCGGCAGTGGCATCCTGATCCATCCTGAGGGTTTTACACTCGAAGGGACATGGGCCAATGGCCAACTCAACGGCAAGGGAAATATCACTCAGGCCAACGGCGATACATACGAGGGTGATCTTGTAGACGGTCGTCGCGAAGGCATCGGCACCTCCACCACCGCGGCAGGCGATGTTTATGTGGGGGAATACCGCGATGACCAACGCCACGGCACCGGCACGTTCACTGGAAGTGACAACTATATCTATGCCGGTCAATGGGTTGAGGGCCGCGCAGAGGGACAAGGGACCGTGACCTATCCCGACGGCTCGGTCCAGACAGGTCTGTTTGTCGATAATCTGGCCCAAGGTCAGGGCAGCATCACCTATCCCGACGGCTCCACCTATTCAGGCAACTGGAATGGCGGTGTGATTGAGGGTGCAGGTGTCGCAACCTATCCTAACGGCATGATCTACGAGGGCAACTTTGCAGATGCGCGCAACGAGGGGCAAGGCACGCTGACCTATCCCGACGGGCGCACATATGTGGGGGAGTGGAAAGCAAGCCTGCGCCACGGTACAGGTACGGCCACCTATCCGGATGGCACCGTCTATGTAGGCGAATTCATCGACGGGCGGCGCGAGGGCCGCGGCAGAATCACGATGGCCAGCGGTTTTAGCTACGAGGGCCAATGGATGGGCGGCGAAATCGAAGGGGTCGGAACTGCCACTTATGCCAATGGCGATGTCTATGAAGGGATGTTCAAAGGCGGCAAACGTCAGGGAACCGGCACCATGCGCTACACTACTGGCGAGCAGGTATCAGGCAACTGGCAAGATGGCGCATTGCTGGACGAACCCGACGCAGACGCGCCCGCACCACCACCCACGCCAGAAGCCGCGCAGCCGGACGACGGTTAACCAAATCGGTTTTCCACTCCTGATTTACGCCCACTGCTAGATCAGTCGCTTAGACCAGTTCGCCCGCATCGAGTTTGGCTAAAACCGCTTCTGCGTCCGCAAGCACGGTCTCACGACGGTCTGCATCCATCCGGTCCCACGTGCGGTACATATTCCCCATCCGCGCATTATTCGAAAAGCGATCCCGATGGCGGTCCAGAAAATGCCAGTAAAGCGTGTTGAACGGACACGCACCTTCGCCTGTCTTCACGCTCACCTTATAGGCGCAACCTTTGCAATAGTCCGACATGCGGTTGATGTAGGCACCCGAGGACACATAGGGTTTGGATGCTATCACGCCGCCATCCGCAAACTGGCTCATGCCGACGACGTTCGGCGCCTCCACCCATTCAAATGCATCTGCGTATACCTCCAAGTACCAGTCAGAAACCTGTGTCGGATCAATACCGGCGAGCAGAGCAAAGTTGCCCGTTACCATCAGCCGCTGAATATGATGCGCATAGGCTTCTTGTGCGGTCTGGCTGATCGCTGCGGACATACAAGCCATGTTGGTTTCCCCGCCCCAATACATCGCCGGAAGGTCACGGGTCTGGTTCAGCACGTTCCGTTTGGCGTAGTCTGGTCCCTCAATGAAATAGATACCGCGCACATATTCGCGCCAACCAATGATCTGGCGAATGAACCCCTCGACCGCGTTGATCGGCGCGTGCCCGTCCATATATGCCTTCTCGGCGGCTTGGCAGACTTCAAGCGGACCTAGCAATCCGATATTGAGATAAGGCGATAAGATCGCATGAAACAAAAACGCTTCACCGCGCAACATTGCATCCTGATAATCTCCAAAAGTAGGTAGTGCATGGGTAATAAAATGGTCCAATGCCTCCAACGCTTGGGCGCGGGTTGTCGCAAACCAGAACGGGCGCAGATCACCGAAGTGGCCACCGAACTCCGCCTCGACCAATGCTAATACCTCTTCTGTAATCTCGTCAGGCTCGAACCTCAGCGGCCCTTTAGGATCTATATCACCCGGCGCAGGCTTGCGGTTGTCATGGTCGAAATTCCACTTGCCCTCGGCGGGCTCATCACCGTCCATTAGCAAACCGGTTTTGCGCCTCATATCGCGATAGAAATACTCCATCCGCAGTGCTTTGCGCCCTTCTGCCCATGTCTCGAAATCGGCGTGGGATGCCAAAAAGCGGTCATCTTGCAGAATCGTGGTTTTGATCGGCGCATGCGTCAGCTTGTTAATAAGCCGCCACTCGCCCGGCTCGGTACAGATCACATCCTGCGCGCCTGTCTGCTCCACACGGCGCAGCAACTCTCCCACGATTGATCCGGCGTTTTCGGTATCATCAAGCTGGCTGTAGGCGACAGTCCAGCCATCGCTCTCCAGGTGAGCTGCAAACTTCCGCATCGCGGTGAAGATCAAAGCGATCTTTTTGGGATGGTGCTTAACATAGGTCGCCTCTTCGACAACTTCGGCCATAAAAACGGTATCGGTGGCGCGGTCCCCTTCGCGCAGCGCGCTCAGGTCTTCTGACAGCTGATCTCCCAGTACAAGGATCAGACGGCTCACCACTCCACCTCTTTGCTGGCCCAGTCGTAAAATCCACCGCTTTGCGCTGCACTCAGCCCCTCAAGTACACCCAGCAAATTTTGTGCGGCCTCTGGCGCAGGTACTGCCGGATGACGCCCAAGATATTTCGCCGTAAACGGTGTCTGTACAGTACCGGGATGCAGCGCCACACAGACTAATTCGGGATGTGTGCGCGCAAGCTCGATTGCCGTCGTGTGCACAATCTGGTTTGCTGCGGCCTTCGCCGCACGGTAGCTTGTCCATCCACCAATCTTGTTGTCCCCGATTGACCCCACCCGCGCGGTCAGAACCACGCAAATGCTGCGACCCTTGCGCGGCAACAACCGTGCGGCGTGGCGCAGGACCAGCGCCGGGCCAATGGCATTTACCGCAAACTGGTCCGCCATAGCCTGCGCTGTCACGGCACGAATGGACTTTTCCGGCTCCGCCCCATCAACCTCGAGCGCACCGGACGCTACGATGATCCCGTCGAATGGTCCATTTAGCGCGCCGAGATGCGCCTCGACAGAAGCTTCATCGGTAATGTTGAAGCCGTCCGCTGAACGCGAAAGGCCTATGACCTGCGTGCCTTGTTCTTGCAGTGCAGCACTCAGTGCGCTGCCGATGCCGCCCGAGGCGCCTATAATCAGTACTTTTTCCATAGTCCGCAAATTAGCACGCGCCACTTGCTCTTCAACGCCGCAAATAGCCATTTTACCTCGCGGGCCCCACCAATAACCCTATAGCATCCGGCAGACGCCTGCACCAAACTCCCCCTTCCCATCTGGAAAAGCGCCGTTATAACTGTGCTCATGAAAACCGTCACACATAGCATGATCCGCGCGCAGCACCCTGCGCCGCTTCTGTGTGACCTGCTGCTAAGCCGCCTCTGAGCGTGCCATAGGCGCGCCCGCTCAGAGGGATGTGCCGCGCGCCAACAACAGCATCAGCAGACAAAAGAAAGCCAATTCCATGACAGACAAGCCCTCCACTTCGCCCGTGTCCGGCGCGACCCAAGATCGCGTTTTGATTTTCGACACGACATTGCGTGACGGGGAACAGTCCCCCGGTGCCACCATGACCCACGCTGAAAAGCTCGAGATCGCGCAGCTTCTGGACGAGATGGGCGTTGATGTGATCGAGGCAGGATTTCCCATCGCGTCAGAGGGGGATTTCGCGGCCGTATCGGAGATTGCCAAACGCGCGAAAACAGCACAAATTTGCGGCCTTGCCCGCGCGCAACTCGGCGACATCGACCGCTGCTGGGACGCCGTCAAGCACGCAGTAAATCCGCGTATCCATACGTTCATCGGCACCTCGCCACTGCACCGCGCCATTCCCAACCTTACCATGGACGAGATGGCCGACCGCATCCATGAGACGGTCACCCACGCCCGCAACCTGTGCGAGAATGTGCAGTGGTCGCCGATGGACGCCACGCGGACAGAGGCCGATTACCTGTGTCGCACCGTGGAGATCGCGATCAAAGCGGGTGCCACTACCATCAACATTCCAGACACCGTAGGCTACACTGCGCCGCGTGAAAGTGCAGCATTGATCCGCATGCTTTTGGAACGTGTGCCAGGGGCGGATAGCATCATCTTTGCCACCCATTGTCACAACGACCTTGGCATGGCGACGGCAAACTCGCTTGCCGCGGTTGAGGCTGGTGCGCGCCAGATCGAATGTACGATCAACGGCTTGGGCGAACGCGCGGGCAACACCGCGCTGGAAGAGGTCGTGATGGCGATGAAGGTCCGCAACGACATCATGCCCTATGCCACGCGCGTGGACAGTACCAAGTTGATGAACATCTCGCGGCGCGTGGCCAGCGTCAGCGGCTTTGCGGTCCAGTTCAACAAGGCCATTGTGGGCAAAAACGCCTTCGCCCATGAAAGTGGTATCCACCAGGATGGCATGCTCAAGAACGCAGAGACATTCGAGATTATGCGCCCCGAAGACATTGGCCTTACGGAGACGAACATCGTCATGGGCAAACACTCAGGCCGCGCCGCGCTGCGCTCCAAGCTTGAGAACCTCGGATATGAACTGGGTGACAATCAGCTCAAGGATGTATTCGTCCGGTTCAAAGATCTGGCCGACCGGAAAAAGGAAATATATGACGAGGATCTGATTGCGCTTATGCGCACCGCCTCCGACCCTGAAACCGACCGGATCAAGCTCAGGTCCATGCATGTTGTGTGCGGCACCGAAGGGCCGAACCATGCAAAAATGACGCTTGTCGTAGATGGCGCTGAGCACAGCACCGAACAGGATGGCGACGGCCCCGTTGATGCTTCGTTCAAATGCATCAAGGCATTGGTCGAGCATACCGCGCGCCTGCAACTCTATCAGGTGGCTGCGGTCACTGAAGGCACAGATGCCCAAGCAACCGTTTCCGTGCGCCTTGAGGAAGATGGCCGCGTTGTGACGGGACAGTCCGCCGACACCGACACCGTCGTCGCCTCCACCCGCGCCTATATCCACGCCCTCAACCGCCTGCTGGTCCGCCGCGAAAAAGGCGGCACCGACAAGCGTGAGATTAATTATAAAGACGTTGAGTAAATGAACCCGGAGGCCTGATGCAAACCGGGCCTCCGGGGTATATCGTCGGTTGATCGTTGGTGTGTGTTAGAATATACGGTCTATAAATAAATCAGATATCCGTTGACTGTATATTCATATATTTTTAATGACCCATTCTAGAATATTCGCGTTGGAAGGGTATTTCCATATCCAATCAACGGTTCTAGAAGCATGCATCTTCAACCATAACTCAAATCATGCATATAAAAAATGAACAGCTATTTGGTGCAATTTTATATGCAGCCTGCTGAAATAATTTTTTTTACCCAATTTATTTTTCTTGCTATGGGTGGGTTTATTTCAACACAAACATCGCACGGTCCTCATGTTCTCAGCCGCTCGCGCTACTTCCTCGGAAGTTATGGTGTACATATTACTTTATGCCATTTTGGGTTACATTTGGCTTTTGGGTAGGCCTTTGACCACATCAGGATCGACTGGCCCTACTGTGATAGGCACCATGATTGGACATGGAGCACTTGGATATATGTTGGGGGAAATTGGCGCTGCGCGCTCGATGGATTTTTCGCATCATAAGAAGTACGCTTGGTTTTCCTATGTCCCTATTCTGCAGTTAGGTCTGGCTTTCCCTAAGTCCATCAGTATCCCTGAAAAGGATAGAAACCCTTATTTCTCTTGGCTCGCAATCGTTGCCGGTATTCTGTGCATGGGACTAGGGTTGGCGTTTCACCTTAAGGGGTGGCAATATCTGAAACAGTTAGATAGCAACTCACAAACCATGCAAGAGACTATCGAACTATATGAGTTAGAGACCGCTACTGCCAAACTTGTTGCGGGCTTGGTTGTTCCAACCAGATCATTGGTCCGCGCAGAAGCCTTACCAAAAAAGTTGTCGTTGACGTACCTCATTGAGGGGGACGTTACAGAGCTGTCCACAGATTTTGCTACTTTTAAACTAGTAGAAAATTGTGGAAATTCAGTGTTCGGAGCTATCATAGATGCTGGCGGTGAGGTAATTTCAATATACATAAAAAGTAATCAAACGGAAATTGGCCGCATAATTACAAATAAGTCGAATTGCCAATAATCCACACGGGAGTGATAGGCGGGCATTACGTGCTTACTGAAATGAGGTCAGACCATTTTTAAATTTAGGGATGCTCCAAAAACTCCTTTTTATAATATGCTCAAAACACTTTATTTTCGGCACCTAAAACCCCGTTCAAAAATAGACCACAAGCTGAACGCCTTTTCCTTTTGCTTGAGAGCAAGCATCACTGCAACCAACAGCACCAGTCACGCCAGCCACTAGCGCGCTCTCCCCAACCACACAATACGTCAACCACGGTAGGGGTTCCGCGGACCTCGATCTTCGCTCAGTGATCCCTGTGAGCGCTCTACGATCAGCACGGATGCATCCGCCAGATGTTCGCGATCAATGGCCTTATCTCCGCGCGCCACACGCAGTTTGTGCGCCTCCAGCATCACTTCGGCATGGCTGCTCCCGCGCGGAGGGATAAAGGTATAGCAGGCAAGTTCGATCAATAGGCCCAGCGGATCCTTGAAATAGATCGAGTGCATAAAGCCACGGTCTTTGACGCCCGAATTGCCAATACCGCGCGCCTCTAGTCGCTCCAATACTTGATCGAGCATCGCGCGGTCCACCTCGAATGCCACGTGATGCACGCACCCTGCATCCATCGGTGTGCGGCTGTGAACACGGGTGCGTCCCTCATTGGTAAAGATTGTCACCAGACGGCCATCGCCGGGATCAAAATATAAATGCCCCTCCTCGGGATCATCCAGATTTGGCTGGTCAAACAGGAACGGCATGCCCAGCACACCCTCCCAAAAATCAATACTGGTCAGCCGATCTGCCCCCATCATCGTGATGTGGTGAACGCCAAGTGTTTGTATTTTCTTCATTGTTCCACCTTCCATATGGTCCTGCACCTGTCTGGCCAATCGCGCCGTATATTTGGCGGCGCGATCACGCCGAATGAGCGTGTTCACCCCCTTTAACCCTGCGCGACCCAGCCCTATAAGGACGTAGCCTGCCTCATCAGAGTCGCGGGCACATTCGTACTTTGCAAGGTGCTGCTTTACATGTCGATCTTCGGAAACCTGCGCGGTCTGTTCTCGTCGGATATGGCGATTGATTTGGGAACCGCAAATACACTGGTCTACGTCAAGGGAAAAGGCATCGTCTTGTCAGAACCTTCCGTCGTCGCCTATCACGTCAAAGACGGTGTCAAGAAGGTGCTTGCCGTAGGCGAAGATGCCAAGCTAATGCTGGGCCGCACGCCAGGCAGCATCGAGGCTATCCGCCCAATGCGTGAAGGCGTAATTGCAGATTTTGACACCGCCGAAGAGATGATCAAACACTTCATCCGCAAGGTTCACAAACGCTCGACATTCTCCAAGCCCAAGATCATCGTTTGTGTACCCCATGGCGCCACACCGGTTGAGAAACGCGCGATCCGCCAGTCGGTTTTGAGCGCCGGTGCGCGCCGCGCGGGCCTGATTGCAGAGCCGATTGCAGCCGCCATTGGCGCAGGTATGCCCATTACAGACCCCACCGGCAACATGGTCGTCGACATCGGCGGCGGTACAACCGAAGTAGCGGTGCTCAGCCTTGGAGACATCGTTTATGCCCGCTCCGTCCGCGTCGGCGGGGACCGGATGGACGAAGCCATCATCAGCTATTTGCGCCGCCAGCAGAACTTGCTTGTAGGTGAGACAACAGCCGAGAGAATCAAGACTTCTATCGGTACGGCGCGTATGCCCGACGATGGGCGCGGCACCTCGATGCAGATTCGGGGGCGCGACCTGTTGAACGGCGTGCCTAAAGAAATCGAAGTGACGCAGGCGCAGATCGCCGAAGCACTGGCCGAGCCAGTGCAACAGATTTGCGAAGCGGTGATGACCGCCCTTGAGACCACCCCGCCCGATCTGGCAGCCGATATCGTGGACCGTGGTGTGATGCTAACGGGTGGTGGTGCATTGCTGGGTGATCTTGATCTTGCCCTGCGAGAGCAGACGGGCCTTGCGATTTCTGTCGCGGATGAGCCGCTTAATTGTGTGGCCCTCGGCACCGGCAAAGCCCTTGAGTATGAGAAGCAGTTGCGCCACGCTATCGACTACGACAGTTGAGGCGCCGCGCGACGGCCCCTTAGCGACCTACCCCCGGAGGGCGCAGCGCCAACATGGCAAGAAACCGCAATGAACCCAATGATTATACTGGCCCACTGCGCCGGTTGATCACGGCTGTTCTGGTGTTGATGCTGGCCGCGATCCTTATCGTGTGGCGTATCGACAGCCCGCGCGTAGAACGCTTTCGTGCCCAAGTGACCGACACCGTCGTCCCCAATCTGGATTGGGCCATGGCGCCGGTTACCGGCGCGGTCAACCTGCTGCGCGATTTTCAAAGCTATCAGCGGTTGTCCGAGCAAAATGGCGAATTACGCTCCGAATTGCGGCGGATGCAGACATGGAAAGAGGCCGCATTGCAGCTTGAGCAGGAGAACGCGCGGTTGCTCGATCTCAACAACGTGCGACTTGATGCCCGCCTTACCTATGTAACTGGCGTAGTACTCGCTGATTCTGGCTCGCCTTTCCGACAGTCTGTTTTGCTGAACGTAGGCGCGCGTGACGGGCTGGTGCAGGGATGGGCCACGATGGACGGGATTGGCCTTGTGGGGCGCATATCCGGTGTGGGCGAAAACACGGCGCGTGTCATTCTGCTCACCGATGCATCAAGCCGTATTCCGGCGGTGATACAACCGTCAGGTCAACGTACGATCGTCGCGGGTGATAACTCTGCCGCACCACCGATTGATTTTCTCGAAAACCCTGATTTGGTCCGCCCCGGTGACCGCGTTATCAGTTCGGGCGACGGCGGTGTGTTTCCGGCAGGCTTGCTCATCGGGCAAATTGCGGCGGACCCCGGTGGGCGCCTGCGCGTGCGCCTTGCAGCTGACTTCGAGCGTTTGGAGTTCCTGCGTGTTCTACGCCACCATGGCACCGACACCGTGACAGACGCACCATCAGTGATCGCCGCCGACCAAGCATCCACACAGGAGCCGCTTCCTGCGCCCGCTCCTGAGGGAGAGTAGCGTTCATGGACGAGCTTTCACCAACCCGTCTGTGGCTCATGCGCTTTGGTTTCATCGCACTGGCACTTCTGATCGTGTTTTTCCACCTTCTGCCAATTGATACGCAACCTGTCAGCCTGTTCGCGCCGGAATTGTCACCATCACTGGCAACAATCGACCCTGCCGAAGCACGGCTGCGCGCGTTGCTGGATCAGGGCACCCAGCGGATATTGGTCGGGCCGGACCTTCTGATCGCGTTTGCACTGGCATGGTCCGTACGGCGGCCCGAATACGTACCGTCCATATTGCTCGCCGTGGTATTTTTGTTTAGCGATCTGCTGCTTCAACGGCCTCCAGGTTTATGGGCATTGCTGGCGCTGCTTGCCTGTGAGCACCTTAAAGGGCGCGGGCGATCCCTGCGTGATGCGACGTTTGGCGCAGAGTGGATCGCGGTCACGACTGCGTTGGTGGGTATTTTGCTGGCCAACAAGATTGTGCTATCTATTCTCCTTATACCGCCACCACCGCTTCGATTGAGTCTGCTTGAACTGGGCGCAACTATTTTGATTTATCCTGCGGTCGTATTCGTGACCCGTTCGGTCATGGGCGTGCGTAGGGCGGCCCCAGGTGAGCTTGACAGCTTGGGCGGACGGGCGTGAAAAACAAATGAGGCAAACCGCATGAGACGCTCCAGAGCTGAAACAGATGCAAGCCACGCAAAGCTGAGCAGGCGTGCGGCACTTTTGGGCGGCGTGCAATTGCTGTTTATGGGCGGATTGGCCGCGCGGATGCAATATCTGCAAGTGGATCAGGCCGACCAGTTTCGTCTACTGGCAGAGGAGAACCGGATCAACATCCGACTGATCCCGCCTGTGCGCGGCGAAATTTTTGACCGCAATGGTGTGCAACTTGCCGAAAACGCGCCAAGCTACCGCATCGTGATGGTCCGCGAGGATGCGGGCGACGTTGAAGAAGTCATGCTGCGCGTCGCAGAGTTGATCAAGCTCACGCCAGAGCAGACCGAGCGCGCATTGTCCGAGTTGGCAGAGCGGTCTGCGCCGTTCCTGCCCATCACCATCGCCGAGGACGTAAGCTGGGAAGCCGTCAGCGCCATTTCCGTTAATGCGCCGGCCCTACCCGGTGTCGCACCTGAAGTGGGCAGCACCCGCGTATACCCGCGCGGATCAGACTTCGCCCATATCGTGGGCCGCGTCGGACGGGTAAGCCGTGCGGACCTTGATGCTTTGGAAAATCCGGACGCCGTACTGCGCATTCCGCGCTTTCACATCGGGCGTATCAATGTGGAAGCGCGCGAAGAAACGCTTTTGCGCGGGACAGCCGGCACCAAACAGGTCGAGGTCAACGCCACAGGCCGTGTCATGCGCGAGCTTGCTCGCCGCGAAGGGCAGGCAGGTGCAGATTTACAGCTGACCATTGATGCAAAACTGCAAAACTACGTGCAGGCCCGCCTCGTTGGTGAAAGTGCTGCCGTTGTCATTATCGATTGTGAAAAAGGCGATATCGTCGCCAATTCCTCTGCGCCGTCCTATGATCCGAATTTGTTTATTGGCGGGATTTCCTCAACAGATTATGATCCGCTGCTCACAGATAAATACCGCCCACTGGTGAATAAAACTGTGCAGGGCGCCTATCCTCCCGGTTCCACCTTCAAAATGATGACCGCTATGGCCGCAATTGAGGCCGGTATCATCAGCCCAGAAGAAACCGTCTATTGCCCTGGTCACCTTGAGGTTGGTGGACGTCGTTTCCACTGCTGGAAACGCTCGGGCCACGGATGGGTCGATCTTGAAACGTCGCTCAAACGCTCCTGCGATGTCTATTATTATGACTTGGCGTTAAAAGTGGGGATCGAAAAGATTTCCGCTATGTCCAACCGCTTTGGACTTGGCATACGCCATGACATCGCGCTGAGCTCTGTAAACTCCGGTCTGACACCTACCAAGGAATGGAAGTTGCGCAATCGGGGTGAGGATTGGGTGATCGGCGATACCGTGAATGCATCCATTGGCCAAGGATTTATGCTGGCTTCACCGCTGCAACTGGCTGTCATGACCGCACGATTGGCAACAGGGCGTGAAGTAACACCGCGCCTGATAAAATCCGTTGACGGAGTTGAACAGGCGCCAAAGGGCAATGACCCGATGGACATGAAGGAAAGTAACCTACGCAAGATGCGCCAATCGATGTATGCCGTGGTGAATGACAGGCGCGGCACCGCATACCGCAGCCGTATCATCGCCGAAGGCATGCGTATGGCTGGCAAGACAGGCACATCACAGGTCAGATCGGTTGTCGTCAACAACAGCGAAGTGCCGTGGGAGCAGCGCGACCACGCGCTCTTCGTGGGCTACGCGCCTTATGAAAATCCACGCTACGCGGTCTCAGTTCTGGTTGAGCATGGCGGCGGCGGCTCTACCGCTGCGGCTCCGATTGCGCGTGATGTCATGCTTCAGGCCCTCTATGGCGGGGAGCCGCCCCTCGACGCATATCCGACATCCGACCGCGCGCAAATTGAGACGATGCAGAGGGAATTGCGCAACGTACAGCCCGAAGCACGCATCAAAAAGGGCAGCGACCAAGCATGAGCTATCTTGAATATACCGTCAAATCCGTCCCAACGGGTCTGCGCAAGGTTCTGTTTCTCAACTGGCCTTTGGTCCTGCTTCTGACCGCTGTGGCGGGAACCGGTTTTTTGATGCTGTATTCCGTGGCGGGCGGTGGGTATTCCCCATGGGCAGAGCCGCAGATGAAGCGGTTCGGCGTGGGTCTGGTGCTTATGATTGCCGTTGGACTTGTGCCGATCTGGATGTGGCGCAACCTTGCCGGTGTCGCTTATGGCATCTCGATCCTGCTGTTGATCGGGGTCGAGTTTTTTGGCGCAGTCGGGATGGGCGCGCAACGCTGGATTGATCTGGGGTTCATCCGTTTGCAACCCTCCGAGCTGACGAAGATCACATTGGTGATGTTTCTGGCCGCATATTATGACTGGCTTCCAGCCAAAAAGACCTCTCATCCGCTCTGGGTAGCTCTGCCTGTGCTGATCATTCTTGTGCCGACAGCCCTTGTGTTGATGCAGCCCGATCTGGGCACGGCCATCCTTCTATTAGCAGCGGGCGGCGGTTTGATGTTTCTCGCCGGCGTGCACTGGGCCTATTTCGCGACAGTATTCGCTGGTGGCGTAGGACTCATTGCGGCGGTGTTTCAATCACGCGGCACGCCGTGGCAAATGCTCAAAGACTACCAGTTTCGCCGCATCGACACCTTTCTCGACCCTGCAACCGATCCGCTTGGGGCGGGGTATCATATCACGCAATCGAAAATCGCACTTGGCTCCGGTGGGTGGACCGGACGCGGCTTTATGCAAGGGACGCAGTCGCGGCTCAACTTTTTGCCTGAAAAGCATACTGACTTCATCTTCACCACGCTGGCCGAAGAATTCGGGTTTATTGGCGGGATATCCCTTCTCGTGCTCTATGCACTCATCATCATCTTCTGCGTCGTCTCTGCGATATTGAACAAGGACCGGTTTTCGTCGCTGTTGACGCTTGGCATTGCGCTCAACTTCTTTTTGTTCTTTGCTGTCAACATGTCCATGGTGATGGGACTGGCCCCTGTAGTCGGTGTACCCCTTCCCCTCGTGAGCTACGGCGGATCAGCGATGTTGGTCCTGATGCTTGCCTTTGGCCTTGTGCAATCGGCGCACGTCCACCGACCCCGATAAGAAAGCGCTTCACTGATGATCAACGTGCTTTTCGCCGCCCTCCCGGAACGTTGGGTGACCTATGAAACCCCTTTGCGGGAGGCGCTAAAAGCGGCAGGCATCAACGCGCATCTGTCTCAGGATATCGCACCGCAAGATGTTGATTATATCGTTTATGCCCCCAACAGCACGTTGCAGGATTTCACTCCCTACACGCGCGCAAAAGCGGTACTGAACCTATGGGCTGGGGTCGAGCAGATTACCGGTAATCCGACCCTGCACCTCCCCTTGGCACGCATGGTTGATCCGGGTTTGACGACAGGCATGGTCGAGTGGGTGACCGGCCATGTCCTGCGATATCACCTTGGGATGGATGCTCATATCGTGAACCCTGAACATGCATGGAATGTCGCGACCCCGCCCCTCGCCAAGGAGCGCGAAGTGGTCATTCTGGGCTTGGGGGCGCTTGGCACTGCCTGTGCAAAATCACTAATTTTTCTGGGCTTTCGCGTTACTGGATGGTCACGTAGCCGCAAGGACGTCGATGGAGTAACCTGCCTACACGGCGCGGGCGGTCTAAAAAGCGCGCTTGGCCGTGGCGAAATTCTGGTGACCTTGCTGCCTGATACACCCGCGACGACCAACATCTTGAACGCCGACAGCTTGGCGCAGATGCCTAGCGGCGCATTTATCATCAATCCGGGCAGAGGGCCGTTGATCGACGATGACGCACTACTGACTGCCCTCGGCAGCGGCCATATCGCCCACGCCACTCTTGATGTTTTCCGGACAGAACCCTTGCCGCAAGAGCATCCCTATTGGGCGCATCCAAATGTTACCGTCACACCGCACATCGCGGCAGAAACGCGGGCAAGCACGGCAAGCGAGGTTATCGCGGAGAACATCCGGCGTGGAGAAACAGGGGCGCCGTTTCTCCACCTTGTTGACCGTAATCTAGGCTACTAAACCGCGCCCTTTGAGCAGTGCCTCGACGCCGGGAAGACGTCCACGAAACGCGATATAGAGCTCTGCCGCATCACGGCTGCCACCGGTTGAGAGGATGTGCTCCTCCAAAGCTGCCGCACGCTCAGGATCAAAAGCACCACCTGCGTCCTCGAACGCCTCAAAGGCATCCGCATCCATCACTTCGGACCACATATAGCTGTAATAGCCACTCGAATACCCATCGCCAGAGAACACATGCGCGAAATGCGGTGTTGCGTGGCGCATGGTAATGGCCGCTGGCATCCCGAGTGCACCAAGCACTTCACGCTGCTTTTCCATCACATCGTCAGGCGGCTCCCCCTCATGAAATGCGAGATCGACCAAAGCCGAGGCAACATATTCAACAGTCTGGAAACCCATATCAAACGTCGCTGCACCCAACACCTTATCAAGCATCTCCTTCGGCATCGCCTCACCCGTCTTGGCGTGGGTCGCAAACTCCTCCAACACTTCCGGCACTTCGAGCCAGTGTTCGTACAGCTGGCTTGGCAGTTCCACAAAATCACGTGCGACAGATGTGCCGGAAATGCTTTCGTAGGTCACATCCGACAACATCTGGTGCAAAGCATGACCAAATTCATGGAATAGCGTGCGCGCATCGTCATAGGACAACAATGCTGGATCGCCCTTGGCGAAATTGCACACATTGATCACGACCGGCGACTGCACTTTCGGCACTTTCGCCTGCGACCGCATCGCAGAGCACCACGCACCGGAGCGTTTTGAGCCACGCGCAAAGTAGTCCCCGATAAAGACCGCAACATGCTTGCCCGCTCGCGTGACCTCCCAAGCGCGGCAATCTGCATGGTAAAGCGGGATATCGAGCGCTTTGAATTCCAACCCGAACAGGCGGGTCGCACAGGAAAATGACGCCTCGATCATTCGGTCAAGCTGGAAGTAGGGCTTAAGTGCCGCCTCATTCAAATCGTGCTCCGCCGCGCGGCGCTTCTCTGCATAAAAACGCCAGTCCCATGGCGAGAGGTCACCATTCACGCCGTCCTCATGCATCATAGAACCAAGCACCTCCGCATCAGCGTTCGCTTGCGTCTTCGCAGGCTCCCACACCTGCATCAGCAAATCGCGCACAGCGGTCGGCTTTTTCGCCATTTCTGTCTCAAGCTTGTAGTCGGAAAAGCTGTCATACCCGAGCAATGCCGCGCGCTCCTTGCGCAGTGCCAACGTCTCTGCTGCAATCTCGCGGTTGTCAGTTTCACCACCGTTTGCGCCACGCGCTTCCCAAGCCCTGAACGCCTGCTCACGCAAATCGCGGCGCGGGCTGAACTGTAAAAAGGGCGTAATGAGGGAGCGTGAGAGGGTCACGACCGGACCGCCTGCCTCTTTCTCGGCCCCTGCTGCGCGTGCCGCATCCACGGCAAAATCGGGCAAACCTTCCAGATCATCTTCGGACAATGGCATGAACCAACTACGTTCATCACTCAGCAGGTTCTGGGTGAACTGTGTTCCAAGAACGGCCAACCGCCCTTTGATTTCCTTCATACGCGACTCTTGTGCGCCGGTAAGAGCAGCACCGGCACGTACAAACCCGCGATGGGTGAGCATCAACACGCGCGCCTGCTCATCCGTCAGACCTATCTGCTCGCGTGCATCCCACACCGCGTTGATCCGCGCAAACAACGCTTTGTTAGCGGAAATATCAGAAAAATGCGCAGACAGTATTGGTGAGAAATCGCGTTGCAAAGCTTCGCGCTCGGGATTGCTGTCTGCGCCTGCAACGGTGAAAAACACACCGAGTACTTGATCCAGTAAATGGCCCGCTGCCTCCAATGCCTCGACAGTATTGGCAAAACTAGCGGGTGTCGGATCGGCAGCAATCGCATCAATCTCTGCGCGGTGGGCGGTCAATGCCTCCTCCAAAGCAGGCGTAAAATCCTCGTCCTTGATCCGGTCAAACGGTGCCAGGCCAAAAGGTGTTGTCCAGTTTTCCAAAAGCGGGTTCATAGCGGGGCTCCTTTGCGCATGTGTTTGTGGCGCTACAGTAGGGTTTCAATCACATGGCGCAGATCGGGCAATCCTTGCGCGGCGTGATTTTAATGTTGCGGCTTTCGCCATGCAGCGCGTCATAAATCGTCATGTGCCCACGTAGGGGCGTACCTGCATCGGTGAGCAGCTTAACCGCCTCGACTGCCATCATGGCACCAATCACACCGGGCAGCGGGCCGATCACCCCTGCCTCGGCACAGCTGGGTGCGAGATGTGGTGCAGGTGCGCTCGGAAAGATACATTGGTAACATGCGGCACCGTGGCCCGGGTCGAACACGCTTATCTGCCCTTCCCATTGGCTCAGCGCGCCAGAAATCAGAGGGATGCCTGCGGCGACGCAGGTCTTGTTCACCAAATAACGTGTCTCGAAATTATCCGTCCCATCAAGGACCAGATCGTAGTCGGCAAACAGCTCGGGTGCGATGTCAGCATCGAGCCTGCGGTTATAGGGGCGCACCTCAACGAAGGGGTTTTGCGCCTCCATTTCTGCCTGTGCCGAGAACACTTTGGGCATCCCGATACTGGCGTCTTTATGGATCACCTGACGGGCCAAATTGCTGCCCTCTACCACATCCGCGTCGATCACCCCGATGGTGCCCACACCAGCCGCAGCAAGATATTGCAGCACCGGCGCGCCGAGGCCACCGGCGCCGACCACCAGAACTTTCGCGGATTTGAGCGACTTCTGCCCCGCACCGCCAACTTCGCGCAAGGTGATCTGGCGGGCATATCGGTTCAACTCCACTTCGGTAAAACTATCAGGGTTACCTGCTGGCAGCACGACACGTTTTTCATCCACACCAGAGCGGGTCCGCAAACGCGCAATCACGCGCGAATAGCTCCACACGACCAAACCGATACCCGTCAAAATCAGCCACAATGCTGCGCTTCCTCCGGTGGCTGCGCGCAGCGGATGCCCATCAGGGAAAACCAATTGCACACCAATCGCCGCAACCAATAGCAAACCGATCATAGTCCAGCGCGCCGAGCGCGGTGTGCGCATCACGGCACCCAACCCCCAGATCACACCAGCAAGAATGACAACAAGCATCGACTACTCCGTTCCGGTCGAGCCAAAGCCCCCTGCCCCGCGCAAAGTATGCTCAAGCTCGTCCACGCTGTGGAACCTAGCTTGGACCACGGGGGCGACAACCATCTGGGCGATGCGCATTCCATGCTCGATCATGAACGGAGCATCCCCACCGTTTGACACAATCACACCAAGCGGACCTCGGTAATCGGCATCAATCGTTCCGGGGCTGTTGGGCAGGGTAATCCCATGGGCCAGGGCAAGACCGGATCGTGGCCGAATTTGGACCTCATACCCTTCGGGTATCGCCAACCGCAGCCCTGTAGGTATGAGCGCACGCGCACCCGGCGCAAGCGTGACAGGCACACTGTCCGGCAGGTTTGCACGCAAGTCGGCGCCGGCGGCACCCGTCGTTTCATAGCGGGGCAGTCCAAGGGTCGCATCCGCATCTGCCTCCCACATCATACGGATATCGACACCACTCATGCTGTGATCGCCTGTACGATGCAGGCGGCGAGCTTTTGGGCGACTTGATCTTTTCCCATGCGTGACCATGTGTCCGCGCCGGCGTTCGAGATGACGGTGACCGCATTCTCCGATCCGCCCATAATACCCGTCGCAGGCGAGACATCATTTGCCACGATCCAATCACAACCTTTGCGCAATCGTTTGGCGGTGGCGTTTGCAATCACGTCATCTGTCTCGGCTGCAAAACCGATAACAAGCTGTGGACGCCCCTCTGTCATCTGACTCACACCCTGTAGAATGTCGGGGTTCTCGGTAAATTCAAATGCGGGCAACCCGTCTTTGGTTTTTTTCAGTTTCCGCTCCGACGCACCGTTTATACGCCAATCCGCGACTGCGGCCGCAAATACAGCTGCATCGACAGGCAATGCCGCGTCGACCGCTTCTTTCATCTGTTGCGCTGTTTGCACGGTGACCACCTCGACCCCATCGGGCGGCGGCACGTCTGCCGGGCCCGTGACAAAAATCACCTCTGCACCGAGAGCCACAAGTGCGCGTGCGATGGCCGTGCCTTGCGCCCCGCTGGAGCGGTTGGCGATATAACGCACCGGATCAATCGGCTCATGTGTGGGGCCAGACGTGACTAGGATGCGCTTTCCTTTGAGCGGACCGCCTGACAGCGCACGCTCAATCGCAACCACGATGTCCATCGGCTCTGACATGCGTCCCGGCCCATGCTCCCCACAGGCCATATCGCCAATGTCCGGTCCTACAACAGTGATACCGTCACCGCGCAGCGTCGCTAGGTTTCGCTGGGTCGCGGCATGCTCCCACATTCGCACATTCATCGCCGGTACAATCATCACCGGCGTGTCCGTGGCCAAAAGAAGGGTAGAGGCCAGATCATTGGCCATACCCGCCGCCATTTTTGCCATCAAATCAGCCGTTGCAGGTGCGACCACCACCAGATCTGCAACGCGGCTCAATTGGATATGGCCCATCTCGGCCTCATCATCCAAATCGAACAGCGCACGGTGCAGTTTGCGTCCCGCCAATGCGGACACAGAAAGCGGGGTGACGAACTCTTCGCCCGCGCGGGTGAGCACCGGCGTGACGACAGCACCGCGTTCGCGAAGCCGACGAATAAGATCAAGCGATTTGAACGCTGCGATTCCACCGCCAATAATCAGAAGAATGTGTTTACCGCTCAGCATGCTGCGCCTTTTGGACCCATAAATTCAGGCTCAACATAGGGTGCGGGCTGCGGCAGCGCCAGACCCTACTGGGTGAAGGCCGCGCAAGAATCGCCGCGCGTCGGCGCAGGCGCATCGAGTATTAAGGTAAACCCACCGCGTACGCTTGCACCGTTCTCGCCCTGCGCCAGAACAAACATACGCGTTTCCGGGGCAGCATGCGTGACCAATGCAGGCATCCCCCAATCGGTGCGGGCATGGCCGTTGCCGGTAATCACGACCACCGGCCCACCGGTCTGCTCAAGCGCATCCAAGGCTGCCCCCGCGAGTGCAAGATCGCGATGCCGCTGCGCATCGACCATCATCGGCAAAAGCGTTTCCGGCAATGCGTTGCAATGGGCTTCCGCCTGCAGCGCTTCGCGCGCAGTTTGCTCACCGGCATCAGGCGGCGTGTCCAAGCCAAACTGCGCGGCAGATGGATGATCTGCCAAAGGCGTTTGCAGCATTTCTTGAAGCCCATCGCGGGTGATACCTGCGCCATAGATCACCGCATCCGGTGCTGCAGCAAAGATGGGATAGTACATATCGAAAGACGGCCAAGATGTTTGCGACCAGCCAATCAATGCATCCAGTTCCGATTGGGTATTCCAGTCATCTTGCGCTTTCTTACCTTGATCGCGTGTCAGCATTTCAAAAACCAACGCTTTTGGCTTCAACCCCGCTACCCATTCCGCTTGACGCGCATGATGCGCCGGATTGTCATGCTGCTCTCCCAGCACAACGATCTGCGCCGCACGTGCTTCCTGAGGGATTTCCGCCTTAGCTACAGACGCAAAAAACGCAGCCAAGAGGGCCACGCTTATGCTCATTTTCCGAGGAGAAAAATGTGTCATCAGTTTAAAAAGTGGAACACTTCTTTGGACTGCATTTCGAGAGATTTGCGCATTTTCTGAAATGCTGCCGCTTCAAGTTGGCGGACCCGCTCTTTGCTCAAACTCAATTCCTGACCCAAACTTTCAAGAGTGCGGGGTGCGTCACGCAACTTGCGTTCGCGGACAATAAATTGCTCACGCTCGTTGAGAGCAGACATTGATGTGAGCAGCCACTCGCGGAGTTGCATGGTGTCATGGCTGTGCTCCACATTTTCAGCTGCTTGCGCGCTGTCATCTTCAAGGGCGTCGATCCATTCACGCCCTTCATCCTCTGCCGACTGGGTGGCGTTGAGTGAATAGTCGGACCCGGACAAGCGTCCTTCCATCATCTCCACGTCATGCAACGGCACACCAATCTCGGTCGAAATCATCTGGCGCAGCTGGTGACGGTCAAGCTCTTCACCAGCAGAAGCAGCCTCACGCTCAAGCCGCGCTTGAACACGGCGCATATTGAAAAACAACGACTTCTGGGACGACGTGGAGCCGGTACGCACCATCGACCAATTGCGCATGACATGATCTTGGATCGACGCCTTAATCCACCAAACTGCATAGGTCGAAAACCGCACACCACGGTCGGGATCAAATTTATCCGCCGCCTTCATCAACCCAAGGCCCGCCTCTTGAATGAGGTCATTCATCGGTGCGCCATAGCGTTTGAATTTCGACGCCATAGAAATGGCCAAGCGCATGTAGGCTGTAATCAGCCGGTGCAGTGCTGCTTCATCCCTTTCGTCACGCCAAGCGTAAGCAAGTTTGAGCTCCGTCTCCGCGTCGAGCAACTCCGCTTTCATTGCGGTGCGGGTTAGTGAAAAATCCTGCGCATTACCCATCGCCATCTGTTCCGTCTCCCTGGATGAAAATAGTCACCTTGTGGCGACACTTTGATATGATTACGCATGAGACTGCGCATTGGTTCAAAATAAGGTTACAAAAAATGTTGCCCAAAGGGACATTCGTGTTAGGTGGCGCGGCTTCGGGAAAATCCGAGTGGGCTGAAAACCTCACTCTTTCAATGGGCTTAGACGCAGTATACCTCGCCACTGGCAGGATAGAAGACGGCGAAGTCTCTCTGCGCGTCCAAGTCCACAAAGCGCGCCGCGATGCGCGATGGCGGACGATCGAAGAACCACTCGACCTTGGGCCTGTACTGCGCAGTTTGGAGCGTCAGACGCCCGTGCTCATTGACTGCGCCACGATGTGGCTTAGCAACCATATGATGGACAACAGTGATTTGGCCGCTGCGACCCAGACGCTTGTCCACGCGCTGCGCGACTGTCCTGCGCCTTGGATTATTGTCTCAAACGAAGTTGGCCACGGGATTGTTCCCGATAACAAACTCGCCCGGCAGTTTCGCGAAGCGCAGGGTCGGCTCAACATCGCGCTTGCCGCCGAAGCGGACTTGGCCGTGCTGGTGGTGGCGGGGCTGCCGCAGGCACTCAAGGGGATCCTACCATGACCACATGGCATTGGGTGCGCCACGGGCCGACCCATGAGAAATCTTTTGTGGGGTGGCGCGATGTCCCCGCCGATTTGTCGGACAAGGCCCACATTGCGCGGGTGCGCGCGCACTTGCCTGACACTGCGTTGCTCGTGTCTTCTGACCTTGTCCGCAGTACTGCAACGGCCGACCGCCTTGCCGGTATGGCGCATAAACGGTTGCCCCATGAACACGGACTGCGAGAGATCGACTTTGGCATATGGGACGGTATGCGATTTGACGCCGTTGCCGCCCGCGATCCAGAGTTGAGCCGTCTCTTTTGGGAGCAACCCGGCGATATACGTGCCCCCGATGGCGAAAGCTGGAACCAGACGACTGCGCGCGTGAATGCTGTTGTAGACCGCTTGAACACCGACCACCCCGACAGCCATATCATCGCTGTTGCGCATTTTGGTGTGATCTTGACGCAAGTACAGCGCGCGCTCGCTGTTACTGCATATGAGGCGATGGCGCACAAGATCGACAATATCTCTGTCACGACATTGTATCATGACGGGGGCCTCTGGCAGGCAGAGCAGATCAATCACATGCCGTGATGGGCACCACCACAATGTTGAATTTGCCAGCGCACTGCCATCGTCGTATCTGTCCCGCATGACATATGATCTTTTTATCGGTGACCGCACTTTCTCAAGCTGGTCTTTGCGCGGCTGGCTGCTGCTGCACAAATTCGACATTCCGTACCGGATGCACATGGTCGACCTATACGGCGGCACGATGGCACAGGATATGGTCCCCCTTGCGCCTGCGCGTTTAGTTCCGACCTTGCGTACCCCTGAGGGTGATGTGGTCAGCGAAAGCCTTGCGATTGCAGAAACATTGGCCGAGCGGCATCCGGATGCGGGCATGTGGCCAGCAGACCCAACTGCCCGGATACGTGCACGATGGCTCTGCGCCGAGATGACTGCGAGTTTCCAAGCTTTACGCGATGCATGTTCGATGCAACTGGCCCATATCGATGCTGATTTTGAGCCTTCCAAAGCCGTCATTGATGATCTGGCGCGGATTGAAGTGCTGTGGAATTTTGCACGCGAGGTTGCTGGCGACGGTCCATGGCTTTTTGGAGCATATTCGATTGCCGATGCTTTCTATGCACCTGTTTGCGCACGGATCATCGGTTATGATTTGCCAGTCTCTAAAGCTGCACGAAGCTATTGCGCACAAACGCTGTCGGACCCTGCATTTCAGGAATGGCGCGCACAGGGTGCGGAGGTGGTCTATGATCCGTTCCCTTATCCGCCTGTCGGGCGTACAGATTCTTGGCCGCTCTAGTTTTGGTTAACCATTCTTAAATATCTTCTGCCCTAGGGTTAATTTTTGGCCAAGATGGGAACGGAGCATGGTTGCGCGCGCATACAGCGTTGCATTTCAAGGGGTCGAGGCACGCATCGTCGAGGTGCAATGCGCAATCACCCCCGGTTTGCCCGCATTTTCTATCGTTGGCTTGCCAGACAAGGCGGTATCAGAAGCCCGTGACCGTGTTCGCACTGCGCTGACCTCTATGGCAATCGCACTGCCGTCCAAACGCATCACTATCAACCTAAGCCCTGCCGATCTGCCAAAGGAAGGCAGCCATTTCGACCTGCCCATCGCTCTCGCACTGCTGGCAGCACTCGATATCTTGCCCAAGGATGTCGTTGAGGGGGTCGTCGCGTTGGGCGAGATGTCTCTGGACGGCTCCCTTGTTCCCGTGGTCGGCGCACTGCCCGCTGCGATGGCAGCCGCACAGGAACAACGCAGCCTTTTATGCCCAGAAGGCTCCGGCGCTGAGGCTGCTTGGGTCAACGCCTGTCAGGTCATCGCACCGCGTACCTTGGGCGATGTGGTGCGCCATTATACCGGCCAGACACCGCTTGATCCTGCAGAACCAGGGGAAGTCGCGCTGCGTAAGCATGATCGCGATCTGAACGAGGTGAAAGGACAGGAACGGGCCAAACGCGCGCTCGAGATCGCAGCCGCCGGCAGACACCATTTGATGATGGTTGGTACACCGGGGTCAGGCAAATCCATGCTGGCCGCGCGCCTGCCCGGCATCCTACCGCCGCTTTCCGCGGCAGAGGCGCTTGGCACTTCGATGATACATTCTCTGGCCGGACTTCTGGATGAGGGCGGCATCAGTCGGGAGCGTCCCTTTCGGGAGCCGCACCACACCGCCTCTATGGCTGCAATCATCGGGGGTGGACGGACGGCTAAACCGGGAGAAGTGAGCCTTGCCCATAATGGCGTGCTGTTCATGGATGAGTTTCCAGAATTTGCCCGAAACGTGCTCGAAACCCTGCGCCAACCGATCGAGACGGGCGAGGTGATGATCAGCCGCGCGAATGCCCATGTGAAATATCCGTGCCGCTTTATGCTGGTCGCGGCGGCAAATCCCTGCAAATGCGGCTACCTCACCGATCCGGCACGAGCCTGTGCGAAAGTACCGCGCTGTGGCGAAGATTATATGGCGCGCATATCAGGGCCGCTCATGGACCGTTTTGACTTACGGGTCGATGTACCGCCCGTCGGATATAGTGACTTGCATCTGCCCACCACCGCTGAAAGCTCTGCCGACGTAGCGGCGCGGGTGGCCCAAGCGCGCGCCGTTCAGCAAAGCCGTTTTTCCGCGCAACCAGACATGATGTGTAATTCCGACGCCATAGGTGACGTGCTAGAGCAGATCGCAGATCCTGATCCCGAAGGTCGTGACCTTCTGCTGCGCGCGGCAGAACGGTTCAGCCTGTCGGCACGCGGGTATCACCGTGTGTTGCGGGTCGCACGAACCATTGCGGATCTGGACAGATCCAAAGACGTGCGCAAACCACATATCGCCGAAGCGGTGAGCTTCAGAATTCCCAGCCTTGTCGTTGCCTGATCCAACTGGCCAGTATCTTCAAGGTGTGACGCGCCTCTGGCAGGACATTGTGGAAGATAGGCCAGACGTGGGGCAAATCATGCTCGATCACAAGCTCCGCCTCCGCACCATCATCATGCATCCGCGTGAGAAGCCTGCGCGCATCATCGGCTAAAATTTCGGTATCACCGACCGTAATCCACGCAGGCGGCGCCCCATTGAACCGCGCAAAAAGCGGGCTGACCGACGGGTCATTTTCGGATGCACCGCACAGAAACAGCTTCGAGATGTCCGGTGTACGCTCCACAGGTAGCAGGACGTCCTTGGCCGCGTTGGTGGCGACGCTATCACCGCTAAACGTCAGATCGCAAAGTGGCGACAGGCCAAACACCGCACCGGGCATTTCCATTCCTTCGGCACACAACGTCCCGATGAGACCAAAGGCCAGTGCGCCGCCCGCACTATCCCCTCCGAGCACAATGTCTTTTGGCGCGACCCCACTCGCGATTAGCCCATCCCACGCAGCACGGGCATCTTGCGATGCGGCGGGAAAGGCGTGTTCAGGTGCGAGCCTATAGCGGGGAAGTACCCCGCGCGCACCGATCTGATTCGCAAGGTGGGCAACCATCGCCTTGTGGGTATTGGGACTGCCAAAGATGAAAGCACCACCATGAAAATATAGCAAAACGCGATCTGGTTTGGCTTTGGGTGGCGTTACTTCGAGTGTCGGAACATGGCCCAGCACCGTCCACTGCAAACGTGTACTGCGCGGAGCATAAAACAAAAGCCGTGCCTGCCGTTCCATATTTCGGCGCACATGCTCTGGTGAAGCACTGCGCAGCTTGCGTTTTTCGAAGGTACGCAGCCAAGCGTTCAATATCGGGCGCAGCGCGCTCATGCGCGTTTGGCTTCGATCACGTCCCAAATTTGCCCCGCAACGTTGACCCCGTCAAAACGCTCAAGCTCTTGAATGCCGGTGGGCGAAGTCACGTTAATCTCGGTCAGGTAATCTCCGATCACGTCGATCCCGACAAAAACCTGACCCTTTTCCTTGAGCAAAGGGCCGATGCGGTTACAAATCTCGCGGTCACGCATGGTGAGGCCGACCTTTTCGGGGCGGCCGCCGACGTGCATATTTGACCGCGTCTCCCCCTCGGCGGGGACACGGTTGATCGCACCCACCGGTACACCGTCCACAAGGATCACGCGCTTGTCCCCTTTGGATACATCGGGCAGAAATTTTTGCACGATCAAAGGCTCGCGCGAGAAGGATTTGAACAACTCATGCAAAGAGCTGAGGTTGCGATCCTCACGGGTGAGTTTGAACACCCCTGCACCGCCATTGCCATAGAGGGGTTTGAGGATCACATCGCCGTGCTTTTCTTTGAACGCTTTGATCGTGGGCAGGTCATGGGTCACCGTCGTCGGCGGTGTCAGATCAGGGAAGTTGAGGACCAGAAGTTTTTCCGGATAATTTCGCACCCAAAACGGATCATTCACGACCAAGGTCGTCTCGGCGATCCGGTCAAGCAGATGCGTCGATGTGATGTAGTGCATGTCGAACGGCGGGTCCTGACGCAGCCAAACCACATCAAACTCGGACAAATCCACCTCGCGCATCTCGCCAAGAATGGCGGGAGTGTCCGCAACCCGCTGTACCGTCATGTCATGGCCCCGCGCCGTTACGCGCCCTTCTTGATAGGCCAAATGATCCGGTGTGTAGAAAAACAGCGTGTGACCGCGCGCCTGTGCCTCCTCGGCGAGGCGGAAACTGCTGTCGGCATCAATGTTCACGTCCCCGATCGGGTCCATTTGAAAGGCGATTTTCATGGGCACATCCTTATTGTTGCCTTCTAGATGGCAAAGCAAGCGGCGGGGTGCAATGGCTGGCGTTATGCAGCCTGCGAAAGCGTGATCATAGGGTGAGGGGTTTAATCAACACTGACCAAAGGCGTTTTCGATGATTTGTGTTTCGCCATGGCTGTTTACCAAGGCCACATCAAATCGGACATCCGTGAGACTGCCAAGCGGTTGAGTGCCCAAATATTCCTCGGCGCAGCTACAAATACGACGCATCTGGGCAGCGCTCACACGCAAGGCTGCACGCTCGAAACTGCGGCTCTTCTTAACCTCGACAAATATCAAGCCATCGCCGTCCCGTACAATCAGATCAATTTCGCCGGATTTGCCACGCCACCGCTGGTGCGCAAGGGTGAACCCCCGGCTTTGATAGTCCCGCGCAATGAATTCCTCTGCGGCGAGGCCTGCGTGAAACGACATGCTGCCTTGATGGCTGCGTGCGGACGGTGGAGATATGATCTCACTCCTTTTGCGTGCTCAGGCCCAGCGCCATTTGGTACACTTGTCGGCGCGGCAGCGCGTGTGCCTTTGCAACCAGATCAACAGCGTCGCGCATTGACATTTCTTCCAGCGCGGCCTTCAGCGATGCTTCTAGATCATCGGCATTAACAGAAGCTAAAGCGCCCCGATCCACCAGAACGACCACTTCCCCTTTTGGCGTTGTGGTTGTGTAATAGGCAGCAAGTTCTTCGACGGAGCCGCGCCGGACTTCCTCGAATTTTTTGGTGAGCTCACGGCATACGGCCACGGCCCGCTCGCCCCCCAATGCGGTCTGCGTATCGCGCAGCATGGCACCCAGCCTTTTGGGCGATTCGTAGAATACCAGCGTGGCACGGATCTCCCGCAGCCCTTCAAGCGCATTCAGGCGGCCCGATTTCGTACTGGGCAAAAACCCTGCGAAGTGAAACGCATCCGTGGGCAATCCACCCAACGCAAGCGCTGTCAAAACAGCCGATGGGCCAGGTGCACAGGTCACGGGCACTCCGGCAGCCGCTGCGGCGCGCGACAGCTCAAACCCCGGATCGGCGATGAGCGGCATGCCCGCCTCGGACGCATATGCGACCGACTTGCCGTCCTGTGCCGCCTTGATCAGTCGCATCATCGCCCCTTCACTGGAATGATCATGCAGAGCGGTGATCCTGCGTCCGTCCAATGGGATTCCGTGAATATCCATCAGCTTGAGCAGGCTGCGGGTGTCTTCAGCAGCCAGCATGTCCGCACTCGCCAAGACATCAAGCGCGCGCAGTGTAATGTCGCGCGCTGTACCGATGGGAACACCCACAAATGTAATGCCAGGTGCTAACTTCTGCTTATTAATATTCAACGCTGGACCCGCCCCTTGGACACGATATGATTGACGCGATTACAGCGCAGGGCCACGCCCGCGCAAATGACTGGGGAGTACCGTTACCATGTTTGCCATTCCACGCACCATCCGAAAGCCTTTTAGGCTTCTGATCCTGCCGATTTTTGCACTGATGCTTTCTGCGTGTGAGCCAATCGCGCTTGGCGGGGGAAGTGGGGCGGGCGGACCCAGCATTGATCCCACGGTGCCAGTACCGGTAGCGCTGCTCATCCCTCGTGGCGGGACGGCGGCGGATAACCTGCTGGCGCAAAACCTCGAGAATGCTGCGCGCCTTGCGATGCAGAACCTAGACGGTGTGCAAATTGATTTGCGCGTCTACGGCACTGCGGGCAGAGCAAGCACCGCAGGAACCGCGGCAGCGCAGGCGGTGGCTGACGGGGCCAAGATCATCCTTGGACCAGTGTATGGCGAAGCGGCCAATGCGGCAGGTGTTGCCGCAGCACCGGCAGGTGTGAACGTGCTGTCGTTCTCTAACAACACAACCATTGCAGGCGGCAACGTCTTTGTGCTTGGGCCAACATTCGACAATACCGCAAACCGCTTGGTAAACTATGCAAAACGTGCGGGTAAGGACAAAATCGTCATCGCCCATGCCGATGATATTGGTGGCCAATTGGGGCGCAACGCCATCCGGCGCGCAATTGCCGCGAATGGCGCAACGCTGGCAGGTGATGTGGAATACGCATTGAGCCAAGAAGCCGTGCGCGCCTCCGTGCCGCGGATCAAGGCCGCAATGGAGACCTCTGGCGCGAATGCATTATTTTTGACTGCAAACTCTTCCACAGCCCTGCCGTTGCTTGCTGAATTGCTGCCTAGCGCAGGTGTACGTAACAGCACGTCGCAATTCATCGGCCTGACGCGGTGGGATATTCCGGCTCAGACGCTTGCATTGCCCGGTGTTCAGGGTGGCTGGTTTGCACTGCCTGATCCGGGCTCAAGTGCTGCATTCGCATCCCGCTACACCGCTGCTTATGGGGAGCGTCCGTTGGACATTGCGGGCCTGGCGTTTGATGGCATTGCGGCTGTCGGATCGCTTGTGAAGAGCGGCAAACGTAACGCTCTGACTGGCAATGCACTTACACAAGGTGCAGGGTTCAGAGGCGCCAATGGCATCTTCCGGCTACGCTCTGACGGAACGAACGAGCGCGGCCTTGCCGTTGCGACTATCCGCAACAATCAGGTTGTCCTGTTGGAAAATGCGCCAAAAGCATTCAGCGGTGCAGGCTTCTGAGCAATTCAGTGACCGACGAGAAAACGCTGCACACAGGCAAAGCCCTTACGCCGCGCCTGTGTGCACTACCCGCAGATATATACGATGCCGATGCGGTCGATGCCGCACTGTCAGAAGCGGCAGAGGGCTTGTCCGCCGTGGAGATACGCACTGCAGCGGTTAAAATCCTGCGTGCGGCCCAGACCCAAGGACGCGCGCGCATCGCGCAGGAATTCGCAGCATCGCCATTCGATTCCGAGGCGATGACCGCTTCGTACACCTACCTCACGGACGGCATGGTGAAATCGGTGCTGTCGCTGAGCGCGCGGCATCTGCATCCCCCGCGAAAATCAACGCCAGCCCTCAGTGTGATCGGCGTTGGCGGGTACGGGCGGGGCGAAATGGCACCGTTTTCCGACGTGGATTTGTTATTCTTGTTACCCGGTAAGATTACCAATTGGGCCAGCGATACAATTGAGGCGATGCTTTATATCCTTTGGGATCTCAAGCTGAAGGTTGGTCATTCCAGCCGGACAATCCGCGATTGCGTACAACTTGCTTCCGAGGATTACACGATTCAGACGGCCCTTCTTGAGCATCGGTATGTCTGCGGCGACCTTGCTTTGGCCCACAAGCTTGACGAGACATTGAAGAAAGACCTTTTTTCCGGCTCGGGGCGCGATTTTATCGAAGCGAAACTGGCCGAGCGTGACAGCCGCCACCTCAAACACGGGCAGCGCTATGTTGTGGAGCCTAACGTCAAAGAGGGCAAAGGCGGGTTGCGCGATTTGCAGTCCCTGTTCTGGATCGCGAAATTCATCCACGGTGTCGAGCATTCTGCCGATCTTGTGACGGAAGGGGTGTTTCGCGAAAATGAATACCGGACCTTCAAGGAGGCGGAGAATTTTCTTTGGGCTGTGCGTGGGCATCTGCATCTGCTCACAAACCGCGCGACCGAACAGCTCACGTTTGACATGCAGGTCAGCGTGGCCGAGGCGATGAATTACGAAAACCGCGAGGGACGTCGCGCGGTCGAAGTCTTCATGCAAGCCTACTTCCGCCATGCGACGGCTGTGGGTGATCTGACCCGTATTTTCCTGACAAAGCTGGAAGATATGCACGTCAAATCGGAACCATTGCTGGAGCGGCTGTTTCGCCGCAAACCGCGCACTAAAGTGGGCTACCGCGTGGTCCACAACCGCCTTGATATCGAGGACGAGCCCGAATTTCTGAGCGATCCGCTAAACCTATTGCGGCTGTTCGAGGAAGCGCTGCGCACGGGTATGTTGATCCACCCTGATGCCATGCGCACCGTCAAAGGCAACCTGCATCTGATCGACGACACCCTGCGCAATGATACCGAAGCCCAGCGCATTTTCCTTGATCTGATGCTGAAGCATGGCAATCCTGAACGCGCTTTGCGCCGTATGAACGAATTGGGCGTGCTGGCCACATTTATTCCGGAGTTCGAGCCGATTGTCGCGATGATGCAGTTCAATATGTATCACAGCTATACTGTGGACGAGCATACGATCCAGACCATCGCCAACCTTGCCCGCATCGAGAAAAATGAGCTGGAGGAAGAGTTACCTGTCGCTTCCTCGATCCTGAACCGTGGCGTGAACCGCCGGGTGCTCTACGTCGCATTGCTGCTGCATGATATCGGCAAAGGACGGCCTGAGGATCACTCCATTCTGGGCGCTCAAATCGTGCGCAAGGTGGCGCCGCGCTTGGGCCTCAAACAAGACGAGGTTGATACCGCCGAATGGCTGGTTCGATATCATTTGCTGATGTCCGATATGGCCCAGAAACGCGACATTGCCGATCCGCGTACCGTGCGCGATTTTGCAAAAGCAGTGCAGACGGTCAAACGGTTGGACCTGCTATGTGTGCTCACGGTCTGCGATATTCGCGGCGTAGGGCCCACCACTTGGAACAACTGGAAGGCTGTGTTGATCCGTGCGCTCTACCGTCAGACAAAGCGCGCGCTTGAAACGGGGCTCGAAGACCTCAACCGGCAGAACCGCGGCGCAGAGGCCAAAAAGACATTGCGCGCTGCCCTGCCCGACTGGCCCAAAAAGGCGCTCAAGGCCGAGACCGCGCGGCACTACGATCCCTATTGGCAAGGACTGCACGTCACCGCCCATGTCGCCTTTGCCGAGCTTTTCCGTGACCTGAACGAAGATGTCATAAACATTGACCTGCACCCAGATGAAGACCGCGATGCCACGCGCGTGTGCTTTGTCATGCCCGACCATCATGGTATCTTCAGCCGTCTCACTGGCGCGCTCGCACTTGTCGGGGCGAACGTGGTAGATGCACGCAGTTATACGACCAAAGACGGCTATGTAACGGATGCCTTCTGGATACAGGACAGCGAAGGCAACGCCTATGAAGCGTCCAAGCTGGCCCGGCTGCGTCAGATGATCGAAAAGACGCTGCGCGGTGAGGTGATCGCCCGTGATGCCCTCAAGTCGCGCGACAAGATTAAAAAGCGCGAAAAAGCCTTCCGTGTGCCCACCCATATCACCTTCGACAACGAAGGGTCCGAGATTTACACCATCATCGAAGTGGACACTCGCGACCGTCCCGGCCTGCTCTATGATCTTGCGCGCGCGCTGGCGGGGGCGAACGTGTATATCGCCAATGCTGTCATCGCGACCTACGGCGAGCAAGTTGTCGACACCTTCTATGTCAAAGACATGTTCGGCCTCAAATACCACTCCGAGAGCAAGCAGCGTATGTTGGAGAAGCGCCTGCGCGAGGCCATCGAAGAAGGGGTTGCGCGCGCCGACACCTGAGCCAACTTTGCCGCCACGCCAATCGCGCCTATGGTGGCCCTATCTCTAGCCAAAGGCAGATCGTGCGCCTCAGCCAAACCATCAACCTGATCCCTTGGTATCAGTTTTTCAACAGCCTGCTTTTTTGGCAGGCCATATGGTTTTTATACTTTCAGGCGAACCTGTCAGGTGCTGAGGCGATCATCCTCTACTCCGTCTATGATGTCGCCACGACGCTGCTTGAAGTACCATCCGGTTATTTTTCCGACCGGATCGGGCGGCGTTTCACGCTGATCCTGTCTGCTACGTTCAATGTGCTGGGCTGTCTTGCCTTGGCGCTCGGTGGTAGCTTTGCGATGTTTGCGCTGGGACAATGCCTGTGTGGTGCCGGTGCGGCGTTCAAGTCGGGCACGGACTCGTCCCTGCTGTACGAGGCGTTGGAGGCCGCCGACCGCGCAGACGAAATCGAAGCGCAGGAAGTGCGTGTGTGGCGTTTCAGCCTTGCGGGCTTTGCCTTATCCGCCATTGTTGGCGGATTTATGAGCCTATGGGCGCCGACCCTGCCCTTCTATGCGACCGCGCTTTCGTTTGCAGTGGCACTCATGCTCGTGCTTCGCATGACAGAACCCCCACGCAAAGCGGGCAGCGCAACCGTGCCCAGGACACGTCTGGCCGAGTTGAAAGCCGCCGCTTTGCATCCGGTATTAGCCTGGATTTTTGTGCTTTCAGTCCTGATGTACGGGTTCAGCCATCTGCCTTTTGTGTTCGGCCAGCCTTTTATCCTTACCGCGCTCACAGACCTTGACCTTGCGGCGCGTGCGCCGGCGGTCAGTGGTCTGGTCACGGGCAGTATGATGCTCGTCTCTGCAGTGGCGACACTGATCGCGCTTCGCTTGCGGCGCGCCTTTGGATTGTCTTTGTTGTTGCTCTGCGCTTTCGGGCTACAAATTGCATTGGCAGGTGCGCTTGCCATCAGCACATCTTTGCTCGTGATTGGCGTGTTGCTGTTGCGAATGGTGCCGGACTCACTGGCCCGCCCTTTCATCCTTGCCCGCATTCAACCCCTTTTGAAAAGCGGCACACGTGCGACCTATCTTTCGCTGCAAAGTCTTGCGGGCAAGCTCTTCTTTGCTGTTACACTTTTTGCCGCTGCCACTACGGCACAGGGGGCAGGATTGCTACCTGCGGAGGATCTACAATATATTTTGTCGCTCTACGTTTTGGGTGGCCTCCTTGGTCTGGCTGCCTTGGCCCTCACGGCCACATGGGCGCAGATCGCTCCTGATCAAAAAACCGAATGATCGCCAAGAGACACGCGACCGTCCTCGGCGATCATCTTTTCATAGAACTCAAACACCGTTTCTGTGCCGGTCTCCGGCGTTGCCTCCGCGTCATAAACACCTTTGACGGCGTCCCAAACCAGCATAGATTCCGTGGCGTAATATCGCCCAATACCCGCAAGCTCCGCTTTCTCCGCCATCTTAGGACTAAAGATGCCCAACCCGCGTAACCCCGCGCGGATGGAGGACAGCATCGCCACTGGCACGTGTCTTACCGGCACTTCACGACCTAAAGACCGCGACAATGCGGCAACCTGATCAAGCGGGGTAATCGCGGGACCGGGACCACCTATGGGAAGGATTTGATCCGCGCGCGCAGGATCATTCAGGCATCCGGCAATGAACGTACCGAGATCCGCATCACTGATCGGCTTGCAAGCCGTCAATGTACCGTCCCCAAAGACCAAAAACGGCTTTCCCGCGCGGACACGGTCCAACTGACCTGATAGGGATTTGAAAAACGCTGTGGGCCGAACGATGGAATACGTAAGGCCTGAGGCAACCAGCTCTGCCTCAAAGGCAAGTTTGGCCCGCTGAAATTCAAGAAGCGGTTTTTGCACGCAAATCGCAGAGAGCAGAACGAACTGCGCCACGCCGGCCTCCTGTGCCGCGCGCAACAGGGCGAGGTTCGCATCATGATCTATAGCCCACGCGTCACGCGGTGTGCCGCTTCGCGATGCGATGCAGGAGACCACAGCATCAAAATGCTCGCCACGAAAGCCGTCGCGCGTGATAGAAACGGGGTCAGCTACGTTAACCTTCCGCACCTCGACGCCTAGTTTCACCTGCGCGCGTGTCAGGCACACGACGTCATGGCCCGCCACAAGCAACGCCTGGAGCGTGGCGTTGCCTGCCGTGCCAGTGGCGCCAGTTAGAAGGATGCGTTTGCGCGTCATAGGCCGCAGGTATCGGCAAAAACAGCCGCCCACGCAAGCCACTGCAAAAGGCAATTGCGTACGCACGCGCCAATCGCTACGGCTGTACAATTCCTGCAGCAAAGGCGCTCGACATGAAATCCATTCGCCTGATGACCGGTTTCTTCACCGTCGGTATCTGGACATTGCTCAGCCGTGTCCTTGGCTTTGTGCGCGAAGTACTGATCTTGTCGCTTATCGGTCCGGGGCCGTTGATGGATGCGTTTGTCGCGGCATTTCGCCTGCCCAACATGTTCCGCCGTTTCTTTGCCGAAGGGGCGTTCAACGCAGCATTTGTACCAATGTTTTCAAAACGGCTGGAAGGCGGTGCAGATGCCGCACAATTTGCGCAAAACGCATTCTCGGGTCTGTTCTTTGTAGTGACACTTCTTACCGGCCTTGGCATGATCTTTATGCCCGGTTTGGTGTGGCTGACCGCCGAGGGGTTCGCCGAAGACGAACGTTTCGACCTCACGGTCGGGTTTGGCCGCATCGTATTTCCCTATATTTTCTGCATGTCGCTTGCCGCATTATTCTCGGGCATCCTGAATGCCACAGGCCGCTTTGCCGTAGCCGCAGCAGCACCCGTTCTGCTCAACATATTTGTTATTTCTGCCCTGACGATCGCAGCGGTGACAGGTGGGCCTGCCATCTTCTGGCTGGTTTGGGCAATCCCCATTGCGGGTATCGCACAGCTGGTGCTCACGTGGCGCGCGGCGATACAGGCGGGGTTCAACCTGCGCCCCACCCGCCCGCGCTGGAACAAGGACATGCGCGATCTCGTCGTGATTGCCCTGCCTGCGGCACTTGCCTCCGGTGTGATGCAGATCAACCTTGTGGTCGGACAGCTTGTGGCCTCGCAATACGAAAACGCGGTGAGTTGGCTCTTTGCCGCTGACCGTTTGTACCAATTGCCGCTTGGAGTAGTGGGCATTGCTGTGGGCGTCGTGCTCCTGCCTGAGTTGTCGCGCCGGTTGCGGGCTGGTGATGATGCGGGTGCCAAATCCGCGCTGAGCCGCGCAGCAGAGATTTCCATGGCGCTGACCATCCCTTCAGCTGTGGCGTTGGTCGTCATCCCCCTCACACTTGTCTCGGTCCTCTTTGAACGCGGTGCATCTGGCACAGACGACAGCGCAGCAATTGCAACTGCGGTGATGATATACGGCCTCGGCCTACCTGCTTTCGTGCTGCAAAAGCTCATCCAGCCGGTCTATTTCGCCCGCGAAGATACCAAGCGGCCATTCTACTTTGCCGTGGTCGCGATGGTGGTCAACGCAGGTCTGGCCGTGGGACTGGCGCAGTGGGTCGGCTGGCTCGCGCCTGCAATTGCGGCGACCGTGGCAGGCTGGACCATGTACGCGCTGCTGGCGATTGGTGCGCGCGGGTTTGGCGATGCGGCGCGGGTGGATGTGCGCTTCCGCACCCGCATCTGGCGTATTGTTGCGGCGTCTGTTGTGATGGGCGTTGTGATGTGGTTCCTCAACGTACAGCTGAGTACGCTGTTGTCGGTGCCTTGGTGGCGCGGTCTGGGGCTTTTGTTGCTGCTGACGGGTGGCGCAATGACTTACTTTGCGGCGGGCCAGATGATCGGCGCATTCAAACTGTCAGAGTTTAAGGCCGCCATGCGCCGAAAAAGCTAGCGCTGGCGCAACCGGCTCAGAAGGCGCGCCCATTCACCAGGGGCACAGATAAAGCATAGCAAAAAGCCGCAAACGAATCCAGTCAGTTCTGCCACCCAGCCATTGCCGATACTGGCAAACAAGCTCCAGATCAGCTGGAGCGCCATAAGCAACGCGATGAGTGTGAACGCCTCGAGTTGCCGCCCACCCGTCGTCGCAAGCTTGCGCCAGAGCACGAAGCTATATCCGCCGATCAATCCGTAGACCGCAGGATATGCCCCGACAAGCCAGACAGGGTCATTGAGCAACAGAGAATAGGCCAATGCACCGCCGATGCCCGACAGCACGAACAGCGCAATCATTGCCAGCGGCCCCATCACTTCGGCTGCCATCTTGCCCAATGCAAGCATCAACACGATGGCGATAAGTGCATGGGTAAAGCTGAGGTGAATGAACGGATATGTGACGAACCGCGCAATATGTTCAATCGGGTAGAAGCCTTGGGCGCGCATCTGGTCAAAGAAGTTACCCGAAAAGCCCCAGTCACGCACCAGGCCAAGACGCCAACCAATCGCCTCTGGCCCACCAATAAGCCCTGCCTCTCCCATGCTCAGCACAAGCTCGATCCCTGCCATCGCCATGAACAAGATCACCACAACAACAGGCAGTCTATTGATCGGCGGCTCAAATTGGGTCTCATGCTCGAAATCGGGATCGTGGCGGTCTTGCATAGTGCTTCTTTCAGGTCTGGTTGACGGGAACCTGCGCCATGGGTAAGCCCAACGGGCCAGCATATCCAGCCCCAACCGGAGCATCCAATGACCAAGTCTACATTCACCCCGCGCGTCTTCTCGGGCATTCAGCCCTCCGGTGGTCTAACGCTTGGAAATTACCTTGGCGCGATCAAACGGTTTGTTGACATGCAGGATCAGGGCGATTTTCAGACTGTGTATTGCATGGTCGATCTGCATGCGATCACCGTATTTCAGGATCCAGCCAAGCTGCGCCATAACACACGTGAGTTGGCGGCGGGCTTCATTGCATCGGGGATCAGCCCCGAGAAATCCATCCTCATCAACCAATCTGCCGTGCCCGAGCATGCCCAACTGGGTTGGATCTTCAATTGTGTGGCGCGCATGGGCTGGATGAGCCGGATGACGCAGTTCAAGGATAAAGCCGGTAAAAATGCCGAGGCTGTCTCGCTTGGGCTGTTTGGATATCCTGCGCTTATGGCCGCTGATATCCTTGTTTATCACGCAACGCATGTGCCGGTGGGTGAGGATCAGAAACAGCACCTCGAGCTGACACGCGATATTGCAGCGAAATTCAACCATGACTACGGCGTTGATTTTTTTCCCGAGGTTGAGCCGGTGATCGAGGGTGCCGCGACCCGCGTGATGTCACTGCGCGACGGGTCCAAAAAGATGTCAAAATCCGACCCCTCCGACGCAAGTCGGATAAATATGACCGATGATGCAGATACGATCGCAAAGAAAATTCGCAAAGCGAAAACAGACCCCGATGCGCTGCCCTCCGAGATTGACGGGCTTGAGGGCCGCCCTGAAGCGCGCAATCTGGTCAACATTTACGCAGCCCTGAACGAGCAAACAGTCGAGCAGGTCCTCGCTGAAGTTGGCGGCCAACAGTTCGGCACGTTCAAGCCGCAACTGGCCGAACTTGCGGTGTCCAAACTTGCCCCCATCTCTGGCGAGATGGCGCGACTCATGAATGATCCCGCAGAGATTGACCACCTGCTGGCCAGAGGCGCATTGCAAGCGCGTGAGATCACAGCACCTATCCTCAAGAAAACCTATGAGATTGTCGGGATGGTGGGTTAAGCCGCCCGACCGTTTGTCTTACTAGGTCTGTATATAAAGGCGGCAAAGCATGCATATGTGCATGGCTTTGACATGGACAATCCTTACCCTGTTTGCGACCCTCTGAGCAACTACAGGAGATCAGCATGGCAACGGGTTTTTTCTGGGACGAACGTACTTTCTGGCATGCGGGCGGAAACTATGCAGCGACGCTACCGCTGGGTGGATTGGTGCAACCGCTTGCCGCAGGTGGCCTTCCCGAGAGCCCTGAGACCAAGCGAAGGTTCAAAAACCTCATGGATGTGACAGGCCTCTCGGGCGCGCTCGACATGCGCACGGCCTCCGAGGCAACACGCGAAGAACTTGGCCGCGTACACCCGGCTGCCTATCTGGATGCGTTCAAGCAAGCCTCTGATACAGGTGGCGGGGAGTTGGGGCATCACGCGCCGTTTGCTCAAGGTGGGTACGAAATTGCAGCATTGTCAGCAGGCCTTGCCACTGCGGCAGTGCGTGCCGTAGCAAGTGGCCGGCTGGATAACGCCTACTCCCTGAGCCGTCCGCCCGGCCATCATTGCGAGCGCGATACGCCAATGGGATTTTGCCTTCTGGCCAATATTGCTATCGCCGTTGAAGCTGCACGCGCCGAGGGTCGCATCATGCGCACCGTTATCCTTGATTGGGACGTTCATCACGGTAATGGATCAGAGGCCATATTCTATGACCGTGATGACGTCCTGACGATCTCCCTCCACCAGGAGGGGAACTATCCGTTGAACAGCGGCGCGCTGGCGGACCGTGGTACGGATGACGGGACCGGCTTTAACCTCAATTTGCCGCTTCCACCTGGTACAGGCCACGACGGCTACCTTTACGCGATTGATACTGTGGTCATTCCCCAAATTAAGGCGTTTGTTCCCGATCTCATCATCGTTGCCTGTGGGTATGATTGTGCGATGCCTGATCCGCTCGGTTCCATGCTTGCCTCTGCTCAGACGTTTCGGGAGATGACGATACGGATCAAGGAAACCGCACAGCAGGTCTGCGACGGAAAGCTGGTGATGGTGCACGAAGGCGGCTATTCCGAAGTATATGTGCCGTTCTGTGGCCATGCAGTTATGGAAGCGCTGAGCGGCAGTACAATTACAGCGCCTGATCCCATGCACAACACCATGCAACAACGTCAGCCAAACGACCGTGTTATTGCCTTCCAAAAGACATTGATCGATGAGATGGCCACCACGCTTTCGCAAGAGACTTGAGGATACCGACATGCCCACACCTAATCTGCAAGCGCTCGATTTTCTGCTCACGCGACGCTCGCGACCCGCAAAAACGCTGACTGCCCCTGTGCCGGATCAATCCGCCCTCATGCAGATCCTGACCGCAGCTGCGCGCACGCCGGATCATGGGAAGCTTGAGCCGTGGCGGTTTATTGTAATCGACCGCAAGGCCATGGCCCCGCTTGCTGCACTGGCACAAGCCCGCGGTGAAGCGTTGGCGCTCGATCCAGAACAGATCGTAAAAGGACGCGCGCAGTTCGATCAAGGCGAGCTCGCCGTGGCAGTGATCGAGGTACAGCGGCCATCCGATAAAATCCCAGCGCTCGAGCAGACCTATTCCGTCGGCGCGGTCTGTCTCTCGCTGCTGAACGCCGCACTCGCGTTAGGGTGGGGTGCAAACTGGCTCAGCGGGTGGGCGAGCCATGACCGCGCATTTATGGAGCAGGGTTTCGGTCTGGAACCGCATGAGCGGGTCGCTGGATTGATCTACCTTGGTACCGAAACCAGTGCCCCGCCAGAACGGCCCCGCCCCGATCTGGACGCACTGACCACATGGCTCTAGCGCGCATATTCAACGCCTTCGGTCTGGCATTGGGACAGTTGGGCGATCCGAGCTTTCGCCGTGTAATACTGGTGGGTGTCGGTGGCGCGCTGGCGCTTCTTGTAGCCTTTGCCTGGGCACTCTCTACCCTTGTCGGTTGGTGGGCGGGGGGCGGTATCACGCTGCCACTGATAGGTGAGGTTCAGTGGCTCGATACCGCGTTCAGTTGGGGCGCTGTTTTAGTGGTTGCTTTACTGTCGGTCTTTTTGATGGTGCCTGTCGCTTCTGCAATCATATCGCTGTTTCTGGACGATGTCGCCGACGCGGTCGAGGCGGTGCATTATCCCTATCTCGCACAGCAACCACGCACCCCTTTCCTTGAGGGACTCCGCGACACATTCGGGTTTCTCGGGGTGATCATCAGCGTAAATATTTTTGCGCTAATTCTCTATGTTCTCTTTGCACCTATCGCAATTTTCATCTTTTGGACCGTAAACGGCTTTTTGCTGGGGCGCGAATACTACACGCTTGCTGCGATGCGCCGTCTTGGCCGCAAACGCGCCAAAGAGTTGAGGCGCAAGCACTTTATCACGATCTGGCTTGCGGGTATTCTAATGGCGATACCGCTGTCTGTTCCGATCCTGAACCTAGTGGTTCCGATCTTGGGGGCGGCAACGTTTACTCATCTATTCCAGATGCTGCCGCAGGGGCGCCCCGCCCCACCCAATCCTCCAGATTATCAACGCTGATAACCCCTGACAGGATGATCGCAACGAACGTGCCCCAGATGACAAAGGATAGTCCCGTACACCACAGCGCTTTTTTCTTGAGGTGATGATGCTCCGGCGCTCCGGCGTGCGTGCCGGGCACGATTTCTTTCAAGTCGCCTTGGGTCTGTACACGGATTGGCAAGATGATCAGGAACAGCATGAACCAGACAATGGCGTATAAAACGATGGCAGATACCGGGCCCATCAGACTTGCTCCAGCTCAACAAGAGCACCGTTGAAATCCTTGGGATGTAGAAAGATAACCGGCTTCCCGTGCGCGCCGATCTTTGGTTCACCCCCGCCAAGCACGCGCGCGCCGGTTGTCAGCAAATGATCACGTGCAGCGATAATATCATCGACCTCATAGCAAATGTGGTGGATGCCGCCCGCTGGATTTTTATCCAGAAATCCCTGTATCGGGGAGTTCTCACCCAGTGGATATAAAAGCTCGATCTTGGTATTTGGCAGTTCGATAAATATGACGGTAACACCATGGTCAGGCTCATCCTGCGGGAGGCCAACGTTAGCACCCAACGCATGGCGATACTGATCCGCTGCGGCCTCGAGATCGGGCACCGCAATTGCTACATGGTTAAGACGTCCGATCATGGTCATTCCTCACAAAACAGATTTGCACGTTTATGGAGCGCAAAACCCGCAGGTGCAATGCGACGCGTTAACGCTCCATTAGCTATGGCTGGGTAACCATAAGTGAACTTGATGGAATCGGAGAACACAATGGATACCAACGAACCGTTCGCGACCAATTATCCGACGCCGACCGCGGCGCGCCCCCTGCTTGGCCTTACGGTTTTGGTTGTGGAGGACAGCAGATACGCATGTGAGGCAATGCGCCTTTTGTGCCTGCGATCTGGCGCACGAATCCGGCGTGCCGATTGTATCAGATCCGCGCGACGACACTTGCAGGTTTATCTGCCCTCCGTTGTGGTCGTGGATCTAGGTCTGCCTGATGGGAATGGTGCTGACCTTATCGAAGAGCTCACCCAGACCGATAAAGAGGAATGTGTTGTACTTGGCACCTCCGGCGATGACACACTGGAGCCGGTTGCCATGGCCGCCGGCGCGCAAGGGTTCCTGAGCAAACCGATCACTTCGTTGGCAGTATTCCAGCAAATGGTTCTTGCGACGCTACCTGCGGACCGCCAACCATCCGGTTTGCGCGCTATGGCGGATGAACAGGTGTCACCCGACCAGATCGCCTATCACGACGATATAAACTATGCGGCAGAGTTGCTCGAAAATCTGCCCAATGACGCGGCATTGGATTATATTGCGCAGTTCCTCAGTGGCGTTGCCCGATCCGTAGAGGATGGTAGCATGGAAGAGGCTGCAAACGCTCTCGCCACAAAACGCGCTGCCGGTCAGGGGGCTGCGTCAGAGACGGCGCAGATTGCAGGCCTCATTCAACAACGGCTCTCTATGAAAATCGCGATTTAACGGTCCGGCACCAGCGCAGGATCATCCATTACCCGAACCAACCGTGTCATGTCGGCAAGCCGCTCCCGCTGCTGGCCTTCCATGTCAAAATTACTTGGCGACAGCCACACGCTGTAGGCTTCTTTCAGCGCAGGCCATTCGGCATCTATCGCTGCAAACCATGCAGTGTCACGGTTTCGTCCCTTCACAACGCCCGCCTGCCGAAAGACTCCTTCATAACTGAACCCAAAACGCTGTGCCGCGCGGCGGGATGCCAGATTGAGGGCATTGCATTTCCATTCATAGCGCCGATATCCCGCATCAAAAGCCCATGCCATCATGAGATACATCGCTTCTGTTGCTGCAGGTGTGCGCTGGAGTGCAGAACTAAAATTGATATGGCCAACTTCTATTGATCCCGCATCGGGTGCGACACGCAAATAGCTTGCCACGCCTTCCCATGCGCCAGACTGCACATTCTTAACTGCGTAGAAGAACGGGTCGCTCTGGCCTGCATGATCGCGTACCCATCGGTGATATTGGGATGCAGACGAAAACGGTCCATACGGCAGATAGTCCCAAACCGCATCATCACCAGCATATGACCGGTGCAGCAATGCTGCATGATCCTCAGCAGAGAGTGGCTCCAATCGGGCGTATTGCCCTTCAAGTATCGCGCCATCCGGACGGGTGGGCGGTGTCCAGTTATCAACAGGCGCGCCCATTGGGGCCGCAGATACATTTCTATCCATGAGCTAGAGATAGAGCGCATTTCAAAGCGCGCCAAGCTCGGAATTGCGGGGCATCCTGACTTAGCATGCGGCCTTATGCCGAAAAGGCCATACTCTATTCAGAACATTGCGCATTTAGAACATCGAAAAAGCGCCACAGTTTCCTGCGGCGCTTTTTATCAGTCTTGCGGTATGATCCTCAGACCCAGCTCCATCAGCTGATCCGGCATCGGATCGTTGGGCGCATTCATCATAAGGTCTTCTGCACGCTGGTTCATCGGGAACAAGATGACTTCGCGAATGTTGCTCTCCTCAGCGAGAAGCATCACAATTCGGTCGATGCCTGCAGCACAGCCCCCGTGCGGCGGTGCGCCGTATTGGAAGGCGTTGACCATCCCCCCAAACCGTTTGCGCACTTCATCCTCACCATAACCTGCGATTTCAAATGCCTTGAACATGATCTCGGGCTTGTGGTTCCGGATGGCACCGGACACCAGCTCATATCCGTTGCACGCCAAATCATATTGGTAGCCCAGCACTTCAAGCGGATCGCCGTTCAATGCTTCCATGCCGCCTTGGGGCATGGAAAACGGGTTGTGTTCGAAATCAATCTTGCCGGTTTCTTCGTCCCGCTCATAAATCGGAAAGTCGACGATCCACGCAAAAGCAAACCGCTCCAAATCGGTAAGCTTCAACTCCTCACCGATCACGTTGCGCGCACGGCCTGCCACAGATTCAAAAGCTTTTGGCTTGCCGCCCAAGAAAAACGCAGCATCGCCAACCCCAAGTCCTAATTGCAGCCGGATCGCTTCCGTCCGTTCAGTACCGATATTCTTTGCCAGTGGACCGGCAGCTTCCATGCCCTCGCCTTGATCGCGCCAGAAGATATAGCCCATACCGGGCAGGCCTTCCTTCTGCGCAAAAGCGTTCATACGGTCACAGAACTTGCGGCTGCCACCGGTCGGGGCCGGTATCGCACGGATTTCAGTACCTTCCTGCTCCAACAACTTTGCAAAGATGGCAAAGCCTGAACCCGCAAAATGCTCAGAGACGACCTGCATTTTGATCGGGTTGCGCAAGTCCGGTTTATCCGAGCCATACCAAAGTGCAGCATCCTTATAGGAGATCTGTGGCCATTGCTGATCCACTGCTTTGCCGCCACCAAACTCTTCAAAGACGCCCGTAAGGACGGGCTGAATGGTGTCAAAGACGTCCTGCTGCTCGACAAAGGACATCTCAAGATCAAGTTGGTAAAAGTCTGTGGGTGATCTGTCTGCACGCGGGTCTTCATCGCGGAAGCAAGGTGCGATTTGGAAATACTTGTCAAAGCCGGAAACCATCAAAAGCTGTTTGAATTGCTGTGGTGCCTGCGGAAGTGCATAGAATTTACCGGGATGTAAACGGGACGGAACCAGAAAGTCGCGTGCACCCTCGGGCGACGATGCCGTAATGATCGGTGTCTGGAACTCTTTGAATTTCTGGTCCCACATGCGCCGTCGCATTGAGCTGACGACATCCGAACGAAGGACCATATTTTTCTGCATCTTCTCGCGCCGAAGATCGAGATAGCGATACCGCAAACGTGTTTCCTCAGGGTATTCCTGCTCACCAAACACCTGCAACGGCAGATCACCGTTCACGCGACCAAGTACTTCGATCTCGCGAATAAAGACTTCGATTTCACCCGTCGGAATTTTAGTATTTACGAGTGACGCATCGCGCGCTTTGACCTCTCCATCAATCCGGATACACCATTCAGCACGTACCTTTTCAACATTCGCGAAGGCCGCTGAGTCTGGATCACATATCAATTGGGTGATGCCATAATGGTCGCGCAGATCGATGAACAACACGCCACCATGATCTCTCACCCTGTGCACCCAGCCGGATAAACGGGTATCGGTTCCAACGTCAGCGGCACTCAAGTCCACACAGGTTTGGCTTCGATATTGGTGCATGTGATATCCTTTTGGAGCTGAGGCGTTATGTACGATATTTTTCAGGGCAGGTACAACTTGCCGGAACGGTGAAGTCAAGCGTTGGTGGGTTCTTTCGTGGTCGCTACACTCATACCTCACAGTGTTCCCGTCCTGTCACTTCCCTTTATCCGCTTGTGTATGTTCGACGTAGTTTGTTCCAGGTTATGACCTGAAAGCTCTGCGTTTTATCAACGCGTGGGCGTAGTGTTTGTTTTATTGTAGCGGGATTTATTGACGGTGTAGTTGCTAGGCTTGGTGCGGATCTACTTTTTCTACGTGTTGGGGCGTCCATTAGATGCATTGTCGGACGGCGCATTCAGAACGCGGATATTCTGAGAGGCCCGTGTATCGCTTGATTGGGGGTATAGTAGCCTCAGCACCTCTGAGGTCATGTTGTTTTCGACGGCCT
>JBATTJ010000057.1:0-22657 GCA_049670485.1 Sulfitobacter sp.
CGGTAACGCGGGCCTCAAATCTACCAAAAACGGCCATGGCACCATCAGTTTCGAGCTGATTGGCGATACACGCTTCAGCTATCTGATGACATGGCCCCACGCCCGCCCGTGGCACATCGCACGCACACAACCGGCGTTCCGTGCCATACCCGATGCCGCACGCGTGGCGGCAATCTTTGCCGATGCCGCAGAAACCCGCGTATTCGAGCCAAAGATCGAGAAACTTGATACACATCAAGGTGCCCATGGCGCCCTTGCAGCAGAGTGAATGTTATGAACCTCAATCAAACCGCCTCACTCGCCAACCAGATGAAAGCCCGCGACCGCGATATGGTCCCGCGCTTTCTGGTGATCGCCATGTTTGGCCTGATGGCTGCCTCACTCGCACTTGTGTCCTTCCACCAGATCACGGACATGCCCCGCAGCGCGATGGCCAGTGCGCCGGAAATCGTGGCAGAACGCACGGTTACCTTTGCAGGGGACCGGAATTCTGGTATCATTCTGCTGGATGAAACCGGCACGCAAATCGCTGCGTCCAATGAAAGCAAAGCCGGCTTTATCGACGTGGTCTGGGTCGCCGTCATGCGGGAGCGTAAGGTGAACGGACAAGATCCATCCGCACCCGTCCGTATCGCGCTTCGCGAGGGAGGCCGTGTGGATATCATCGACGATACAACCGGCTGGCAACTCGAACTGATCGGGTACGGCAAAGACAATGTCGCAGCGTTCGCCACGCTGATCGGCAGCTAACCAAGGGACACTGAAAATGGGTTTTATTACCAGAACCAAAGAGCAAGCACCCTGCGAAGTCACGATTTCGCACCGCTTTGAAGAACTTTCCGCGCATGTTAAATTCCTCAACGGGGCTGTCGTGAACCCCGGCGACAGCGTTCTGGTGCACGGCGCCGAGATTATGGCCCCCTACGGGGAGCTGGTCGTGGAAGAGCGTATCGCCACCATCACACGCGCCTCCAAGCTTGAGCAGATGTGGACCCGTGCCACCGGTAATTTCGAGTTTATGGAATTGTGCGAGTTCTCCTTCTCCGAAGAGGTGATGTCATGAACGTCCAAACAAAAGCCACGCCGTCCCACTCCGCCTATGCCGACACCGCCGAAGAGGCGATTGCGGCACAGGACGCGCTTGATAACTCGACAATTACCTCCGATCAGGCGACCGAACTTGCGATGCAGAACACCCTGCTGACGCCGCGCTTCTACACCACCGACTTTGCCGAGATGGACGCCCTTGATGTGACGCCTGTGCGCAAGGATTGGGATGCGCTAATCGCTGAGATGAAATCAGACCCCAACAAAGGCCATTTCAAGAAAACCGATAAATGGCAGGCCGATTGGGAGGGTATGGAGCCCAAGCTCAAGGCCGAATTCATCGACTTCCTGATCTCGAGCTGTACCGCCGAATTTTCGGGCTGTGTCCTGTACAAAGAAATGAAGCGCCGCGGCTCCAACACCGATATCACGACGCTGTTCCAGCTGATGGCCCGCGACGAGGCGCGCCATGCCGGCTTCATCAACGACGCCCTGCGCGAAGCAGGCATCCGCGTGAACCTCGGCTTTCTGACGCAGCAGAAGAAATACACCTATTTCCGGCCCAAGTTCATCTACTATGCGACGTATCTCAGCGAAAAGATCGGCTATGCCCGCTATATCACGATCTTCCGCCATCTTGAGCAGAACCCCGACAAGCAGTTCCACCCGATTTTTGGCTGGTTCCGCGAATGGTGCAACGATGAATTCCGCCATGGTGAAGCCTTCGCCCTGCTCCTGAAGACAGAACCCAAGCTGACGCAATCCTTCATCAACAAGCTGTGGATCAAGTTTTTCCTGACGGCCGTGTATTCCACCATGTGGGTCCGCGACCACCAGCGTCCCCTGTTCCACGAGGCACTTGGCGTTGACGTCACGTGGTACGGACAAGAAGTATTCCGTAAAACCTCCGAAGGCACCCGACAGATCTTCCCGATGGTGCTCGACATTGATCACGCACGCTGGCGTCCAAACCTCGACCGGATGGAAGCAGCCTCCCGTCAGGTGGCGGAAGGCAAAGCGCGCGGTGGCATCGGTGGGACGATCACCCGTCTGGGCGGCATGGCAAAAGCGGCCTACGCTTTCGTCGCACTCTATACCATTCCCGCGATCAAGAACGACGTGCCTGCCAGCACCGTCATGCAGCCGACATACTGATGACAACTGCTTGGTCCGCCGCACTCATAGCATTATTCGCCTGGTGGTTTTTCACCGGTGCGATCCTGCTTGTGGTGCGGCGGGCCGATGCGGGTGACGCGGTGGCGCACGGGCGCAATGTGTTTCTGTCCGTGCCTATGTTCGCACTGGGTTTCGCCGGATTGTGGATCAGCTCCCAGGAATTGACGGTGACCAATGCCTATGTCGCCTTTGTCTCCGTGCTTTTGATCTGGGGCTGGATCGAACTTGCGTTTTTGTCCGGCATTATCACCGGACCTGAGCGGCGCCCCTGCCCCGAAACTCTCACCGGTTTTGCCCGCTTCGCACGCGCATGGGACACGATTTCACGACACGAGCTTTTGCTGGTAGCGGCCTTGCTGGCCGTGGCGATGATTGCAGCGCATGCAGAAAACAACGTGGGCTTTTGGGCCTACCTGATCCTCTTCGTGGCGCGCATCTCGGCCAAATTGAACCTCTTTTTCGGCGTGCCGCGCATCAATACCGAATTTGTGCCCACCCCCCTGCACCACATCAAATCATACTTCCGTCGCGGGCCAATTACGATGGCCTTCCCTATTGGCGTCACTTTCCTAAGCGTTTGCGCAGCCTTTTTTGCCGAACGCCTGATTTCCGCCGAGACCCAAGCCACAACAGTCGGTTTCTCTTTGCTCACAGCGCTCGCGGTTCTGGCCGCACTTGAGCATTGGTTGATGGTAGTACCCCTGCCCGATGCCAAGCTTTGGCGCTGGATGCTGCCCGACTCCACGACTTCTAGACAGGACCAGACCCATGAACTTTGACGCGCTTTTCGACGACCAGATCAACCAACTCAAGAGCGATGGCAACTACCGCTATTTTGCCGAGCTTGAGCGCAAGGCCGGGAAGTTTCCGCACGCGTCAAACCACGTCGAGGGCGAAAAACGCGATGTGACGGTCTGGTGCTCGAACGACTATCTGGGCATGGGGCAAAATCCCCTGACCATCGCCGCCATGTGCGAAGCCGTGCAACGTACCGGCACAGGTGCCGGCGGCACGCGCAACATCTCCGGAACCAACCACGATCACCTCCTGCTTGAGGCCGAGCTGGCGGATCTGCATGGCAAGGAATCGGCGTTGCTGTTCACATCCGGCTATGTATCGAATTGGGCGGCTCTGTCCTGCCTCGGTTCACGTTTGGAAAACTGCGTCATCCTCAGCGACAGTGGCAACCACGCCAGCATGATCGAAGGCATCCGCCACTCCAAAGCGCGCAAGGTCATCTGGAAGCATAACGACGTCAAGGATCTGGAAGCCAAACTGGCCGCCCTGCCCGCCAATGTCCCCAAAATTGTCGCCTTTGAAAGCGTCTATTCCATGGATGGCGATATCTGCCCAATGCGCGAGATTGTCGAAGTGTCGGAGAAATACGGCGCGATGACCTACCTTGACGAAGTGCACGCTGTCGGCCTTTATGGCCCACGCGGTGGCGGTATTTCCGAGCGTGAAGGGCTTGCTGATCGCATCACCCTGATCGAGGGTACATTGGGTAAAGCCTACGGGGTTGTCGGCGGCTATATCACTGGATCAGCCTCGCTGTGTGATTTCATCCGCAGCTTTGCGTCGGGCTTTATCTTTACCACAGCATTGCCGCCTGCGGTTGCCGCCGCTGCGCGCGCGTCGATCATGCATTTGAAAACATCGCAAGACGAGCGAACCCGCCACCAGACACAGGTCGCCACATTGCGCGCCCGTCTGGACCGCGCGGGTATTCCGCATATGGCAAACGAATCGCATATCGTGCCTGTGATGATCAACGATCCGGTCAAAACCCGCATGCTTGCCGACTACCTGATGGAGGAATGGGGCATTTACGTGCAACCTATCAACTATCCCACTGTGCCCAAAGGTACGGAGCGGTTGCGCTTTACCCCCTCGCCGCTGCACACGGATGCGGACATCGAGCATCTTGTAAATGCGCTCAGCCATTTGTGGAAGCAATGCGCGGTCAGCCACGCAGTTGCCTAAACGCAAACGGCCCGCGTGATGCGAGCCGCTGGATTTGAGTATTTAGTGCCAGAAGAATGAATGCCGTCGGTCCCTGAACAGGACCGGCGGTTTTCTATTGGCGCCAGTCGAAAAAGCCGGGTCCGGCCTGTGCGAGCAGTTTTTGCGCCATTTCTTTACCTGCTTGCAAGCCATCCTCGATGGTGCAGCTCATTGCGTCGTTCAACGCCTCGGATCCATCTGGCCGCAAGACCTCACCGCGCAAGTGCAACGTGCCGCCGTCAAGCTCTGCCAGACCAGCAATTGGTGTCTCGCATGAGCCGTCGAGTTCCAAGAGGAACGACCGTTCCGCCGCCAAACGTTGCCCCGTGGGAGTGTCGTGAATAGCACTCAGCATTTCGGCCACATTTGTGTCTTCGACCCGCCGCTCAATCCCGATCGCACCTTGCGCCACAGCAGGCAGCATCACGTCGGTTTCAATCGCAGTATGCGGAACCTCGTCCATACCCAAACGACGCAAGCCTGCCATAGCGAGGAAAGTTGCGGCCGCGACCCCTTGATCCAGTTTCATCAGGCGGGTTTGCAGGTTGCCGCGAAATTCGACGACTTCGAGATCGGAACGCTTGAGCATCAATTGCGCGCGGCGGCGCAAGCTTGAGGTGCCGACAACCGTACCGGCAGGCAGATCAGCGAGCGATTTTGCCGTGGGCGAGATAAACGCATCACGCACATCCTCACGCGGAAGGTATGTATCAAGGATCAACCCTTCGGGCTGCAGTGTCGGCATGTCCTTCATGGAGTGGACCGCGATATCAATCTTGCCGTCCAGCATATCGGCCTCGATCTCACGGGTGAACAAACCCTTCCCACCAATCTCCTTTAGGGGGCGGTCGATGATCTTGTCACCGGTGGTTTTGATCACCACGATCGTGAAGGCCTCGAACGGCAAATCAAAAGCTTTTGCCAGACGTTCTCGGGTCTCATAGGCCTGTGCGAGGGCCAAAGGCGATCCACGGGTGCCGATCATCAGCGGTTGGGCGGGAGTGGGCAATTTCAATGTCATACGTCTTCTCTACCCCTGTAAACCAAACCTGACAACTCTTGTATCTTGCAGGTGTTTTGGCGCAAGATGCCGCGAGCTAAATTCACAGATAGAGACACCATATGACCAGCCAGAAAACAATACTCCGCGCCCTTGCCGGAGAAACTCTTCCCACGCCCCCCATCTGGATGATGCGTCAGGCCGGTCGTTATTTGCCCGAATACCGTGCCACTCGCGCGCAGGCCGGTGATTTCCTAAAACTCTGTTATAATCCCGAACTTGCCGCCGAAGTAACATTACAGCCGATCCGCCGCTATGGCTTTGACGCGGCGATCCTGTTTGCCGATATCCTGCTGGTTCCTCAGGCGTTGGGTGCGGACCTGTGGTTTGTGACCGGCGAAGGCCCGCGCCTGTCCACGATCACGACACAGGCCGAACTGGACAAGCTGGTGCCTGCGGATGCGATCCATGACCATTTGTCACCGATCTATGAAACTGTGAAAATCCTGTCAAAAGAGCTGCCGTCCGAGACAACCCTCATCGGGTTTGCGGGTGCGCCATGGACTGTTGCGACCTATATGATTGCGGGTCAGGGCACCCCGGATCAGGCACCTGCGCATGCGTTAAAGGCCGAAAACCGCTCCGTGTTCGACAGCCTGATGGAGCGAATTACCGATGCGACCATCCACTATATGTCCAAGCAGATCGAAGCCGGTGCAGAGGTGGTAAAAATCTTTGATAGCTGGGCGGGATCGCTGCAAGGCGATGATTTTATGGATTATTCCATCAAGCCTATGGCGCGAATCACTGCCGCCCTGAAAGACAAACACCCCGGTGTGCCAATCATCGCCTTCCCGCGTGGTGCAGGTGAGAAATATGTGGGCACTCATGCGGCAATCGGTGCCGATTGTGTGGCCGTTGACGATGGCGTTACAGCGGAATGGGCGGCAGAGCATCTGCAAACCGGTGGGTGTGTTCAAGGCAATCTCAAATCCTCGCACATGGTGTCGGGGGGCGACGCACTTGTCTCCGAGACGCAGCGCACGGTGCAGGCGTTCTCCAAAGGGCCGCACATCTTCAACCTTGGTCACGGGATTACACCCGATGCAAATCCCGAAAATGTGCAGCTGATGATCGACACGGTGCGCAACAGCTAAACTCCGCTAGATCGGGTTTGCCTCGGCGAAGGTTTTGAAAAACGCGAGATAAGCGCGGTCGGGATCACGGGGGGCATCTTTGCCCTTCGCCCAATCGCGCCATTCGCCCTCCACGTGGTAAATATCAAACCCCGGATATCGCAGGCGCGCCGTCTCATAGGTATCGGGGCGCAGAGCATCGCCGCGCGTCTCGAGCCATACGGGACGGGGGCGTTGTGCATATGCTGCACGCTCTTGCGTACGGACTTTGCGCCCGACCTTTGAAAAGCTCAACTCCCGCTCCGCTTCCGCTTCGGACTTGGCGTCCTTGCGCCACCAGCGCAGCTCGACATGGGTGACCCGCCTGCCCGTCTTGATCGGTGCGACCTCCACCACATAATCGCTGAGTGCGCAAACCTCGGCCACCGCAGGATCAATTGCGCGCAGCTTCAGATTAGACCACGAGGTAAGCTTGCCCTTGGGCACGCCGAGGATGCCGCGCAGACCGTCGACACTGAATTTCTCAGACGACTTCCACCGCAGATTTCCGCGTTTCTGGATCATCTCATAAAGTGTCAGCGCGTATTTGGAGCTGAGCGCGAACATCACTTCCCGCTGTAGTCGGGCGAAGACAGTGCTGTCTTTGATGATCCTGCGCAGGCGCATGGGGATTTCGTATTCGAGCAGACCGTCGCGGCGCGTCGTCTCGATATTCCCGCCAAGGAGCTGCACGCGCTCAATCGCATCCTCGCCGTCGCGCTGAACCTTGATCTTCACAATAGACGCCATCAGACGCTCTATCGATTCGCCAACCCTGTCGTTGGAGTTGTGAGAGCCGCGCAGGTCCGCTTTGGCGATCACGTGGGTCACCGGTTTTTCAATCGCGTCCCATGCATTTTCCAGCAGTTGGTTATAGATCCGCCGGTCCGCAAGCGTCAGCGGCGTAACCTCCACAAGGTCCACCAACTCACCCGGTTTCACCAGACTTTCTGCATTCGGTCGCGCCGAAATGGTGCGATAGGGTTTTGTTGCCATCTGCTCGCTTACACAGTTATTCTTACTTTTGTATGTGTCTGGGTGTAAGGTACAGTATAAATCCGCTTCTGCCAATCACCCAAAATGTAAGGATTGAAGGCCCTTATTTACCGCACCCGATTCGCATGTCCCTGTATTTTACCGCCTTTTAGCCCCCTGCATAGGGCAGCCTGACGATCACCCGATATGTAAGGTGTCAATGCCGCCCCGAGACGTAAGACAAGCAATCCCGAGATGTAATAAAAGCCCTCCCCGAATGTAGGTCAACTGATCCCAAGATGTAGGATTAGAGCCACATATGCCCTTATTTAAAAGGACTTTGGCCAACGGAACATAGAAGACTCTGAAAGAGGAACACCAAGGGTTTATTTTGTATGATTTTGGTAGGGGATAATTGCTAACACTCGTGTATTATTACTTATCGGGTGTTTGGCGACGAAGTAAGCCAATCTATGGCAATTAACATTGATGAAACCAGCAGATTTCCAATCAAAAGCTGCTACCATTCAAAATTCCCGTTTTTCGGCGCCTTACCTCAGATATTCGCACTTGAGCATTAGTCCCGGGCAGTTCATGATTCGGATATAATCATAACATGAGGATCTCATGGAGCAGCCTGTTCTTCCCCCCGTCTCTCTTATCGAGCTTGACCAGCTTTCAAACCGCGCCTCCACGGTCATAAACCGATTGCGCGACCGGCTTTTTGCACCGGGCACCAGCAAAACACTCGACCTCCGGTTCACGGTGCGCAAAGCGGCCGCAATGGTCGGGCGCAGTGACAAACTTATTCGCGATGCCGAGGCGGACGGACGGCTGCCCGAACCGCAAAAAGATGCAGAGACGGGGCGGCGCACCGGTTATAGTCTGGCTGATGTGAACGCCATGCGCCATGTATTCGGCACCCTGCCCCACCGCGCCACCGACGATCCCGCAATGGTCCTTGCGATCCAGAACTTTAAAGGCGGCGTCGGTAAATCGACGATGGTGTGTCACCTTGCGCAGTTCTTGGCGCTCAAGGGATACCGCGTCTGCGTTATTGATTGCGACAGTCAGGCGAGCACGACGAGTGTTTTTGGCCTCAATCCTGACATTGACGTGGATGAGGATGAAGAAACACTCTACCCGTTTTTTCGCCATGGCGGGCCCAAGACGCTGCACTACGCATTGCGGGGGACCTATTGGCCGGGCATCGCGCTGATCCCCGCGAACTTGGGGCTCTACGACGCTGAATACGAATTTGCAGCACGCATGGCGCGCGATCCAAGCTTTGTCCTTGATAAGTTGCGTGACGGGATCGAAAGTATCAAGGACGAGTTCGATGTGATCTTGCTTGATCCGCCCCCTGCCCTCGGGATGCTGTCCCTGTCAGTGCTGCGCGCGGCCAATGCGATCGTCATCCCCGCGCCGCCCAACAACATCGACTTTGGCTCCACTGCCCATTTTCTCAAGATGATGGGGGCCACTCTTAACGAATTGGCAAGGGCGGGCGGTGCGCGCGATTATGCTTTCATTAAAATTCTTGCGACAAAGATGAACGACAGCAAATCCGCCCATGTCGCGATCAAGCGGATGATGGATGCGGTCTTTCCGCATGACATGCTGAATGCGGTGCTCAAAGACAGCGCCGAGATCGACAATGCTGCCGCAAATCTGGCGACAGTTTACGAATTAACGGGGGCTGCCACGCGGACAGACACACATCGCCGGTGCCGCGCCTATCTCGATGCGGTCAACAGCGAGATCGAGCTTCTCATTCGCAAAACATGGCCGAGCCATCACAAAAGCCTGCGCAAGGAGGGGCTGCTATGAGCAAGAAACATGATGCCGTATTTGATGATGTACTGAGTGATCTGGAAACGACGGATGCACCGCAAGCGCGTGAGCAGGCCCGTTTTCTCAAGCGGTCCACCACGATCAGTGACCGCCTTTCCGGCGAGCTTGAGGAGAAGACACTGCGGTGGGTGGACCCGTCGGAATGCCGGATGTGGGAACGGCATAACCGTGACTACGCCCTGCTGAATGAAGAAAATTGCCGCGATTTGATCGACGGCATTCGCGCGCAGGGACGACAGGAATTTGCAGCTGTTGTACGACCCGTCGACGATCCCGATTTCAAATACGAGGTAATTTGTGGTGCCCGCCGTCACTTTGCCATCAGCTGGCTGCGGGCCAATAACTATACGCAGTTCAAATATCTGGTAGAGCCACGCGTCATCTCGGACGAAGAGGCATTTCGCCTCGCGGATATCGAGAACAGGGAGCGCGAAGACATCAGTGATTATGAGCGCGCCATAGATTATGCAGATGCCATCGCGCGATATTACGGAGGCAAGCAAAAAGCCATGGCCGAGCGGTTGGAGGTGAGCCAGCCGTGGTTGTCACGCTACCTCGCACTGGCGTCATTGCCCGCGCAAATCGTGGGGGCGTTTCCCTCCATTCGTGATTTGCGCGAGCGTCATGCCCGTGACCTCAAGCCCCTGCTTGCACGGCCTGCAACCGCCGAGCCGGTGCTGGCACAGGCCGCGCGGATAGAGGCAAAGCAGCAAAGCGCGCGCAACGGGCGTGGGCCGTTTGTGGACCCGATGGACGTGGTCAAGCAGCTGCGTCAGGCTGCAGAAGCACCAAAGGTAAAACCCGCGCGCAAAGCAAACGAAAGCATTTTTCGCCGGTCAGCCGGTGAAAAGGGGATCACAGCGCGCAAATCCGGGCGCAAGTTCCATCTGGAGTTTGAAGACAGTCTTTCGGAATCCAGCCTGCGTGGTGCATTGGACGCGTTTTTGAAGGACCGTTTCGGCAAGTAACGCTTGCCCGTGGGCAATAACCGTACAACTGGTTGTAATATAATGAAAAAGCGCCTTAATCGGGCGCTTTTTTGCCGAGATAGTCCAAGATGAGTGTTGCAACCGTTTCCGGCGCCTCTTCATGGACCAAATGCCCCGCATCAGGGACTTCTGTAAACGCCAGCCCTGCCACCTGTGCCGCAATATCACGCGAGGTCACAGAAGGCACTGCACGATCGCCCGCTGCCGCAATAAGCAGCCCTTCGACGTTGCTATTGGAAAGACGGGACAACAGCGGCCCCAGATCCCACTGCGCCATCATATGCAGGGTTGCATTCACATGGCCCCGATCTCCGACCAGCGCGCCATAATAGACCAGATCATCCGCAGGCAGCGTCGATCCGGTACCTGCAATCAGCCGCTCAACAGAGCGGGGGTTTTTGTTGGATGCGGTGAACATGCCCGCGACACCGGGCAACATGGCAAGCGCCTTCGCCATCAAGGGGAACATGACGCCAGCGACACCTTTGAAGTGGGACAATGCCGCGTTGATACCGATCACTTTTGGCACAGGGGAGGGCAAGCGGGGGGCTAGATCAATGGCCACCGCGACACCTGCAGAATGGCCGATGATCGCCTCCGGCTGCCAGCCTTCCTGCACGCATAGTTTCGCGATATCCTCCGCCATGGTTTCAAGCCCGCAACGCGCCTGTGCCCCCAAACGAGTGAAACCCTGACCAGGTAGATCAAGCGCGATGACACGATGAGTCGGGGTGAGCAGGGGGATCAGATGGCGAAAGCTTTGCGTGCTGCCACCCGCCCCGTGCAACAAGAGAAGCACGGGGCCATTACCTGCCTCCTGAACATGCCAGCGGTGGGGTTTGCACAGCACAAAACGTGACGTCTCGGCGTGTGGCCAGCTATCTTTGTACCGCTCCCATTCCATCCCTCAGCCCTCCAGCGTTTCGGCAACGGCGGCCGACATGCTCTGTGCATCCGCACGGGGCAGCGCGATGTATGTGCCGCTGAGGATACCTGCGAGCTGTGACAGCGTGCGCTCGGGCCTGCGGCCTGTGTCGATGATGATCGCTTCGACCTGTGCAGCCCTGAGGGAGCGCGCGACGCTTTGCGCGTCTGTTGTGGCCTGTTGCCTGTTCGGTGTGCCGTCGAGGGCCATGTTCGCCCGCCCGTCGGTAAGCAGGACTATCGTTGGCGTTAGACCCTTTCGCCGCGCCTGAAGCGCCATGTGATGTGCTGATATCAGCCCCGCAGCAAGGGGGGTCGCACCGCCACCGGGCAAGGCTGCAAGCTTGCGTTTGGTCTGTACCAGTGAGCGGGTTGGTTCCAATAGAACTTCAGCTTCGGCCCCGCGGAACGCAATGAGGGCCACGTGATCGCGGCGCGCGTAGGCTTGGGCCAACAACAACTCAATCGCGCCTTTGGCTTCGCCCATTCGTGCCATCGCAGCAGAGCCGGATGCATCGACTGCAAAGATCAGCAGGCGGTCAGAATGGTCCACAAAACGTTTGTGGCGCAAATCGCTGTGCCGGATGATCGGGCCGGTATGGTGGGGCGCGTGGCGTTTGCGCAGGGTTTGCCAGGGCACGGCTGCGCGCAGGGTTGCGATAAGGTCAACGCGCCCTTTTCCGTTGCCGCCATCACGTGCGGGTAGGGGGCGACCGCGTCTGTTTCCAACCTTCTTTTGGCCCGCACCGCTTCCCGACGCACGCGGCTCTGCGGTGCCACTGCCCAGCTTGGCCAGCAGGTCGGGCGGCAGCACGGCAAGCACCGCATCCAAAAGCATGTCCTGAGGGATAGCTGTTTGCGGTTCAGGCTCTGTCTCTGGGCTGTCGGGCGGGGGCGTATCGTCAGGGGTGTCTTGCAGATCTTCGTCAGCGGGCAGTTGCGTGGCACGGTGGGCGAACACCAGTGCAACCGCAGTGGCAATATCGGCATCTTCGGTCTCTGACCGGCCATTCAGGGCGGCATGCGCCTTTGCCGCGCGTAGGGCGAAACCAACAGCACGCAAGCTTGTGATGCCCAATCTGACGGCAAGGATTACCAGCGTTTCTGCGATATCGTCAGGCGTAACAACCGTACCCACAGACACCGCGCTTTGCCACGGGGGAGCAGTTTCAAGATCGGCTAGCGCAGAGCCCTCCAGATCAACGTGAAACGCGAGCCTGTCGGCGAGGGCAGGGGGCAGGGCTTCCTCCTCGATCCCCTCGTCCAGCGCGATCAGGATTTGGCCGTTTTGCAGGTCCAGCGTGGCGGCCAGCCGTGCGGCGATATAGGGCTCAGCCCGCTCTGCCATGGTAAGAACGAACATGCTCTCCTTGGAGAGCAGACCGCGCGTATGTGTCAACGTGCCGGAGTTCAGCGTTGTGGCGACATCAATCCCGCCATCAAGGGCTTCCGCGCTCAGCGTCGGGTGCAGGCGGGTGTGGGGCGGCACCGATGCCATCACTGTATCGCGCACTGCGCCGGCACGAGCACGGATCACAAGACCGCCAAGCAAGGGGTCCACCGCCAGCAGGGCCAGTGCGATATGAGCGCGCTGCACCGGCGTCATTAGGCGCCTAACGTCTCTTCGACAATGCGGGCTACGCGGGTGCCGGAGCCTGCATCATCCAGTGGATCACGCCGCATCCGGTGGCGCAGGGCAAGGGATGCGACATCGCGAATGTGACCACGGGTGAGCGCCGTATCATCACGGAAGGCCGCATATGCGCGCGCCGCTTTGAGCAGCGTAAGCTCCCCGCGCAGCCCGTCCGAGCCGAGCGCGATGCACAGCTCTGCGACATCACGCAGACTCTGATCAGGGGTATTGAGCCGTTTTAGAGCATCCCGTGCCTTCACAATCTCGTCGCGTAGCATGCCGTCTTCTGCCTGCCAGCGCAGCATGAATGCCGCGTGATCATTGTCATAGGCATCCCGGCGTTTGATCACCTCGATCCGCTGTTCAATATCGGTGGGGGAGGCCACGTCGACCGAGAGGCCAAACCGGTCCAGAAGTTGCGGGCGCAACTCGCCTTCTTCAGGGTTGCCGGAACCGACCAGCACAAAGCGGGCGGCATGGCGGATCGACAGACCCTCACGCTCCACCACATTCTCACCCGATTGCGCCACATCAAGCAGCAGATCGACGATGTGATCCTCGAGCAGATTCACCTCGTCGATATAGAGATACCCACGGTTCGCCTTGGCCAGCAGACCGGGCTGAAACGCCTTTTCCCCGTTTGTTAGAGCCTTTTCGATATCCAATGCGCCGGTCACACGATCCTCTGACGCGCCGAGGGGCAGGTCGACCACCGGCGTGGGAATTTCGTGCAATGTCTCGCTTTGCACTCCCGCCCAATCAGGACAATCAGCGAGCCGTGCGGCGTTTACCGGACACCCCTTTACGGCCATGATCGGGGGCAGTAATGCGGCCAGCGCACGCACGGCGGTTGACTTGCCGGTGCCACGGTCCCCGAACACCAACACACCGCCGATGGACGGATCAATTGCGGTGAGGACCATCGCGCGTTTCATATCTTCCTGACCCACAATGGCAGAGAAGGGGAAGGGTTGTTTCATACTGTCTCTTTCGGATCAAGGGGCAGGGCCGCAAGGAGAGGAGATTCGCCGCCCCATGTGCCACGGTCGGACACGAGGGCAAAGCGGGCATAAAGTTCTTCAGAAAACCAACCGTCGCTACGGACAGCTTTGATCGCTTCGGCATGATGGCCGGTACGGGCAAAATTATTCATTGCGGCGGCGTCTGGCCAGATCGAAAATGTGACCTGATGCACCAGCGGTTTTTCCCCGATGCCGAGCTTGAACAGTACCGAAGGATCCGCGCCGATCACGGCAGAGATGTTGGGCACGCGGCCCCAGAACCGGCGCGCCATGCCGGGTTTGACGCTGGCGCGGGTCAGCGCTGCGATGGGCCCGCTTATCGGGGTATCGTCGGGCATAAACGGCTGCACGCCGGCCCAGTCGCCGCGCGCAGAGGTAGGCGACATATAAACGGTCCAATCCTCGGCAGCTTTGGCGCGGTAGCGGGCAAAAACACCGCGCGCTGTCTCCCGCTTGGCTGTTTCGGCATCGGGCCATGTGGCGAGGATGGCATACACGCCAAAGTTCGGACGCGGTGTAAAACCCTCGCCCGTGCCCGAGCCGCACAGCTTCCAGAACCCGATGCCCGGGGTGCGCGCCATCGGTCGTCGCGCAAGGCCCATCATCGCAAAAGCCCAGACGCGCGCGCCCAGACTGTCAAAGCGATAAAAGCTGAGGGTGACGACCTGCCGCACCATGATTAATTCCTCAATGTGTCTATTTTAGTTTACACATTCGGTGTAAATATGGAAGAGTGTTCCCTGAAATCCTTGATCTAATCAGACAGTATAAACAGCACCTCATGACAGATACACAGATACAGCCCGACAACCGTGCGCTTGTAATCGGCGCAGGCCTTGGTGGCCTTGCTGCGGCGATGCGCCTTGGGGCGAAGGGGTATGCCGTCACGGTGTTGGACCGGCTTGACCGTACGGGCGGCCGCGGCTCCTCGATCAGTCAGGATGGTCACCGGTTTGATTTGGGGCCGACGATTGTCACGGTGCCCCAAGTGTTCGAATCGCTTTGGGCCGATTGTGGCCGTGATTTTCGCGCTGATGTGGACCTGCGGCCGCTTGATCCGTTCTACGAAGTCCGCTGGCCTGACGGCACAAAGTTCGCCGCGTGCAGCGATGACGAGCGGATGTTTGCGGAAGTGTCCAAGATCAACCCCGCCGATCTGAACGGATACAAACGGTTCCTGAAAGACAGCCATGCGCGCTATGTCGTGGGGTTCGAGGGGATGGTGGCAAAGCCGATGCACCGCATCTGGGAGACGATCAAAGTCCTGCCGAAGTTTGCGATGCTGCGGGCCGATCGCTCAATCTATGCCCATGCAGCGGCACGGGTCAAAGACCCCAAGCTGCGTATGGCGCTGTCGTTCCACCCGCTGTTTATCGGGGGCGATCCGGCGCATGTGACGTCCATGTATGCGTTGGTGGCCCACCTCGAAAAAGAATACGGCGTGCATTATGCCATGGGCGGCGTGCAGGCGATTGCCGATGGCATGGCTGATGTGATCCGCGCCCAAGGGGGCGTGATCCGGCACGGTGTCGAGGCGGACGAGATTATCGTGGCGAATGGTGCGGCGAAATCTGTAACTCTTACAAATGGGGAGTGCCTTGATGCGCCGCTCATCGTGAGCAATGCAGACGCGGGCCACACCTATGCGCACCTGATGCGCAACCATGAAAAGAAGCGTTGGACGGCCCCCAAGTTGCGGCGCAAGCGGTGGTCCATGGGCCTTTATGTCTGGTACTTCGGGACCAAAGGCACGGCAGGGGAGTGGCCCGATCTGGGACATCACACCATCGTCAACGGTCCGCGCTTCAAAGGATTGCTCAACGACATCTTCATGAAGGGCAAGCTGTCTGACGATATGAGCCTTTATATCCACCGGCCCTCGGTCACGGACCCAAGTGCGGCGCCCAAAGGGGATGATACGTTTTATGTGCTGTCGCCCGTGCCGCATCTGGGCTGGGACGATGCCGTTGATTGGAAGGTCGAAGAGCCGATCTACCGCGAGAAGGTTGCCGCAGAGCTTGAAAAGCAGATGCCGGGGTTTCGTGACAAAATCTCGACTGAACTGGTTTTCACGCCAGAAGAATTCCGCGACCGCTATCTCAGCCCGCACGGGGCCGGTTTTTCGCTTGAGCCCCGCATTCTGCAATCGGCATGGTTCCGCCCCCATAATGTGAGCGAAGAGGCGCGGGGCCTGTTTCTGGTAGGTGCGGGAACGCATCCCGGCGCGGGTTTGCCCGGTGTGGTATCGAGTGCGGAGGTGCTGGCTAAGTTGGTGCCGGACATGCCCGCGATTGCTGATGCGCCGCGATTGGCTGCCGAATGATCGCGCCTGCAGACCTTGAGCATTGCCGCAATGTGATCCGCACCGGATCGCTGTCGTTTCATGCGGCGTCCAAATTGCTGCCCGCTTCTGTGCGCGATCCCGCGTTGGCGCTGTATGCGTTTTGCCGACTGGCCGATGACGAGGTGGATGAGGGATCCGAGAAAGGCAAAGCAGTGATCGAGATGCAAGAGCGACTTGATCTTGCTTATGCCGGCACGCCAAAAAACGCGCCTGAAGACCGTGCGTTTGCCGCAATTATTGAACAGTTTGACATGCCCCGTGCACTGCCCGAGGCGCTCCTTGAAGGATTGGCGTGGGACGCGGTTGAGCGGCGGTATCACACCCTGTCCGACGTGCGTGAATATTCCTCGCGTGTGGCTTCGGCCGTGGGTGCGATGATGTGTGTGCTGATGCGGGTACGCGATCCTGATGCGCTGGCGCGGGCCTGTGATCTGGGTGTGGCGATGCAGCTGACGAATATCGCGCGCGACGTGGGCGAGGACGCGCGCGCCGGCCGTATCTATCTGCCGCTGGATTGGCTGGCAGAAGACGGCATTGATTTGCAAGAATTTTTCGACGCGCCCCAAGCATCGCCGGAAGTGCGCCGCATGGTGCGCCGTTTGCTGGCAGAGGCACGCAGACTCTATATCCGCTCCGAGGCGGGAATCGCAAAGCTGCCGCTTAGTGCGCGCACGGGCATATTCGCGGCGCGGTATATTTATGATGGCATCGGAGCGTCTGTGCGGCGCAACGGACACGATTCGATTAATGTTCGGGCACGCACCAACAAGGCGCAGAAAATAAAGTTTATCGGCATGGCAGGCGTGCGCGCCACCGGCTCTATTCTGCTGCCGCGCTCCCCCGTCATCTTTGCCAAACCATTGCCAGAGGTCGCTTTTCTGGTGGATGCAGCGGCCCACAGACCTAACCTTGCGCCGACCCGTTTGGGCGGTCTGATGGAGGTGATGGCCGAGCTGCGCGCCCGCGAGCTTGCCCGTGACCGTCTGCAAGGGGTGGCGGCAGAGTAAACAGCCGCTATGTAGAGCGGATGGATATATATCTTTTCGCAATTTTTCTGCTGGCCTGCTGCGCGGCAGGTGCCACCGGCGCCATGTTTTCACCCGGTGCGTGGTACAAGGCGCTGAACAAGCCATGGTTTACCCCGCCCGATTGGGTGTTTCCCGTTGTCTGGACCAGCATCTATTTGCTGATCTCCTTTGCCGGTGCGCGGCTGGCTGTGATTGAGGGCAACGCATATGCGATGGCGTTCTGGGCGGCGCAGGCTGCACTCTCGACGCTTTGGACGCCGCTGTTTTTCGGGCTGCGCCGGATCAAGGGTGCGCTGCTTGCGATAGGCCCTTTGTGGCTGAGCGTTCTGGGCTGTACCGTGAGTGCCTTTTCGCTCGATTTCTGGTCCGGTCTGGCCTTTGTACCTTATCTGGTTTGGGTGACGGTTGCTACAGCGCTCAACGTCGAGATGTGGCGCCTGAACCGCGATGTGGACGCGCTCACCGTGGATGAAGTACAATAGCCGAGGTCTAGAAGGTCCAGCTTTTTCGCCGCGGCACGCGCACGGCCAGCATGGGTTTGAGCACGGGCTGTTTATAGCGGTCCAGATCAAGTGCCTCATGCACGCCCTGCACCGTCTCGCCGCCGATCACCGTCTCTACGACCGAGCGGGAGTAGAAGGGCGCATCCAGCATCGGTTTGATCTGGCGCGGTGTCGTGCCTGCATCTGCGCGCGTTTCCCGCCGCAAGGCCCATAGGGTACGTTTGAACGGGGTGCGCGCAGGCGCGTCGGTGAGAATGGCCTGTCCGTTGCGGTCAAAGGCGATTGCCGCATCAAGGGACGTTCCATCGCGGCGGTCTGCGTCATAAAAACAGGTCGCACCATCGCGGGTCGGGTACCGGCCCCATGTCCAATAGCTGAAATCCTGCTCAAGCGGGCGGGTGCCGAAATTTGCATCAAAATATCCGTGACCGCTCCACTGCCAGCCTTTGGCCTCGAGATCGACCTTGATCCGCGACGACGGCGCGAACGGCCGCCAGACATGCGCGCCATCGGGTGTTAGTGGCAGCTCGACGCTGGTGACAGCTTCGGGTGTGACGGTGATTTGTCCGCGCACCCGGCTGACCAGCGGGAGAGAGGACACTTCGTTGATGTCGATGACAAGCTGGTCGCCATTCCAATACATCGACGAGGGGCCAACCCGCAGCATATCTGGCGTCGCTTCCAGCGCGCTTTCGCCGCGGTCGGTCATGGTGAACCGCCCGCCTGCGCCATAGGTCGCCACATTGATGCAGCAGTTGTTGGCCGGATTGCCGCGACCGGACCAATGATACCACGGTGAGAAAACCGATCCGATAAACCCGATAACCGAGACTGCTTTGGTGCCGCAATCGCTTACGCCGTCGACATACCACCATGCATAGCCACCGGCGGGGACGTCGAGGTTAAACATAGGTCGCTGATCATCGCCTCTGCCACATGCAGTGCGGAGAGCGTGGCCATCGGCACCCCCGCGCCGGGGTGAACCCCGCCCCCCGTCAGGTAAAGGCCCGGTATTTTCGTGCGTGCCGTCGGGCGGGCAAACGCCGCCATCATCCCCTGAGGGGATCGCCCGTAAAGAGACCCGTTCGACGCCGGAAACAGAGCGTCGAAGTTGCGCGGTCCGGTCAGTGTGGTTGCGTCCGGTGCCGGACTGAAGTGCAGGTCGAATGCCGCCAGCCGTTCGAAAATCAAGGTCTGACATTTGGCTCTCTCCTGTTTGAGAATCGTAGGGTAGTCGGGGGCAGGGGGCGCGTTGAGAATAATCTCGAACCGCTCTGGTCCGTCGGGCTGTGCGCCGCCAAACCGGTCCTGCGCGCAGACATAGACTGTGGGGTCGGTTTGCAGCTTCCCTTGCTCGAGCGGGTCATACTCGGTGTCGGGATCATCCGCGAAAAAGACGTTGTGCGCGGCCAGCGGAAACCCTTTGGACGGCACGGAGGCAAATGCCTGTACCTGCGCAGACAGGCTGCGGGGGATGACGGCACTGTTGCTCACGGCGGACGTGACGGTCGTGCCAAGCATACCGGTCGCGAGCGCGCGGGGATCACCGTTGAACACGACCGCATCGACGGCTGTGCGCCCCGCTTCGGTGTGAACAGCGACGATGCGCCCATTGGTCGTCTCAACCCGCGTGACATGCGCGTCATAGTGAAAAGTTGCACCTTTGTGCTGTGCAAGGGCCTCGATGGCCTTTGCCAGCTTGTGCATGCCGCCCTGCACATGCCAAACCCCGCGCCGCTCCGCCTCCCAAATGAGCGATAGAATCGCAGGAGAGCAGTTCGGCACACCGCCAACATAGGTCGCATAGCGCGCAAACAGTTGAGCCAGCTTTGGCTCGGAGAAGGCGCCGTTGAGCGTTTGTGCAAGAGAGCGGTGGGGTGCCATCGCCCCGATCAGGGACGGGTTGCCCATCACAGTGCGGGTCAGGGATGTGATGCGCGGCGTGGCAGAGCGCATCATCGGCGCGTCAAACGCATCGAACAATCTGGCGGCCCGTTTGCTGAAGCGGTCAAACTCATCCGCAGCATCATGGCCAAAGGTGTTTTGTACATTTGCCATGCTTGCGCCGTGATCGGCCATCAGGTCGAGTGTGGTGCCGTCGCGCCAGAAGTGCCGCGCCAAAAGTGGCTCGCGCAGCAGTGTGACATGATCTTCAAGCCGCGCGCCCACATCAGAGAAAAGCTGATCAAATACAGGCTTCATTGTCAGAACAGTGGGGCCTGCATCTACGGGGCCTGCGACTGACGGAAGGGTGCGCATTTTGCCGCCTGGTCCGGCGTGACGCTCAAAAACCGAGATCCGCGCGCCAGTATGGGCCAAGCGCAGAGCAGCGGAGAGCCCACCGATTCCAGCGCCTATAATGGCGATATGTGGCATGTGATCAGGGATATAGACCTCCAAGGCAATGATTGACAAACGCTGCAATTGTGTCCAGTTTAGTTTACAGTCAGACTGTCAGCAACAGTTTACACAATAATATTTGATGGCCGAGGAAAAGCACCATGTCATTTGCACAAAGAATAGACAGCGCGATCATGCAGGCCATCCGCGACGGACAAACCGCCCCCAGCCCTACGAAGTTGGCAGAGGCATTACACTATGCTGTGACACCTGGTGGCGCGCGTATCCGGCCCACGATTTTGATGAGTGTGGCCGCTGCCTGCGGTGATCGGAATCCTGCCATGGCGGATGCGGCGGCAACAGCGCTTGAGCTGATGCACTGCGCGTCATTGGTGCATGATGATCTGCCGTGTTTTGATGATGCTAACACCCGGCGCGGCAAGCCGTCCGTGCACAAAGCATATGGCGAATCGCTGGCCGTGTTGGTGGGCGACAGCCTGATCATCATGGCGTTTGATGTGCTGGCCAAATCAGCGGCCAATGATCCGATGCGCGCGATCGCGATGATGCGTGTGCTGGCCGCGCGGTCGGGCATGCCGAACGGTATTTGCGCGGGCCAAGGTTGGGAAAGCGAATCGCAGATTGATCTGAGCGCGTATCACGCTGCCAAAACCGGCGCGTTGTTTATGGCGGCCACGCAGATGGGCGCGATTGCAGGCGGTCAGGACGGTGAACAGTGGGAAGAGTTGGGTGCCCGCATCGGCGAGGCGTTTCAGGTTGCCGATGATCTGCGCGACGCACTTTATGATGAAGAGACATTGGGCAAGCCGGTTGGTCAGGATGACCTGCACGGACGTCCCAATGCGGTAACGCAACTTGGCGTAGACGGTGCGATCCAACGGATGCGCGATATTCTGGGGGGCGCGATTGCGTCGATCCCCAAATGCGCCGGTGAGGCAAAGCTGGCCGCGATGGTCACGGCACAGGCTGAAGTCCTAACGCCGATCAAATGGCGCGCAGAGCAGGCCGCCAAGATCGCAGGCGAATGAGCGATTCCACCTTTTCCGGAGTGCCGGTAAAGGCGCCATCCGCCACATGGTTCAACCGCCTGATGTCAGGGCGCAGGTTTCAGAAATGGGCCGCGAAATTCCCACTGACGCGCGGTGTTGTGCGCCGCGAAGGCGAGGCGATGTTTGATCTGTTGGCAGGCTTTTGCCACAGTCAGGTGCTGTCTGCGCTGGTGCAGTTGGAGATTCCCCACAAGTTGATGCAAGGCCCGCTCGACGGTGCCACGCTTGCGGTGCAGGCGGATATGCCGCCCGAGCGGATGCAGATTTTGCTGCGTGCGGGTGTTGCCCTCGGGGTGCTGAAACTGCGGCGTGGCGGGCGTTTCGGTGTGAGCCGGACAGGGGCCGCCCTTGTTGGTGTGCCGGGGCTGAGCCAGATGATCGCGCATCACGACGTGCTCTACCGTGATCTGTCCGATCCGGTTGCGTTTTTTCGCGGTGAGGTCGAGACGGAGTTGGCCGGGTTCTGGCCTTATGTTTTTGGTGGCGACATGGATGCGGACGTCGCTGCGACCTATTCCGATCTGATGGCGCAGAGCCAGCTGTTGGTGGCGGATGATACGCTTGCCACGGTGGATATGTCGGGCATCACTGAGTTGATGGACATCGGCGGCGGGTCCGGTGCGTTTCTGGCAGCGGTTGGTGCGGTCCATAAAGAAGTGGCGCTGACGTTGTTCGATTTGCCCGAAGTGGCCCCGTCGGCAGCGACACGATTCGCACGCGAAGGTCTGAGCAAGCGCAGCAAAATTGTTGGTGGGTCGTTTCGTGATGGCGCGTTGCCCACCGGTGCGGATGCGATCAGCCTTGTGCGTGTACTTTATGATCACAGTGACGACACGGTGCGCGCGCTTTTGGCGGCGTGTTACGCGGCATTGCCTGCGGGCGGGCGTTTGATCATTTCCGAGCCGATGACGGGCGGCGCACATCCGGCGCGGGCAGGGGATGCGTATTTCGCGCTTTATACCCTCGCGATGCGCACGGGGCGGACGCGGTCGGCCTATGAAATCGCGGCACTGTGTGAGGGCGCGGGTTTTGGCGAGGTTAAAACACCCAAGGCACAACGCCCGTTTGTGACCTCCTGCATAGAGGCGCGTAAACTATAAGTGTCTTTCGGCCCTAGAAGTGTCTAATCTAGTTGACACTTTAATCTGTCCAGTTAGTATTACACATAGAATAAAGCGGTGTAGTGAGTCCCTTCAGTCGAAGGAGCAGCGGCACCTGAATAACCGGAGCGAGTTTTTGCAAACCACTGCTGTCATCCTCAAAGAGCCCAAAATGATCGGGCTGGACGTTCTGGCGGTCACCCCGCCGACGCCTGATGATATCGTGGTGCAGGTCAGCCATTCAGGCATCTCCACCGGCACGGAAAAACTGTTCTGGACAGGTGATATGCCGCCCTTCCCCGGTATGGGATACCCTTTGGTTCCCGGTTACGAGGCCGCGGGCGAAGTGGTTGAGGCGGGATCATCGACACATTTCAAAGTGGGTGACCGCGTGTTTGTGCCCGGTGCCAATTGCTTTGACGGTGCGTTCGGCCTGTTTGGCGGTGCGTCCAGCTTGCTGGTGAGTAAAGCGG
>JBATTJ010000058.1:0-7349 GCA_049670485.1 Sulfitobacter sp.
CTTCGCCTTTGACGATACTTTCATAAACCTTGGTCCGGCCTGCAACGTCATCCGATTTGACAGTCAACATTTCCTGCAAGGTGTAAGCGGCGCCGTAAGCTTCAAGCGCCCAAACCTCCATCTCACCAAACCGCTGACCACCGAACTGTGCTTTACCGCCCAATGGCTGCTGGGTAACCAGCGAGTACGGACCGGTGGAGCGTGCGTGGATCTTATCATCCACAAGGTGGTGCAGTTTCAGCAGGTATTTCACGCCAACAGTCACCTTGCGGCTAAACTGCTCGCCTGTGCGACCGTCAAACAGGATCGACTGACCGGATGTGTCAAAGCCTGCACGTGCAAGGCTGTCGTTCACATCCGCTTCCTTCGCGCCGTCAAATACAGGCGTCGCGATCGGAACACCGCGAGTTACGTTACCCGCCGCTTCCAGAAGTGAATCCTCGTCCATGCCAGCGATGCCTTCGTCATAGACATCGTCACCATAGGCAAGCTTCATTGCTTCACGCACTGGGGTCATATCGCCGGAACGCTTATATTCTTGCAGCGCCTCGTCAATGTTGATGCCCAGACCGCGTGCGGCCCAGCCCATGTGTGTCTCAAGGATCTGACCGACGTTCATGCGCGATGGCACACCCAGCGGGTTGAGACAGAAATCGACCGGCGTACCATCCGCAAGGAACGGCATGTCCTCCATCGGAACGACCTTGGAGATAACACCCTTGTTCCCGTGACGACCGGCCATTTTATCACCGGGCTGAAGCTTACGCTTCACCGCCACGAAGACTTTGACCATCTTCATCACACCGGGGGGCAGATCATCGCCACGGCGTACTTTTTCGACTTTATCCTCAAAGCGCGCATCCAAAGTCCGTTTCTGAATCTCGTACTGCTCGTTCAGGGCTTCGACGATTTTGGCGTCGTCTTCGTCCTCAAGGGCAAGCTGCCACCACTGACCGCGTGTAAGCACCTCATCGAGAGTCTCTTCGGTGATCTGGCTGTTTGACTTCACACCTTTGGGGCCTTTGACAGCCACTTTGCCGAGGATCATCTCGCGCAGGCGCGCATAAATGTTGCGGTCGAGGATCGCGAGTTCATCGTCGCGGTCACGAGCAAGGCGTTCAACCTCTTCACGCTCGATCTGCAGCGCGCGCTCATCCTTCTCCACACCGTGGCGGTTGAACACACGTACTTCAACGACCGTACCAAAATCACCCGGCTTCACACGCAGCGATGTATCGCGCACGTCTGACGCTTTCTCACCAAAGATGGCACGCAGAAGTTTTTCTTCCGGTGTCATCGGGCTTTCGCCTTTTGGTGTGATCTTGCCGACAAGGATATCGCCTGGCTCCACGTCCGCTCCGATGTAGACGATGCCTGCCTCATCGAGGTTGCGCAGCGCTTCTTCACCGACGTTCGGAATGTCGCGTGTGATTTCCTCTGGCCCAAGTTTGGTGTCACGGGCGGCGACTTCGAATTCCTCGATGTGGATCGAGGTGAAGACGTCATCACGTGAAACACGTTCGGAGATCAGAATGGAGTCCTCATAGTTGTAGCCGTTCCAAGGCATAAACGCGACGACCACGTTTTTACCAAGTGCAAGCTCACCCATATCTGTGGAAGGACCATCCGCGATCACCTGACCTTTGATCACACGCTCGCCAACCTGCACCAATGGGCGCTGGTTGATACATGTGTTCTGGTTGGAGCGTTGGAATTTGCGCATGCGGTAGATGTCCACACCCGCATCGCCCAACTCAAGGTCTTCGGTTGCGCGCAGAACGATCCGCGTTGCGTCGACTTGGTCGATGATACCGCCACGTTTGGCCATATAGGCCGCGCCGGAATCGCGTGCCACGACTTCTTCGATACCAGTCCCCACAAGCGGAGCTTCAGCTTGCAGAAGTGGAACCGCCTGACGTTGCATGTTCGAGCCCATCAAGGCTCTGTTCGCATCGTCATTCTCGAGGAACGGAATCAGGGATGCCGCAACGGAAACCAACTGCTTGGGCGAAACGTCAATCAGGTCCACGTTCATGGAGGGCGACAAAGTGTAGTCGCCCGATTTCCGTGTGGAGACTAGATCGTTGACGAACTTCATATTCTCGTCAAGGTTCGCGTTGGCCTGCGCCACAGTGTGACGCATCTCTTCGGTGGCGGACATATACTGTACGTCATCGCTGACGATACCGTCCTTCACCTTGCGGTAAGGCGTCTCAATGAAGCCGTATTTGTTCACGCGGGCAAAAGTCGCCAGCGAGTTGATCAGACCAATGTTTGGACCTTCCGGCGTTTCAATCGGACACATCCGGCCATAGTGGGTCGGGTGAACGTCACGTACTTCAAAACCGGCACGTTCCCGTGTCAGTCCACCTGGTCCAAGCGCGGAAAGGCGTCGCTTGTGCGTGACCTCGGACAGCGGGTTGGTTTGATCCATAAACTGCGACAGCTGCGAGGAGCCGAAGAATTCACGTACCGCAGCAGCCGCTGGTTTCGCGTTGATCAGGTCTTGTGGCATGACTGTGTCGATCTCGACGGACGACATCCGCTCTTTGATCGCGCGCTCCATGCGGAGCAGACCCACACGGTACTGATTTTCCATCAGCTCGCCAACCGAGCGTACACGGCGGTTACCAAGGTGGTCGATATCGTCGATATCGCCGCGGCCATCGCGCAGGTCTACAAGCGCTTTGATGCAGGAAACAATATCATCGCGGTCCAGCGTGCGCTGCGTGTCTTCTTTGTCAAGTGCGAGACGCATGTTCATCTTCACACGGCCAACAGCAGAGAGGTCATAGCGTTCGCCATCAAAGAACAACGTATCGAACAAGTTGCTTGCTGCCTCTACTGTGGGCGGCTCGCCCGGGCGCATGACGCGGTAGATGTCCATGAGCGCGGTGTCGCGGTTCATGTTTTTATCTGCCGCCATCGTGTTGCGCATGTAGGGACCGACATTGACGTTGTCGATGTCCAAGAGTGGGATCTCGGTAATACCCGCATCGACCAGCTCTTTTGCTGTGCCGCCGATGAGCGTGCCGTCTTTATCATATTCCAGCGTCATCTCGTCACCGGCTTCGACGTAGATCGCACCCGTTTCTTCATTGATGATATCTTTAGAGACAAATTTGCCTTCGATATGATCGAATGGAACCAGCAATTCGGTCACTTCGCCTGCGTCGATCAACTGCTTGACCGCGCGTGGGGTGACTTTCTTGCCTGCTTCAAACAGCACTTCGCCGCTGGCCGCGTCTACGATGTCATAGGTCGGGCGGGTGCCGCGAACGCGTTCCGGGAAGAACGGCGCGATCCAGCCTTTGCCGGCCTCGAGCTTGTAGTGGACTGTGTTGTAATAGGCGTCCATGATCGCTTCTTGATCAAGGCCAAGTGAGTACAGCAGCGTGGTGACAGGCAGTTTGCGACGACGGTCAATGCGCGCAAACACGATGTCTTTTGCGTCAAATTCAAAGTCGAGCCATGAGCCGCGGTAGGGAATGATGCGGCAGGCGAACAAAAGCTTGCCCGATGAGTGCGTCTTGCCCTTGTCGTGGTCAAAGAACACGCCGGGTGAGCGGTGCATCTGGCTCACGATCACACGCTCGGTGCCGTTCACGATGAACGTCCCGTTGGGTGTCATAAGGGGCATGTCGCCCATGAACACGTCTTGTTCCTTGATGTCCTTGACGGATTTCGCGCCTGTATCCTCGTCGATATCAAACACGATCAGACGGAGCGTTACCTTGAGCGGCGCGGAATAGGTCATATCGCGCTGCTGGCATTCCTCAACGTCGTATTTCGGCTTCTCAAGCTCGTACTTGACGTACTCCAGCACGGAAGTCTCATTGAAGTCCTTGATCGGGAATACCGACTGGAACACGCCTTGGATGCCATCACCATCGGTGGGCGTCTCGGCATCGCCGGAATTCAGGAACAGATCGTAGGAAGATTTTTGAACCTCGATGAGGTTCGGCATTTCCAGCACTTCGCGGATTTTGCCATAATATTTACGTAGACGCTTCTGGCCAAGGAAGGATTGTGCCATATGTCGTGTCACCTTTCGTGTCTCTTGCCTGAACGCTGCCACCGGGGACGTGGTGCGCTCATCAGAGCGGATAATTCCGGTCTATGCTGGAGCGCGTCCCACCGCACCCCTTCCGACCTCTGGACCTCTCCAGAAAGACGCTTATTGATAGAAAGCGCCTTTCAAGACAGGTTTGGCTGGACGAGGTTTACACCCCATCCAGCCACTATTTACTGCAGGAAAATATTTCCTACCAAGCGACTTAGGCCAGTTCGACTTCTGCGCCAGCTGCTTCCAGCTTGGCTTTCACGTCTTCTGCTTCGGCTTTGTCGACGCCTTCTTTGATTTTACCACCGGCCTCAACGAGGTCCTTGGCTTCTTTCAGGCCGAGGCCCGTGATGCCGCGAACTTCTTTGATCACGTTGATTTTGGATGCGCCGGCGTTCTTCAGAACGACGTCGAATTCAGTTTTTTCCTCTTCGGCGCCAGCGCCATCAGCAGGGCCCGCCATCATGACTGCGCCACCGGCTGCAGGCTCAATGCCGTACTCGTCTTTGAGGATTGTTTTCAGTTCTTGTGCTTCCAGCAGTGTCAGACCAACGATGTCTTCTGCCAGTTTTTTCAGATCAGCCATGTTTTAGCTCTTTCCGTTAACGATATGTGTGTTCCAACGTGTTGTTTCAACCAGCACGCCGATTTGACGAAATTGTCGCTTACGCAGCCTTGTCTTCGATTGTCGACAAGATGGATGCGATGTTGCTTGCAGGTGCGCCAATGGCCCCGGCGATGTTCGATGCTGGTGCGCCCAACATGCCCGCGATTGTGGCGATAAGCTCGTCACGCGAAGGCATTTTGGACACGGCTTCGACACCGGCGACGTCCAACGCGTTCTCACCCATTGCGCCGCCGAGAATAACCAGTTTTGGATTCTCTTTAGCGAATTCCTGAGCAACCTTGGCAGCAGCCACAGGATCCTCGGAATAGGTCAGAACGGTCATACCCGTTAGAAGGTCAGCAATGCTTGCACATGGCTTGCCCTCAAGGGCGATCTTGGCGAGCCTGTTTTTGGCAACACGCACAGATCCACCCGCTGCGGTTGCCCGCGCGCGAAGATCCTGCATTTCAGCAACTGTCAGACCGACGTAATGGCTAACCACTACAACGCCAGAGCTTTCAAAGATCTGGCCGAGTTCGTCGACCAGCTGTTCTTTTTGTGCTCTATCCACAGTTTCACTCCAAAGTTATCGGAGGGGTGACCCTCCGAGGCTCGTTTCGTCAGGCAAACGCTGCCTGACATCGGGTCCTTACGGGTCCTTCCCAAGACCGTCCGAGAGCAAAGCTCCAGAAAAGTCACGAGTTCTCCCCATCTCAGGCAGGAATTATGGACTGATTTCACAATCCACCCGCCATCTCGGACGAAGCGCAAAAAGCGCACGACGAATCGTGCGCTATGATGCAAGTGTTGATTAGTCCGATTGAAACAGAATGCCAACAGCAAAACGGTCGATTTATCCCGCTTGGGCTTGTTCAGGCCAGCGGCGGCTTGCGCATCGACTGGATGAGCGCCTTCAGTTCTGTGGTTGACACGTTTTCGGTCCGTGGCAGATACAAAACGTCACACAGATCGCCCAGAAAATCAAACTTACCCGCCCAGTCGTCACCCATTGCGAACAGATCCACGCCGTGTTCCTGCACATCACCGCGCTTTTGATCCCATGTGTTCTCGGGAATGACCAGATCGACATAGCGGCACGATTCCAAAATCTCAACGCGATGCTCATAAGGGATCGCAGTGACCTTGCCCTTGCCCAAATTGAACTCATCGGTCGAGCAAGCAACGATCAACCGATCACCCAGCGATGCAAGCCGCTTGAGTAGACGCAAATGCCCGACATGGAACAAATCATAGGTGCCGTAAGTCAGGATCACTTTGTGGCTCATTGGTTCAGCCCTTTTATCAAATTCACTTTCCAAGACCTGATTGAAAACCTCAAAGCGCTTGTTCGCCCGCGCCCAGTTAAAACTGAAAGCAGGGTCCGGTACCGTCCAACCGGGCCCATAATTGACCGCAAGCATGGCAGGCGTATCTGCGGGGATTGGCAAACCTGTAGTCTCGCATTTACCAAGCGGCAAAAGATCATCTTCGGACAATTCACCGCTGGTGTGCGGATAGACAAACACGCGCCCGTCCTCGATCCACGCAGGAAATACATCAATGTTGATCGCAGTGCGCCCCGGCCGCATCTTGAACATGCCAAGATTGCGTCGGTTGGCACTTTTCACCAAACCCGCTTTTTGCATACGGTCAAATACATCAAGCCATTCCTTGGCCGCATCTGCCGCCGTTGTGGCCTTGAGCAAAACTGCAATATCCACATCATCGTCATGCGCGATAAAGCTTTTGTCCCGAATAGCACCCAGCAACGTACCGGAGTTGAGAAATGCGGGGCCAACCAGTTTGGATACCTGCGCAAGTGCGTCGCCCGTATCCTGCCACAACTGCTCGTGATCAATATCGACCATCCACTGGAAAAAGCTCAGTTTATCAAGGGAGAACCCATTGGATTCCGCTGCTTTAATCTTATCCTGAAATGCAAAAAAGAGCGGTGCCTCATCCTCACCACGGCGCAATTGAAAGAGCTTGTAGAGGGATTTTTGTGCGCGGCGCGGGCGTCTGTTATGAGCGACAACAACGGCGATAAACGCTTCTAACGATATGGCAGATTGCGAGTCTTTGTCGCTCATCTCTAGCGTTTCGTAGGATTGTATGGACGCTTTACTATCATAGGGCGCCGTGCCGCCCGCAAGATGGTCTAACGCTGCATCACGCAGCCCGCGCAGCTTCACTTCCAATGCGCCTGCTTGCTCTGTGTTCTCTACCATGCGCATTTTCCCGACAGTTCACGGCATCGAAACCCCGCGACCGTTCTCAAGTAAAGCGCCATCAGCCAGTCGGCTGCAATTTCAGGCCGATTTTTTTGACAAGCAACACTTTTGACATGAAAATACGGATCAATTCCAACCACCTGAGGCAAGTGCACTGTGACCTGACACACAATCATTTCACCTGCTTTAAAAACTTAGCAAATTTTTTTGACGCTCTGCCCCACTCGAACTTGAACACTGGGTTGGGCACGTCCCAACTCGGACCATAATTCACGGCAAGCATCTTTTCAGGCTCTGCTGGGATCGCCTGCCCTGTCACCGGACAAGGCTTGAGCGGGAACACCTCATCGCGGTGTAATTCCCCGTAGGTATGCGGATAAACATAAACGCGATCTTTCTCGATCCACGCAGGAAACAGATCAATCTCAACACCTGCTACGGGCTTGAG
>JBATTJ010000059.1:0-7139 GCA_049670485.1 Sulfitobacter sp.
CCTTCGCGCTGACGGTCTTCGGGAACATGGGCAATGCCGCGCGCGCGCCGTGATTGCCCGTCAGAGTATTTACCAGTGAGATCAAGAGGCTGGCCGTTGACCGTAATCGTCCCTGTGCCATCCGCATATCCGCCCAAGACCTCCAAAAGCTCGGACTGTCCGTTGCCCGCCACGCCCGCAATGCCCAAGACCTCGCCCGCGCGCAGGGTGAGGTTGATACCCTTGAGGCGCTCGACACCTTTTTCGTCCCGCACTCTGAGATCTTTGATATCAAGCACGACTTCTTTGGGCTGTGCGTGTGTCTTATCGACCCGCAGCAACACTTTACGTCCGACCATTAATTCAGCCAGCTCGGCGGGCGATGTCTCGCTTGTTTTGACCGTTGCCGTCATCTCACCACGTCGCATCACGCTGACGGTGTCGGTCGTATCCATAATCTCACGCAGTTTGTGGGTGATCAGAATGATTGTTTTTCCCTCCGCACGCAGACGGTCAAGGATGCGGAAAAGCTGGTCAGCCTCCGCAGGTGTCAGCACACCCGTCGGCTCGTCCAAAATCAGGATGTCGGCCTGCCGGTAAAGCGCCTTGAGTATCTCGACACGCTGCTGCATGCCAACGCCGATGTCCTGAATAAGCGCGTCAGGCTCGACGTTGAGGCCATAGTCATCGGCCAATTCGACCAGGGTGCGGCGCGCTTTTGCAATGGAAGGTTTGAGCCAGCGCCCGTCTTCTGCACCCAGAATGATATTCTCCAGCACGGTAAAATTCTCGACCAGTTTGAAATGCTGGAAAACCATGCCGATGCCCGCCGCAATCGCGGCCTGACTGTCATTGATCACGGCCTTTTTGCCGCCGATAAAAATCTCGCCTTTGTCAGCTTTGTAAAAGCCATAGAGGATCGACATAAGAGTCGATTTACCGGCGCCGTTTTCCCCGATGATCCCGTGGATCGTACCGGGCATGACGCGAATGGAAATGTCCTTGTTGGCCTGCACGGGACCAAAGGCTTTTGATATGCCTTTGAGCTCGATCGCGGGGGCGAGGGAGGCAGTCGCCGGAGTATTGGTCATGCAGACAGTCCTTCACACCGGAGGTATTGCCCCTCAAACAGGTGTTTTTAATCGAAAAGGGGGCCGCGTCATAATGCCAACGCGGCCCCCGAGTTGCAACGTGTGTTGTCTTAGAACGACAGCGCAGGGCAGCTGTCGTCGGACATATAGTCATGCACGACCAGTTCACCGGAGGTGATTTTGGCAGCCGCATCGTCGACCGTGGCCTGCATATCGGCGCTGACCAGAGCAGCGTTGTTCTCATCCATTGCATAGCCGACGCCACCATTGGCGATACCCATGACGTTAAAGCCTTTTTCCATGCCCGGGCCGTCTGTGAACGCTTGATAAACGGCGTTATCGACACGCTTTGTCATGGAGGTCAGAACCTTGCCAGGGTGCAGGTAGTTCTGGTTACTGTCCACACCAATGGACAGGATACCCTCGTCTGCTGCGGTTTGCAGAACACCCACGCCCGTACCGCCAGCCGCGGCAAATACCACGTCCGCGCCTTGGCTGATTTGCGCTTTGGTCAACTCGGAGCCTTTTACCGGATCATTCCATGCGGCAGGCGTCGTGCCCGTCATGTTTGCGACGATGTTAATGTCAGGATTGGCGGCTTTGGCACCCTGAGCATAGCCGCAGGCGAATTTGCGGATGAGTGGGATATCCATACCACCGATAAAGCTGACCGTGCCGGATTTAGAAGCTTGTGCTGCCATCATGCCCACAAGGTAGGAACCTTCATGCTCGTTGAACACAACGGAACGGACGTTTGGTTGCTCTACGACCATGTCGATGATGACAAAATCGGTGTCGGGGTAGTCTGTTGCGACCTGACCCAGTGCATCACCAAAAGCAAAGCCCGCCATGACGATCGGGTTGGCGCCTGCTTCGGCAAAGCGGCGCAAAGCTTGCTCGCGCTGCGCTTCGGACTGAAGCTCGATTTCGCGGAAGCTGTTGCCGGTTTCTTCGGCCCAACGCTGTGCGCCGGTAAACGCCGCCTCGTTGAAGGATTTGTCGAATTTGCCACCCAGATCAAAGATCAGGGCAGGTTCGGCCAGTGCAGCGCCGGCAGACAGAGCCGTTGCAGCAGCAGCACCAAGGAATTTGGTCATGAGGGTCATAGGTTTCTCCCAGAGTTTTTATGTAGGGGCGGATGCGATACATTCTCGCACACCCCGATGTCGCACGCTCGCGCGGCGCTGGGACAAATTCTTGACGTGCAGGGGCGTGGGGTCAACCTGATTCGGGACATTCCAGCACAATGGGATGGTATTAACCTTGAGTTGACGCCCGCTTCATAAGCACGGCATCGACGGCTGGACCGCCTGCGCGCGCATAGTAGCCTTTACGCAGGCCAGATCGCTCGAACGACAGATTATGATAAAGCGCCAATGCAGCATCATTGTCTGCGGCTACATCCAAAAAAGCGGTTTCCGCCTGCGCCGCAACCGCCTCTAACCATCGCTTCAACAGGCTCAGTGCGATGCCGCGCCGCTGATGCTCCGGCGATACCGCGAGGGTGATCAGCTCCGACTCCCCCGCCAGCGTGCGCGTCACGGCGAATCCGTGCGGTGCTGTGAATACCTGTATGCCTTGGCCGGACAGTAGACTTGCAAACTCTTCCGTCTGCCACCCTCGGGAAGGGGCAAAGGCTATCGCGTGAATCTGTGCCATCTCGTCAGGGGTCATGGCACAATCAGTGGCGGCGTGTCGCGCGCAGGGGCTGCATCGGGGGCGCGCAAATATAGAGGGGCAGGCGGTGCGTCGGTCTGGGCGTGGCGCTGGGCGGTGATCTGCGCGATGGCGTCTGCCACCGGATGCATAGGCGGTGTGCCGAACGCACCGATCATCGGGATACCTTTGGGTAAGTCGTCAACTGCGCATAGCGTCGGTGTGCTGAATGCTGGTATCTCGAACCCCTGCACAAAAACCATATCACGCCGCGCATCGACAGCGCACAGGCACGGTCCTTGCGTACCCAACCGCAACGCGTCAAACGCGCTTACCCCTACTGCAGGAATGCCAAGCCCGAGAGCAAGACCGCGCGCAGCAGAGACCGATATGCGAATGCCGGTGAAATTACCCGGTCCGATGCCAACGCCGATGGCGTTAAGTTCAGAAATATCATGCCCGGTTTGGGACAGCAGGTCCTGAACAAGGCCCAGCAGGCGTTCTGCCTGACCTTTGGCCATCAGCTCTTCGGTGCTCGCAATTATACGACCACCAGATAAAACCGCCGCGGCACAATGTGCGGCGGCGGTGTCAAAAGCAAGAATAAGTGGCGTGGTCACAGGCCCGCTTCTAGGCGACGGGGCGTACTTCGGTCACTTCGGGAATGTAGTGGCGCAACAAGTTCTCGATGCCCATCTTTAACGTCAGTGTGGAGGACGGGCAGCCTGCGCAAGCACCTTGCATATGCAGGTAGACAACGCCGCGGTCAAATCCGTGGAACGTAATATCGCCGCCATCCTGGGCCACGGCAGGGCGCACACGACTGTCGAGCAACTCCTTGATCTGGCCCACAACCACACCGTCTTCACCGGTATGTTCTGCGTGACCCGAACTTGCTGTGTGGTCCGCGCCCATGACGGACTGACCGGATTGGAAATGCTCCATGATAGCACCCAGCAAGCTTGGCTTGAGGTGGTCCCATTCCATCTCTTCTGATTTTGTCACTGTAACAAAGTCAGTTCCGAAAAATACGCCGGTTACACCGTCCACGGCGAACAGGCGAGTGGCCAGTGGCGATGTAGATGCAGTGTCGGGCGTCGGGAAATCCGCAGTGCCCATTTCCAGCACGGTCTGGCCCGGCAAAAATTTGAGTGTTGCAGGATTGGGGGTGGATTCCGTTTGAATAAACATTGTGGGGGTCTCCGTCAGGGTTGATCCGAATATGCGTATTACACCCGCTGATGTCAAGGCATTTGGAATGATTCTAAACTGTAGGTAAGGTCAGGTGATCGCCTCGAGCCGCTCTTTTGTCATGTCGCCGGGGACGATGGTAACCGGCACGGACAAGCTGCCTGAATTGCGGCTCATCTGTGTAACAAGGGGGCCGGGCCCTTTGCCATCAGTGCCCGCGCCAAGGACCAGCACGCCGATGTCACCATTCTCCGAAATTTGGGCCATGATTTCTTCCACGGCCTGACCTTCGCGAATAACCAGTGTCGGATCGACGCCCTGCCGGTCCCGCATCCATTTCGCAAAAACCTCGAAGTGGACTTCGATACGTTCGCGGGCCTCGGCGCGCATGATGTCGCTCACACCGATCCAGTGGTTGAATTCTTCGGGCGCGATCACAGCCAGCACCTCGACTCCACCGCCGGTTTTGGCCGCCCGCATCGCGGCGAAACGCATTGCGTTGAGGCATTCGCGGCTGTCGTCCAGAACCACAAGAAACTTGCGCATTTGTATCTCCCTACATCGGCGCAGATCATGGCGTGTGCAGCGGCTGCTGGCAATTGGCTTTTGCAAGGTGGATGGGGCGGATGCCTGTCGCAGCATTTAAATGATGCTTGGGCGTTGCCAAAAATCAGGAAGGCATGCCGCGTCTACCGCTCCGACGCGGCCCAGTCCCAATACATCTCGCGCACCCGTTGTGTCACGGGATTGCCGTTTCCGCCAACCTCATAGGCGGTATCATCGAACGCTTTGATCGGCGTGACTTTCATCATATTACCTGACAGGAACACCTCGTCCGCATCGTGAAAATCCTCAAAACCCAGCACGCTTTCATGAACGCGCAGGCCGTCTGCACGCATATTCTGCATGTGCCGCGCGCGTGTGATGCCCGCAAGGAATGTTCCATTCGGCACTGGCGTGAATACCTCACCATCCTTGACCATAAACACGTTTGCCGATGCGGTTTCTGCCACATTCCCGATGGCATCCGCGACCAGTGCGTTGCCAAACCCCTTGCTGCGGGCCTCCGCCATCATGCGCGCGTTGTTGGGATACAGGCAGCCTGCTTTGGCGTTCACCACGTTATCCTCCAGTACTGGACGCCGGAACCGTGTGCGGGTCAGGGTCGATGCAGCCTCGGGTGGGGCCATTGGAATTTCCTCGAGCGAAACCGCAAAGCCCGTCGCATCTTTGAGCGGTACGATGCCCAACTCATCCCCGGCCAACGCCCAATACATCGGACGGATATAGACAGAAGCTGTGCGCGGGTAGAATGCCAATCCTTCGCGCACAATCTCGATCATCTCGGCCGTCTGAACCGTTGGCGTGATCATCAATGCTGCGGCAGAACGGTTGATGCGCGCACAATGGGCATCCAGATCGGGTGCAAGCCCGTCAAACAGGCGCGCGCCGTCAAATACAGTGGTCCCCAGCCATGCGCCGTGATCGGCGGCTTTCATGACACTCAAATCGCCTTTGTGCCAAGTGCCTTCAAAATAGGTGTGGATGTTGGTGCCGGTGGCCATGCAAAAATCCTTATGGTGTGCGCTTAGGGCGCGCTGTGGTAGATGCCTTCCGGCAGGTTGAGGGCAGCGGCCAGATCACGCAGCTGGTTCGGAGACAGCGTGAGCTTGTGGACCGTATCGGTGCGCGGGTCCCACTGCTCGATCGTGATCTCCTCAGCGAAGGCATGAAGGGTCACATCCTCGCGCAGGGGACCGTGTCCTTCGTCAACAAGGATGATCACGCTGGCATCAAATTCGTGTTCTATCGTAAACATTTCACGATCTTATCCGATGGGGTCAGGTGCGCAAGCGTGATGGTTCGGTGCCTGTGCCGCCTTACTTTGGCATGGCACAAGATTGCCAATGTTTGTAGCACAGGCATGATCGGGCTGGCCCCGCCCGCCCAGCGTGCTAAACTCATTTTAAATACTTGCTGAACGTTATGCACTGAATAGGATTTCACCGGAATGTTGACACGCGCCTTCATCGCTTTGGGACTGGTCGCGGCACTCGCCGCTTGTGAAGTCGTGCCGGTCGGTCCCTCCGGTCCCGCCACCGCACAGCAGCCGCGCGCCGCCGACAGTGGTCAGGCCGCAACGCGCGCCACCGCCCGAAGTTTTGTGCAGGTCGTCAACACTGTGGAGCCTGTGGCGGAACGTGAATGCCGTGCGCGGACGAAGAACGTGAACTGTGATTTCAACATCGTGATTGATGACCGTCCCGGCCAACCTGCCAATGCCTATCAGACTCTTGACCGGCAGGGGCGTCCCATCATTGCCTTCACGCTGGCCCTTATTGCCGATGCGCGAAACGCGGATGAGCTGGCCTTTGTGATGGGGCATGAAGCGGCCCACCACATCGCAGGACACATCGCGCGGCAGCAGCAGAATGCCGTCGCCGGCGCTGTTATTTTTGCGGGTCTCGCCACGCTTAGCGGTGGCAATGCAACAGCGGTCGAAGATGCGCAGAGGTTGGGCGCGCAGGTCGGCGCACGAAGCTATTCCAAGGAGTTTGAGCTGGAGGCGGATGCGCTGGGCACGATAATCACACACACGGCAGGCTATGATCCGTTGCGCGGGTCGGAGTTCTTTACCCGCATCCCTGATCCCGGTGACCGTTTCCTCGGCACGCATCCGCCCAACAGTGCGCGGATCGAGATTGTGCGCCGGACAGCTGCGGGGCTTTAAGCTTGCGCCAAGCCATGGCCTTAGCATGGCGGGCCACGGCGTGCTGAAGCTCGGCACCATACTCAGTGATCGGGGCAGTAAATACGCGGTGAGCGGTTGCCCAGTGTTGACTGCCGCAGATATCGACAATGCACTTGCCAGCCTAAAATCTGAAAAATCTCATGCCAAAGCAACGCACAATACTTATGCGGCGTTGCTGAGCGGGCAGGGCGCTGTGAAAGCCGACGATGGCGAAAGCGGCGCGGCTATGGTGATCTTGCGGATGCTGGAGCGGGAAGGGCTGTTTGATCACCTGATGATCGTCACGCGCTGGTACGGGGGCAAGCATCTGGGTGGCGACCGGTTTCGCCATGTTAAAACCTGCATGCGCGCCTACCTTGATGCGCTGTCAGATGCTGAGCAGCAGTGCAGTAAAAAAGCAGATTGAAGCCGTTAGGACGAACCCGTGCCATATCGCGAAGCGGTAAGGTAAGTTAGGCCGAGCGTAGACC
>JBATTJ010000060.1:0-14929 GCA_049670485.1 Sulfitobacter sp.
AAGCGGGCCATCCCAGCCGCATCATGGTGGGCCAGATCACCCGCTTGAACCGTGGCCAGCCGGTGAGGCCGTAAGCGTCTGCTGCCTCCACATCGCCCTTCGGGATGGACTGCAGCGCACCAAAGAAAATCTCGGCCGAGTAGGCGGAGGTGTTGCAGATCAGCACAATAAGCGCGCCAAGCCATGCGGCAGTGAACGGGTCAAAGAATGCATATTGCGATTTGAGCGTGAGGAAGACGAAATAGGCAAAGAAAAACTGGATAAATAAGGGCGAGCCGCGAAAGATGAAGATGAACCATTCGGCCGGCTTGCGCAGGATACGGCGCGAACTTGCCTTGCCCATAGCAAGGGCGGTGGCGAAAAAGAAGCCGATGATCAGCGCGCTCAGGCCGAAATAGACGTTCCAGATCATGCCGGACCCGATGAGCGTGAATTGCTCACACAGCGTGAAATCCTCACGGGGCAGCAACCGTTCACCGATGCCGATCGCGCGCAGGCCGTAATCCTGAATGGTCTCGAGACAGGCGTTCATGCCCGCTTCCTTTGCGCTTCGCCGCCTGTGGTCGCCTGACCGCGGGTGAGGCGGGTCATCAGGCGCGCAATTGCCAATTCAGAAACACGTGTGAACAGAAGGTAGAAAACCAGCAGCGCCAGAAAATACCACATGCGCCAGTCGGGATGCGGATACTCGGTAAAGCGCGGCGTCTTGGAGCCGCCCAATTCACGGGCCCAGTAAACAATGTCCTCAACGCCGAGCAGAAACAGCAGCGGTGTCGCTTTGATCAGGACCATCCACAGATTGCCAAGGCCTGGCAGGGCATAGACCCACATTTGCGGCACCAGAACGCGCCAGAATGTCTGGCGCTGAGACATGCCATACGCCTCTGCGGTTTCAAGTTGCGCGCGGGGCACGGCCCGCATCGCCCCGAACAACACATTCGCCGCGAAAGCGCCGAAAACAATGGCGAAGGTGAGCACAGCAAGCATAAAGCCGTACGTCTCATGCACCCACTGCGGGGAATTGCCGAGCGGCATTTTGGCAGCCTGACAAACGATAAAATCATTACCCTGACGGATCGGCTGCTCCCACTCGGGGCACAGCACTTTGTGGCGCAGATATTCTATGCCCTGATCAAGGGCGATAACGAAAAACAAAAAGAACGCGATATCCGGCACGCCGCGCACGATGGCGATGTAGGTTTTTCCAAACCAGCGCAGCGGGGCCACCCGTGAGCGCGCCGCTGCCGCACCACCAAAGCCGAAAGCAAGTGCGGCAGGTGCCGTGATGGCCAGTAAGGTAAGCACCGTGAGGACGGACCAATAGATGCTCATGTGTTTGCCGGTGGTCAGATAACAGCTGAACCAGCGCAGCGTGTCGAGTTGATCCGGATCGGTGCAAAACTGAAACATGGGTGCCTTTCGTGTACCCTGCCCAGTGTTCCGAGCCTGCGTGCCTTGTCAACCTCTTGCTGTTGCGCGCCGCGAAAGGCAGTGTCGGCAAAACACCATTTTACCGAAAGGGATGATATGCGCGGCGATGGCCCTTCCGTCCTCGTTATCGGGGCAGGCATTATCGGTGCATCCGCCGCCTACCATCTGCAACGGGCAGGGGCGCAGGTCACGGTGATTGACGCAGGCGCGCAGATGGCGACTGCGGCCTCATTCGGCTGGATCAATGCCAGCTTTCACCATAACGAGTCACATTTCCAACTGCGCGCCGAAGGGATCGAGGCGTGGAAGCGCTTGTGCGCACAGGTGCCTTTGGCCCTCGCATGGCAGGGTACGCTGTGCTGGGAAGAGAGCGGAGCGGCCTTTGATGCTCAGCACGATGGGCTCATCGCTCTTGGCTATGATGTGGCGCAGATTGACCGCGCCGCATTCCAACGGCTTGAACCCCACATCGCAGACGCGCCTGCGCGTGCGCTGCATTTCAAACATGAAGCGGCCATAGACAGTGCTGCGATTGCCCACACACTCCTTCGCGCTGCGGTCGCCAATGGCGCGCGGCGGATGCGCGGTCTCAGGGTCGGCGCACTGGTCGAGACAGGTGGCCGCATCACGGGTGTGATGACGGAGGCAGGCATCACATTGGCGGATCACGTGTTGATTGCGGCAGGCACAGGGAGTGCCGCGCTTATGTCACAGGCGGGATCAGAGCTGCCGATGTTGGGGCGGCCCGGTGTAATGCTGCGCACGCGGCCCGTGCCACCGGTCCTGCGCCATATCCTCGTGACCGAATTTGGCGAATTGCGACAGCTTGAGGATGGATCGCTGCTGATGCCCGCGGCAGTTGATCATCAGGGCGATACGTCCGAGCGGTTGACCGAGAGTTTGGATGAGACTGCAACGCAGGTATTGGCGCGGCTGGCCCGCCTGTTGCCGAAGGTCCATCTGGATTGGCAGGAAGTATCGCTGGCCTTCCGCCCTGTGCCAAAAGACGGACTGCCCGTCATCGGTGCAGTGCGCGAGGGCTTGCACGTAGCCTGCATGCATTCAGGCATCACGCTTGGCGCGCTTGCAGGCGAGGTGGTTGCGCAGGAAATGTTGGAAGGGGTGTCGAACCGGTCTGCAACGCTTCTTGCACCCTACCGGCCGGGGCGTTTCGCGGGGTAAGGGTGGGCCATATCTGGCCCACCCTCTAAAATAGTTAGATCAGAATTGTGCCGCCTCGGGCAGCCATTTGGCGATCAGCGCATTGAGCGAGCCGTCGTCCTTCATGGACTGCACCGCTGCGTTCAGCTTCTCGCGCAATTCGCCATCGCTTTCGCGAATGCCAAGGCCGATACCGCCACCCAAAAGCTCGTCCTGATCCAGCAGCTGCAGATCTGCGTCTGCCTCTGCAATCGGCGCAAGGAAGGATTTGTCAGCCAGAACCGCATCCGCTTCGCCATTTTTCACGGCTGCTACGGTTTCTTCGGGCGTCGCGAACTCGACCAGCGTGGCACCCTCCATGGAGGCAACGTGCGAAGCCTGGATCGTGCCGGTTTGGGCAGCGATCACAGCAGTGGTCGCATCAATTTCGCCCGCCGCCAGATAGGAGGACGGGTCAGGCAAGGTGTAGGGGTCGGAAAAGTCGATGACTTCGTCGCGCTCGTCCGTGATGGACATGCCCGCGATGATCACGTCGTAGTTGCCCGATACGAGGTTCGGGATGATGCTGTCCCACTCGTTTGTGACCCACTCACAGGTCAGTTCGGCGCGTGCGCACAGCTCGTCGCCCACTTCACGCTCGAAACCAGCAACTTCGCCATCATCGTTGAGGAAGTTATAGGGGGGGTAGGCGCCTTCGGTGCCAAGACGGATTGTTTTGCCGTGGCCATCCGCCATGGTAAGTCCGGCCGTCAGGGCCAAGGCGCTGACGCCAAAAATAAATGTCTTCATGTGGTCTCTCCCAGTGATACCATTTTTAGTTTTACGCGGCGTGGGTTGCAGATAGGAACCCGCGCAATCGCTCTGATTTGGGCGCCCCGAACAACGTCTCGGGCGGCCCTTGTTCTTCGATCAGGCCTTGGTGCAGGAACACGGTCAGGTCCGATACATCTGCGGCCAGTTTCATATCATGTGTCACGATCATCATCGTGCGCCCCTCGGCGGCAAGGTCTTTGATCACCTTGATGACTTCCTGCTCCAACTCGGGATCAAGGGCCGATGTCGGCTCGTCAAACAGCAGCGCCTTCGGCTCCATACACAGCGCGCGGGCGATTGCGGCGCGTTGTTGTTGACCGCCTGACAATTGCGCGGGATAGACATCGCACTTGTCACCAATGCCCACTTTGTCGAGATAGGCACGCGCCGATGCTTCGACTTCCGCGCGGTCACGGCCAAGGACGGTCACGGGCGCTTCCATGACATTTTGCAGAATCGTCATATGCGCCCAAAGATTGAACTGTTGAAATACCATGCTGAGGTTGGTACGGATGCGCACGACTTGGGCGGCGTCGGACGGGCGGCGCGCATGGCCGCTCCCGCGCCAGCTAACCGGCTCTCCATTGAACAAAAGCTCGCCTTGCTGGCTGTCTTCGAGAAGGTTGCAGCAGCGCAGCAGCGTCGATTTGCCTGAGCCCGACGATCCAATGAGCGAGATCACATGACCTTTGGGTGCAGCGATGCTCACACCTTTGAGAACCTCCAACGCGCCATAGGCTTTGTGCAGGTTGCGAATTTCGATCACGGGTGTTTGGGCTGTCACGTGCGGGCCATCTCTTCCAATTCCAACGAGCATACAACTCTAGAATCGCGGCTCATGCAATGTGCAATGGCGGCGTGCGGGATGGATGCCGTAGGATCTACCGAAGCGCTTAGCCTTCTACACGCTTGCGTGCCTGTGCGCTGTCCATATCGGTAATGCCTAAAAGATTGGCCACCAGCCGCAACAGCGCATCCTCTTCCTTGGCACGCGCGCCATCGGCAAGCACAACCTGCCAGAGCGCCTCAACCACGGCGAGGCGGTCCTCATAGGCAACCGCATCCTTGATGGAACGGGTGAAGCGCACGGTGTCCGGCGCCTCTGATTCCAACGTCTCGGCGTCTGTCAAAAGCGCGTCGCGGCCTGCATCGTCCAAACCGTAGCGGTTTTTCACAATGCTTTGGATGCGTGCACGTTCTGCGGTGCTGTAGTCATTGTCGGAGCGCGCCACGCGCACAAGAAGAGCCGTAAGAGCCAGACGCGCATCGCTGTCTGGCAATTGGGCGGGGGCCGGATCACTCAGCCGTTTTAGGAAATCTGCAAACATATAAACCAACCTAGTCGGGGATACGGGATTTACAATTCACCAAGCGCATTTTTACGTGCTGCGGCGATATCTGCATCGCTCAGCCCGAGGGCAGTCTCAATGGCAATGAGCTGTATTTCCTCATCATCGTCACGCTTTCCATCGGCCAAGGCCACCGCCCACATCGCATCTCCCAAGGCTTTGCGCTGCTCATAGGGCACTTCCTCGCGCAGCAGTTTCACAAACTCGTCTGTGCCGGGTGCATGACGTTCAAGCGCTTCGCATTCGGCCCGCAATTTTGCAGCATCAAGGGGTTTGAGCGTGAAAGTCGCCGCCAGAATTTTGTCGATCTGTGCGACTTCGGAGGCGACATATTGACGGTTGGCCAAAGCGACACGCACCAGAAGTGCGCCAAGTGCAAGCTGTGCATTGGGCTGTGGCAGGGGTCTGGGGGCGGGCGCGCGGCGCGGAAAAAGGCGTTCTAACATTGCGATTGGTTAACTGAGATCGGGCGGCTTGCCAAACCTAATCGTATCAAGTGCAATTCCTTGTGGGTCGGTGTTGGTGATAACGATTCCTGCAATGTCGGCACCACCCTGCGCGCGCACAAACCCAAACGCAAATTCCCCCAGCGGGCTTACCGGTACGCGCGCCAGAAGAGCGCCGTCGCGGCGCAGAAACGTCACTTCTGCACGGCCCGTCTCTCCGCCGCGAATGTGCAGTGACAGACCGGATTGATCCGTATCGAACAGCACCGCAATAGCACCTTCACCCTGCGCGTCCCGCTTGGGAAAGCCCGCCACGCCATACCCGTTGAGCCATGAAGTTCCCATGAACCGCACAACAGACAGGTTTTGCGAGGCGGCACCTGCCATCACCGTCAACGGGCCAAAGGCATCGCCCGTGACTGCGTCATGGCTGCCGCGCGCCTCTACTTTCTGGCCGGCAAACCGCTCGCCAAATTGCACTGCTCCAACGATCAGCACATCATCCACGAGGTGACCCGGACCGCCCCCTGCTGCGGTCTCATCAAATGTGATGATGTCGGGCAGAATAAGGCTCTCGGGGTCCACGATGCAGACGGCCACCCCACAGGCCCATGCAGGTGCGGCAAGCAGGAGGAGCGAAATGATACCGGCGAGAAGGTCTTTCATACTGCCCAGCCTATCACATTTCAGCCGTCATAGCCCTCAATAATGACCAATGTACCGTCCGAGACGGTCATGCGGATGTCTTTTGCGCCCTGATAACCGGGGCTTTCATAGCAGGCGACCGCATCGGCATAGCTGGGGAATTCGATGATAACGGTCCGTGGGTTTGCAGCACCTTCACGGATTTGCTGGGTGCCGCCACGTGCCAGAAACTTGGCGCCGTATTCCGCGAACGGCTTGGCATTGGCGGCGCGGTATTTCTCATAGACTTGCGCGTCGCGCACATCCATGTTTCCGATCCAGTATCCTTTTTTCGGCATCTGTCGTCTCCCGGTGTCCGTGGCGCGCCTTAGCGCAGTTTGGTGTACCGGGCGGCCAGTTTGCGTGCTTCCTCTGACAGCCCGTAGGGCGGGTTTAGCACAAACATGCCGGAGCCTACCATCCCATGGCCGGGACGCGCAGGTGGAAAGCGGACCTCATGGCGCAGCGCAGTTGGGTGCGCGGTTGTAAGGGCGTCGAGCATTGGCACATGCGTGCCACTGGTCAGGATCGGATACCAAAGTGCGATAATGCCCACGTTCCATGCGCGGTGCAACTTGGCGATATGGCGGAAGATATCGTTGTAATCTTCCTTGATCTCATAGCTGGGATCAATGAGCAGCAAACCACGGCGCGGCATCGGTGGGCATAGGGCGAACGCGGTCTCGAAACCGTCGCGCAGATGGATTTTGGCACCTGTGGGCGACATGGCCAACTCCAGCGCGGCATGTTCACGCGGGTGCAGCTCTGCGAGGTGGATTTTGTCTTGTGCGCGCAGCAGATGCGCCGCGATCAGCGGGGAGCCGGGGTAGGCGTTGGGTCCATCCTCCGCCTGCATGCGGGCAAGAACGCGGGCGTAGGGGTGCTCCGGTTTAAACCAGCTTTGCACCTGCCGGATGCCTGCAGCGGCTTCTCCGGTCTTGAGCGCTTCATCCGCCGCGAGATCATAGAGCGCGCGGCCCGCATGCGTCTCGATGTAGGTGAGCGGTTTGTCCTTGGCTGTCAGATAATCCAGCATCCATGCCAGCAGGGCATGTTTGTGTACGTCGGCCAGATTTCCGGCATGATAAATATGTTGGTAGCTGAGCATGCGCGGTGTGTAGCGGATGGGCGCGCATGCGCAACGTCTAATGATGCTGCACGCAAAGGGCGCTGTGCCCCTCACGCGTAAGGTAGGGCGCTTAGTTGACTGTGATCGTGATCACGTCGCTCATGACCGGCGGGTCATGGGGCACATGGGTCCAGTCACCCAAAAGCAGCTGCAACGTATGGGTGCCTGCCGGTAGATCCTTGGTCACTTGGGTCTGGCCGCCGCCGAAATGTACGACCTGATCCGTCGCGGGCAGGCCGGAATCAAGATCGAGGCTGTCAGGATCGGTGTTGATCAGCAGGTGGTGGTGGCCAGTGTTGTCAAACTCTGCACCAGCCGGTGCCACACCCATCCCCTCAAGCCCGAACAAAATCGTAACAGGATTTGACAATGTCGCCCCATCCGCAGGGGAAATGATGTGGGCCTTGGCGCCTTCGGGCGCTGAATTGCGGTGGCCATCGGCAAGCGCCGCAGTCGAAAGCAGCGCAGTCGCCGCCGCAGTTATCAGAAATGTCTTCATGTGTTCCTCCCGTTCATACGGCATTTTGCCGTGTAAAAGGACGGTAGGTCAGCAGGTCAAAGCGGCAACAAACATCTGCGTGAAGGGGAGGTTAAGCAGACACAGTTGCGTCGTATGCACTGTGTCTGCGCCATTGAGGTGCGGAGGACTAGAGGCCCTGATCCATCAACGCTTTGATCTGCGCGGTCGAGGTGCCGGCGACGATGCGTCCAAGTTCCTCGTCCCCCTTCAACACGATCAGCGTCGATCTGCGCGGCACACCGCGTGATGTTGTGACCTCATGGGTGCCAAAATCATCCCAGTCGACTTTGATAAAGGTCATCGCTGCGTCATATGCGGGATCTTGGCTGCGTAGCTCTTCGATCACGCGTTCCTGCCGTTTGCAGGTAGAGCACCACGTGGCCGAGTAGTCCACAAACACGGTCTTGCCATCGCGCAGAGCCGTTTCAATGGCACCGGGGGTATAGTCGATGAATTCGGCTGCTTGGGCAAGCTGTGGCATGAGAGCAAGTGCGCTTGCGGCGGCGATAAAGGTACGGCGTTTCATAAGTATCTCCGTGAAGTTAAAGAATGACAGACAGGTCTTGGAGCCAGATCGGCATAACCCCTAGCGCCCATGCGTCGATCATGTGGTGCACTTTGAAAAACAGCATCAGACCGACAACGACGAATGTGACACCCAGAATGGGCTTCGACCGCTCTGCAAGGCTGCGCAGGACATTGGCGCGGGTGCGGATTGCCTCGCGCGCACCCATACCCAGACCGATGATAAGCGTGGATACACCCATGGCGAAAAATACCATGATCGCGGTGACATAGCCCAAATTTTCACCTTGGGAGGCAAGTGCAATCGCACCGCCCAGCGTGGGACCAATGCACGGAGACCATACAGCACCCAGCAGCAGACCACCGGTAAATTGCCCTTTGAGGCCCGAGTTATCAAGCTGGTTCATCTGGCTGTCAGCGCTGCCGGCAACGCCCGCGGTGACCATCTCGAAGCGGCGCGAAAACATCGGCACCAGCAAGACCACACCGAACATCACCATCATCACCGCACCGATTTCGGCCAGCCTGTCTTGGGTCAGGCCGATGCTTGCACCGAAGGCCGTGACCAGCACGCCGAATGTCACGAAAGACACGCTCATGCCTGCGGCAAGGGCGATGGGACCATAGCGGTTGGCATTGAGCGCGCTGACCAACACAATGGGCAGTACGGGAAGCACGCAAGGGTTGATCAGAGTGAGCAGGCCCGCGAGATATGCAAAGATAAATTCCATACCGCTCACGTGACGTCACATGGGGATCGGCGCAATTGAATTGTGCACGCAGGCTTTCACATCTGCGTCAACGGCGCGCAACTATGCATCATTACACCAGACGCGACATTTCCTTGGCCGCTTTGACAAAACCTTGGAACAGGGGATGCGGTTTGAACGGTTTTGATTTCAGCTCGGGATGAAACTGCACGCCGATGAACCACGGATGATCCGACCATTCGACGATCTCTGGCAATTTACCATCCGGCGACATGCCTGAGAACTTCAGGCCCGCAGCCTCCAGCTGTTCGCGGTAGGCGATGTCGACCTCATAGCGGTGGCGGTGACGTTCGTCGATGGAGGTGGTGCCGTAAACTTCCGCCACTTTCGAGCCTTCCTTGAGCGTGGCGTCATAGGCACCCAAACGCATGGTGCCACCTTTATCGTCGCCGACCTTACGCTCGACCTTGTGGTTGCCCTGCACCCATTCCTTGAGGTGGTAGACGACCGGCTCGAACCGTTTTTTACCCGCAGATTCGTGGTCAAATTCTTCTGACCCCGCCGCAGACAGGCCCGCCACATTGCGCGCCGCCTCGATCACGGCCATCTGCATGCCCAGACAGATGCCAAGATAGGGCACTTTGTTCTCACGGGCGTATTGTGCGGCTTTGATTTTGCCTTCGGTGCCACGCTCGCCAAATCCGCCGGGTACAAGGATCGCGTGATAGCCGGCCAGATGTGCGGCCGCATCGCTGGATTTCTCGAACACTTCCGCATCGACCCATTCAATATGGACCCGCACACGGTTGGCCATACCCCCATGGGTCAGCGCCTCGGCGATGGATTTATAGGCATCGCCCAACTGGGTGTATTTTCCGACGATGGCGACTTTTACTTCGCCCTCGGGGTTGTGGATGCGGTCATAGACGTCGTGCCAGACCGTGAGGTCCGGCTTGGGGGCAGGGGAAATGTCGAAAGCATCGAGCACCGCCTGATCAAGGCCCTGTGCGTGATAGGCCAGCGGCGCCTCGTAGATGGATTTCAGGTCATAGGCCGCGACAACGGATTCCTTGCGCACATTGCAAAACAGTGCGATTTTCTCACGCTCTTTTTCGGGGATCGGATGCTCGGACCGGCACACAAGGATATCGGGGGCGATGCCGATGCTTTGCAGCTCTTTGACGGAGTGCTGAGTGGGTTTGGTTTTCAACTCACCACTGGCGGCAAGATAGGGCAGCAGCGTGAGATGCATGAAAATACACTGGCCGCGCGGTTTGTCGTGGGCGAACTGGCGGATCGCCTCAAAGAAGGGCAGCCCTTCAATGTCGCCGACTGTACCGCCAATCTCGCACAGCATGAAATCAACCTCGTCTTCACCAATGGCAAGGAAGTCCTTGATCTCGTTGGTGACGTGGGGGATGACCTGAATGGTTTTGCCCAGATAATCGCCGCGGCGTTCCTTTTCGAGGACGGTGGAATAAACCCGACCGGACGAAACGGAATCGGTTTTGCGCGCCGCAACACCGGTGAAACGCTCGTAATGGCCCAGATCAAGGTCGGTCTCCGCGCCATCATCGGTCACAAACACCTCGCCGTGCTCGAACGGGCTCATCGTGCCGGGATCGACGTTGAGGTAAGGGTCAAGCTTGCGCAGGCGTACCGAGAACCCGCGCGCCTGTAGCAGTGCACCTAACGCCGCCGAAGCAAGCCCTTTTCCGAGCGAAGATACAACACCGCCGGTGATGAAAATATAGCGTGCCATGTGGTGTTTCTCCCGTGCGCCAGTGCGGCTGATCTGTGTCTGTTGGGCCTGTTTTCAACACGCCCTGGCCGGTGCAAGATACGCACCATCACGGGAGTTCATAGTAACAGGATTCGGATGGCCAAGGCAAGGCAACAGCCGCAACATGATGTTGCGCTATGCCGTCGTGCCTCAACCTGTTGAGGTTAGAGGATTAGTCGAGTGTTGGAACCAGTGGCGCGTTGTCACCTTCGGCAGGTGGCAGCAGATTGTTTAGATCCGGTGCTGTCACGCCATCGTTCTGGTTGAGCGCAGGCGGGGATGCCGTCAGCCGGTCAAGCACGGAAACGCCTGCCGATTTTTGCGCGGTCACAATGGTCAATGTGATCGAGGTCACAACGAACGCAGAACCCAAGAGCCATGTCAGCTTGCTCATCGGAGTGGCCGCAGGACGGCCCGAGTTGGCACCGCCACCACCGCCGCCAATGCCAAGGCCGCCGCCTTCGGATTTTTGCAGCAAAACAACCGCAATCAGGCCAAGTGCAAGAATGAGGTGGACGATCAGGACGACATTTTCCATGGGATGATGGCTGCTCTTTTCTGGGTCGGTTTGGGGGTATCTAGGCAAGTTTGGGTATGGGGGCAAGGGAGGATGCAGGCAGAATGTCAACTCCGGCCATAGACAAGCCGAATATTGCGAGGCAAGCTGCGGCTTATGCCCCATGATAGCCACGACCATGATCACCCGCACGCCCTTTTACCGTCGGCACCTGCGCTGCGTGTAAAAGCACTCGAAACTATTCTGACCAAAAAAGGCCTGGTTGACCCGGCCGCTTTGGATGTCATCATCGACACCTACGAGACAAAGATTGGCCCGCGCAACGGAGCGCATGTCGTTGCAAAAGCATGGCATGACCATGAGTTTCTGGCAGCGTTGCGCGATGACGCAACGGCGGCAATCGACGCGCTTGGCTATTTCGGGCGTCAGGGTGAGCATATGGTCATCGTCGAGAACACGCCGCAGATGCATAACATTGTCGTTTGCACTCTGTGCAGCTGTTATCCATGGCCGCTTCTTGGCATCCCGCCCGGCTGGTATAAATCGGACGCTTACCGTGCCCGTGTGGTGCGCGAACCGCGTGCGGTATTGAGTGATTTTGGCGTGACATTGTCTGATCAAACGGCGGTGAGGGTTTGGGATTCCACGGCCGAGGTGCGTTATCTGGTGCTGCCGATGCGACCCGAGGGAACCGATGGCTGGAGCGAGGAGGCGTTGATGGATCTGGTCACCCGCGACAGCATGATCGGTACCGGCATCGTCGAGGCGCCCGCATGAACGCCGCGATCATATCAGGAAAACAGCCATGACTCGCGCGCATGACATGGGCGGCCGGTTTGGTGATGGACCTGTGGTGCCCGAAGCACCCGAGATTATCTTTCACACAGACTGGCACCCGCGCGCGCTGGCTTTGGTGCTGGCGTTGGGAAGTCTGGGGAAATGGAACATCGACGTGTCGCGCCACGCGCGCGAATGTCTGTCGCCCAAAGATTATACGGCCTTCAGTTATTACGAGAAATGGATGGGCGGTTTGGCCGCTCTGCTGGTGGATACGGGCGTCGTGACACGTGAGGAGCTTTCAGGAAGCTCGGACACGCAGATCAGCGCACTTGCCACCAAAAAGCTCACCGCTGATCAGGTTGCCAGCGTGCTTGCGCGCGGTGGTCCGGCATCCCGCGACAGCACTGTGAAACCTGCGTTTGCGGTAGGTGATGCTGTGCGCACGCGGCGGATTGCCGAGAACGCATTGGTCGCTGGTGGGCACACGCGCCTGCCTGCCTATGCCGCTGGGGCACAGGGGCGGATAATGCGCTATCACGGTTGTCATGTGCTGCCCGACAGCAACGCCCACGGTCTGGGTGAGGCGCCAGAGCCGCTCTATGCTGTGGTGTTTCCGGCCTCCGAGCTGTGGCAGCACCCCGAGCATCCGAATGACGAAGTCGTACTGGACCTGTGGCAAAGCTATCTGGATGCGGTATGACCCGCGCGCCTGAACCGGTGTTCGAGCAGCCATGGCACGGACAGGTATTTGCCCTGACCGTCCACCTCAACGAGGCGGGACATTTTGCATGGACCGAATGGGCGGAGCGTTTTTCACAGACCCTCAAACGTCATGGCCTCGCCAAGGAGTTAAATGGCGGAGACGATTATTTTATCGCATGGCTCGAAACGCTCGAGACACTACTGGCAGAGCGCGAGATGGCTGGGCCCGCGGCGGTCGAGCAGACCCGCTCCGCATGGGAGCGCGCCTATCTCAGCACGGCACATGGCGCACCGGTTGTTTTGGACGAGACTGCAGGCGATTGAAGCAATACCACTCAGGCGTCGACATCATCCACATCTGCTTGACCCGACAGTGCGCGGCGCACGATGCTCCAGCTTAGACCGATGGCCAACACAAAGCTGAGCGCGGCAAGAGCCAGCCAGACATTAAAGCTTGGATTATCGAGGCGCAGCACCCCCAGATCGTATAGCACCCAAAGCCCTGCACCGACGACGGCAAGCACCAACATCATACCAAATGCGCCAATGCTGCGCAGTGTTGCGCGCAGATAGATGATATAGCCGATCGCCAGCACCAGCCCTGTGAGGACCGCGATCGAGATGTTCATCCCGCCATAGCTGCGCACCCATTGCAGATAGTTATACTCGGTCGGATTGAACGTCGCGGCCAGCAAGAGAAATGCACCTATCCAGCGCAGTAAAAAGCCCATGTCGATGATCCTTTGACCTGTTTGCGGGCAATATCGGAGGCAGCGCAGTAAAAGTCTATGGTCATGGCGCAGTTTGCGGTTTCGCGCGGAGGCCAGCACGGCTATACGGGCGCGGGTTCGAGACGTATCTGCCCCTACTCTGAGAGGAATATCATGGCCAATGTTGTTGTCGTAGGCGCCCAATGGGGCGACGAGGGTAAAGGCAAGATCGTCGACTGGCTGTCCGAGCGCGCCGATGTGATCGCGCGGTTTCAGGGCGGGCATAACGCCGGTCACACGCTGGTCATCGACGGCGAGGTGTTCAAGCTGAGCCTGCTGCCCTCGGGCATTGTGCGCGGCGGCAAATTATCGGTCATTGGCAATGGTGTGGTGCTCGACCCTTGGCACCTTAAGCGGGAGATCGCCGGTTTGCGTGCACAAGGCGTCACGATCACGCCGGAAACGCTGATGATTGCGGAAAACACGCCGCTGATCCTGCCCATCCATGGAGAATTGGACCGCGCGCGCGAAGAGCAGACGGCAGTAGCTAAAATCGGCACTACAGGGCGCGGCATTGGACCTGCCTATGAGGATAAAGTCGGACGTCGCTCTGTTCGGGTAGCTGATCTGGCCGATGACGCGACGCTTGAATTGCGGGTGGACCGCGCGCTGGTACACCATGACGCGCTTCGCCGTGGCTTGGGGCTTGAGCCTGTGGACCGTGCGCGTTTGCTGGCCGATCTGCGGGCAATTGCACCTTCAGTGCTGGAATACGCCGCGCCGGTCTGGAAGATCCTCAACGAAAAGCGCCGCGCAGGTAAGCGTATCTTGTTCGAGGGGGCGCAGGGCGCGCTGTTGGATATTGATTTTGGTACCTATCCGTTTGTGACCTCCAGTAACGTGATCGCAGGGCAAGCGGCGACGGGCACGGGTATCGGTCCCGGCTCGATTGATTTTGTGCTGGGTATTGTGAAAGCCTATACCACCCGTGTCGGTGAAGGACCGTTTCCGGCAGAACTGAACGATGCCGATGGGCAGCGTCTGGGCGAGCGGGGCCATGAATTTGGCACAGTGACGGGTCGCAAACGGCGCTGTGGCTGGTTTGATGCGGTACTGGTGCGGCAGACCTGCATGACCTCCGGTGTTAAGGGGATCGCCTTTACCAAGCTTGATGTGCTCGACGGGTTCGAGACGCTCAAGATTTGTGTGGCTTATGAGCTTGATGGCAAACGCCTTGATTATCTGCCGACGGCGGCAGACCAACAGGCCCGATGCGTGCCGGTTTATGAGGAAATGCCGGGCTGGTCACAATCGACCGAAGGCGCGCGCAGCTGGGCTGATTTGCCTGCCGAAGCGATCAAATATGTCCGCCGTGTCGAAGAACTGATCGAATGCCCCGTCGCACTGCTCAGCACATCGCCGGAGCGTGAAGATACGATTCTGGTGACCGATCCATTTGCCGATTGATCCGCGCAGGGACGGAGTGTCGCAATTGAATTCGACGCTGCACGGCCCAACTCAGGTTAAGACGCTGCACGGCCCAACTCAGGTTAAGACGTGATGATAGACGAGGAAATTCGATGGCAATGAGTTACAAGTCCCGCCGCCGCTGGTCGCTTTTTGTGCTGCTGGTCGGATTGCCGGCCTATGTGATCGTGATGATCTGGGG
>JBATTJ010000061.1:0-97939 GCA_049670485.1 Sulfitobacter sp.
GGTGTCTAAAGACCAAGGCTGCTCAGGCCGGGATGGTCTTCTGGACGTGGGCCGGGGGCAGACCAATGAAACAAACGGTCCGCCTGACCGATGTGCACATCGTTGATCGAGGCAAAGCGCTGCGCCATATAACCGCCCGCATCAAACGCCCAGTTTTCGTTGCCGTAGGCGCGGTGCCATTGGCCTTTATCGTCGTGGTATTCATAGCAAAACCGCACCGCGATCTGGTCATCGCCATGGGTCCAGATTTCCTTGATCAGGCGGTACTCATGCTCGTTTGACCATTTGGTTTCCAAAAACGCTTCGACCTCTGCGCGCCCCGACAGAAACATTGAGCGGTTGCGCCATTTTGTATCGGGCGTATAGGCTAGGGCGACTGTCACAGGATTGCGCCCGTTCCATGCATTCTCGGCCATGCGGACCTTTTGTACGGCATCGGCATAGCTAAACGGGGGGACAGGAAACCGTGGCGCAGTATTGGTCATTTGGGGATCGCCCGAAGGCGGGGTTCTTGGCCGGATGTCCCGTCCGTCTTGTCGATGTGCACAGTTGTAGGATGGTGGGTTGCACCATCCGAGTTATCGCCCGCCAGCATCACAGACCGCTCTCCTAAAAACTGTACCAGATGGTTGCGGATTGCATAGTAATTTGGGTGCTCCACGATCTGGGTCCGGTTGCGGGGCCTCGGGATCGTGATCTCGACGCTTTCGGCGACGCGGGCATTTGGCCCGTTGGTCATCAGCAAAATGCGGTCAGCCAGCAGGATCGCCTCGTCAATGTCGTGAGTGATCATGAAGACGGTCTGGTCGGTACCGCTCCAGACTTTGATCAACTCGTCCTGAATTGTACCACGGGTCAGCGCGTCCAGCGCGCCAAACGGCTCATCGAGCAGCAGTAGTTTCGGCTCATTTGCAAAGGCCCGCGCGATAGAAACACGTTGCCGCATGCCCCCCGATAGCTGGCTGGGCTTGCGGTGGATCGCGTCACCGGTCAGGCCGACTTTTTCCAGAAACTTGACTGAATGTTCGGTGACTTGTTGCTTGGTCCATTCGGGGAACCGTGCGGCAACCCCGAATGTCACGTTCTTAAGGGTCGTGAGCCATGGCAGAAGCGAGTAGTTTTGAAAGACCACACCGCGATCAAGGCTGGGGCCTGATATTGCCTGATTGTCCATTTTGATCACACCGCTGGTCGGCTCAGCCAGACCTGCAAGAATGTTCATGATCGTAGATTTACCACAGCCCGAGTGGCCAAGGATGCAAACAAATTCGCCCTTGTCGATGCCAAAGCTGGCGTTCTCGAAGACGGTGAATTCACCGCCTTTGCCATCGGGATAGCGTTGGGTAAGCCGCTCAATGCTCAGGAATGAAGATGCCATGTGTCTGCCTTATTCGACGTAAGCAACGCGCCGCTGAAGCAGGCCAAGGGCCGCGTCCAGCAACATGCCGACAACGCCGATCATGAGAATTGAAAAGATGACGGACGTCAGATCAAGGTTGTTCCACTCGTTCCAGACGTAGTAACCGATGCCTGTGCCCCCAACGAGCATTTCGGCGGCAACAATCACCAGCCACGCAATCCCGATAGAGATGCGCATGCCCGTTACAATTGTGGGGGCGGCGGCAGGCAGGATTACGGTGAACGCCGTCTTGAACGCGCCCAACTCATGGGTGCGGGCTACGTTGACCCAATCCTCACGCACGCCTGCCACGCCAAAGGCCGTGTTGATCAGCATGGGCCAGATCGAGCAGATGAAGATCACAAAGATCGCTGAGGCCTCGGAATCCTGGATCACGAACAAAGCGAGGGGCATCCATGCCAGCGGCGAGATCGGGCGCAACACCTGAATAAACGGGTTCAGCGCTTTATGGGCAACCCGCGACATGCCGATTAGAAACCCCAGCGGGATCGCGATGATCGCGGCCAGAACATACCCGACCAGCACGCGGTAGATGGAATAGCCGATCTGGATGCCGATGCCTTTGTCATTGGGTCCAGCATCATAGAACGGGTTTGACAGTTGCTCCCACGCTTTTGCGATAACCTGACTTGGCGGTGGCACACCTGCTTTTGGCTGGCCCGTACCAGTCAGGCGCTCGTATTCAGTGAGGGCCTCGACAGGTATTTGTGTAGGAATAGACATCTCCCACACAAAAAGACCGACAAAGAGCAGCACGACTGAAAGCAGCGCCGCCTTTTTGTTTTCTGACAGCGTTTCCATCAGTTGGCTTTGATCGCAAAGCTGTCGACATAGGCTTCGGGTTGGTCGGGATCGAACGACTTGCCCATGATCATATGCGATTTGTAGTTCTCTGCGGGCGCGTCATAGCCAAGATCGGTCATAATTTTGCGTGCGTCAGCTGCCAGATAGACCTGCTCTGCCACCTGTTTATAGTTCACGTCGCCCTCGATATAGCCCCAACGCTTCATCTGGGTCAGGATCCACACGCCCATGGACTGCCACGGGAAGGGGTCAAAATCGATCCGGTCCGGAACGCGCTTTACCTCGCCCAAGCCGTCCGCATAGGTGCCGGTCAGCACCTGTTCGATCACGGTCACAGGCTGGTTGAGATAGTTGGTGGGTGCAATCGCGGACGAGATTTCTTTGCGGTTGTCAGGGTTGGAGGCGTATTGCGTAGCGTCGATGATGGATTTCAGCAGCGCGCCATAGGTATTTGGCAACTCGGTCGCGAACGACAGCGGTGCGGCAAAGGCACAGCAGGGGTGACCCTCCCAGATTTCTTTGGTCAGCAGGTGGATAAAGCCGATGCCTTCAAACACAGCACGCTGGTTGAACGGATCGGGCGACAGGTATCCATCAAGGTTGCCCGCCCGTAGGTTCGCGACCATTTCTGGCGGTGGCACCACGCGGATTTGAATGTCGACATCCGGGTCCAAACCGAATTCGGCCACGTAATATCTCAACAGAAAGTTGTGCATCGAGTATTCAAACGGTACGCCGAAGGTAAAGCCCTTCCACTGTTTCGGGTCGCGTTTGTCCATATGCTGGTTGGCCAGAACAATCGCCTGCCCGTTGATATTTTCAACGGCGGGCATGATGTAGGGCTCCGCGATGGAGCCTGCACCAAGTGTCATCGCCAGCGGCATTGGTGTCAGCATGTGAGAGGCGTCGTATTCCCCCGATAGCGATTTGTCGCGTGCCACAGCCCAACCGGCCGTCTTGATCACCTTGGCGTTCAGACCGTAGCGGGAGTAAAAGCCAAGCGGCTCTGCCATAATAATAGGCGTGGCGCAGGTAATGGGCACAAACCCGATGTTAAGGTCGGTCTTTTCAGGTGTTCCGAGGTTATCAAGAATTGCCGCCTTCGCCTCATTGAGCGGAAAGACCGAAGCCAGTGCCGCAGCTGCGGTTGTGCCACCGACCATGCCCATGAACGAGCGTCTGCCAATATCGCTGTGACCAAAGACGGAGCGGACAATCGCGCTTTCCACTGCTTGCTCGAGCATGTCATCGCTCGACATACGCGACATTGTTGATGCGCTGGTACCCTGACACGTATCACACGAGCACCCTTGCCCGTGGCGTAGATCGGTGTCCTTCGAGAACGGATTTCCTAGGCTCTTCACTGTCATAATAACCCCCATGGTCTGATTTGAAATCATGATGCCACGGGTTGTGCAGGCTCTGAAGGCAGCTTCGTTGGAGGCTTAAAATTCACAATTCATTGAATTTAATGCCTAAAATTTTGGCAGGACATACGATTTTTCGTAACTTACGAGAGTTCGTAATTGCTGTAATCCTTATCCTTCTGATCACACTAGACGCATGAGCCACGATTCTGACTTGTCCCGCGCCATTCTGCACAATCCGCTTCCCACGGTGGTGGTGGATGCGCGAACGGGCGCGATCACCGCGCACAACCAGGACGCGACCGACATGTTCCGCACCACGCATGCCCCCATTGGCATCGACAGGTTCCTCAGATCATCCGCCGGTGCGATGGCGGTGTTCCTCGAGGCGGTCATGCACTTTGGCCGATACATTGATACGGCATTGGAGTTTGAGCGTGGTGACGGGGTCAATTTACGGTCGCATGTCTACGGCACGCATATTGGCGGTACGGATGTCATGCTCAGTTTTCTGGACCTCGACGCGCAGGACCGCCGCGAATATCTGGCCGAGCAGGATGCGCACCAGCGCGCAGGGCTCATGCAATGGCAACATATATACGGGTTCTTTCGCGAGGTCGAGGCGCAGAACCAGCTGATCCTCGAGGCGGCTGGGGAAGGCATCTATGGGATCAACGCGGAAGGGAAGGCCACATTCGTGAACCGCGCCGCACAAGAAATGCTGGGCTGGAACGCCGAAGACCTGATTGGCCGTGAGTTGCATTCCATTATTCATCACCACCATCTGGACGGTGGCAAGTTCCCCGCTCATGAGTGCCCGATCTACGATTCATTCCGGCGCGACAAGACGGTGCGCGTCGAGGATGACGCGTTCTGGCGCAAAGACGGCAAACCCATTCTGGTCGAATATGTCTCGACCCCTATCTATGATCACGGAGTGCTCGCAGGGGCGGTGGTAATCTTTCGCGATGTGACCGAGCGAAAAGAGAACGAGAAAAAGCTGCGCAGTGCCCTGGCCGAGGTTGAAACCTTGCGCGTGCAACTGGAGCAGGAGAACGATTACCTGCTCACCGAGATTCGCAACGTGCGTTCGCATACGGGTATCATCGGGAATTCTGCGGCAGTGCGAAACCTGAACGTCCAGATTGATCTGGTCGCGAATACAAACACCAATGTTCTGATCACGGGTGCGACGGGCACGGGCAAAAGTCTTGCCGTAAACGCAATCCATGAGGCAAGCAGCGGGCGTAAGCGTCCCTTGGTGCATGTCAATTGCTCGGACATGAGCGCGCAGGCGCTTGAGGCGGAGGTGTTCGGCTATCGGCGTGGCGCGTTTCGTGGTGCTGTGCGCGACACCGTGGGCAAACTGGCATTGGCCAACAATGGCACCCTGTGCCTTGATGAAGTGTCAGAACTGCCAAAAGCGTTTCAGGCCAAGCTGATCACAGTGATCAAGGAAGGCCAATTCAAACGGCTTGGCGATACCACTTATACCCGTGTGGACCTCACGATCATATCAACCAGCAGCCGCAATCTGGCAGCGGAGGTGCAGGCGGGACGGTTTCGGCAGGATTTGTTTTTCGAGCTGAACGTGTTTGCCATCCATTGTGACGCGCTTTGTGACCGTCCTGACGATATTCCTTTGTTGGCCAAACACTTTCTGGACCGCGCGTCGCGTAGATTGCGATTGCCCGCCGCGCGCTTGTCAAAGGCCAACATCGAAGCACTGCTCGCTTACAGCTGGCCCGGGAATGTCCGTGAATTGGAGAATGTGATCGAGCGTGCGGCGATACTAGCCCAAGGCGGCAAGCTCCAGTTTGAGTTTCAGTCCGACCAGACCAACACAGGTTATCCCGATGACCGCATTCTATCCGCCGCAGACCTCAGGCGGATCGAGCGGGAAAACCTTGTACGCTGTTTGATCCGGTCGCAGGGCAAAGTGTCGGGACCGTCGGGTGCTGCGCGTCTGTTGGAACTGGCGCCAACCACCGTCTATTCCAAGATCAAAGCATTAGCTGTTACCGAGGCTGACTGGCAATTGCCTGATGCGGGAGCCAATGTTTAGTGCGTGAAAGTAACCCGTGGTCCGAACACTTTTTACTAGGCGGTTGATATGTGCTCAGGTGGCGCTGCGCAAACTTAGGCGCGAGACGACACTGGCAAATATCTGCGCGGTATCCTCCCAAGTTGGCAGGCGTGCTGCATTTTGGCGGGACAGGCCTGTAAGGCGTGCGCACTCTTCGGGCTGTGTGAGCAGTCGCCGCAGGGCAGACGCGAAGGCGACCGGATCGTCGACTGGCACCAGGACACCAGCATTTCCGACAGTTTCCGGCACCGCGCCCACGGCGCATGTCACCACAGGCAGGCCATATTGCATCGCCTCGCTCAGGACCATTCCATAGCCTTCGTAGCGCGTCGCAAGCGCGAAAACTGAGGCGGCATTGAAACGTGCGTTCAAATCATCTTCGGAAAGCTCTCCCGAAAGTTTCACTCTGCCGGACAGCCCCAAAGCCTCGATTTGTTCCTTGAGTGTGGTGGCCGTTGTTAAATCATGTGCCTTGCCCGCAATCTCCGCCTGCCAAGGGATATCTTGGATCAGCGCCAACGCCGCAATCAGCACGTCATGGCCTTTACGCTCTGCCAAAAGACCAACGGAAAAAATGAGGGGGGGATCAATCGGCGCGGGTGCCACTGCAGGACGCGCAAACCCTGGTGCTGCAATTGTAATCTTCGCGGGGTCAGCCCCGAAATCACAGATAAGAATTTCCGCCGTGTGTGGGCTGGGCACGATGACATGCGTGACGTGTTTCAAGGCGGCGGCTTCGTTTGCTTTGAGGAAATCCGAACGCGCGGTACTCAGACCCGTCTCAAGCCCCAGTGGGTGGTGCACCATTGCAATCACTGGTGCATCCACGGTCGTGAGCCCTTCGGTATTAATCGACCCGAACACCAACCCGTCCAAAATGATCGGTGTGGATGCGGGAACTGCGCGGAGGAGTTCAAGCGTGAGCGCCACGTCGTCGGGCGTTGGATCAGGGAAGCTGTCGGGAAGTGCTAGGTGCTGTGTCGTGCAGCCAACCTCGTTCAAAACCCGCAGCACGGTCGCCTCATAGATGAAGCCGCCTGTGCGCCGGTCCTTGTCTCCCGGTATTGCAAAAACTGCATCTGTCATACGATTTGCTCACTTGCATAAACGTGCAAAATTGCCCGCTCGATCCATGTGACCAGTCCGTAGCCGGCAACCGCAGCAAGCGACAACACCACAACGCACGACCACAGCATGTTGTAGTTCGACGTACTGGCCGTCAGCGCCATTAGAACGCCGATCCCTTTGCCGGTCGCCAACCATTCGGTCGTGGTCACAGCAAGGAGGGCGGCAGGCACAGCCATCCGTGCGCTTGCAAAAAAGGCAGGGAGCATGGACGGGATTTGCGCACTGAACAAAAGTCGTAGTCGGCTGGCGCGATAGCTTTTAAAAACATCGATGATCTGACCCGGTGTTTGGCGTAGGCCCTGAAGGCAGGCAATCAGTGTGGGAAAAAAGATCATGACCGCAACGATTGTCACCGTCCCCAAGGTTCCGCGCCCCAACGCAAGGACGAGCAGGGGGGCCGTTGTGATGATCGGAATGGCCCGCAATGCCACGGCAACAGGCAAAACACCGCGCCCCAGCGCAGGCGCAAGGGTCAGCGCCACAGCAAGGGCCGCCCCAAGAAACAACCCCGCAAGATAGCCGGGCAAAGTCACGATCAGCGTCTCGGTTAAAGCGTCAAACAAAACCGCCCGAGGCTCTGGTCCTGATGTGAGATATGCCCAGACATCGCCGGGCCGTTTTGCAAAGAACCGGTTGAGATCGAACAGGTCCATTGAGATTTGCCAAAAGGTCAGCACCGCAAGAGTAATACCGGCAAGCCCCAGAATGCGGTGCCAGACGGGGCGCACAACCACGCCAGAGGTGGAGAGCAGGATCACCGGCGCATAGCCGATCGCACGCTGTGCGAGCCAACTGACCAGTGCATAGGCCAGCATCGCGATCACGGCGGCGGTCGTGGCTAAGGCCCATGTGGCGTCTACCTCAAGCGCGCGCATCGCCCGCAACGTGAGCACACCCAGACCACGCTCGGCACCCGTAAACTCCCCGATCATCGCCCCAAGGAATGCGGCGGGTGCGGCGATTTGCAGTCCGAAAAACAGATAGGGCAAACTGGACCGTGCCCGCACAATGATGAGGGTTGTCCACGCGCCGCGCCCGTAGATTGCTACCAGATCCTGCCATGTTTGTGGTATCGCGCGCAGTCCGACCAGCAGCGCAAGGTATGTTGTGTAGAATACGGCCAGTGCGGCCAGCGTGATTTGGGGGCCGATACCGGGGCCATAGAGCACCCGCAGGATCGGACCTGTGGCGACCAAAGGCAGGCAAAAGACCAGCAGCGAGAAGGCTGAAATCGCTCGCTCGCTTCGGGGGAGCGACACGGCGATGGCCGCGAGGATGATTGCGGCGGTATTTCCCCAGACAAACCCCCACGCGGCTGACTGGCTTGTCGCGAGGGTGGCACGTGTCATCAGGCCCGCGTTGTCGCGAAGATAGGCAATGATGTTACTTGGGCCGGTCATCAAGACGCTGTTTGCATTGAGTTGCGCAATGGCCTCCCAACACGCCAATGCCCCGAGAAGCCAGAGTGCAGCGCGCATCTAGGCCGCATCCTGCAAGGCAGCCAGAACCTGATTTGTAATCGCTTGGAATGCTGTGTCACGCTCGCTGCGTATACCATCAAGCGGCACGGCAATATCGGCGACGATTGACCCGGGGCGCGGAGACATCACAAGGATGCGGTCGGCCAGTGTGACCGCCTCAATCACCGCGTGGGTCACAAGGATTGACGTTGTGCCCTTGGCGCGCCAAAGCGGCGGCAATTCCGCGTTCAGCCTGCTACGGGTGATCGCATCCACAGCGCCAAACGGCTCATCAAGGAGCAAGACATCAGGTGCAGACACAAGCGCGCGCGCAATCGCCGCGCGTTGCCGCATCCCACCGGAGAGTGCGGCGGGTCGCGTGTCCGCGAAACCGTCCAACCCCACAAGCTTGATCAGGCTGTCGACATCGCCAGCAGGCTTGCGGGCAAGCGTTGCTCCCAGCGCGATATTGGCCCGCACAGAGCGCCAAGGCAGCAGGGACGGATCCTGAAATGCCATCGCCAAACCACCTCTTTTGGCCACGGCTGCGGGGCTTTCGCTGCCGATCATGATGTCGCCTTCTGAAGGGTCTTCAAGCCCCGCGATCATCCGTAAAAGCGTCGATTTTCCGCAGCCTGATGGACCAACAATCGCCGTGGTTTCCCCCGCAGCGAAGGTCAGCGATACCGACGCCACCGCACCGAGATCGCCAAAGCGTTTCGAGACAGCGCTGCATGTGATGTCTGCCCCGGCCACCTGTTTAGCCGTGGACTTCTTCGAGCAGGCTACGGTCCCAAAGATCAGCTGAAACATCGCGATCGAGCAGCGCCAGAGTTTCGATGTTTTGCGCGATTGTCTCTTTTGTGAACCAACCAAAACCGCTTGCCGCTGTGAGGTCCGAGAACATAAGCGGCACTTGGCGCTGCGCCTGTAACACTTGGGTCTCCAGATCAAGGCCCGCATCGGGGAACATATCCACCGTCAGCTTGGCCGCGGCGGCAGGGTCGGCTTGATACTCGTTCCAGCCCTTCACCTCGCCTTTCAACATCGCCACCAGATCGGCACGGCGGTTTGCAATACTGTCTGTGGTCGCGATGTAGGTTTGCGAGTGCACAGCATAGCCGTGGTCCGCCATCAGCATCGTTGTGTTATCCACGCCTTGGATTGTCATGGCGACGGGCAAATCCGTCTCCCAGCACAGCAGGCAATCGACCTGTCCACTCACCAGTGGGGCGGGGTCGTATTGGGTCGGCACAATCTCAATCTCGTTGATGTCGACATTGTTCAATGCACATAGCGCTTGCAAAACCGGTGTGTTCGCCACGGCCATGCCGATCTTTTTGCCGACAAGATCGGTGGGCGTGTTCACGGGATTACCGCTCAGCGATGCAATCGCAAACGGGTTCTTTTGCATGGCCACGGCGATAATCTTGAATGATGCGCCCTCGGACACGGCGGCGGCCGTATAGTCGGCGGCGGAAATTCCGACCAGCGCCTGACCGGTGACCACAGGCGGCTCCACCGGTGCGTTTGGCCCGCCTTGGGTCAGGGAGACCGTGAGGCCCTGATCTGACCAATACCCTTTTTTCGCAGCGATATAGCTACCCCCGAATTGTACGGAGTGTAGCCAAGACAGCTGGAGGTTGGCGGTCGCGTGCCCATCCGCACAAGCGGGAAGGCCGGCGGCAGTAACGCCCAAGGCAGCACCCGTTTGCAGGAACGCGCGACGGGTTGGATGAATAAGATGGGTCATAAAGTCTCCATATGTGTTTGAGAGGTTTTTGCAGAGGATGCGGTGGCGCCCATCGCGAAATATAATCCGGGTATGGCTGTGATCATCATCATCGCGCCATATGCGATGCCCATGGCAATACCTGCACTCGGTGAGGCGCCAATCAGCGGAAACAGAGCCGCCGCAGCACCTTCGCGCCAGCCCCATCCTCCCACAGATAGCGGGATAAGCATGGCCGACAAGATCAACGGTATAAGGGTGAACCAACCTGCAGGAGGGATCACCGTGCCGGTTGCACGTGCGCAGGCATACAGGCTGAAGATCAGGATCACCATTATGACAAGATTGAGCAACATCAGGCGGGTGTCCCGAAGCAGATGCAGGATAAAGGCGACAAAACGTCCTGTGGCATTCTCGCGACGTGCGAGGATTAGTGCCACGATAATAAATACACCAGCCAGCACTATGCCGATCCAACTATAGATCGACCATGCGATACCGGCAGGGACAAGCAGCGCGGCGGCAAGCGCAACGCCGAGGGTCGCGAACATCACGACCTGTCCGGCGATGCGGTCTGCTGCCACCGACTGCGCGGCGCGGATCAAATCACCCTCATGGCGCACGCGGACCGCACGGGAGATATCCCCGACGACGCCACCGGGCAGCATGAGATTTACCATTTGCGTGATGTAGTATTCGCCAACAGCACGGGGATAGCTGATCTCGATCTCCAAAGCCGCCGCGACGATCTGCCATCGCTTGGCCATCAAAAACGTCAACGTGGTGAGCGATATACCGGCAAGGGCCAGCCAACCAATCGACGCGCCTTGCAAGTGTTCAAGGATCGCCTCTGGCTCTGCCCACCAGATGAGCGCGCCGACCACCGCAAGCGATACAGCTATATTGAGCCACCGCGTCATTCGTCCACCTCTGTCACGGTTGCAGGTGTTGTGAACGCCGCGATGAAGTCATTGCGGAAACTGTCCATTCCGCGCACGGGGGCATCTGGGGCGGGGACCAGTCCGTCGGTCCAACCCCAACTATCGATCATGGCAACGAGGGCAGGTGGTCCGATCATATGCACGGGTACGTCGCGATCGTCGCTTCCGGCGACGAAACCCGCCGCTTGGTGGTCACCGACGATGACGATCAACGGGGCCGCATCGCCCAACCGTGCAACATGCGCGAACGTGGCTTGCAGGGAATAATTGACGGCCTTGCGGTAGGCTTCGCGCACGTCATCGCGGTTTTTCCACAACTCGCGCGGGGTCGGACCGCGGGCGGCCATCTCGTTAAATATCGTGCCGTCGCCTACAGCGTCCCACTGGACCATATCGGGCACCGGCACCCATGGCGCATGGGAAGAAATCAGCGCAATCTGAATGAAATCTGGGCGCGGGTCGTCGCCGATCAAGTCGCCATATGTGGCAAGCGTGAACTGGTCCGGCATGGTTACCCAATTGAACCGGTCGCCCTTGTAGGGAATATCGGCAGCTTCGAAAATCTGCTCGAACCCCATCCGGCTGCTTTCGGGCCAAGCGACGGTGATCGCGGGCATAACAGCCGACGTACGAAATCCTGCATCTTGGGCGATGTGAAACAGGCTTTTTTGGTCACTGGCCAACATGGCGTGATATCTGCCACTGTCGGATGTCCAAAGGCCGCTCGATAGCGTGCCATGTGCCAGCCAGCTTTGCCCGCCCGCTGTGGGGGAGGTGAGCCAACCGCTTTTCATCGCGAAGCCTGCGTCCGATATTGGACCCGCAGCAGCGGTCATGGTGCCGACATGCGTAGGTGTATACAGCTCGTTATCAAAACTCGCGCGTCCATAACTTTCGATATAAATCAGGATCACATCCTGACCATCAAGCCGGTCGAGCAGGCCAGTCGCGTCTGCATAGATATCCTGCTTGGCGCTCTGGCTGAACTGGGCAAGGTCGACGGCAGTGGCCTGCATCTGTGTGCCACGCTCGAACATCAGGGTTGAGGTGCGCGCGGTGCCTGCGGGGCTGTGCTCAAACGTCCAATACTCGAGTTGATGACCTGCATCCGCCACGGCCCATCCACCAAAGGCAAGCGCACCAACGGCAGCACTCACGCGCCCGTAAGCGGGCAGGTGCAGTCCGGCCCAAACCCGCAAACTGAGCAGGATCGCAATGAATGTGAGTACCATCGCCACAACTGCGCCAATCACAGTGAGATAGGCCAAGGCTTTGCCGATGCTGTAACTGAGAAGGCCGATGCCGGCCTCAATCAAAAATGCATCCAAAATTGGATTGAATGTCCGGTTATAGGCCGAGAGCATCCCGATATCAGCGAGCTTGAGGAACGTGGCGGAGATCAGGAGCACCGCCAAAGTGACAGGCACGCCCCACTGCCTTCCTGTGGCGAGCATGGCCAAAAGGATCACGGGCAGTTCGAGTGGGAACGATTGTAGCGCAGACCATGCTATCGCATCCGGTTGGTTGGGAAGCGCCAGAACGGCAAAGATCAGCGCTGCTGCCAAGATGAATGTGACGGGTTGCTTCATGCACTTTGCCGCATCAGGAATACCGCATCGACTGCGAAGGAATAGAGCAATGCTGCTGCCGCGACGAGGGCGATGGGGGTAAGGAGAACGGCAGGGGTCAGCGGAAATATGAGTGCGATCAGGGCCGCGATCTGAATGACGCAAATAGTCTTGCGGCGCATGCTGTCGGGCAAGTCACCCCGCAATGCGGGCCAAATGAAACCGGCAATCACAAAGATATAGCGGCTGAAGCCCAGCACTAGGATTGCAGGGCCGACTGTACCGCCGGCAAGCAAATGCAACGCCAAGACAGCGCCCAATAAAGCATCAATCTCCATATCGAAACGCGCGCCGAACGTGGATGACAGTCCCGCGCGCCGCGCGAGCCAACCGTCAACACCATCCAGCGCGAAGGCGACTGTACCCACGACGAAGACGGTCCATGGCACGGTTGGCACAAAGATCGCCCCGACCAAAATCGCCACCAGTGCCGCACGGAGGAAGGTCACGCAGTTGCACGTACCAAGGTCATCATGCGGGTAGTTGTGCAGCAGGCCACGCATCCCGAAAACAGCTATCACTGCGAACGCCACCATCGAAGGCATCGACACGCCAAAGGCCACCTCCGACGCCAATCCGACAACGCCCAGCAATACCACCGACAACAGCGCAAAAGTGACCGCGGGCTTGCCGATGCCTCGCGTTCTCATGCTTTGCTGTGGATCGCTTTCGATCATTAAGTGTCCTTTGTCGACGCGTTTCCTATCGACTTAGGCCACTGCGATGATGTTGCTACGGTATTAACGCTTCAATGTGCGCTTTTCGCCAGAACTTTTCCATGAAATTCATGGAATGGTCACTTGTCCAATAAGGGGGCGATGATCGGACGCTAGGTTCGTCTCCACTGTATCAATCACGCGTACATCTTGAACCGTGCCCGGCGCGTCGGTCAAAATCCGGTCGAGGGGAAGAAACGGACGCGAGGTGGGGAATGTCGCACGTGCCGGGCCGCGCAACTTGGTCCCGAGAGTTTTTTCTGACAGGGCAAGCCCGCCCCACGGCCGCCATTCGTTTAAATCACCTAGTAATATCGTCTGCATTCTAGGGCGCCTACGCATGTATTGTCCGATGATCCGCATCTGGATGATGCGCAGCGGTTGGGACAGCGACAGATGCGCCGATACAATCCTGAAAACCTTTCTATCCCCCTCTACCTCCACGGAAATGGCACCACGGTGGCAATGGCCGGGCAGGTCGATAACGTCTGCATGGGTCTTTTCAAAACGGGGGTGCACGAACAATATCGTGCCCAGAAAACCGTCGCTTTGCGGGCCCCATCGCAGTGCCGGATTGTCATGAACAGAAATCAGGCTTGTAAGCTCGGTGATGCGTGCGACGTCGAGGATGCGTGCATGGGGCCGACATTCGCCATCGGCCTCCTGCAAGGCCAGAACATCGGTCGCATGAGAAGCCAGCGCCGTCCCGATCGCATCGACCACCCGCACCGGACCAATGACACCATCTTGGCCTTTTGCACGGTGTACGTTCCACGTTCCGCAACTCAATGTTAACAATGGCAGCCTCTTACTATAACGTGAATACTTCCTACAACAGGCGTTTGCCCTAGTTCACTTGTTACCTATACTGAAATCATCCTCATCCAACCGATATCGGAGTTTTTACATGCGTTTATTCACGACGACGGCCCTGATCATTGCACTTGGCACGACCGCTCAGGCTGAAATGGCGAAATACGAGCTTGATCCTGAACATACGACAGTCTTCTTCACGGTCGATCACATCGGCTATGCCAAGACGCTGGGATTGTTCACCACCGTGTCGGGAAGCTTCATGTATGATGCACAGACCCAAGAGCTTGGCGATGTCGATGTCAGCATTGATGCGGCCAGTTTCGAAAGCTTTAATAAAGCCCGCGATAACCATGTGCGCAATGCCGATTTTCTGGACGTGAAGGAACACCCCCTGATCACGTTCACTGCAAACGAGGGAACAGCGGCAAGTGCGACCAATGGCACTGTCACAGGAGAGCTAACAATCCTCGGTCAGGCACAGCCAGTGACTTTGGACATCACCTTAAACAAATCGGCGCCCTATCCGTTTGGTCACAAACGCGAGGTGCTAGGCCTTTCGATGACAACTTCCATCAACCGCAGTGACTTCGGCATGGCATATGGCGTGGCAAACGGTCTGGTTGGTGATGCGGTCGATATCCAGATCGAGACTGAAGCGATGAAAATGGAATAACGCGGTGCGTGCTGACCATGAGGAGGGGGAAGGCGGCAATCTGGCCGCCTCCATTTTATGACGCGCAGAGGGCGTAATTTCCGATAGGTGGAAAAGTATGCAGTGGTACGCGCAGGTTATCTTTGCGGCGCGGTCTTCGGCGTTGTAATAAAGAGGAACGTTGGGTCATAGAGATGGTGACCGTTCCCGAAGGAAATACCCCATGGCCCCGATAATTGATCACCCGCTGCGCTATGCTTTGACGGGAGAGTTGCATGCGCGGCCGTTCCCCGACATCAAAGCGCCGCAAGTGGTGGCGTTTCTAGCGATCAAGCAGGCGGGCGATGCCGCTGCCCGTGACCGTGACCGGAGCGAGGACATGGCGCATCTGATCTCCTTGCTCAAACATTACGGCGCCCCGCTGCCCGATAAGGACGCGACGCATTATTATGGTCCGATGGGCCGCTTCCACCTCAAATGGGAGCAGCATACGGAATTTGTGACTTATACCGCCTTTGGCGATGACCTGAGCGAGCGGCCATTTGATCCAGCTGAGTTCGATGTCTTTCCCGACAGTTGGATGGAAGAAGCGCCCGGACAGCGGCTTACTTCAAGTTTGCTGCGTCTGATGCCGATGCCCGAGAAGCCGGAGCGCATGATCGAGCAGTTGCGCGAATGGTTTGTCCCCGAAAGCCTCGCCGCGGCAAGGGTGCTGGACGGGGCGGCAATGGTGGCGAGCGATTTCCGGATTGATCCGGCTGGACATTCGCGCTTTGCCGTTTTTGTACCGGCCAAAACCGGAACACGCCGTGTCGGGCGGATTATCCAGCGGTTGCTTGAGATCGAGACCTATAAAACCATGTCGATGCTCGGCTTTGCGCTGTCGCGCGAAATTAGTGGGCAGGTGGGTAAGATGGACCGTCAGATCAGTGATCTGATGGCGAAGATGAGTGCGCAGGAAATGCGGGCGGAAGTCACGCTGGATGCGCTGCTCGATGTCTCGGTCGAGTTGGAGAATATGGTGGCGCAAACCTCGTTCCGCTTTGCGGGCACAGCGGCCTACAAAGCGATTGTAGACGAGCGGATTGACGCGCTGCGCGAAGAGCGGTTCGAGGGGCGTCAAGGGTTTGGCGAATTCATGATGCGCCGCTATGAGCCTGCGATGCGCACCGTCATCTCGATGGAGCGTCGGCTTGAGCGGATGTCGGCACGTGCCCTGCGTGCTTCTGACCTGCTGCGCACGCGGGTCGATGTGGAACGCTCCGCCCAGAATCAGGCCATCCTCGAGAGTATGGATAAACGTGCCGACCTACAGCTTCGTTTGCAACGCACCGTCGAAGGGCTGTCTGTGGTGGCGATCAGCTATTATGCCGTCTCGCTCGCGGCTTACGTGCTTTACCCTATTGGTGAGCTGACGGGTCTTTCCAAAGGCTATCTCACGGCGATGGTGACTGTGCCTGTGGTCCTGCTTGTCTGGGGTGCGGTGCGGCGGTTGCGCCAGCATATCGAGTAGGGCCGCTCGGGCGCACCGCCCAAATGAATGTCTAGTTAATGAAGTAAAGAACCGCGCGCCAATAGTCTGGCGCGCGGCCTTTTTATGGTCAGCGTCCGCGAATACGCGGGTCAAGCGCGTCGCGCAGGCCATCGCCAAGGTAGTTCACGCTCAGCACGGTGAGCGAGATCAGGATGCCGGGCAGCAGCACACGCTCGGGGTATTCCTGCATCCGGTCAACGGCATCGGACAACAGCTTTCCCCATGTGGGGAAGTCGGACGGAAAACCAACACCAAGAAAGCTCAGCGCGCTTTCAGTGATGATTGCCGTGGCGAGGCCCAGCGTGGCCGAAACCATGATGGGTGAAATCACATTCGGAAGCAGATGGCGCAGGATAATCTTGCCCGGTGTCGATCCGATTGAGCGGGCAGCGAGGATAAACTCACGCTCTTTTAGCGCCAGAATATCGCCGCGCACAATCCGTGCAGTCTGCATCCACGAAGTCAGCGCGATAACCGATACGATGAGCACGAACATGCCCGCCTCGGGACTGCCGAAGGCGTTGGTCAGCGGTTGGCGAAACAGCGTCACAGCCAGCAAAACCAGTGGTAGGATCGGGAGCGACAGCGCCAGATCGGTAAAACGCATCAGCCAGAAATCAAGACGTTTGAAATAGCCGGAGGCCACACCGACCGCCGTGCCGATTACCAGTGCCAGCACCATCGCGGCCCAGCCCACAGCAAGCGATACGCGCCCGCCATAGATCATCTGCGCAAAGATATCGCGCCCCAGCTGATCGGTGCCAAACGGATGCGCCCAACCGGCAACCGCACTGCTGTCCCAAATGAGCGTATAGACGGGGCGCCAGTTTTTGTTGCGGATATCAAGCTTTGTCGGCTCGATGTCCCACAGGTAGGGACCAAAGAGCACGCCAAGTGTGATGAACAGCAAAAAGCCACCGCCCCAAACCGCGCCTTTGTGTTTGCGAAACTGGTCCCAGACATCGCGCCATTGGCTGCGCGGCGGTTTGCCTGGCTCTTTGTCCTGAAGTGCACCATAGACTTCGAGGTCGGCCTCGATTGGGCTTGCGGGGATGGCTTGTTCAGTCATAGCGGATCCTTGGGTCAAGCACGCCGTAGAGGATATCGGCAATCAGGTTGAACAGCACGATAAGGATGGCAAAGATAAAGGTGAGCGTCATCACCATCGGCAGGTCATTGGCAAACAACGCAGTGAGCAAAAGCTGACCGATGCCGTTCACCTTGAACACGTTTTCGGTGATGATCGCGCCGCCAAAGATCGCGGGCATGCCCAGTGCGATCACCGTGACGACAGGGATCATCGAGTTGCGCAGAACATGCACCAGGACCACAACGCTTTCCTTGAGACCTTTGGCCCGCGCGGTACGCACATAATCCTGGTTGAGATTGTCGAGCATTGCAGAGCGCATGTAACGGCTGATTTGTGCGGTGGTTTGCAGGGCAAGGACCATCACGGGCATGATCATCTGCATAAACTGCAATTTGAACGTGTCCCAGCTGTTGACGACCAACGTGGTGTCATAAATCGACGGCAACCACCCCAGCGAAACTGAAAAGATCACGATGAGCAGGGGACCGGTAAAAAAGGGAGGGATCGAAAAGCCTACCATGGTGACAAAGGTACCCGCCTGATCGAACAGGGAGTAGTGACGGTAGGCAGAATAAATGCCGATGGGGATCGCGATGAGAATACCCACAACATAGCTGAGCCCTACAACCCAAAGGGTTTGCGGCATCCGCTGTATCACGATGTCCATCACTGGTGAGCGTGTCTGCCAACTGATGACGCGCTGCTGCTGGACCAGCTCACCTGTGACGGCATCGACGGTCATCGACAACTGCGTATCGGGGAGCCAGCCAAACAGAAAGCTGCGGCTGGTGAGATAGTCGATCAGCACCGACGGTTCGACCACAAAGAACTGATAAAGCCACTTGATATATTGCACATGCACCGGCGCGCCGAGGCCCAATGCTTCGCGCATCTTCTGTTTGACCTCTGGCGGCACCGTCAGGGGCACCTGCGCCATCGGATCGCCCGGAGCGAGTTGCAAAAGCATAAAGATAACGAGGCTGATAAACAGAAGCGTCGGGATGGAGAGGATCAATCGCCTTATGGTGAAATTCAGCATCAAGCGGCGCCTTTATATATCAGTCTGGATTGTCGTGATTGCCCGGGCGGGGGGAAGTTTAAACCCCGCCCGGGATCGTTAAGAGATAGGGCAGGGAACTCCCCCGCCGCAACCATTATTCCTTGATGCGGTACCAGTCTGCGACATTCCAAAGCTCGGAGTCCCAAACATTAAGCACAACACCACCCAGCGTGGTTGACGCTGCCGATACACGGCCACGGTCCACAAGCGGCACGATGGTCATGCTGTCTTTTGTGATCATGTCGTTCAGCTTTTTGGCGATCTCGCCGCGCTTTTCCAACTCGCCTGTCTGCGCCAACTCGTCGAGCAGGGCGTCATAGGCGGGATCACAGAAGCGGTTGATGTTTTCACCCTGCCACTGGCTGTCGGGCTTCGGCTCGTTGCCACAACGGTAGGAGGCCAGATATGCCTGCGGGTCCGTGCCATCAAAGTTGTTGGCGTACATTTCCACGTCGGCATAGAACTTCTGGAACGTGTCAGGCGAACCTGGGTCACCACCAAAGAACACGGAACCATCCAGATTGCGCAGCTCGGTTTCGACGCCGATCTGGCTCCAGAAATCCTTGATCAACGCTTGGAAATCCTGACGGACGGCGTTGGTGGATGTTTGGAACAACAGCGACAGCTCAATGCCGTCTTTATCGCGCGTGCCGTTACCGTTCGTGTCGGTCCAGCCCGCTTCTTCGAGCAACGCTTTTGCGCCTTCGATATCTTGGGTCAGGCACTCTGTATTGTCGGACGCATAAAGCGCCGGTGCAGGTACCAGATTACAGGTCGGCCGACCGGCCTGACCGTATCCCACTTCAACCAGCAGGGGCCGGTCAATTGCCATGGACAGCGCACGGCGTACACGCTCGTCGCTCAGAATTGGGTGGGGTTCGGCAACAGTCGAACGTGTCTCCGGTGGCAGGTCTGGCGACGGATTGGTGAGGTTCATCTCGATCCGCTCAACCAGGGTGCCGAATGCAGAGATTGGCACGCCTTTGCCGCCTTCGGCCATTTTGGCCAGCACGTCTGGTGCCAACTGCATGTTCCAAGCGTAGTCAAACTCGCCCGTCTCCATAACGGAGCGGCCCGCAGCAGCGGCGTCACCGCCCCCTTTGAAGGTCAGGTTCGAGAAGGCAGGCTTGCCTGCTTCGCGGAAGTTTTCGTTGGCAACCATTTGGATCACGTCATTAGGACGGAAATCCGTGACCACAAACGGGCCGGTACCGATCGGGTTGAAGTTGGCTTCTGTACACTCCGGCGCGCGCGCGCCAAGGCAGTCGGCGAATTGTGCCGCCTGAATGATTGGCGATTGTGCACCCATGAATGGACCATAGGGGTTTGGCTTGGGGCTGTTGAAGGTCACTTTGACTGTCAGATCGTCAATGGCTTCGACGCTTTCGACGCCGTCAAACTTGGCACCCTGCGCACAGCCGCCTTCGGGGTGCATGCAATATTCTGCCGTGAATTTCACGTCTGCAGATGTCAATGGCGATCCATCGGACCATACCATGCCCTCTTTGATCTTCCATGTGATCGAGGTCAGGTCTTCGCTCACGCCGCCATTCTCGACGGTGGGGATTTCTTCTGCGAGAAAGGCCACCGGAGTGCCGGTTTCGTCGTAGCGGCCCAGTGGCTCAACCACGAGCGAGGCCGCTTCGAGATCTTTTGTACCACCAGAGAGGTAGGGGTTCATGATCGAAGGCGCTTGCCAATAAATGATGTTGACCTGGCCGTCGCGGCCACGTTCGCCTTCATGCCCGTCGGCAAATGCCATCGGGGCAAGCGCGCTCATGCACACAGCGCCAAGCAGGGTTGATTTCACAGTCATGTAGATACTCCATGTTGGACACGGTTTTCGTGCCGGTATCGCCCGGCTGTCCGGGACATTTTTTTAATCGCACATGGGAAAAATCAACATGACAGACTGCACCGCAATCAATGCGGCACGCAGAACACGAAATGTTCACAACCCCCCAAGGGCGCGTGATCAGAGTGAAACACACCGCACGGAAATTGCAAGCCTTCTGAACGCGGGTTGTTGGCGAAAATGTAGTCACCATTCACTTTTTCATGCCGCGCCGCCCAACAATGAGGCGGGAGCGTTTGACCTGCGGGATGCTTGCGCATAGCGTGAGCCTCATCGTCCCCACCAGCCTTTTGGGGACCACCCGAGAGGATTGCCATGCTTGACCATTCCCCCAAATCACCCATCGCAAAAGTGCAGGGGTTGCGCGTCGAGTTCCAAACAAAAGACGGACCCGTCGTAGGGGTCGAGGATGTTTCGTTCGACATTCACCCAGGGGAGACGGTGTGTGTCGTGGGCGAATCCGGTTCGGGTAAATCGGTGTCTTCGCTGTCGTTGATGCGGTTGGTGGAGTTCGGTGGCGGCTCTATCGCCGGGGGCAAGCTGATGTTTGATCGCGGCACAGGCAGCCCGATTGATCTGGCTACGACGGGTGCCGAAGAAATGCGCACGATCCGTGGCAATGAAATCGGCATGATTTTTCAGGAACCGATGACCGCGCTCAACCCCGTGTTTACTGTGGGCAAGCAGCTGACCGAAGGGCTACGCCTGCACAAGAATATGACCAAAGCACAGGCCGAGGCACGCGCGCTTGAGCTGATGACCCAAGTGCGCATCCCCGAGCCGCAAAAGCGTTTGACCCAATATCCGCACGAATTGTCAGGTGGCATGCGTCAGCGTGTGGTGATCGCCATGGCACTCGCCTGTGAGCCACGCCTGCTCATCGCGGATGAACCGACGACTGCATTGGACGTGACCATTCAGGCCGAGATTTTGGCGCTGATGGACCGGTTGAAGCGGGAGACGGGCACTGCCGTAATGTTCATCACCCACGACATGGCAGTAGTTGCGCAGATGGCCGACCGCGTTGTCGTTATGTTTCGGGGGAACAAGGTTGAAGAAGGCACTGTCGAAGAGATATTTGAGAACCCGCAACATCCCTATACTAAGGCGCTGCTTGCCGCTGTACCAAAGCTAGGTGAAATGACCGGCACGGATTATCCGGAACCGATGAAGTTGTTGGGCAGTGGGGACAAACCCATCGTGCCCATCAAAGGCACCCAAGAGGTGCTGCTGACCGTGCGCGGACTGACCACGCGCTTTCCCGTGACGGGTGGGTTGTTCCGCCGTACGGTAGCCAATGTGCATGCCGTCGAGGATCTGAGTTTCGAGATCAACAAGGGCCAGACGCTGAGCCTTGTTGGTGAAAGCGGGTGCGGCAAGTCCACAGCGGGCCGCTCCATCCTGCGGCTGGTGGAGCCGATGGCTGGTGAGGTCAATCTGGGCGGCACTGACATCATGGCGCTAGACCCCCAGGGTTTGCGAACTGCCCGCCTTGATATGCAGATGATTTTTCAGGATCCGTTTGCCTCGCTCAATCCCCAGATGGGGCTGGCCGATCAGGTGGCCGAGCCGATCCATAACTATGCCACGCTCAGAGGCGCCGATGTCACCAAACGTGTCGAGATGCTTTTTGACAGGGTCGAGTTGCCGCGCAGTTTCATGCGCCGCTTTCCCCATGAGTTGTCGGGCGGGCAGCGCCAGAGGGTCGCCATTGCCCGCGCACTTGCACTCAACCCCAAACTGATCATCGCAGATGAAGCGGTCTCTGCTCTCGATGTGTCGGTACAGGCCCAAGTGCTAAATCTGATGCTTGAATTACAGGCAGAGATGGAACTGTCGTTCTTGTTCATCTCCCACGATATGGCAGTGGTCGAGCGGGTCAGCCATCATGTGGGTGTCATGTATCTTGGTCGTATCGTCGAATTGGGACCGCGCCGCGAGGTGTTCGAGAACCCGCAACACCCCTATACCCAAGCGTTGATGAAAGCGGTGCCCATCGCCGATCCGCGCAAGCGCAAAGCGGAAAAAGACCTCAACTTCAAGCCGATCCCGTCGCCCATCCATCCGGTCAGCTATAACGCCGAGCCGAGCGATTACCGGGATATGGGCAAGGGGCATAAGGTATTGATCACTGACAGCGGATATTGAGCATGGCTATGGGCGGCGGCACCAAAGTCGCCCTTGTGACAGGCGCAGCGCGGGGCATCGGACGTGCGATCGCCACAGCGCTGTCTGCCGATCATCTGGTGGCTATTACTCATTTGAACACTGCGCCCACCGACCTGCCCAAGGGGGCGCTGGCCATAGAGGCTGATCTGACCGACCCTGACAGCCCCGCGCGCATCATAGCGGCGGTGATCGAACGGTTTGGGCGGTTGGATGTGATCGTCAATAACGCCGGTGCCATGGATGCCTCACCCGCGGACAGTTTTGATCAGGCGGCACTGCGTGCGATTTTTGATGTGAATGTGCTGGCACCGCATGGCTTGCTTGCTGCGGCGCTGCCGCATCTGGGGCGGGGCGCATCCGTGATCGGCATCTCGTCGATCAACGCCGTGTTGCCGCCAAATGGGGCCGCAATCTATGGTGCCAGCAAAGCGGCTCTCGACCTGTGGACCCGCGCCATGGCAAAAGAGTTGGGCCCGCGCGGCATTCGCGTGAACGCTGTGGCGCCCGGTGCCGTGAACACACCCGAAGCCGCGCGCGACAGCGCGCTGACGCAGGCTTTTGTCGATATGACCGCATTGGGGAAGTTGGCAGAGCCATCCGATATTGCAGATGCCGTGTGTTTTCTGGCAAGTGGAGGTGCGCGTGCCATTACCGGTGAAGTGCTCACCGTTTCAGGAGGATACCGATTGTGACCGACCGTATGACCCCGTTCGAGATTATGGAAAAGCTGATCAGTTTCCCAACCGTGTCGCGCGACACGAACATCCCGCTCATCGATTGGGTTGAGGAATACCTGAACAGCCACGGCATCGCGGCCCACCGCTATGTCGATCCTGAGCAACCCAAACACGCGCTCTTTGCCCATGTTGGGCCGGTTGAAGAGGGGGCGATTGTGCTGTCGGGTCACACGGATGTTGTACCGGTGGACGGGCAACCTTGGGACACTGACCCCTATACGGTGGTCGAGAAAGACGGCAAATATTATGGACGCGGCACCTGCGATATGAAGGGGTTTGATGCGCTGGCCCTCTGGGCGCTGGTAGAGGCGCACCATGCTGGGATCAAACGTCCGCTACAGATCGCGCTGAGCTTTGACGAGGAGGTTGGTTGTACTGGTGCGCCGCCGATGATCGCGGCGATGCAGGGCGTGGTGCCAAAAGGCAGCGCCGTGATCGTCGGGGAGCCGTCACGCATGCAAACGGTCACTGGCCACAAAGGCGGCAGCGGGTTTTCGACCCATGTTATCGGCTTTGAAGTGCACTCCTCGCTTTTGCACACAGGCGTCAATGCCATCATGGCGGGGGCCAAGCTCATCGAGTGGGCGAACGAGCAGAACACTGCCAATATGGCTGCCAAACCCACCGATCTGGCCGCAATGTTCGACCCGCCTTTTACAACCGTGCATGTGGGCGTGATCGAGGGCGGCACCGCCCATAACATCACCGCAAAGGATTGCCGCTTTGGCCTCGATTTTCGGGTTGTTCCCGGCGAGGACAAGGAAAAGTGGAAGATCGCATATCTGGAGAAAGTCCGTGAGGTCGAGGCTGCCATGCAGGCGGTCGTGCCAAGCACGCGGATCGAGATCACGCCGCGCTTCGACGTGCCACCACTCAAGCCCGAAGAAGACGGCGCTGCCGAGACTTTTGTGCGCCAGATCACGGGAGACAATGCAAGTCACAAGGTCAGCTATGGCACCGAGGCGGGCCAGTTTCAAGGTGCTGGCTACAGCGCCGTGATCTGCGGTCCCGGTGATATCGCGCAGGCCCATCAACCCAATGAGTTCATCGAAGTGTCCCAGTTCAACGCGGGCCATGATTTTATGCGCAAACTGGTGGAGCGGCTTTGTCACTGAATATGATATTATGAAGGGCGAATTTCTGAACATCGCGGGCCTCACGCCGCAGTATGCGGGGCAGGTGCCAGAAGCGGCTGATCTGGTCGTGATCGGTGGCGGGATCATCGGGATTTGCACTGCTATATTTGCCGCACGCAGCGGCGCGCGGGTTGTGGTTCTGGAAAAAGGCATCGTTGCGGCAGAGCAATCAAGCCGCAATTGGGGCTGGATCCGCCAGCAAGGCCGGGACCCTGCAGAAATGCCGATCATGGCTGAGGCACAGCAGCTTTGGACAGATTTCGCGCGCGAGACAAACGCAGATATTGGGTTGCAACAGGCCGGCGTGACCTATCTGGCCAAAAGCGCGCAGGCTTTGGCGGGATATGAGAAATGGTTGCCCCATGCGGCGGCAAACGGTGTTAACAGCCGTATGCTGAGCGGCGCAGAGATTGCAGCGATGTATCCCGGCCTGACGGATAAGCCTTTGGGCGCGCTTCACACCCCCGGTGATTACCGTGCAGAACCTTGGGTGGCTGTGCCCGCCCTCGCACAGATTGCCGCGCGCGAAAGTGTGCAAATTATCGAAAACTGCGCGGTGCGCTGTCTCGATCTCGCTGCGGGCAAAGTCGCGGGCGTCGTGACAGAACAGGGGCGTATTCGGGCAAGCCGCGTGGTGCTGGCAGGCGGTGCATGGTCCGCGTTGTTTTTGCGCAACCACGGGATCGCCATGCCGCAACTTTCCGTCCGCTCGCAGGTGGCGGCGACCATGCCCGTGGCCGATGTGGGACAATCCGCAGGTTCGGCCAAGAGGTTGGCGTTCCGGCGGCGCAGTGACGGGGGCTATACACTCGCACCTGCCGGTGGCCCGGACCTTTATGCGGGACCCGATGCGTTTCGCGCATTGCCCAAATACTTCAATCAGTTGCGCGCGGACCCGTTCGGTTGCATGATTTATCCATCGGCACCACGTGGATATCCCGATGCTTGGGCTACCCCGCGCCAATGGGACGCCGACAGCCAAAGCCCGTTTGAGCGGATGCGAATCCTCAACCCGAAACCAAGCGCGCGCAAAATTGCGGCACTTGCGCGTGATTTTCAATCCATGTTCCCGAAACTGGGAACGGTGAAGATAAAAGCGGCATGGGCAGGCATGATCGACACGATGCCCGATATTGTGCCGGTGGTGGATTTCGCTCCAATCGAGGGTCTGATCATCGGCACAGGGATGAGCGGTCATGGCTTTGGCATCGGGCCTGCGATGGGGCGTATACTGGCCGATATGGCGGCGGACAGGGACATTGCATATGACATGTCGCGGTTCCGGTTTGGCCGCTTTACCGACGGGACCGTGATGGTGCCTGGACCGAATGTTTAAAAAGGAAAACTGATGCCGATCAAAAACCGATTTGCCGAGATGCACGCTGAAATCACCGGATGGCGTCGGCATTTGCATCAGTATCCCGAGCTGGATTTTGACGTTCATGAGACTGCAAAGTTTGTCGAGGACAAGCTGCGCACTTTCGGGATCACGGACATTACATCGGGCATCGGGCGCACCGGGGTTGTGGCCGTCATCGAGGGGCGCGAAAACACATCGGGTCGTACAATCGGTCTGCGCGCGGATATGGATGCCCTGCCCATCGAAGAGGCGTCCGGCGTCGAATATTCCTCGAAAGTACCTGGCAAGATGCACGCCTGTGGGCATGACGGGCATACCGCCATCCTGCTGGGAGCGGCGCAATATCTGGCGGAGACCCGCAATTTCAACGGGCGCGTCGCGCTGATCTTTCAACCCGCCGAAGAAGGTGGCGGTGGTGGCCTCGAGATGTGCCGCGACGGCCTGATGGAGCGCTGGGGTATCGAAGAAATCTACGGGCTGCACAACATGCCGGGCGGGGAGGTGGGCAGCTTTCACATCCGTGAAGGTGCAATACTGGCCGCAGCAGACACATTCAATATTATCCTGACTGGTCAGGGTGGTCACGCCGCGGCCCCGCACGAAGCGATTGATCCAAATCTGGCGGCGGCTCATGTGATCGTCGCCCTGCAATCCATCGCATCGCGCAATGTCGATCCACTGGCGCAGGTTGTGGTTTCGGTGTGCATGCTGCGCTCCGACAGTGAGGCGCATAACATCATTCCCCATACCGTGAAAATGCGTGGTACGGTGCGCACGCTGGATGCGGATGTGCGCGATCTGGCGGAGCGGCGACTGGCGGAGATTACCGATCTGACCGCCCGCGCGCACGGCTGCACTGCGCAGGTTGCATATGAACGCGGCTATCCCGTGACCGTCAATCATGCCGACCACACGGGTTTCGCCGCAGACGCCGCCGAAGCCGTCAGCCCCGGCGTTGACCGCGCCACGCCGCCGATCATGGCCGGTGAAGATTTTGCGTTCATGCTCGAAGAGCGTCCGGGTGCCTACATCATGCTGGGCAATGGTGCGGGCCCGACCGTCCACCACCCTGCCTATGATTTCAACGATGAGGCTATTCCGGCGGGCTGCTCATGGTTCGCCGAAATAGCCGAGCGCCGCTTGCCCATGGCCTGACGCAGACCTATCTTGTTGCTAAATGTGAATGTTGATTGGACCCTTTGATGCCTGTTAAGAACCGTTTTGCCGAATTACACGCCGATATCACCGCGTGGCGTCGCGACCTGCACGAGAACCCTGAAATCCTGTTCGAGACGCACCGCACCTCCGCGACCGTGGCGCAAAAACTGCGTGAATTTGGGTGTGACGAAGTGGTTGAGGGCATCGGGCGTACCGGCGTTGTTGGCGTGATCAAAGGCAAATCCGACACTGCGGGAAAGGTGATCGGCCTGCGCGCGGACATGGATGCACTGCCCATCCATGAGGAAACCGGTTTGGACTATGCCTCCAAAACGGACGGCGCGATGCATGCTTGTGGCCACGATGGACACACCGCCATGTTGCTGGGAGCTGCGCAATATCTGGCGGAGACGCGCAATTTCGATGGCACCACCGTGGTGATTTTCCAACCCGCCGAAGAAGGCGGTGGCGGCGGCAAGGAGATGTGTGACGACGGGATGATGGACCGCTGGGGTATTCAAGAAGTCTACGGCATGCACAACTGGCCCGGTATGGAACCGGGAAGTTTTGCGATCCGCCCTGGCCCGTTCTTTGCCGCGACCGATCTGCTGGACATCGAGATTGAGGGCAGGGGCGGCCACGCGGCCAAACCTAACGACACAATCGACCCGACCCTCATTGCCAGCCAGATCGTGAGCGCATTGCAAAGCATCGTCAGCCGGAATGCCGATCCGATCGGCCACATCGTCGTGTCGATCACATCGTTCCAGACGTCCTCGAACGCCTACAACGTGATCCCGCAGAAGGTGCACCTTAAAGGGACGGTACGGACCATGTCTACAGAGCTGCGCGATCTTGCGGACAAGCGTTTGAATGAAATTTGTACCGGCATCGCAAGCGCTATGGGCGGCGTGGCACGGGTGAAATACGACCGCAACTACCCCGTTATGGTCAACCACGAGGAACAGACCGAGTTTGCAGCAGAGGTCGCGCGCAGCATCTCGGGGGCGTGCAGTGAGGCCGCACAGGTCATGGGCGGCGAGGATTTCGCCTTTATGCTCGAAGAGCGCCCGGGCGCCTATATTCTGGTTGGCAACGGCGATACCGCAATGGTCCACCACCCGCTTTATAACTTCAACGACGATGTTATTCCGGCGGGTTGCAGTTGGTGGGCGGGTATCGTCGAGCAACGCATGCCTGCGGCTTAAATGTTGGCACCCTGCGCCTGTCAATTGGTGCAGGGTTCCCCATTATCTTGAAAGATTTGACTTTTCTAATCTGGCGATCGAACTGCCTTCCAGACCAATGAGTTAGATGAACATTTGATTGTTGCTTTGCAGGAAGGCTGTAATGGCAAAATGTAGGTTTTTCTGTTGTGTGTCCGCCCTAGGTCAGCATTCAATAAACTGCTGATAAATGGCCGCGCTTATTTCAATTTAAGGCGAGGTTGGGAGCGATGCTAAATTTTGAAATCTATTTTTTGACGATATCTAAAAGAAGTATAACCTAGCGGACATTTATATAAATAATAGGTAATATTAAAATGTCCTCAATTTAGCGTCCTCTGGACGAAGAAAAAGATGGGAGCTCTTCCGACTTACTTGCGAGACCTTGGGGCACTTTTCGTCCCGGTGTCATTCAACGTATTCTTATAGCACTTACCCAGAAAACATTGCTGCAGCGCGGTGCGCTGAGATCAAAGATGGCACAGCTTATTTTATCATTTGGCCGTCCGTTAGACATTTATTTTCGTGGCTGTAAATATCGTATTGAAGGCCGAAATAACTTGATTGAGACGGGTTTGCTCACACGTCCTAGCTACAATGCAAAAGAGATAGAATTTCTGCAGCAAGCTGCGATCAATGGCGGTGTTGCCGTAGATATTGGCTGTAACATCGGACTCTATGCACTTCCGTTGGCCCGTGCTACTGGGCCATCTGGACAAGTTTTGGCGGTAGATGCGAACTCTGATATGATTGAACGTATCGCATTCAACGCTAGAGCAAGTGAGTTTAAAAACCTTAAAGCCATTTACGTCGCGGTTGGAGCGGAAGAGGCCCGTGTTGATTTGCGGATAAGGCAAAATGACGTGGCGATTGTCAGCGTAGAGCGGAATAAAAACGGCAAAACAATGATGCTGCCACTTCTCCGCATTCTCGCCGAGAATGGAGTGAAAAGTGTCGACAGCCTGAAGATCGATATAGAGGGTCATGAAGACGTTGCTATGGTGCCGTTTTTGCGAGACGCTTCTGAAAGCCTGCTGCCGTCCCGCATCGTTATTGAGAGGGCCAGCGCTACAGAAGATTAACCGGGCTGCGTTGCTGAGTTTGAACGGCTCGGCTACCAATTGATCGGCCGAACCCGGAACAACTCAATGTATGAACGAAGGTGTTGTAGGTGAGCTTTGCGCTGTTTCTTATCACTGCTTTGCTTGAGTTCTGCGGTGCAAAGCAAACAATCTATCTATTAAAGTGGTCTACTGCGTCACAATTTTTGGGTTTTTCTAATCTAGAGACTTGCGCTGGTATGGGATGGGTCATGATAGGTGAGAATATGAGTATAACTTTAGAAACAATACGATAACCGCACTTCATCTCTCACTTAGCAGCGACCGATATAGCGTAATTAGACTCTGCGCTTCGGTCTGGATCGAGAAGTTCTCCACCACATGCGCGCGGCTGTTTTTGCGCCAGATTGCCAGCTTGGTGGGGTTAGACAGAGCGTTCTGCGTGGCGCGGGCGAGGGCGGGGATATCGTCGGCGGGCACCAAGCTGCCGGTTGCGTCCTCCACCACCAACTGCTCGAACGCGCCGACGCGGGTGGCGATCACAGGGCATTCTGTTGCCATTGCTTCGATGGGGGTGAGGCCGAACCCTTCCCAGCGTTGCGGTGCGACATAGAGGTCAAGGGCCGCGTACCAGTCGGCCATCTGCTCTGTCGGAACTTCGGGTTTGAAGTGGAACCGGGTGGCAAGGCCTGCGTCCCGAACGTCTTTTTTGAGCGCTGTGAGAAACGTCTCATCCTCGCCAACGGCGCGGCCCATGACGATGGCGTGGGCGTCAGGGTGCTGTGACAGGACCTCGATCATGGCATGCACAAAGGCGTCGGTTCCCTTTTGCGCGCGGATGCGGCCATAGCAACCGATGAGCGGCCCCGTGTTTGGCAGGCCCATCGCCGCACGCAAAGCGGACCGGTCAGGGGCCGGCGCGAAGTTTTCGGTGTCAATGCCGTGCATGATCACCGTCGCGGGCCGCTCAAGATATGCGGCTGTTTTGTCAGACGTGGCCACAACCGCATCCATGCGCCGGATGAGCCAGCGGGTCAGGCGTGATTGTTTACGCTGTGATGCAGAGGTAAACATCAGCTTGAGCCGCTTGCGCAGCACGCGTTTGAGGAACAGACCGCCGATCATCTCAAGGTTGCGGCGCGCATGCCAGACGCGCAGCGGACTGCGCGGCAGGGTCAGGAGCGACCAAAGCGGAATTTGCGGCACATGCTCTGGGATCACGGGGCCGGTGGTGACAATGCCGATCTGCGCTGCTTGCACGGGAACAAGGCGGACGACCGTGGCCGTCACACCGGACAGACGGCGTTTGAAATTGGGTGCGATGACTTTGATTGCGGCGGTGTTTTTCATGACAGTTTCAGAGCCTTGATCAGACGGTCGGCGATGGTATCAAGCTTGCCGGTTTCCGCTTGGGCGAAAGATGTGGCTGCGCTCACGGCAATTTCACGTCGCGCGTTGTCGCATAGTAATCTGTCGACATGTGCGGTCAGCTCGTTGGAGTCTACCACAGTTGAAGCGGCGCCAGTCTGCTGCATCTCCGCGAAGGTTTCGGCAAAGTTGAAAACATGGGGGCCGGTGAGCACGGCGGCACCTGATTGGGCCACTTCGAACGGATTGTGGCCGCCAATAGGCAGCAGCGATCCACCGAGAAACACGATGTCAGTGAGGGCATACCAACTGCCTAGTTCACCCAAAGTATCGGCAAGGAATACCGCGTTTTCTGGCGTTCGACCTTTGCTGCGTCGGGTATAGGCGAGGTTTGCGCCGTCAATCATCCGCGCCACATCTGCCCCGCGTTCGGGATGGCGGGGCACAAGGATCAGCAGCAGATCAGGATGCGACTTTAGCAATGCCTGATGCGCGGCCAGCACGATCTCCTCCTCGCCTGCGTGGGTCGAGGCTGCAACCCATACAGGGCGATATCCAATTGCAGCACGGCAATTGAAAATCAGGTCTTCATCCCGTGGTAGCGGCCCGGCGAGGGATTTAAGGTTCTGCCCCCGTGCCACGCGGGGTGCAGGCGCGTGGATGCGCACCATTGCCTCGGCCATGGCGTCATTTTGGGTCAGGATAAGATTGAACACCTCGAGAATATACCCGGCAAGGCGCGGGCGTTTGGCCCATCCTCGCAGCGAGCGCTCAGAGAGCCGCGCATTTACAAGGGCCATGGTCGCACCGGTGGCATGTGTCCGCCGCAGCATCTGCGGCCAAAGCTCGCTCTCTACGAAAACTGCCGCGTCTGGCTGCCAGTGGCTTAAAAACCGGTTCAGTGGCCCCGGCGCATCGAGCGGTGCAAACTGGTGCAGACAGTTATGCGGCATCCGTTGCGCGATGAGTGTGGCCGATGTCGCCGTGCCAGAAGTGATGAGGAAATGCGTGTGGGGCAGGGTCGCGCCCATCCGTCCAATAAGGGCGAGTACAGACAGGCTTTCACCGACAGAGGCGGCGTGAAACCAGATCAGCGAACCTACAGGGCGATCTTCAGTGGCGTGCCCGATCCGCTCATGGGCGCGGTGGGCAGGCACGTCGGCGCGCATCAGCTTTTTGGTGGTGGCGCGGGCGACAAACGGAACGGCCAGCATGCTGAACAGGACATATAGGCGATACAGCAAGGGCGCGCGCACAAGAGGTCTCAGCCGCCCGTGTGGCTCATGTGGCGCGGCATCTGCCCGTCAATTTTCTGGCGTGAATAGTCGAAATCATGGCCCTTTGGCTTGATACCGATGGCGGTGCGGATAGCGTCCTGCAAGGGGCCATCATCATCGGGATGCGCCCGCAAAGGCGCGCGCAGATCGGCGCTGTCTTCTTGCCCTAAACACAAATAAATCTCGCCGGTACAGGTCAGCCGCACGCGGTTGCAGCTTTCGCAGAAATTGTGGCTGAGCGGTGTGATGAAGCCGATCTTCTGGCCGGTCTCCTCAAGGCGGACATAGCGCGCAGGACCGCCGGAGTTCTCGGCAAGGTCCGTGACGGTATAATGCTGGGCATATTGCGCGCGCACGTCTTTCAGGGACCAGTATTGGTCAATCCTGTCCTCGTTGCCAATATCGCCCATCGGCATCACTTCGATCCACGTAAGATCCATATCACGCTCGGCGCACCACTCGGTGACCTGCGCCAACTCAGGCTCGTTGAACCCTTTGAGTGCGACAGCATTGATCTTAACCCTCAGGCCAGCTGCTTGTGCAGCATCAATGCCGCGCAAAACTTGTGGCAGGCGACCCCAGCGGGTGACTTCCGCAAACTTCGTCTCGTCGAGCGTATCGAGCGATACATTCACCCGTCGCACGCCCGCCGCATAGAGGTCTTTGGCATATTTCTCGAGCTGGCTGCCGTTGGTGGTCAGCGTCAGCTCACGCAGGGTGCCCGCATCCAGATGCCGCTTCATCCCGTCAAAAAACGTCATGATCCCGCGCCGGACAAGCGGCTCTCCGCCGGTGATCCGCAACTTTTGCACGCCCATCCCGATAAAGGCCGAACACATGCGGTCCAGTTCCTCAAGCGTGAGCAACTCACGCTTTGGCAGAAAGGTCATATTCTCCGACATGCAGTAAACACAGCGGAAATCGCAGCGGTCCGTGACGGAAACCCGCAAGTATGTAATCGCGCGTGCAAAGGGGTCGATGAGGGGAGCATTCATAGCATTCTTGCTACAGCCCGCGCCGGGTCGGGGCAAGGGTGATCTGAGGGGGTTGGAGCGGGCGCAAAGCTGGACTAGGTTCGGGAAATGACACGTTTGCACCTCCATATCGCTACCGCCGCTGCCCTCCTGTCCATGGGCGCCTGCACATGGCTTGAGCAAGGCCCGCTGGGCCGTATCGGCTCGCCTGACACTCCGACGGCGGTTGAGCCTGTGCAGGAGGCCGAGGGAACTGTGACGGATTCGGTGCTCACCGCAGCACCGCCACCGCCGCCAGCGGCCAATACCCAAGCTTCCCTTGATACGACTTCGGCGGCGCAGCGGGCGGAGGCGGCAAAGGCCGTGCCTGACGCAACAACCAGCAGCTTAGGGACGACTATAGCAGGTTTGGGCAGTCCGACCGAACCGGGTTTCTGGCTCAAAACGCCGCTGGTCAAATCCGAAACGACAGGCCGGGTGACCAATACCTCCAACGGTAAATCATCCGCTGTTGTGCTGATCCCGATTGACGGGCCTGCAACGGGCGGCAGCCGCCTGTCTTTGCCCGCCATGCGCCTGATTGAGGCGACGCTGACCGAATTGGTCACATTGGACGTGTTGGTCGACGGCTAACAAGCCTGCGACACTGTTCGGTCCAGTTGTTTAATCCATCAGCGCACAAGGCATCGCAGGCGTCGATCCTCACCCTTGGGAGCGCAGCGCCTCTTTGCGGGCAAAGGGTTTCATTTTGTCGCCGTGAAGGTCCAGAAACGCGGTTACGCGTGCGGGGTCATGTTTGCCAAGCTCGCGCAGCCATGTGCCAACCGCTTTTTGAATGAACCACTTGGGATCGCTGGCATATGTCGCGGCCCAGCCCAGAATGCGCTCGCGGGCGTCAATCTCGTCTTGTTTCGGGTTTTTCAATTTGGTCCAAGGCAATGTGATGACCAATGCCGCGCGCCGTGTCCACATGTAGTCGGAGGTTGTCCAACCCTCGACCCGGTCAATCCGCGTAGGGTCCGCCACAAGCCGCTTTTGCCCCGCAGCACAGGCAGCATCGGCGATGGCCCAGCTGTCAAAATCACGGTGCCAGCCCGCGATAAGCTGCCATGCAGGCCCGTCATCGGGGCGCAGGCGCGCTTGGGTCAACAGCTTTGCTGCGGCGATACGCGCCTCGAAGATGTCGCTGCGCCATAGACCGTCGGCCACTGTCACACGCTGGTCCACATCCAGATCACCGCGCCAGTCCTGCGCCAGATCGTTGATCTGCTGGTTAGTAAGGCCCAGATAGACGCGGTCTGCCTTGTGATAGCTGCGCATATCGGCGGCGCGCGCAGGGTCGGCGGCTGCGTGCAGTTGGTCAAGATAGGGTTGTAACATGGGGTGCCTCCGGCGGGTTAGAAGTGACCCTTACTCCACCGTTACCGATTTGGCGAGGTTGCGCGGTTGATCAACATCCGTGCCCTTGGCCACAGCCGTGTGATAGGCCAGCAATTGCGCCGGTATAGCATAAAGGATGGGGGCGACCGCATCGGAGACATCGGGCATCTCGATGGTGTCCCACACGCCTTGACTGGCCTCGTTCAACCCCTCACGGTCGGAGATCAAGATGACTTTACCTTTGCGCGCCATGACTTCCTGCATGTTGCTGACCGTCTTGTCGAAAAGCCTATCGCGCGGGGCCATTACAACCACAGGTACGTTTTCGTCAATGAGTGCGATAGGACCATGTTTCAACTCACCTGATGCATAAGCTTCGGCGTGTATATAGCTGATTTCCTTTAGTTTAAGCGCACCTTCATGTGCCAGCGGATAAAGCGGGCCACGGCCCAGAAACAACACGTCACGCGCACTCGAAAGTTTGCGGGCCGTCTCGCGGATGGCATCGCTTTGATCGAGTGCTTCGGCCATGAGCGCAGGCAACCGGCGCAATTGCGCGATATGATCCTGTAACGCTTCATCCGTGATCTCACCGCGATCTGATGCTGCCTTGAGCGCCAGCAGGAACAGCACGGTGAGCTGGCATGTGAACGCCTTTGTCGAGGCCACACCAATTTCGACGCCCGCGAGGATGGGCAGCGCCAGATCGCTTTCGCGCGCGATGGAGGATTCGGCCACATTCACGACCGACATGATCGTCTCGGCCTTTCCACTGCAGTAGCGCAGCGCGGCAAGGGTGTCTGCCGTCTCACCGGATTGGCTCACGAACAGCGCGAGCGATCGTGCGGGGATTGGCGGCTCGCGGTAGCGGTACTCGGACGCAATGTCCACCTCGACCGGCAAGCGGGCAATCTGCTCGAACCAGTATTTGGCCGTAAGGCAGGCCAGAAACGCGGTGCCGCAAGCGACCATCGTGATGCGGTCAACTTTAGCGAAGTCGATCTGCGGATCGGGCAGGCGGATGTCACCTGCACCAGTGAGATAATGTGCGAGCGCCTCGGCGATGACGGTTGGCTGTTCGGCGATTTCCTTGGCCATAAAGTGTTTGTGCCCCGCTTTGTCGATGCGGGTGGCGCTGATCTGGACGGTGCGGATGTCGCGTTTGACGGCTGTGCTGTGCGCGTCGAAGATTGTGGCGCCCGCGCGGGTCAGGACAGCATAATCCCCTTCCTCAAGGTAGGATATCCGGTCGGTCATGGGCGACAGCGCAATCGCGTCAGAGCCGACGTACATCTCGCCCTCGCCATAGCCGATAGCAAGCGGGGAGCCTTTGCGCGCAGCAATCATCAGGTCTTCCTCACCGTCAAACAGGAAGGCCAAGGCAAAAGCACCCTGAAGCTTGGACAAGGTTTTTATCGCAGCCTCCGTAGGCGACAGGCCTTCGGTGATAAAATGCTGGGCCATCATGGCCACGGTTTCGGTGTCGGTATCAGTGGTGGGGGTGATGCCGTATTCCGAAAGCTCGGTGCGCAATTCGCGAAAATTCTCGATGATGCCGTTGTGGACGACGGCGACGGGGCCTGCGCGGTGAGGGTGGGCATTGCCGACATTGGGCTCCCCGTGGGTGGCCCAACGGGTGTGACCGATGCCTGATTTACCGGCCAGCGGTTCATGCACCAGGAGATCGCTGAGGTTCACCAGCTTGCCCACTGCGCGGCGGCGGTCAAGCGTGCCTGCGTTTACCGTAGCGATACCCGCGCTGTCATAGCCGCGATATTCGAGCCGTTTGAGCGCCTCGACCAGAATGGGCGCTGCTTCGTGGTTGCCCAAGACCCCTACAATTCCGCACATATCAGCTGCTCCGCTGTGATCTGGCCTTTTTGGCCTTTAACATTTCCATTATCTTGCGCGCCATGCCGGGTTTCTCGACCTGTGGTGCGCGCGCCAGCGCCAAGGCGTCCGGTTCCACATCCGATGTGATCACCGAGCCGGAGCCGGTCATCGCGCCATCCCCGATATGCACAGGCGCCACCAGCATCGTGTTGGACCCGATGAACGAATAGGCCCCGATGTGGGTGTGGTGTTTCATTACGCCGTCATAGTTGCAGGTGATGGTCCCTGCGCCCACGTTGGCATGCGCACCGACAAAGGCATCACCGACATAGCTCAGATGGTTGACCTTCGCCCCCTCCGCGATGGTGGCATTCTTGATCTCGACAAAGTTGCCGACGCGGGTGTTTTCCTGCAACTCCGCACCGGGGCGCAGGCGGGCATAGGGGCCCACAATGGCACCGCGCGACACATGACAACCTTCAAGATGGCTGAACGCACGGATGCGCGCGCCGCTCTCGACTGTTACGCCCGCGCCGAAGACGACATGCGGCTCAACGTGGGCATCGCGGCCAATGACTGTATCGCGGGCCAGAAACACGGTGTCAGGTGCCTGCAATGTGACCCCGTCCGCCATCAGCGCTGCGCGGGCGCGAGTTTGAAAAGCCTGCTCCGCCTCGGCCAGCTGTGCACGGGAGTTTACGCCCAATGTCTCGGCTTCGGCGCAGGTCACAGCCGTAGCGGTCAAGCCGCGTGCGCGCGCCAGTCCGATAATATCAGTGAGATAGTATTCGCTCGCTGCATTGGTGTTCTCGACCTTCGAAATCAGATCGAACAAAAGCGGCGCTTTGCACGCGATCACACCGCTGTTGCACAGGGTGATGGCGCGCTCGGCTGCGGTGGCGTCCTTGAACTCAACGATCCGCTCCAGTGACAGGCCCTCCATCACCAGCCGCCCGTAGCGGCCCGGATCAGCTGCCTCAAACCCCAGAACCACGACATCACTGCCCTCGGCGGCGCCCATCATCTCTTCGAGGGTTTCTGGCGAGACAAAGGGCGTATCGCCATAAAGCACGATTGCAATGCCGTCAAAATCGGCCAGAACATCCGTTGCCTGCGCGACGGCATGTGCGGTGCCCAATTGCTCTTCCTGCACTACCACAGTGGCGGTCTCGTCATACTCTTGCGCAGCTTTTGTGACCTCATCCGCCCCGTGACCGGCCACCACGACAATATGACGCGGTGCCAGTGATGCACCCGCAGCCATAGCATGTACAAGCATCGGATCGCCTGCAATCGGGTGCAGCACCTTGGGCAGTTCGGAATTCATGCGTGTGCCCTTGCCTGCGGCGAGGATGATGAGACTGGTGTCCATGGGGTTTCCGTTCTGCTCGTTTTTGTTTTTCCCTGTTTAACCGATGCGCGCCTTGGCGCAAGGTGGGGGCGGATCACTTAGGGTTGCCGCTTGCAACACCACGGGGTGAACAGTAGGCGGATTTTGGCGCGATAAGGGATGTATGATGAAAACGGTGGTATTTGATTTGGACGGAACGCTGGCCGACACAAGCGGCGATTTGATCGCGGCGGCAAATGCGTGCTTTCGCGATATGGGGGCGGGTGACCTGTTGGATCCTGCGCAGGATGCAGGCACCGCGCTGCGCGGGGGGCGTGCGATGCTGCGGCTGGGCATGTCGCGGATGGGGCGCACGGCGGAAGATCCGCTGATCGACGAATACTATGATGCGCTGCTGTACCACTATGCCCGCGATATCGACACGCATACGACGCTATATGATGGTGCAATGGACGCGGTGGCCGAAATCAAAAAGCGCGGCTTTATCGTGGCGATTTGTACAAACAAACCTGTAGGCTTGGCCCAGGAGTTGCTGGGCCGGTTGGGCATCATGAACGATTTTGCGGCCGTCCTGGGCGCAGACAGCCTGGCCGTGCGCAAGCCCGACCCCGAGCATTTGTTCGAGACTGTGCGCCGTGCCGGTGGCGATCCAGCGCGCTGTTTGCTGGTGGGCGACAGTGATACAGACCGCAATACGTCAAAAGCGGCAGGCGTGCCGTCGATTTTGGTGACATTTGGTCCCGCTGGCGGTGATATGGCTGCCTTGATGCCCGAAGCGCTGTTGGAGCGGTATGGCGATCTGCCCGATATGGTGGAGCATCATCTGGGAAAGGTCTGAGGGATGGTGGACGTATTCAAGGGTAGTTTCACTCAACAAGAGCCGATCCCCGAAGCAGGCATCGAGGCCGCAGTTGCGGTGATGCGCCATGGACGTCTGCACCGCTATAATACCGTGGCCGGAGAGACGGCGCAGACGGTTTTATTGGAGCAGGAGTTCGCGGCATCGGTCGGCGCGCGCTATTGCCTCGGGGTGGCGTCGGGCGGGTATGCTATGGCGACGGCCTTGCGCGCAGTAGGGGTACAGGCGGGTGACCGCGTGCTGACCAATGCGTTCACGCTCGCACCTGTGCCGGGGGCGATTGCCGCCGTGGGGGCAGTGCCGGTTTTCGTGGGCGTTACACCGCAACTGGTGCTGGATCTCGACGATCTGGAGGCAAAGGCGGATCAGGCTAAGGTCCTGCTGCTCAGCCACATGCGCGGGCATCTGTGCGATATGGAACGGCTGATGGTGATCTGTGACGCCGCCGGTATCACGGTGATCGAAGATTGCGCGCACACCATGGGGGCCGCGTGGAAGGGTAAACCATCCGGCACTTGGGGCGCCGTGGGATGCTATTCGTGCCAGACCTACAAGCATATGAACGCAGGTGAGGGCGGTTTGTTCGTCACCGATGACGCAGAGGTCGCCGCGCGCGCGATCATGTATTCAGGCAGCTATATGCTGTATGAGACGCATCTTGCCGGACCGCCCAAAGAGGTGTTCGAGACAATCCGTTATGAGACGCCCAATATTTCAGGGCGCATGGACAATCTGCGTGCGGCGATCTTGCGGCCCCAGTTGGCAGACCTTGCCAGGCAATGCGCCCGCTGGAACGCGCGGTACTTCGCGATTGAGGCGGGTCTGCGTGATACGGTCGGCCTGACGCTGATTGAACGGCCGGAAGAGGAAACGATCGTTGGCTCCTCGATCCAGTTCCTGCTGGACGAGTGGCAGGGCGCACCGGTGCAGGATTTGCTGGCGCGATGCAAGGCGCGCGGGGTCGAGCTTAAGTGGTTCGGCAATGCCGAGCCTGTGGGGTTCACCAGCCGCTATGACAGTTGGCGGTATGTTGACGCGCCCGCCATGCCCAAGAGCGACCGCGTGCTCGCAGGGATCATTGACATGCGCGTGCCGCTGACCTTCAGCCTTGAGGATTGCGCCCAGATCGCGCGGATCATCCGCGACGAGGTCGGGCGCGTTTATCAGGCACCGGACTGAGTGCTGCATAGCTTGACCTGTGGCGCGTGATCTGTAACTATTGAACAAGCGTTCAATAAATTGAATGTAGGGGAGAGACGTCATGTTCAACGCCGTGATGAAGTTTGATCTGGGTGAGGATGTCGGCGCGCTGCGCGACACGGTTCACCGCTGGGCACAAGACCGCGTGCGTCCGATGGCCGCGGACATTGATGGCGACAACCTGTTCCCCGCCGCCCTCTGGCAGGAGATGGGCGCGCTGGGCCTGTTGGGTATGACAGTGGATGAGGCATACGGCGGCACCGGCATGGGCTACCTCGCGCATACCGTCGCCGTGGAGGAGATCGCACGCGCCAGCGCGTCAGTCTCGCTGTCTTACGGGGCGCATTCTAACCTGTGTGTGAACCAGATCAGCCTGAATGGCACCGACGCACAGCGTGCGAAATACCTGCCATCGCTGTGCTCCGGTGCGCATGTGGGCGCATTGGCAATGTCTGAAACTTCCGCAGGCTCCGACGTCGTGTCGATGAAGCTCAGCGCGGAAAAGCGCAACGACCACTACCGCTTGTCGGGCAACAAATACTGGATCACCAATGGATGCGACGCAGAAACGCTGGTGGTCTATGCCAAGACGGACAAGGACGCAGGCTCCAAAGGGATCACCGCATTCCTGATCGAGAAAAGTATGGTGGGTTTCACCACATCGCCGCATTTCGACAAGCTGGGCATGCGCGGCTCCAATACTGCCGAGCTGATCTTTGACGATTGCGAAGTGCCGTTCGAAAATGTGCTGGGCGAGGAGGGGCGCGGCGTTGCCGTGCTTATGTCGGGTCTGGATTATGAGCGTGTTGTGCTGGCGGGGATCGGCCTTGGGATTATGGCGGCCTGCCTCGATGAAATCATGCCGTATATGGCAGAGCGTAAGCAATTTGGAAAACCGGTGGGCAGCTTCCAGCTGATGCAGGGCAAAATGGCGGATATGTACACCGCGATGAATTCGGCGCGCGCCTATGTCTATGAGGTGGCAAAAGCCTGCGACCGTGGCGAAGTGACCCGTGCGGATGCGGCGGCCTGCTGTCTTTATGCCTCCGAGCAGGCGATGGTGCAGGCCCATCAGGCCGTTCAGGCGATGGGTGGTGCGGGCTACCTGTCGGACAGTCCGGTCGCGCGGCTGTTCCGCGATGCCAAGTTGATGGAGATTGGTGCGGGCACATCCGAGATTCGCCGCATGCTGGTGGGTCGCGAGATGATGGCGGCCATGGCGTGATACACAATTTGCCGGGTCTGGATGGAGAGGGGCATTGGGACATACCCGCGCGTCTCAACATTACGCGGCAATGTCTGGATCATCCTGAAGCGCAGGTTGCCGTAATTGATCTGACGGGCACTGTGCGGGTTGATGTAACCTATGGCCAACTGAGCGATATGGCGGACGGATTGGCGCGGGCCATGGCCTCCCAAGTCAGCACCGGCGCGCGTGTTGGTGTTTTGCTGAGCCAGAGCCCGTGGTGCCTTGCCGCGCATCTGGCGATCTGGAAAATCGGCGCGATTTCGGTGCCGCTGTTCAAACTGTTCAAGCACGACGCGCTGGCCTCTCGGATCGGGGATAGCGGCACACAATTGGTCCTGACCGATGCTGAAGGTGCCGCCCTTTTGGGTGATCTGGCACAGGCATGGTTGGTGGAGGAGGTCGGGCAAAGCGGTGCGCCGGTCGAGTATGCCGATACCGGCCCCGATGATCCGGCAGTGCTGATTTATACCTCCGGCACGACCGGTACACCCAAGGGGGCGCTGCACGGGCACCGGATGCTGACCGGCCATCTGCCCGGCGTATCGCTCAGCCATGATATTCTGGGCCACGCGGGCGACTGCCTGTGGACTCCTGCGGATTGGGCGTGGATCGGCGGGCTGTTTGACGTGGCGATTCCGGCATTGGCGCTGGGCATCCCGGTCGTGGCCGCGCGGATGGCCAAATTTGATGTGGCGGAATGCCAGAGGATCATTTCGGAGGGCCATGTGCGCAACGTGTTTTTTCCGCCCACTGCGCTGCGGATGCTCAAAGCCGGTGATGCGCGGATTGACGGATTGCGGTCGGTTGCCAGCGGTGGGGAGCCGCTTGGCGCTGAAATGCTGGCATGGGGCCGTGCGGCGTTCGGGCTCGAGATTAACGAATTCTATGGCCAAACCGAATGTAACATGGTGGCGAGCAGTTGCAGCGCGCAGTTCAAAGCGCAAGCAGGCTGTATCGGTAAGGCCGTGCCGGGGTTCGAGGTTGCCGTGCTTGATGGCGATAAACCTGCGCAGGGTGAGGGCGACGTCGCCGTGCGGCGCGGGGCGGCCTCCATGATGCTGAACTACTGGCAGCGACCCGAGGAGACCGCCGTGAAATTTCGCGGCGATTGGATGCTCACCGGTGACCGGGGCATTTGGGAGGGTGAGTTCTTGCGCTTTGTCGGTCGGGAGGATGATGTCATCACCTCAAGCGGCTACCGCATTGGTCCAGCAGAGATCGAGGATTGTCTGTTGACCCACGCGGCTGTCGCAACCGTTGGCGTCGTCGGCAAACCCGATCCGCTGCGCACCGAAATCGTGAAGGCCTATGTTGTGCTGAAAGACGGCGCACAGGTCACGGTCCCAGAGTTGCAAAGCTGGGTGAAAGACCGGCTTGCGGCCTATTCCTACCCGCGCGAGATCGAGTTTTTGGATGTTTTGCCGATGACTGTGACAGGCAAGGTGATCCGCCGTTCGTTGAAACAGCGCGCCTGCGGCGAGGTGGGCCAATGAATGATAAGATGAATGCAGGTCGCGGGGCAGGCCCGTCCTTCCGCACCAATACGTCAAAGGAGATCCACCAATGAAGCTTTCATCCCAAGCCCTGCCATCCTCCGAGGCGTTCAAGGCGAATACCGCCGCCCATCTGGATGCTCTTGCCCGGATCCGCGAGGCGGCCGATGCAGCCGCTCTTGGCGGGGGCGACAAATCACGCGCACGGCATCTGAGCCGCGGTAAGATGCTCCCGCGTGAACGGGTGGCGAACCTTCTTGATGCCGGATCGCCGTTTCTGGAGGTGGGCGCGGTTGCCGCGCACGGGCTCTATGGGGGGGCTGCACCTTGTGCCGGTGTGATTGCTGGGGTGGGCACCGTGCAAGGCCATGACGTGATAGTCATCTGCAACGATGCCACCGTGAAGGGCGGCACTTATTATCCGATGACGGTCAAAAAACACCTGCGCGCCCAAGAGATTGCGGAGGAGAATAATCTGCCCTGTATCTACCTTGTGGACAGTGGTGGCGCGAACCTGCCCAATCAGGATGAAGTCTTTCCCGACCGCGATCATTTTGGTCGTATTTTCTACAATCAGGCCCGGATGAGCGCCAAAGGCATCCCACAGATTGCCGTGGTGATGGGATCTTGTACGGCGGGGGGCGCATATGTTCCCGCGATGTCGGATGTCACGATTATTGTAAAAGAGCAGGGCACGATTTTTCTGGCGGGACCGCCCTTGGTCAAGGCCGCGACAGGCGAGGTGGTCACCGCAGAGGATCTGGGCGGTGGCGATGTACATACACGTCTGTCGGGCGTGGCCGATTATCTGGCAGAGGATGACGCCCATGCCCTGAGCCTTGCGCGGCGCGCGGTACAATACCTCAACCGGACCAAGCCTGCCACCGTGCAATGGGAGACGTCCGAGGAACCCGCCTATGATCCGGCGGAAATTCTGGGGGTGGTGCCGGGCGATCTGCGCACGCCCTACGACATCCGTGAAGTGATCGCGCGGACCGTCGATGGCAGCCGGTTCGACGAATTCAAACCCCGCTTCGGGGAGACCCTTGTGACCGGTTTTGCCCATGTCAAAGGCTGCCCTGTGGGCATTATTGCCAACAATGGGGTGTTGTTCTCCGAAGCCGCTCAGAAGGGTGCGCATTTTGTCGAGCTGTGCTCGGCGCGAGGTATCCCGCTGGTCTTTTTGCAGAATATCACTGGATTTATGGTAGGACGGAAATATGAGAACGAGGGGATTGCGCGGCATGGGGCAAAAATGGTGACAGCCGTTGCCTGTACCAATGTGCCCAAGATCACCATGCTTGTCGGGGGATCGTTCGGTGCGGGAAACTATGGCATGGCGGGCCGCGCATATTCGCCGCGTTTCTTGTGGACGTGGCCCAATTCGCGAATATCCGTCATGGGTGGCGCACAGGCGGCAGGCGTGCTGGCCACCGTTAAACGCGACGCGATTGAGCGCGCAGGCGAGGAATGGTCAGCGCAAGAAGAGGCAGCGTTTAAACAGCCCACGGTCGATATGTTCGAGGAGCAATCCCATCCGCTCTATGCCTCTGCGCGCCTGTGGGATGACGGCATCATTGATCCGCGCAAAAGCCGTGATGTACTGGCACTCAGCCTGTCCGCCGCGCTCAATGCGCCAATAGAAGAGACACGCTTTGGCGTGTTCCGGATGTAGGGGCGCTAAATGACACAAACATTGCAACAGATTATCGACGCCAATCCCGATGCGGAAACGTTCCGTTTTGGAGACACACCCGAGTTGTGCGCGGAAATCCTCGCGCTGGTACGCAGCGGGCAAAAAACCGCAACCTGTGAGGCGGCATCGGCCTATGGCAAAGGCGGTGATGCATGGCCCGAAGTAGGGCGACGCGATATCGCGCTGGACTGGGATGGCACGCCCGCCGTGATGATCGAAACGATCGAAGTTACGACCCGCCGGTTTGTCGACATGGACGCCGAATTTGTCGCGGCACAGGGAGAGTTCCGCGATCTGGACCATTGGCGCGCCGGTTATGAGGCGTATTTCAGCCGCACGACCAAGTTTTCGACAGACATGAAGCTCATGTGCGAACGCTTTAAACTGGTGGAGGACTATGCCTGATGTTTGATATAATCCTGATCGCCAACCGGGGCGAGATTGCCTGCCGTGTGATGCGCACCGCGCAAGCGATGGGTGTGCGCTGTGTTGCCGTCTATTCGGACGCGGACGCAGGGGCCGAGCATGTGGCGATGGCCGATGTCGCCGTGCATATCGGTGGCTCTGCGCCAGCTGACAGTTATCTGCGCGGCGATATGATCATTCAGGCGGCGCTGGAGACAGGCGCGCAGGCGGTCCATCCGGGATACGGGTTTTTGTCAGAAAACCCCGAATTTGTCGAAGCGGTCGAAGCGGCAGGCCTGACATTCATCGGCCCATCAGGTGATGCGATCCGCGCGATGGGCCTCAAGGATGCGGCCAAGGCGTTGATGGTAGAGGCAGGTGTGCCTGTCGTACCGGGCTATCATGGAAAGGATCAGGCGGATGATCTGCTGGCCGCCGAGGCAGGCAAAATCGGCTATCCCGTGCTGATCAAGGCGGTCGCGGGCGGCGGCGGTAAGGGCATGCGCATGGTAGAGAGTGCGGCAGGATTTGCCGACGCGCTCGCCTCCGCGCGGTCAGAGGCCAAATCGGCCTTTGGCAATATGGATATGCTGGTCGAGAAGTTTGTAGACAAACCGCGCCACATCGAGGTGCAGGTATTTGGCGATGGCGAGACTGCGGTACATTTGTTCGAGCGCGATTGCTCGCTGCAGCGTCGGCATCAGAAGGTGATCGAGGAAGCGCCCGCACCCGGCATGACGCCGGAATTGCGCGCTGCCATGGGGGCGGCAGCCGTGCGTGCGGCGCAGGCCATCGGCTACAAAGGGGCAGGCACGGTCGAATTTATCGTGGACGGTACCGGAGGCCTCACGGCAGACGGGTTCTTTTTCATGGAGATGAACACCCGCCTTCAGGTCGAGCATCCGGTAACAGAGGCGATCACAGGCGTTGATCTGGTAGAGTGGCAGCTTCGAGTTGCGGCGGGTGAAGGCATGCCGTTGGCGCAAGATGCGCTGGGCATTGAGGGTCATGCTTTCGAGGCGCGTCTTTATGCAGAGGACGTGCCAGCGGGCTTTTTGCCTGCCACCGGCACGCTCACCCATCTTGCGTTCGATCCCGCCTGTCGCGCAGACAGCGGCGTGCGCAGCGGCGACACGATCAGCCCTTTCTATGATCCGATGATTGCCAAGGTCGTCGTGCACGGTCCCACCCGCGACGTAGCACTGGCGCGTCTGCGGCAGGCATTGGCAGGTACGCAAGTGGCGGGCACCGTGACCAACCTTGCGTTTCTGGGCGCGCTTGCAGGGCATGCGGGTTTTCGGGCTGGTGATGTGGATACCGGATTGATCGCGCGTGATATCGAGGCGTTGACCGCGCCGCCAAAAGTTGAACCGCGCCATGTTGCATTGGCAGGTATGGCGGCGCTTGGTCTGTTGGCGCGTCATGCGGATGCCGGATTTACGCTTTGGGCGCCGCTGCTGCGGCAGGTCACACTTGGGTGGAACGATGCAGAGCAATTGGTGAAAGTCGAGGTGACAGGACCGGATGCCCAAGACTGGTATATCGGTGATGAGGTTGTTTCGGCGCGTCGGATCGGCGGGCGCTGGCAAGTCGGCGGAGCACCTGCACCACAGGTCGCAATTTCCGGCAGTCTGATCACTGTTTTCGACAGCTATGGTCTGGTGTTCGAACATATTGATCCGTTGCAACGCGCGGCAGGGACGCAAGGAGACGGCAACCTGATTGAGGCCCCGATGCCGGGGCTTGTCCGCGAAGTGTTTGCAGTCATGGGTGCGCAAGTGCGCAAGGGCGACAAGCTTGCGATCCTTGAGGCTATGAAGATGGAGCACAGCCTGCTCGCTGCGCGGGATGGCACCGTGGCGGAAGTGCTTGCACAGGCTGGAGATCAGGTCGAGGCAGGGGCCGCGTTGGTCCGGTTGGAGCCTGAAGAATGATTGTCCTGCACCATTGCCCGCAAACCCGCTCCATGCGCAGTCTCTGGCTGCTACATGAATTGGGCATAGAGTTCGAGGTGCAGACCTATCCTTTTGACAAATCCCTGCGCAGCCCCGCATTTCTGGACAAAAGTCCGGCAGGCCGTGTGCCCGCGCTGGAGATTGACGGCACAGCGATATTCGAGACCGGTGCGATCACCGAGGTCTTGTGTGAGCGGTTCTCGCCCGAGAGTCTGGGGCGTCCGGCAGGGCATGCAGAGCGGGCTCAATGGCTTATCTGGGTGCATTTTTCCGAAACGATCAGTCAGCACACCGCCGCGCTGACCCAGCAACACATCGCCTTGCGCGAAGATACAATGCGTAGCCCGATTGTGATGAAGCTTGAGGCGACGCGGATCGGTAAATGCTATGGTGCCCTTGAGGCGCGCTTGTCGGGGCGGGAGTTTTTGTTGGACAGCGGTTTTTCCGCTGCCGATATTTCAGTGGGGCAGGCGGTTTATATGGCGCGTCATTTCGCGCATCTGGACGACTTCCCAGAACTGCAGGCATGGTACGGTCGGATGACAGAGCGGGAGGCGTTCAAAGCGTCCTTGCCCACCGAAGGGCGCCTGTTTGAGCAGCGATTTTTCGCACCGTGGTACATTGGTGCATAAGGGAGGGCGGCATGAATTTGGGAAGATGCGAGATATTCGAGGTCGGCCCACGTGACGGCCTGCAAAACGAGGCGCGTGATATACCGCTGGCGGAAAAGATTGCTCTTGTTGATTTGCTGAGCACGGCGGGGTTTTCGCGGATCGAATGCGCCAGCTTTGTCTCGCCCAAATGGGTGCCGCAAATGGCGCGAAGCGCTGATGTGCTGGCAGGGATCACGCGCAAAGACGGTGTGCGCTATGCGGCCTTGACGCCGAATATGCGTGGATATGAGGATGCGGTGACGGCACAGGCAGATGAAATTGCCGTTTTCGCCAGCGCGTCTGAAGGGTTTTCGCAAAAGAACGTCAACGCCTCGATCGAAGAGAGCATCGCGCGGTTTGCTCCGATCCTCGAGAGTGCGCGGCACGTGGACATGCCGGTGCGCGGTTATGTGTCGTGTGTTGTGGAATGTCCCTATGACGGTGTCGTCGCACCCGATGCAGTGGCACGGGTGGCGGATAAACTGTTTGCGATGGGCTGCTATGAGGTGTCGCTGGGCGATACGATCGGGGCGGGCACACCCGACAGTATTGCGCGTATGTTGCTGGCTGTGCGCGATGTGGTGCCGGTCGGACGTCTGGCAGGGCACTACCATGACACAGGCGGTCGCGCGCTTGGCAATATCGACGCCTCGCTAAGCCTTGGTCTGCGGGTATTCGATGCGGCGGTTGGTGGATTGGGCGGCTGCCCCTATGCCCCCGGTGCATCGGGGAACGTGGCGACCGAAGCCGTGGCCGCCCATCTGACTGATTTGGGATACGAGACAGGTCTGGATGCGGATATCATCGCGCAGGCGGCTGAGATGGCGCGCGCGATGCGCGGCTGATCCGGGCAAAAGACACAGCGGGAGGCTTTACCTATGTTCGAGACACTCACGATTGAGACAGACACGCGCGGGGTTGCGACCCTTACCCTGTCGCGTGCCGACAAACACAACGCGTTGTCGGCGCAGATGTTGGCGGAATTGACCCAGGCAGCTCAGGATTTGGGCACGGATAATGCCGTGCGGGTGGTTGTTCTTGCCGCAGCGGGCAAGACGTTTTGCGCAGGTGGCGACCTGTCTTGGATGCAGGCTCAGATGGGCATGGATGTGCAGACCCGTACCAGGGAGGCAGGTAAGCTTGCGACGATGTTGGGGATGCTGAACCGTTTGCCCAAGCCGCTTATCGGCCGACTGCAGGGCAATGCGTTCGGTGGCGGGGTCGGGATGGCTGCCGTTTGCGATGTGGCGGTCGGTGTCGACAGCCTGAAAATGGCGCTCACGGAAACAAAACTGGGGATCATTCCCGCAACCATTGGCCCTTATGTGATTGCACGAATGGGGGAAGGGCGCGCGCGGCGCGTCTTCATGTCGGGCCGTGTATTTGACGCGGCCGAGGCGGTTGAGCTTGGATTGCTCGCACGCTGTGTGCCAGCAGCAGAACTTGATGCAACAGTCGAGCGCGAGGTGGTCCCTTATCTGGCTTGCGCCCCCGGTGCGGTGGCCGCGGCTAAAAAGCTTGCACAGGATTTAGGCGGTGCGGCAACCGAAGATGCGGTCGCACTATCCATCGCGGCCCTTGCCGCGCGCTGGGAGACGGAAGAAGCTGCAGAAGGCATCAGCGCATTTTTTGAAAAACGCCGCGCTGATTGGGTGATCTAGGAAAACAAAAAAGCCCCGCCAAAATGAACTGGCGGGGCTCTACGCGTCTATGTGAACCGATTAGTTCGGCAGCAATACTTTGTCGATGACGTGAATGACGCCATTGGTTGCCAGAATATCGGCGGCTGTCACGTTTGCATCGTTTACACGCACGGCAGCTTTGAGCTTGCCGCCTGTGCCGTCGACACGCACGGTCTGGCCGTTGACTGTTGCGACGTTCTGCACTGTGCCCAGTACGTCACCGGATTGCACGGCACCGGGTACGACGTGGTATGTCAAGATGCTCGCCAGCGTGTCTTTGTTCTCTGGCAGCAGCAGATTTTCTACGGTGCCTGCGGGCAGGGCGGCGAAGGCAGCGTCAGTCGGGGCGAAAACGGTGAAGGGACCAGGACCGCGCAGTGTGCTTTCAAGACCGGCTGCCTGTACTGCTGCAACGAGTGTGTTGAAATTACCGTTGGAGGCGGCGATATCTACAATGTCGCTGCCTGTATCGGCAGGAGCGCAGGCGGTGATCGCTGCAAGGGCAGTTGCGGCAAAGGCGGATTTAAGAGCAAAACGACGGTTCATAATAATCCCTTTTTGGATAACTTCGATAATCACGCTCACAGCGGCGTGATCTTCATGGTGGTGCAACGCCGCCCGCGCCAATTGGTTCAGATTATTTTCATTTTTTTCATCGACGGTCTGCCAAGGGTTTTGATAACAAGAAATTGCACAGTCCTCATCCATCAAGTCCGAGGGGGGGTACGGGCAACGACCGGAAATTGCCAAACGCCTGCGACACCTTTCCACCCTTCGTGCCGTTGACCCCATGGGCACACGGGGATAAACCTCGTTCAAAGCGTCGCGCCGGGCAGCAAAGCCCCAGCCATCCTCGAGAGGAGCCACCCTTGGACGATATGCTTAAAGAATACCTGCCGATCCTGATTTTTCTGTTTGTTGCTATCGGGTTGGGGCTTGCTCTTATCCTTGCGGCTGTCGTGCTTGCCGTGCGCAACCCCGATCCGGAAAAAGTGTCGGCCTATGAGTGCGGGTTCAACGCGTTTGATGATGCGCGCATGAAGTTTGACGTGCGATTCTTCTTGGTTGCAATTTTGTTCATCATTTTCGATCTCGAAATCGCGTTCCTGTTCCCGTGGGCTGTGTCCTTCGGAGAGATTTCGATGACCGCCTTCTGGTCGATGATGGTGTTTCTGGGCGTTCTGACCGCTGGTTTCGCGTATGAATGGAAAAAAGGAGCACTCGAATGGCAGTAATGTCCACGAATTCGACCGCCACGGCAGGAATGGATCGCGATGTCGCGACCCAGAACCTGAATGCTTCTTTGCAGGACAAGGGGTTTCTGCTCACCTCTACCGAGGATTTGATCAACTGGGCGCGCACCGGCTCGCTGCACTGGATGACCTTCGGGTTGGCCTGCTGTGCGGTCGAAATGATGCACACGTCCATGCCGCGCTATGACCTTGAGCGGTTCGGCACAGCGCCGCGCGCCTCTCCGCGCCAGTCCGATCTGATGATCGTGGCGGGTACGCTGACCAATAAAATGGCGCCGGCCCTGCGCAAGGTTTATGACCAGATGCCGGAGCCGCGCTATGTAATTTCGATGGGTTCATGTGCCAACGGCGGCGGATATTACCACTACAGCTATAGCGTCGTGCGCGGCTGTGACAGGATCGTGCCGGTCGACATCTACGTGCCCGGCTGCCCGCCCACGGCGGAGGCGTTGCTGTATGGTATCATGCAGCTGCAACGGAAAATGCGCCGCACGGGGACGATTGTACGATGACCGAAGCACTGACCGAACTTGGCGGCTATATTGAGCAGAAACGCCCAGACTGTGTGTTGGGGTGGGAGATCGCTCATGGTGAGCTGAACCTTGATGTCACGCTCGCCAATATTACGGGTCTGGTCGAGTTTCTGAAAGGCGACGCCACGTGTCGCTTCTCCTCTCTCGTGGATATCACGGCGGTAGACTATACAGGTCGGGCCAAGCGGTTCGATGTGGTTTATCACTTCCTGTCGATGTATCAGAACCACCGCATCCGCCTGCGCGTCGCTGTGCGCGAAGAGGATATGGTGCCCTCCTTGGTCGATATCCACCCCTGCGCCAATTGGTTCGAGCGTGAAGTGTTCGATATGTTCGGCATCCTCTTCTCCGGCCACCCCGACTTGCGCCGCTTGCTGACCGACTACGGTTTTCGCGGGCATCCGCTGCGCAAGGACTTCCCGACCACGGGCTATACCGAAGTCCGCTATGACGAGGCGGAAAAGCGGGTCGTGTACGAGCCTGTAAGTTTGGTTCAGGAATACCGCCAGTTTGATTTCATGTCCCCATGGGAAGGGGCAGAGTATATCCTTCCGGGTGACGAAAAGACGAAAGAGGCAGCGAAGTGAGTGTGATGTTACGCGGAGTTGAGCTAACAGTTTTTGGCCTGTTCGCCGCTCCGATATGGATGGTGCGTAGAGCACGCAAAACGAGTTTGGAGCAGATCTGATGGACGGCACCAAAGGTTTCGAAGACGCCCTCACTGGCGAACAGAAAATCCGCAATTTCAACATCAACTTTGGCCCGCAGCACCCTGCGGCGCACGGCGTTTTGCGTCTGGTGTTGGAGTTGGACGGTGAGGTCGTCGAGCGGTGTGATCCGCATATCGGCCTGCTACATCGTGGCACCGAAAAGCTGATGGAATCGCGAACCTACCTGCAAAATCTGCCGTATTTTGACCGGCTGGACTATGTGGCTCCGATGAATCAGGAGCACGCGTGGTGTCTGGCCATCGAGCGTCTTACCGGCGTTGAAGTGCCCCGCCGTGCGAGCCTTATTCGAGTGCTGTACTCCGAGATTGGCCGCATCCTGAGTCACCTTCTCAACGTTACGACTCAAGCGATGGATGTCGGCGCGCTGACCCCGCCGCTTTGGGGTTTTGAAGAGCGTGAAGATCTGATGATTTTCTATGAACGCGCTTGTGGTGCGCGTTTGCACGCGGCTTACTTCCGTCCCGGCGGTGTGCATCAGGATCTGCCCGAAGCGCTGCTTGATGATATCGAGACGTGGACCCACAAGTTCCTCAAAGGCTTCATGGTCGACATCGATACGCTGCTTACGGAAAACCGGATTTTCAAACAGCGTAACGTCGATATCGGCGTTGTTTCCGAGCAGGACATTCAGGACTGGGGTTTTTCCGGTGTGATGGTGCGCGGTTCCGGCCTCGCGTGGGATTTGCGCCGTGCGCAACCTTATGAATGTTACGATGAATTTGAGTTTCAGATTCCCGTTGGCGTGAATGGCGACTGCTATGACCGCTATCTGGTGCGCATGGAAGAAATGCGCCAATCGGCTAGCATTATGCTGCAAGCCATCGAAAAGCTTCGCGCGCCTGAAGGTAAAGGTGACATCCTCGCCCGTGGCAAGATCACGCCGCCATCGCGTACGGATATGAAGACTTCAATGGAGAGCCTGATCCACCACTTCAAGCTTTATACCGAAGGCTTCCACGTGCCCGCCGGGGAAGTTTACGCCGCTGTTGAAGCGCCCAAAGGTGAGTTTGGCGTCTATCTTGTTGCCGACGGCTCCAATAAACCCTACCGCGCCAAACTGCGCGCGCCGGGTTATCTGCACCTGCAGGCGATGGACTATCTGGCCAAAGGTCACCAATTGGCGGATGTTGCCGCGATCATCGGCACGATGGACATCGTGTTTGGTGAGGTGGATCGGTGATTTTTCACCGTTTCTTGAATTTGCTCCATAAACTCCCGACGGAGGCCTCCGATGCCTCCGCAACCACGAAAGCCTGATCCGATGTTGCGCCGACTGCACCCCGACCAACCCGAAGCCTTCTCATTTACCTCCGCGAACCAAGCGTGGGCTGAAGCACAGATGACGAAGTATCCCGAAGGCCGTCAGGCATCGGCGATCATCCCGCTTTTGTGGCGCGCGCAGGAGCAGGAGGGCTGGCTCAGCCGTCCCGCGATCGAGCACGTCTCCGAGATGTTGGGACTTGCCTATATCCGTGGACTGGAGGTGGCGACATTTTACTTTATGTTTCAGCTGCAACCCGTTGGTAGTGTTGCACATATTCAGGTATGCGGCACGACAACCTGCATGATTTGCGGGGCCGAAGACCTCATTGGTATCTGCAAGGAAAAGATCGCCAAGAACCCGCACCAGCTGTCCGAGGATGGCAAATTTTCATGGGAAGAGGTCGAGTGTCTGGGGGCGTGTTCCAACGCACCGATGGCGCAGATCGGTAAGGATTATTACGAAGACCTGACAGCCGTCCGGTTCACCGAATTGCTCGAAGATTTGGCTGCGGGCAAGGTGCCCACACCGGGGCCACAGAACGGTCGCTATGCGTCCGAGCCGTTGAGTGGTCTGACATCACTCACCGAGTATGACAGCGGTAAAACACAGTATAACGCCAGTGCGGCATTGGCTGTTGATCTGGGCGATACGGTCAAACGAATTGATGGCACAGAAGTGCCGCTGCTGGCGCCGTGGCAGGGCAAGGCTGCGAATACCGGTAAAAAGCCTGCCTCTGCAAAGCGCGATGATATGATGCCACCTGCCGGACCGGATGGCCCGCAGGGCGGGCGGACAAAGGGGCAAAAACCTGTAGACCGTAGCCGTGGGGCCGCGTCCGACGGTGTCGCCGAAGTTGCGGGCAGCGATGCCAAGACCAAGGCAAAGCCTGCACGTGGAACAGTCGCACCAGCACCCAAAACCGATGCAAAAGCGGAATCTGGCGTGCCTGCTGCTGGTCCGGGCAAAAAGCCCCGCACGATGAGCGCGCCGCGCAAAGCAGGGGCAGATGACCTCAAGTTGATCAAGGGCATCGGTCCGAAGCTTGAGAAGACCGTAAATGCGATGGGTTTTTTCCATTTTGACCAAATCGCAAAATGGGGGCAAGATGAGTTGGCTTGGGTTGACCAGAACCTTGAAGGGTTCATGGGCCGCGCGTCGCGCGACAATTGGGTCGAACAGGCGGGCAAGCTTGCGCGTGGAGAAGCGACAGAGTTCTCTGCCAAGGCTGAAAAAGACGGGCGCTACGACTAGCGCCTTACACAAACCATCTGGGGGATAAGTGTAGGTTATGGCTTCGATAGACAAGAGTACGGAATGTATCATTACCACGTGGGGCGTGGCAGCCTTTGCGGGTTTTGTCGCGATGGTGATGTTGTACTTGTCCGGGTATATGGGTCCTCTTCAGGCGATCTTTATGGGGGGACTGGCCGGTACGGTCCTGGGTCTGTTGCTCAGCTTGACACTATGCCGTCCACAAACTGCGGCCGTAGATTTGGCCGATGATGCGGACAAGCCTGCCATGCGCTATGCCGCCGAAGCCGCCGAGCGCAAGGCTGCACGGGTTGCGGCGAGCGTGGGAACTGCGGCGGCTCAACCGGCTGCTGCACCTGCACCTGCGCCGACGACGGCTACTGCTGCACCTGCTCCAGTAAAAACGGCGGTACCTGCAACGGCCACTGCTGCACCGAAGGCCACTGCAAAAGTCGCAAAAACACCTGCTGCAAAAACACCTGCTGCAAAAGCAGCGCCTGCGCCGAAAGCAAAAGCTGCCCCTAAAACGGTAGCAGCAACACCTGCCGCGCAGGGCGATGCAAAGCCCGCAACGATGCTGAGTGCTGCGCGCCCCGAGGGCAAGGATGACCTCAAACTGATAAGCGGCGTTGGTCCAAAACTTGAAGAAACGCTGAACGATCTGGGCGTCTACCACTATGATCAGGTCGCCAAATGGCAGGCCGACGACATTGAATGGGTCGACAGCCGTCTGCGTTTCAAAGGCCGGATCACCCGTGATGACTGGATGTCACAAGCACGTATCTTGGCAAGCGGTGGCGAGACCGAGTTTTCCAAGAAGAAGAAATAGGCAGGGGTTGGTCCGTGGCGCAAAACGACGACAATCTGTCGCGTGACGGACGACGCCTTGCTTTGATAAGTGTGGCAGGAGCGTTCGCCTTCATGGGGATCGAATTTGCCGGGGCCGTCTTTGGATGGCCCAACCAGATTATGGGCCTGCTGGAGCTTGGCATTGCTGCCGTGTTTCTTTGGGTTTTTATACAAGCATTCAGGATGTGGCGCGCGCGCCAGTCCGAAAGAGACGGATAGACCAATGTTGCAGGATAAAGACCGGATTTTCACCAATATCTATGGCATGCACGACCGCACCCTCAAGGGTGCGCAGGCGCGCGGTCATTGGGATGGCACGGCGACGATCATCAAAAAAGGTCGCGACTGGATCGTGGATGAGATGAAAGCCTCCGGCCTACGTGGCCGTGGCGGCGCAGGGTTTCCCACCGGTCTCAAATGGTCCTTCATGCCCAAGGAAAGCGATGGCCGCCCGTCTTATCTGGTGATCAATGCGGACGAAAGTGAGCCTGGTACCTGCAAAGACCGTGAGATCATGCGCCATGATCCGCATACGCTAATTGAAGGATGCTTGATCGCCTCCTTCGCGATGAATGCCAATGCTTGCTACATCTATATCCGTGGCGAGTATATCCGCGAGAAAGAAGCGCTTCAGGCGGCCATCGACGAGGCCTATGAAGCCGGTCTGGTCGGCAAGAATGCGGCAAAATCCGGTTGGGATTTCGACATCTACCTGCATCATGGTGCGGGGGCGTACATCTGCGGTGAGGAAACTGCGCTGCTGGAATCGCTCGAGGGTAAAAAAGGCATGCCGCGCATGAAGCCGCCGTTTCCGGCGGGTGCTGGCCTTTATGGCTGTCCAACGACGGTCAACAATGTCGAAAGCATTGCGGTGGTTCCGACCATCCTGCGCCGTGGCGGTGGTTGGTTCGCGGGCTTTGGCCGTCCCAACAACGCGGGCACCAAGCTGTTTGCGATTTCGGGTCACGTGAACAATCCCTGCGTAGTCGAAGAGGCGATGAGCATTTCGTTCGAGGAGCTTATAGAGAAGCATTGCGGTGGTATTCGCGGCGGCTGGGATAACCTCAAGGCTGTGATCCCCGGTGGCTCTTCTGTGCCGATGGTTCCCGGTAAGGCAATGCGCTCGGCCACGATGGATTTCGACTATTTGCGCAATGATTTGCAATCGGGCCTTGGCACGGCGGCGGTGATTGTGATGGACCAGCAAACGGACGTGATCAAAGCGATCTGGCGGTTGTCCAAATTCTACAAGCACGAAAGCTGTGGACAATGTACGCCTTGCCGCGAAGGCACCGGTTGGATGATGCGGGTCATGGACCGGTTGGTCAAAGGGGACGCGGACCCCGAAGAAATCGATATGCTGCTTGATGTGACCAAGCAGGTTGAGGGGCACACAATCTGTGCACTAGGTGATGCCGCTGCATGGCCGATACAGGGTTTGATCCGTCACTTCCGCGATGAAATCGAAGACCGGATTGCGCATAAGCGCGGCAAAACATCGGCACCGGTAGCGGCGGAATAAGATATCTTTCTGAGGCATAGGGTTGTCGCGTGGGGATGTTGACTGCGAGTTGTGGTTTTGTTGCAAAGCCACGGTCTTCTCGGGCGCACGATCTCGCATATTGACCGCACAGGGCTGCGGGTAGAAGAAGCGCTGGCCCTGCGCGATGTTTTGCGCGATAACGAGTGGCAAGACGTGTAATAACCGCATGGTGACATGTGGAGGAGACTGACATGAGAATTTTGACTGGTGTGGCTGTCTGCGCGGTGCTCCTGACGGGGTGTGGTATTGTATCCCAGCGTGCGCTTTTCGAGGGTCAGTCCTTCGATGCCAAGCTGCGCAAAATCGACCGCCAGCCCGATGCCTTCACCGTTGCTGTAAAGCCTGTTTCACGCTCTTTGACGGGCGCGGTTCAGGCAGGCGAGTATGAAGCGGTGCAGCACTGCATCAAGGCATTCGGCAATTCCGACATCGCATGGACGGCGGGGCCGGACACGCCTCAAGGGCAGCTTAGTGTTGTAAAAGATACCGTGGTTCTACAAGGTCAATGCAGCACCAAACGATAGACTATACGCGCTTTGAAAGCTAAGTTTCCCATGCCGTAGTCAGAGACGATTTTGCCAAATGGCCGCTGATATTGCATAACAAAGGAACCAAGCCACACATGCTGAAAGCGGGGAACCCCCGCGATTGCGTTTGAGGGGAGTTAGGTATGCGTCAGTTTTTAATCATCTTGGGTCTTGTGTCATTCACCCTGTCTGCAGGTGCCGTGAGCGCCAAGCAACCGCTGCGCGAGGTCAAAAGCGTCGATGACGCCGTGTTTGACGTTGCCATGGCAGACCGTATCCGCAAGACATGCGACGATATCTCCCCGCGTATCTTCAAAGCGCTGAGCCTATATAATTCAGTACGCCAAGAGGCACGCAATCTGGGATATACCGATGCCGAGATTGAGGCTTATGCGGATTCGGACGTTGAGAAGGCACGGTTGCGGGAACGGGGTGCTGCATATTTGCGCGCCAACGGGCTTGTGGCCTCGGACCCACAGAGTTATTGCGCGCTTGGGCGTATAGAGATTCAAAAATCGAGCCGCATCGGTTCGTTGCTGAGGATAAAGTGACACCATGAGCGACATTCGCAAGATCATCATCGACGGTAAAGAAGTAGAAGCCGAAGGGGCACTCACGCTCATTCAGGCCTGTGAGCAGGCCGGTGTGGAAGTGCCGCGCTTTTGCTATCACGAGCGACTGACGATCGCGGGCAACTGCCGGATGTGTCTGGTCGAAGTTGTGGGTGGCCCGCCCAAGCCCGCAGCAAGTTGCGCCATGCAGGTTCGTGATTTGCGCCCCGGCAAAGACGGTGAGCCGCCTGTGGTCAAAACTAACTCGCCCATGGTGAAAAAGGCCCGCGAGGGCGTGATGGAGTTTTTGCTGATCAACCACCCGCTGGATTGTCCGATTTGTGACCAAGGCGGCGAATGTGATCTGCAAGATCAGGCAATGGCCTACGGCGTTGATTTCTCCCGCTACCGCGAGCCAAAGCGCGCGACTGAGGACCTTGATCTGGGACCACTGGTTGAAACACACATGACGCGCTGCATTTCCTGCACGCGCTGCGTTCGCTTTACCACCGAAGTGGCCGGCATCAGCCAGATGGGCCAAACGGGCCGTGGCGAGGATGCAGAGATAACCGCATATCTGGGTGAGACGCTCGACAGCAACCTGCAAGGCAACATCATTGATCTGTGCCCCGTGGGTGCGCTTGTCTCCAAGCCTTACGCATTTACGGCCCGCCCGTGGGAGTTGACCAAGACAGAGTCGGTCGACGTGATGGACGCGCTGGGATCAAACATCCGCGTGGATACCAAAGGCCGCGAAGTGATGCGGTTTTTGCCGCTCAACCACGATGGCGTGAATGAAGAGTGGATTTCCGACAAGACACGCTTTGTCTGGGATGGCCTGCGCAAGCAGCGTTTGGACACGCCGTTCATCCGCGAAAACGGCAAGCTGCGCAAAGCCGAATGGCCCGAAGCGCTGGCGGCTGCTGCTGCGGCGATGAAGGGCAAGAAGCTAGGCGGTCTGGTTGGTGATCTGTCTTCGGTTGAAGCTGCATTCGCACTCAAGCAATTGATCGAGGGGCAGGGTGGTGTCGTCGAATGCCGCACCGACGGGGCCAAACTGCCTGCGGGCAACCGCTCCGGCTATGTCGGTACGGCATGCATCGAGGATATTGATACCGCAGACAAAATCTTGTTGGTCGGCACGAACCCCGCTGTTGAGGCGCCTGTTCTCAATGCGCGCATCCGCAAGGCATGGACCCATGGTGCGGACATCATGGTCGTTGGTGAGGCGGTCGATCTGACCTATGAATATGAACATATAGGCACGGACCGCGCGGCATTGTCGCATGTTCTGGATCTGGATATGGCGGAACTGGCAGATAAAAATTGCATCGTGATCGTGGGTCAGGGTGCATTGGCCGCAGCGGATGGCGCTGCTGTTCTGGCGACGGTTCAGGCAATCAACGAGAAATCAGGCGGCAAGATGTTGGTATTGCACACGGCCGCTGGTCGTGTGGGTGCGATGGACGTCGGTGCCGTGGCACCCGGAGGCATCACAGATGTGCTGGCCTCTGATGTGATTTACAATCTTGGCGCTGACGAGGGTGACATCCCCGCAGGCCCGTTTGTGATCTACCAAGGATCGCATGGTGATCGGGGCGCGCACCGCGCCGATATCATCTTGCCTTCGGCGGCCTATACCGAAGAGGCGGGACTGTTCGTGAACACCGAAGGGCGCCCGCAACTGGCACAACGCGCAAGCTTTGCACCCGGTCAGGCCAAGGAAAACTGGGCTATTCTGCGCGCCTTGAGTGCGGAAATGGGCGCGGTCCTGCCGTTCGATTCGATTGCTGCATTGCGCACTGCGTTGGTCAAAGCACATCCGCATTTGGGCCGCGTGGACGAAGTGGCGCAAAACGAATGGTCAGTTGAGTCCAGTGGTGACATGGCATCCGGCCCGTTCAGCTATGCGATTGCAGATTTTTATCTCAGCAACCCGATTGCCCGTGCCTCGAGCCTGATGGCCGAATTGTCAGCCAATGCAAAAGCACGTCGCACGGAGGCGATGGCTGCGCAGTGAAACACGCAGCTCTGATCGTGGCTTTGACGGTTGGCGCCTGTACGCAAGGCGTACCATCCGCAGAGGATTTTATCCCTGAATACAAAGGGGTCGATACCGTTCTGCTTGATGGGGATCTGGTGCAGTTCAACGTTGCCATGACCAAGGCGCGCGCGGCGGAAAATGTTGCGGCCTATGCCGAATGTGCGGCTGCACAATACACTTTGATACGCGGCTATGGTTTTGCGCGGCATGTGCGGACAAATGTGGCAATTGAGGGTGGCGTTTGGCGGGCCGATGCTGTTTACACAATCTCGCCGAGCCTGCCAAAAGGCTTGAAGACTATTGATGCCGAGGTGGTGACGCAAAACTGCCGCGAACAAGGCATCCCGACGGTGTGAGGACATATGGCTGACTTCTTTTTTAACACCACACTGGGGATGATCCTGCTGATTGTCGGTCAGATTTTCCTTGTTGTGATTCCATTGCTGCTGGCGCTGGCGTTCCTCATGTATCTGGACCGCAAAATCTGGGCGAGTGTTCAGCTGCGTCGGGGTCCGAACGTGGTGGGGATCTATGGCCTGCTGCAATCTTTTGCGGATTTCGGCAAATACATCGTAAAAGAAATTGTTGTGCCTGCGGGTGCCGACAGGCCTGTGTTCTTCCTCGCCCCGATGGTGAGCCTTGTGATGGCATTGGTTGCTTGGGCGGTGATCCCGTTCAATGACGGCTGGGTGTTGTCGGATATCAACGTGGCGATCCTGTTTGTTTTCGCGGTCTCCTCGCTTGAGGTGTACGGCGTGATCATGGGCGGTTGGGCGTCAAACTCGAAATATCCGTTTCTCGGCTCTTTGCGCTCTGCGGCGCAGATGATCTCTTATGAGGTGTCCATTGGTCTGATCATCATCGGCATCATCATCTCAACGGGTTCCATGAACTTCAGCGGGATTGTGGCAGCACAGGATGGTAATTACGGCCTGCTGAACTGGTACTGGTTGCCGCACTTTCCAATGCTGATCCTGTTCTTCATCAGTGCCTTGGCCGAAACAAACCGCCCACCCTTCGATCTGCCGGAAGCGGAGTCAGAGCTGGTTGCGGGTTATCAGGTCGAGTATTCGTCGACGCCCTTCCTGCTGTTCATGATTGGGGAGCTGGTCGCGGTCGTTCTGATGTGCGCGCTGATCTCGTTGATGTTCTTTGGCGGTTGGTTGTCACCCATTCCGGGCCTGCCGGATGGCATCTTCTGGATGATTGCCAAAATGGGCATCGTCTTTTTCTTCTTCTCGCTGATCAAAGCGATCACACCGCGCTACCGCTATGACCAACTGATGCGTCTAGGTTGGAAAGTCTTCCTGCCGTTCTCGCTTTTCTGGGTGGTTTTCGTAGCGTTCGCGGCAAAATTTGAATGGTTCTGGGGTGTTTACGCGCGCTGGGGCATTGGAGGTTAATCATGAGCACCGACTACGCACGTCACGCCAAGTACTTCCTGTTGCAGGATTTTTATCAGGGCATGAAGCTGGGCATCAAATATATGTTCAAGCCGAAGGCCACGATCAACTATCCCCATGAAAAGGGTCCGCTGAGCCCACGTTTTCGCGGTGAGCATGCGCTGCGCCGTTATGCGAACGGCGAAGAGCGGTGCATCGCATGCAAACTGTGTGAGGCCGTGTGCCCCGCGCAGGCGATCACCATCGACGCAGAGCCACGCGAGGACGGCAGCCGCCGGACCACGCGGTACGACATCGACATGACCAAATGCATCTATTGCGGGTTCTGTCAGGAAGCGTGCCCTGTCGATGCCATCGTGGAAGGTCCGAACTTCGAGTTCTCGACCGAGACACGCGAAGAGCTGTATTACGACAAGACCAAGCTTTTGGAGAATGGCGACCGTTGGGAAGCCGAGATTGCGCGCAACCTCGAAATGGATGCACCCTACCGATGAGCACGCAAAACCCTTGGGAAGATATGATCAAACAGGCGCAGGAAATGGCAAAGTCATTTCCGGCGATGGATGCGTTCTCGCCCAAGGGATTCGAGGCGATGATGGGTATGATGCCCAAGGACATGATGGAGACGTTCTTTGGCAACAAGCTCAATCCCGATGGGTTGGATGCCAAGACGCGGCTTTTACTGACCCTCGCGGGCCTTACGATGCAAGGCGCGCAGAATGATATTGCAGTACGCCAGACAGTGCGCCACGCCATCGAGGCGGGCGCGCACAAGCAACAGATTATCGAGACGATCGGCCAGATGGCTTTGTTCGCGGGTATTCCTGCAATGCAGCGGGCCATGGACCTTGCGCAACCGGTGCTGGACGAGATGACGACGGATAAGGAGAACGACGCATGAGCGTTTTTGCATTTTATCTTTTTGCGATCAGTGTGATCACCGGGGGCTTGTTCACCGTCGTGAGCCGTAATCCGGTACACTCTGTGCTTTGGCTGATCCTGTCGTTCTTGTCAGCGGCGGGATTGTTTGTGCTGCTGGGCGCAGAATTCGTCGCGATGTTGTTGATCATCGTTTATGTGGGCGCGGTCGCGGTGCTGTTCTTGTTTGTGGTCATGATGTTGGACGTCGATTTTGCCGAATTGCGCGCAGAAGTGGCGAACTATCTGCCGCTCGGTCTGCTCATCGGGCTGGTCATCCTGATGCAGTTTGTGATGGCCTTCGGGGCATGGGATGCAAATGCCGCTGCCGATGGTTTGCGCGCACAACCCACCGATGCTGCAGTCATGAACACGCAGGCGTTGGGCCTGATCCTCTATGACGAGTATTTCTTGCTGTTCCAGTTGTCTGGTTTGATCCTGCTGGTGGCGATGATCGGGGCGATTGTTTTGACCCTGCGCCATCGTGGCGATGTCAAACGTCAGGACGTGGTTGCACAGATGATGCGTGATCCGGCCAAGGCGATGAAGCTGAAGGATGTGAAGCCGGGGCAGGGCCTTTAGGGTCTGCGGCACAGAAAACGGCGAGGCGGGCTTGGGTCTGTCGGCCATATGAACTAGGACGCGGAACAGTTCCTTCGCGTTAGGAAATGCGCCGCAAATGCGGACAACGATTGAGAGATAGAATGTACGCACGTCACCCTTTCCGTTTTTTGGCCGCTTGTGCCGCGGTGTTGGGCATGGCGGGTCCGGTTGTAGCGGTGACTGCGGCCGAGTGTATGCGGGTGACGCATCCGACCCACGGCGGAGAAGCGGATCACGTTGATCTGGGCGACGGTCGCGTGATGTGGCGCGACTGGTGGTCTCAGGAAGGGTCTGCAACGAATTACGCCCTTGTCGAGTGTCAAAGCGGTGAGACGTTGCGGCTGCGGACACAAGAGGCAAATATGAACGCACGCGGCAATTTTGACCGTGACCGCGTTGTGACCCGCATGATCAAGCAACAGCTTGCCGGGGCACGTGCCTTTGCCACGCTGGAGCGGATGGCAGCAGAGCTTGACGATGTTGCGCGCGATGTGGTCGTGCAGTTCGAAACGCAAGAGACATGCGCCTGTGCGGCATTCTACCCGCAGATGCGCGGTGATAAAACGGCCTTCATGCTCGAAGGTTTCTAGACGAAAATGCCCCTTTCGGGGGGCGCGGGGGGCATAATAGCCCCGCAAAAGTGAAATCAAGGCGGGGCAAATGCGCCCCGAAGAGGACGAGAGATGATCGGACTAGAACATTATCTAACGGTGGCGGCGACACTGTTCGTGATTGGCATCTTTGGCCTTTTCCTCAACCGCAAAAACGTGATCATCCTGCTGATGAGCATCGAATTGATGCTGCTCGCGGTGAACATCAATCTGGTGGCTTTCTCAAGCTTTCTGGGCGACATGGTGGGGCAGGTGTTCACGCTGTTCGTGCTCACGGTCGCAGCGGCGGAAGCGGCGATTGGTTTGGCCATTCTGGTCTGTTTCTTCCGGAACCGCGGCACAATCGCCGTGGAAGACGTCAACGTGATGAAGGGCTGAGGACATGGAAATTACGCTCCTCTTCGCACCGCTTATCGGTGCGCTGCTATGTGGCTTTGGCTGGAAAATTATCGGCGAAACCGCCGCGTGCTGGATCGCAACGGGTGGGCTTTTCCTGTCCGCACTGCTGAGCTGGATTGTCTTCATCACCTTTGACGGCACCACCGAAAGCATTCAGATCCTGCGCTTTATCGAAAGTGGTAGCCTGAGCACGGATTGGTCCATTCGCATGGACCGGCTGACGGCCATCATGCTCATCGTGATCACGACCGTCTCGAGCCTCGTTCACCTCTATTCGTTTGGCTACATGGCTCATGACGAGAATTTTGGCGAAGGGGTCAGCTATAAGCCGCGCTTTTTTGCCTATCTGTCGTTCTTTACCTTCTCGATGCTGATGCTGGTGACATCCGACAATCTGGTCCAGATGTTCTTTGGCTGGGAAGGGGTGGGCGTCGCCTCTTACCTGCTCATTGGTTTCTACTATAAAAAACCATCGGCCAACGCTGCTGCGATCAAAGCGTTCGTGGTTAACCGTGTCGGTGACTTCGGCTTTGCCCTCGGGATTTTCGCGATTTATCTGCTGACCGATAGCGTTAAGTTTGACGACATCTTTGCTGCGGCACCCGATCTGGCTGAAATGACGATTTCGTTTCTTTGGACCGACTGGAACGCGGCAAATCTGATCGCATTTTTGTTGTTCATTGGCGCCATGGGTAAATCGGCGCAACTGTTCCTGCACACATGGCTGCCGGACGCGATGGAAGGCCCGACACCTGTGTCCGCTTTGATCCACGCGGCAACCATGGTGACAGCAGGTGTATTCCTTGTTTGCCGTATGTCGCCGATCATGGAGTTTGCACCCGAAGCGATGATGTTCGTAACCTTCCTCGGGGCCTCCACCGCGTTTGTGGCGGCAACGATTGGTCTGGTCCAAACCGATATCAAACGCGTGATCGCGTACTCTACCATGTCGCAGCTGGGCTATATGTTCGTTGCCGCAGGCGTGGGCATGTATTCGGCGGCGATGTTCCACTTGCTGACCCACGCGTTTTTCAAGGCGATGTTGTTTCTGGGTGCAGGCTCGGTCATCCACGCGATGCACCATGAGCAGGACATGCGGAACTACGGCGGTTTGCGTAAGAAAATTCCCTACACCTTTGCGGCAATGCTCATTGGTACATTGGCCATCACCGGTGTGGGCATCCCCGTATGGATCATCACATTGGGCGAGATACCTATCGGTTTTGCAGGCTTTCAATCCAAAGACGCAATCGTAGAAAGCGCCTTTGCAGCGGGTTCCATGTACGGGTTCTGGATGCTGGTGATTGCAGCACTGTTTACCAGTTTCTACAGCTGGCGTCTGATGTTCCTCACCTTCTTCGGCGAGGCGCGCGGTGACAAGCACACGCATGAACACGCACATGAAAGCCCTGTTGTCATGCTTATACCGCTGGGTGTGCTGGCGCTTGGGTCCATTCTGGCTGGTATGGTCTGGTACAGCTCGTTCTTTGGCCACACCGATAAAGTCGCGGATTTCTACGGAATTCCATATGCCGAAGCGGCAGCGCATGGCGACGAAAAGGTTGAGGGGGCAGAAGACTCCCATGGTGACGCAGCCAAAGGCGGCGAAGCTGAGCATCACTACGTGTTTGCTGGCCAGCCGGGTGAGGGTGCGCTCTATATTGCGCCGGATAACACGCTGTTGGATGATGCGCACAAGGTGCCTTATTGGGTGAAAACATCTCCCTTCATCGCGATGCTGCTCGGCTTCCTGATGGCCTATTGGTTCTATATCAAAAATCCGTCACTGCCCGGGCGGCTTGCTAAGAACCAGCGTCCACTCTATCTGTTTTTCCTCAACAAGTGGTACTTTGACGAGATATACGATTTCATCTTTGTACAGCCTGCAAAAGCAATCGGTCGCTTCTTGTGGAAGCGCGGTGATGGCAGCGTGATTGACGGTGGCCTCAACGGTCTGGCCATGGGGATCATCCCGTTCTTCACCCGTCTCGCAGGGCGTGCGCAGTCCGGCTACATCTTTACCTACGCATTCGCCATGGTGATCGGAATCGCGGTTCTGGTGACGTGGATGACACTGTCCGGAGGGACGAACTGATGGAAAATAATCTGCTCTCCATTGTTCTGTTCATACCCGCGTTTGCGGCGCTGATCCTTGCGGTATTCTTGCGCGGTGAAGACGAGGCAGCACAGCGCAACGCCAAATGGCTGGCGCTGATCACGACGTCCGTGACCTTCCTTGTGTCGATCTTTGTCTACATGGATTTTGACCCCTCCAACACCGGCTTCCAGATGGTGGATGAGGCGGAATGGCTGTTGGGTATGAACTACCGCGTGGGTGTTGACGGCATCTCGATCCTGTTTGTGATGCTGACCACCTTCATGATGCCACTGGTGATTGCGGCGTCGTGGGATGTGACGGCGCGGGTCAAGGAATACATGATCGCGTTCCTCATTCTCGAGACGCTGATGCTGGGCGTGTTTGTCTCCCTCGATCTGATCCTATTCTACCTGTTCTTCGAGGCGAGCCTCATTCCGATGTTCCTGATCATCGGTATCTGGGGCGGAGCGAACCGGATTTACGCAAGCTTCAAATTCTTCCTCTACACATTCTTTGGTTCGGTTTTGATGCTGATTGCGATGGTGGCGATGTTTGCAGATGCGGGTACAACCTGTATCGGTGGCTGCGACGTAAGTTTGCTAACGCATACCTTTGGCTCTGAGACGTTCAGCCTTATGGGCTGGCAGGTTGTCGGCGGCATGCAAACCCTCATGTTTATAGCGTTCTTCGCCAGCTTTGCTGTGAAAATGCCGATGTGGCCCGTCCACACGTGGTTGCCCGATGCGCACGTGCAGGCACCGACAGCGGGCTCTGTCGTGCTGGCCGCGATATTGCTCAAAATGGGCGGCTACGGCTTTCTGCGCTTCTCGCTGCCGATGTTCCCTGTGGGCTCCGAGGTCGTCGGTCCGCTGATCCTTTGGATGTCGGCAATTGCGATCGTCTACACATCGCTTGTGGCGCTGGTGCAGGACGATATGAAAAAGCTGATTGCCTATTCATCCGTCGCGCACATGGGTTTCGTGACAATGGGTATTTTCGCGACGAACCAACAGGGCCTTGATGGTGCGATTTTCCAGATGATCAGTCACGGCTTCATCTCTGGCGCGCTTTTCCTTGCGGTTGGTGTGATTTATGACCGGATGCATACCCGCGAGATTGACGCCTATGGCGGCTTGGTCAATCGGATGCCGGTTTATGCGATGCTGTTCATGTTGTTCACCATGGCCAACGTGGGCCTGCCGGGCACATCGGGTTTTGTCGGTGAATTCCTGACGCTAGTCGCGGTTTTCCAGGTCAACACATGGGTTGCCGCAGTGGCGACCACAGGTGTGATCCTTTCGGCGGCTTATGCGCTTTGGCTCTACCGCCGCGTGGTGATGGGCGATCTGATAAAGGAAAGCCTGAAAGCGATCACCGATATGAACACTCGCGAGAAATGGATTTTCGCGCCGCTGGTGGTGATGACCCTGCTGCTGGGCATCTACCCTGCACTGATACTGGATGTGACGGGGCCGTCTGTTGCGGCGCTGGTTGATACCTATGACACGGCTGTTGCCGCGGCGAATGCTGCGATGCAAACCGCTGAAACTTTGAACTGAGCGGATATATCATGACCGATGACCTTATTCAGATCTTGCCGGAGATTATTCTCGCAGGTTTTGCCGTTGCAGGACTGATGGCGGGGGCCTACGGCGGTAAGGACGCGCTGGCGCGGCCGCTGCTTTGGGCGACGGCGGTGGTGTTCCTGATCGTGGCCGTGATCGTGGCCACATCTGGCGGCCCCACGGTTGAAGCCTTCGGTGGTATGTTCATCAACGACGGCTTTGCACGATTTGCCAAGGTGGTCATTCTTGTCTCTGCGGCCTGTGTGCTGATCATGTCCGAAGGGTATATGAAATCGCGCGACCTGTTGCGGTTTGAATATCCGATACTCATCGCGCTGAGTGTTGTTGGCATGATGATGATGGTCTCTGCCGGTGATCTGATGGCGCTCTACATGGGGCTTGAGCTGCAATCGCTCGCCCTTTACGTTATTGCATCGCTGCGCCGCGATAGTGTCAAATCGACTGAAGCGGGCCTCAAGTACTTCGTACTGGGCGCTTTGTCATCTGGCCTGCTGCTTTATGGTGCATCGCTGGTCTACGGATATGCGGGTACGACGCTGTTTTCAGGCATCATCACAACTGCGCAGTCGGGTGAGACGTCATTGGGCCTGTTGTTCGGTATCGTATTTGTGATCTCCGGCATGGCGTTCAAAGTGTCTGCTGTGCCATTCCACATGTGGACGCCAGATGTATATGAGGGCGCGCCGACACCGGTCACAGCCTTCTTCGCTACGGCACCCAAAGTGGCAGCAATGGCGCTGTTTGCGCGGGTGCTGCACGATGCGTTTGGCAATGCAGTGAGTGAATGGCAGCAGATCATCGCACTTTTGTCGGTGCTGTCGATGTTCCTTGGCGCAGTGGCTGCGATTGGTCAAACTAACATCAAACGTTTGATGGCATTTTCTTCCATTGCCCACATGGGCTATGCGCTGATGGGGCTTGCAGCTGGCACAGCGTTCGGCGTGCAAGCAATGCTGGTCTATATGGCCATCTATGTGACCATGAACGTCGGCATCTTCGCATTTATCCTGCTGATGGAAAAAGATGGCCAGCCGGTCACCGATATTGCATCGCTTAATATGTACTCAAAAAGCCATCCGGGCCGCGCGCTGTCGCTGCTGGTGCTGATGTTCAGCCTTGCAGGTGTGCCGCCATTCCTCGGGTTTTTTGGCAAGCTTTACGTCCTGCGCGCGGCCTATGATGGCGGTCTTGCATGGCTGGCATTGGCGGGTGTGATCGCGTCCGTGATCGGTGCCTATTACTACCTTCGGATCATCTTCTACATGTACTTTGGTGACGACAAAGCCGACAAGCTGGATCAGAATAGTGGCGGTATCGTTGGCGGTTTTCTCGTGGCATCTGCGGTGATCATGGTCGTGGGGATCATCAACATGTTCGGCGTTGAGAGCATGGCGGCATTGGCGGCAGCGACGCTTGTTCAATAAGCGTGCTTTGACGTGAACGGGGATTGGCCTGAAGGCTATTCGCGGCATGTGTTCGAGACGCTTGATTCGACCCTGTCAGAGGCCGCGCGGATGGCGCCGACACTGCAAGGCCCCGCATGGATACTTGCGGTTGAGCAAACAGCAGCGCGCGGCAGACGTGGGCGCGCATGGTCCACACGCCATGGAAATTTTGCCGGTACACTCATCATGAAGCGTACCAGCAGCGCGGCGGATGCCGCCCTGCGAAGCTTTGTTGCAAGCCTTGCGCTGCGCGAAGCGTTTGTGGCAGTGACGGGGCGTGAAGATGCCTTCGCGCTGAAATGGCCAAATGATGTATTGCTGCATGGCGGTAAGGTTGCGGGCATCCTGCTTGAGACGCTTGGCGATCACCTTATCATAGGCATCGGTGTGAACCTTTCCCACGCACCGCACGCCGATCAGGTAGAGGCGGGGGCGGTGATGCCTGTCAGTCTGCGAGGCGCGTTGGGTCTGGATATCGCACCACAAGATTTCCTGACCTCTTTGGCCGTAGCCTACAGCAGGTTGGAGACGCAGTTTTGCACATACGGGTTTGGCCCTATACGGACCGCGTGGATGTCTCACGCTGCGCGGGTGGGCGAGGTGGTGACGGCACGCACTATGCGCGACGAGGCGGTTGGTGTCTTTGAAGATGTCGACGCAGCGGGTAACCTCATTCTGAACACGGCGAAAGGTCGCGTGGCGATCACGGCGGCGGATGTCTATTTCTGAGCCTTAGGAGGGCGCCACATGCTTTTGGCGATTGATTGCGGCAACACCAATACGGTTTTTTCGATCTGGGACGGATCGGAATTCATTGCGACGTGGCGCACTGCGACGGAATGGCAGCGCACGGCGGATCAGTATTATGTTTGGCTCAGCACCCTGATGAAGCTGCAAAACGTCGACGCAGAGATCACGGACATGATCATTTCGTCGACTGTGCCGCGTGTGGTGTGGAACCTGCGGGTGTTGGCGGATCGGTATTTCAACACGCGACCCATCGTTGTGGGCAAGCCTGAGTGTGCGCTGCCGGTTGATGTGCGCGTCGATATTGGCACCGCTGTGGGGCCGGACCGCTTGGTCAATACTGTTGCGGGCTATGACAAACATGGCGGTGATTTGATCATCGTGGATTTTGGTACCGCGACGACATTCGATGTCTCCGACAGCGATGGCGCATATATCGGCGGGGTGATTGCACCGGGCGTCAACCTCAGCCTTGAGGCGCTGCACAACGCCGCCGCCGCCTTGCCGCATGTGGACATATCCAAACCGCAGCACGTGATTGGCACGAATACTGTGGCCTGCATGCAATCGGGTGTTTTTTGGGGTTATATCGGCCTCGTGCGTGAGATATGTGCGCGGATAAAGGCGGAGCGCGGGCGCGACATGCGTGTGATCTCCACCGGCGGGCTCGCGCCGCTGTTTCAGCAGGCCGAGGCCCTGTTTGATGAATATCATGATGATTTGACGATGCACGGGCTGACCGTGATCTATAAATATAACAAGGAATGTGCTTGAATATGAGCAGTGAAAGATTGATCTACCTACCCCTCGGCGGGGCGGGTGAAATTGGCATGAATGCCTATGTGTACGGCTACGGAAAACCCGGCAAAGAGCGGCTTATCGTTGTCGACCTCGGCGTGGCGTTTCCGGACATGGACACCTCACCGGGTGTCGACCTGATTATTGCCGATATCGACTGGCTGGTGCAGCGCAAAGACCGCATCGAGGCGATTTTTGTGACCCACGCCCATGAGGACCATGTGGGCGGCATTGCCCATACCTATGACCGGTTGGGTGCGCGCATCTTTGCGCGCAAATTTACCGCCAACATTGCGCGCCGCAAAATGGCCGAATACAACCACCCCGATGATGCTGTGACCATCGTCGGTACGTTCCCGCATCAGGTTGATGCAGGTCCGTTCAAAGTGGGGTTTCAACCGATTTCCCACTCCATCCCCGAAAGCTCTGCGTTGATCATCGACACGCCTGCGGGCCGCATCGTGCACTCGGGTGATTTCAAAGTCGACCTGACCCCGGGTGTCGGAGAGCCGTTTGACCCTGCCGCATTCGAAGAGATTGCCAAGGACGGGATCAAGGCGCTTGTCTGTGACAGCACAAATGTCTTTAGTCCCGAACCTGGCCGCTCTGAGGCCTCGCTGCCCGAAGCGATTACCGAGCTGGTAAAATCTGCATCGGGTATGGTTGTGGCCACAACATTCGCCTCCAACGTAGCACGCGTGAAAACGCTGGCCGTTGCGGGTGAGAAGGCGGGCCGTTCAATCGTTCTGCTTGGCCGTGCGATGAAGCGGATGGTCGAAGCCTCGGTCGAGACCGGCGTTCTGACCGATTTCCCCGCGACCATCAGTCCAGAGCAAGCGCGCGATGTGCCGCGCGAAAACCTGCTGTTGCTGGTAACCGGTTCCCAAGGGGAGCGGCGCGCGGCGTCGGCGCAGCTGGCGCGCGGCAAATATATGGGTCTGACGATGCAGGAGGGGGACATGTTCCTTTTCTCCAGCAAAACCATCCCCGGTAACGAGCGTGGTGTCATTCGCATCATCAATCAATTCTCTGAAATGGGTGTTGATGTGGTGGACGATAGTACCGGCAAATACCACGTATCGGGTCACGCAAACCGTCCCGATCTGGAAACGCTGCATGACGTGCTTAAGCCCCAAGTACTGATCCCGATGCACGGGGAGCACCGCCACCTGCGCGAGCATGTCAAAATTGCCGAAGGCAAGGGCATCACCGGCGTGTTGGCGGTCAACGGCATGATGATTGACCTGTCGGGCAATGCGCCAAAGGTCGCGGAATATGTCGAGACGGGTCGTACGTACCTTGATGGCTCTGTGCAGGTTGGCGCGCTTGATGGTGTGGTCCGTGACCGTATCCGCATGGCACTTAACGGGCATATGACCGTGACGGTGTTGATGGACGAAAACGACGAGGCGCTTGGTGATCCATGGGTCGATTCCATGGGTCTGCCCGAAATGGGCGTGAGCAAAGCTGCGTTGATCGACGTGGTAGAGCAGGACCTGAGCCAATGGATCGGGCGGGCGGGCAAGAAAACCTTGCGCGATGATAAAGCGTTGGATGACGGCCTGCGCAAAGTTGCGCGGCAGTCTGCCTATAACGAGATCGGCAAAAAACCCGAAGTCACAGTGGTGGTCAGCCGTCTGAGCTGATCCGTCTTTCGCAGGTTAGATACGAAAAAGCCCCGCAGGTTCTGCGGGGCTTTTTTACGTCTAGGTATAGGCTGCTGATCCTAGTCTTTAGGACGATCGGCAAAGCTCAGCTCGATGAAGGCAGGTGTGTGATCCCCAAGGCCAAGCACCTTGTTCCCGCCGCCACGGTTGTCATCGCGACGGTCATTCTTGCGGTTGTTGCCGCCGCGTGAACGCGACGTGCGCCGGTCAGATGTGTCTCCATTGTCGGGCTGCTGCTGCGGTGCGTCCGGTGTGGCTGCGGCCTGTGGTTCAGGCTGCTTTTCTGGTGCTGCTGCTACTGGCGCAGGCTGCGGTGTGTCCGTTGCCGCATCAACGGGCGGTGTGTTCGCGGACGATTTGCGGCTGCGGGAACGTGTCCGCTTTGGCTTATCCGCAGGGGCATCGGCGTGTGCCGCGTCTTGGGTCTCAGGCTTTTCTGCTGCAGGCTTGGAGCGTGACTTGTTACGTGGCTGCGGGGCTTCTTCCGCAGGTGTGGAACCGCCCAGCGGATCTTCCAAACGCGGAATTTCCTTCTGGACCAGACGCTCGACATCTTCGAGGTTCTTTTCGTCGCGGACTGTGCAAATCATAATCGCTTTGCCATCACGGCCCGCGCGACCGGTGCGGCCAATACGGTGCACATAGTCTTCTGCGTGGCTGGGGACGTCAAAGTTGAACACGTGGCTCACCGACGGTACATCAAGGCCGCGCGCCGCCACATCCGATGCAATCAAGAACCTCAGGTCGCCCGCACGAAAGCCGTCCAGCGTGCGTGTGCGCTGGCTTTGGTCCAGATCGCCGTGGATCGGGGCCGCGTCATAGCCATATTTCTTGAGCGATTTGGCAACCGCATCAACGTCCATCTTCCGGTTACAAAAGATGATCGCATTTGTGCATTTTTCGCCTTCGCCATCAATCAAGAGACGCAAAAGCTTGCGCTTTTCGGTGGCTTCGCGGTCCTTGCGGGATGCTTTGAACATGATCACGCCTTGGGTGATGTTCTCGGAGGTGGTCGCCTGACGCGCCATCTCGATCCGCGCTGGGTTGCTGAGAAACGTGTTGGTAATTCGCTCGATCTCGGGTGCCATGGTGGCAGAGAAAAACAGCGTTTGGCGCGTGAACGGCGTAAGGCCAAAAATACGCTCGATGTCGGGAATGAACCCCATATCAAGCATGCGGTCTGCCTCATCCACAACCATCACTTTCACGTCCGTCAGGATCAGTTTGCCCCGCTCGTGGTGGTCAAGCAGGCGACCGGGCGTCGCAATCAGAACGTCGACCCCTTTGTCGATCAGCTTGTCCTGCTCCTTGAACGAAACACCACCAATGAGGAGGGCCTTCGTCAGCTTGAGGTGTTTGGCGTAGATATCAAAATTCTCCGCTACCTGTGCGGCCAATTCACGGGTCGGACACAGCACAAGTGAGCGCGGCATCCGCGCACGGGCACGCCCACGGGCCAGCATCGTAATCATCGGCATGGTGAACGCGGCGGTTTTGCCAGTACCGGTTTGAGCAATGCCAAGCACGTCGCGCCCCTCGAGGGCGGGGGGGATGGCGCCTGCCTGAATCGGTGTAGGAGTGTCGTAGCCGGCTTCGGCGATGGCTTTGAGAATCTTGGGGTTCAAGTTCAGATCGGTAAATTTTGTCATGTGTATCCGTAAGTTGCGGACACTCGTTTGGCCCGCGCCAGCATCTATATCGGCCCGCATGGCCCAAGGGGCGGCACCTGCCGCGATATATCTGAACAGCACTTAACAACTTGCGCAGGACGCGTCAAATCTTTGCGAAATCCGGAAAATTTTTGGCCAATGCTGTTGTAAATGGGAAGGTCGTGCGGTGCAGGCACCCGTGGTCTTCAAGGCGTGCGCGAAGGGCAGGCGTGTCGGCACAGACTTCGTCGAAAAATGCACGCAGGCCTGCTGCACCTTGCTCTGCGTGGATGAAATCAAACAGCTCATGCATGGTGATCCCCCCGCGTTCGCGGGCGCGCTCGGGTCCCAACTCTGCGCGGTACGATCCTTCGCGGTGGCGATAGGCAAAATGACTGTGCCAGCTGTCCCAATCAGTGGCGTGGAAATGGGCCAGATGGATGTTTGGTATCTCCACATGGTTCGGGTTCATCTCCCCATCTTGAAACACATTATGAATGCGAAACTTGATGTCGTTGGCACCAGTGCGCACAAAGATTTTGCCCGCGACATGGCTCAGGAAACCGCCCCTCAGGTGCTGCCCGAACGTGGGGTAGAGTGCGGCGACGACTTGCTCGCGCAGCTTGCCCGCACTCACAAATGTTTTGAACGCGGCGTCGATTTCGGGATCACCACCGGAGAGCAGCTCCATCGGCCGCGTCCTTGCGCATTGCACCGTTTCCGGCAGCGCGGCTAGCTGCGCTGCGACGCGACCCTCCGGCACCAGAAACTCGTCTGCGTCAATGTGGATGAGCCATTCCACCTCATGTGCGCGGCCATAGGCATGGGTGGCGTTGAAGGTCTGGCGCGGCTGGTGCATGTCCGGCCTGTTGCCCTTTTTGCGCTTCCAATAGCCGTCATCACAGCGGACGACACGGGTTTTTGGATGCGCTTTAAGCGCCTCTTGCGCTTCGGGACAGGGCGCGTCGAGATAGATGTAGATGCGGTGCGCGCCCAATTCGAGGTGGTACGCCACAAACCTCAGGATCGTGGCTGCGTCGGCCTTGATGGTCGCCACGACGCCCCATTTGACTCCGCCGTCCCACACCGCATCCGATGCGGCCATCAGACCATCATTTCCTTGGTCGCGGTCAGTTTCACATCATGATAGTCGCGGTCCACACGGTCAATGTCCCATTGCAAACGGGTGAGGTAGACGATGTCGCCATCATGGTCGTGCGCGATGTGCTGTTTGTTGGCTTCGGTAAATTTATCAACGGCTTGGCGGGTGCCGCTGACCCAGCGGGCGGAGGTGAACTGGGATTGCTCGAACCGCACAGGCAGCCCGTACTCAAGTTCGATCCGCGAGGCGAGCACTTCAAACTGCAACTGGCCCACAACACCAACGACAAAGCCGGAACCAATGGACGGTTTGAAGACCTTCGCCGCACCTTCCTCCGCAAATTGCATGAGCGCTTTTTCAAGGTGTTTGGATTTCAGCGGATCGCCCGCGCGCACCCCTTGTAGCAATTCGGGCGCAAAGGAGGGGATGCCGGTCACGCGAATGGCCTCGCCCTCGGTCAGCGTATCACCGATGCGCAATTGTCCGTGGTTCGGGATGCCGATGATGTCGCCTGCCCATGCTTCCTCTGCCAGTTCGCGGTCAGAGGCCAGAAACATCACCGGATTTGTAATGCTCATTGGTTTTTTGCTGCGCACATGGGTGAGTTTCATGCCCCGTATAAAGTGGCCGGAGGCAAGGCGCACAAATGCCACGCGGTCGCGGTGCTTGGGGTCCATATTCGCTTGCACTTTGAAGACGAAGCCCGCAACTTTTGTCTCTTCCGGCAAGATCTGGCGCGGTTCGGCTTTTTGAATCTGCGGTTCTGGTCCGTAAGTGGCAATGCCGTCCATCAACTCTTTTACGCCAAACGAATTGATCGCAGAGCCGAACCAGATGGGGGTGAGCGACCCTTCGGCCATCAACGCGGCATCAAGCGGCGGCATCAACTCGCGCACCATCTCGAGGTCTTCCTTGAGCTTGTCCAGCAAGTTGGCGGGCACATGCTCGGCCAGTTTGGGATCATTAAGGCCTTCGATCTTGATACTTTCGGAGACTTTGTTGCGGTCCGCGCGGTCCATAAGCTCAAGCCGGTCGCGCAGGATATCATAGCAGCCGATAAAATCGCGGCCCACGCCAATGGGCCAGCTTGCCGGTGTCACGTCAATCGCGAGGTTTTGCTGGATTTCGTCGATGATCTCGAACACATCGCGGCTTTCGCGGTCCATCTTGTTACAAAACGTGAGAATCGGCAGGTCGCGCATCCGGCAGACCTCGAACAGCTTTTGTGTCTGGCTCTCGACGCCTTTGGCCCCATCAATAACCATCACGGCGGCGTCCACGGCTGTCAACGTGCGGTATGTATCCTCGGAAAAGTCGGAGTGGCCAGGGGTGTCGACCAGATTAAAGCGGTAGTTCTTGTCTTTGCCCTGATAATCAAACGACATCGCAGAGGCGGAAACGGAAATACCGCGATCCTTCTCCATGGCCATGAAGTCGGAGCGTGTGCGCCGCGCTTCGCCTTTTGCGCGGACCTGACCGGCCATCTGGATCGCCCCGCCGAACAGCAGGAACTTTTCAGTCAGGGTGGTTTTGCCCGCATCGGGGTGGCTGATGATCGCAAACGTGCGGCGGCGTGCGATTTCTGGCGGCAAATCAGGGCGGTTATTAGGGGTGTCCGGCATGTTACGTGGCATTCCTGATGTGATTTTTTCCGCGCGTTACAGCCGTGAACCATACGCGATTTCGCGTGCAGTCATATCCTACACAGTCCCAGAGGCAAGCCTCAGCGGGTGGAGGCCTTTTTCAAGCGGTCAGCGGCGTCAGGCCCCAGCAACCCCTCACTCACGTCAAGGCCTGCATGGGGCAGATCGGAATGCCCTTTTACGTGCGCGCCAAGGCTTTGGGACAAATCCGTCGGTAACACAGGCCGTGTTCGGCTGTCGATGAGCATGCTTTCGGCGGCAATCCCTTCGGCATAGATAATCTGGTGGCTGTCAAACAGCAGTTGGAAGTAGTCGACGAACCCGCCCTGTGCAATCGTGACGGTGCTGCCGTTGACCAGATGGCGCGCTTTGACCAACAGCTCGGAGCGGCCGGTGCCCAACTCATCCGTGCGCTGGTAGATGAACAGGCGGTGATCGGGGCTGACAACCAGATCGGCAGTGTTGTTGAGCGTTCCGGCGGCGATGCGGATCGGGGCAAACTCGCCAACTGCCCGCGTGACCGAGGTGCCGATCCAGCGCAGTGTTTGCACGCCATCATCACGGGTGAGAATGCGGTCGCCCACCGCCAACCCTTCAACCAGGCGCTGTGCGCCGGAGGCCAGTGTGATGTGGGTGCCACGGGTGAAGCTTACGCAGGCAAGCTGTGCAAATTTCGCGTGCGCGGCATCATGGTCGATCCCGACAAGGCGGTATTCGACTTTTTGGCTCAGCGCACTGAACGGCAGCACATATATTTCGGAAATATGCCCTTCCGCATCAACTTCGACCAACACCATCGCCTCGTAAATGCCGCTGTCTGGTGTCATGAAGGTGAGGGCGCTGTCGAGGTGCACAAGCGCGCCGGGTGTGCCGATGGTCGTGTCCTCACCGATGCGGAATTTGGTGCCGTCGCGCGCGATCAGGGACAGGCGCACAGGTTCCGCGCCATAGTCCAGCATATAGACGTCGTCGAGGATCAGCTCACTGGAGAAGGTGATCCGGTCGCCCATATTGGCACCGTCGATGGCGCGCACTTGCGCGGCCACATATACCGGAAAACTTTGCGAGGAGAGGGAGCCTGATGACATTCTGAAGCCTGTTTATGTACCGATTTCTGTAGATGTAGCATTGAATTGTGGCACGTCATGGTCATCGAAGCGGTGTTTTGCTGGCGTGTGCGCCGCGCCTGTTATAGCAGAATGGCGAAATGATAGGGAGAAACGTGATGGATCTGGGAATTAATGGAAAAAAAGCGCTGGTTTGCGCATCGTCAAAGGGTTTGGGCTTGGGCTGTGCGGAGGCATTGGCCGCCGCAGGTGTCGATCTTGTCATGAATGCGCGCGGCGCAGATGCGCTTGAGGCGTCGGCAGAGCAGTTGCGCAAGATTTATGGCGTGGATGTTGTCACCGTTGCGGCAGATGTCGCAACCGAGGAAGGTCAGGCCGCCGTGATCAAAGCGGCGCAGGACGTCGATATTCTGGTCAACAACGCAGGTGGCCCACCTCCCGGTATGTGGACCGATTGGGAGCGTGAGGATTTCATCAAGGCGCTGGATGCGAACATGCTCGCCCCTATCGCACTGATCAAAGCATTGGTGCCGTCGATGATGGACCGTGGGTGGGGCCGTGTGGTCAACATCACCTCGCAATCTGTCCGCGCGCCCATTGGTGTGCTGGGGCTGAGCAATTCGGCACGCACCGGCCTCACCGGCTATGTTGCGGGTACCAGCCGTCAGGTGGCGGGCAAGGGTGTTACAATCAACAATCTGCTGCCCGGTATCCATGCAACCGACCGGGCTGACGCCCTCGATGGTGGTGTTGTCGCGGCCAAAGGCATCACGCTCGACGAGGCGCGGAGCGAGCGGGCGGCAACCATCCCCGCAGGACGGTATGGCACGCGCGACGAATTCGGCGCGGCCTGTGCATTTCTGTGCTCAGCCCATGCGGGCTTTATCGTCGGGCAGTCTATTCTGCTTGATGGTGGGGCCACGAACATCACGATGTGATGACACCGCTCAAAGATCAGCTGTTCAACGATCAAACCGTCGCACAGCTGGCGGCAGAGCATGCGCGCGGCATCGACGGATTCGATGCCGTGCGGTTTACCAAAGACGCACTTGGTGGTTTCCCCGAGCGCGAGTTGATGGCGCGGATGGAGTGGCTTGCCGATTGTCTGGAGCCGCAGTTAAGCGCGGATTTCAGTGTCATGGCGGACCAATTGGAAGCCGCGATGCCGCCGCCGCTGAGCCTTGATAAAACAGACGATGATTTTGGCCATTTCATTCATGCGATCCCCGGCATTCTTGCCGCGCGCCACGGGCTAGTGCACCACCGTGCAAGGGCAATGGCGCTGCTGCACGCTGCGACGCAACGGTTTTCGATGGAATTCGCAATCCGCAGTTTTCTGCTTCGGTGGCCGGAGGAGACGTTGGCCGATCTGGCGCAGTGGGTGGCGGACCCAAACTATCATGTGCGCCGGTTGGTGAGTGAGGGCACGCGGCCACGATTGCCATGGGGCAATGCCGTAAGATTGCAGCCTGAGCAAACTCTGCCACTTTTGGAAGTGCTGCATGCCGATCCTGCCCGTTTTGTCACACGTTCTGTTGCCAACCACCTCAACGATCTGTGCCGGATCGACCCTGACGCGGTGCTTGCCCATCTTGCGCAGTGGCGTGAACAAGGCGCGCAGTCGCAGGCGGAGCTTGACTGGATGCGCCGCCATGCCTTGCGGAACCTAATCAAGCAGGGACACAGCGGCGCGCTCGCGGCCATGGGCTACCGCGCGGATGCCGTGATAAATGCTGAAGTTGTGCTGGAGGCTTGGCAAATTCCAATGGATGGTACGCTGGCGTTTAAGGTGGTTCTGGAGTGCGCTCAGGATATGCCGATTCTGGTCGATTACCGCATTGAATTTCCTCGTGCAAACGGCAAAACGGTGCAAAAGGTATTCAAGCTCAAGACATCTCGGATCAAGGGGGGTGTGCCGCTTGAGGTGACCAAGCGTCATGTGTTCAAGCCGGACGCTACAACCTTCAAGCTATTTGAGGGCCTGCATAAAATCACTGTACAGGTCAACGGATGCGATGTTGCCTGCGCGGCGTTCACGCTGACGAAAGAGTGATCAATTTTCTGCGGGCGTGGCGATTTCGCATTGGTACTCGGTCAGCTCTTGGCATAGCTCTATCTCCAAACTTTCTGTGTAAAGGTGTTGTTCATGTCCCCGCTTATTTTGATCCTCGTTTTCGGGGCCATTATCGCCGCTTCCATGCTCGCCGCACCGCGCCGTGTGAGCATTGACGGCTTTTTTGGCGGTCAGGGCGCACAAGGGCGCGCACCGGGTCTGTGGATTCTTGTCCTCAGTCAGGTGACCACATGGATTTTTGCCCGCAGCCTGATGAACGCGGCCATCCTCGGCTACTACTATGGCATGGTCGGCACGCTGGCCTATGCAGCCTATTACGGCTCGTTTTTGACTGGCGGTTTCATCGTGGGCCGCTTGCGCGAAGGCGGGGCAGCGTCGGTGCAGGACTGGCTTGGTGCGCGGTTCGGGAGCGTGGGCAATGGATGCTACAACTCTGTCATTGCAGTACGTTTGCTGTCTGAAGTCTTCGCAAATCTGGTCGTAGTGGGTCTTATCTTCAACGCGGTTCTGGATGGTAGCGGCACGGCCGCAATATGGATCGTAGCAGTGCTGGGCCTTGCCTATTCCGCGTGGGGTGGCTTGTCGGCTGCTCTGCGCACGGATGTGGTGCAGATGGTCGTATTTCTAGTCGTCTTCGGCGTGGCCTTTGTGGCGCTGGTGATCAGTCCCGGTTTCGACCTTGGCGCCGTTGTGACCGCACCGGGCACAGCAGGCAGCTATAATGGCTGGATCTTGCTGGCTGTGGCCGCGTTGCAGGTCTTTTCCTATCCCGCGCATGACCCGGTGATGATGGACCGTGGTTTCATCGCAGACCGCGCTACCACTCAGATGTCGTTTCTGCATGCCTTCTGGATCAGTACGCTGTGCATCATCGGGTTTGGCTTTTTCGGCATTCAGGCCGGATTGCTCGGTGCGGCCTATGAAGGGGAATTGATCGGCACATGGGCCACGATGTTTCCGACATGGGTCTTTGGCCTGCTGATGATCTCGCTTCTGGTGTCGGCGCTCAGCACGCTTGATTCCGCACTGTCCTCGGCCTCACGGCTGGTGGTCGAAGAGGGCGGCCTGCCGCGCACGCTCACCTCGGGCCGTGTGGTGATGGTGGTCTTTATGCTGGCGGGCACGCTGCTCACGATCTGGGGCAACGCGACGTTGTTCGATGCCGTCGCAGTGAGTGGCACCGCGTCGATGTTCCTGACACCGGTGTTGATAGTCGGGCTTGTCATGGGGCGCCAAATCGCGCTCTGGGCCTATCTGGTGGCTTTTGGTGCGGCGATGGCGGGCGCGTTTATCTATTTTGCACGCGGCTGGAATATCGTGACGCCGTGGCTGATGGAAGGTCACAAATACGAGCAATTGTTGATGATCTGTGTCTGCGTCCTTGTCGTAGGCTTCGCGGCGGTGCTTGCAGGTGCCAAGCAGCGCTGATAGCTGCTATCCGACAGAAATGATCGGATTTACACCCCATGGCCGCTGAGACGCCCCGCCTGGAAATTCGCAACCTGCGCCGGAGCTTTAACGGGCGTGCGGTGGTAGATGATGTCAGCCTCAAGATCATGCCGGGGCAGGTGACGTGCCTGTTGGGCCCCTCGGGCTGTGGTAAGTCCACGACCCTGCGGATGATCGCGGGCGTCGAGATGCAGGACAGCGGGACCATTCACGTGGACGGCGAACTGATCTGCGATACCGTTTTCCGCATCCCGCCCGAGCGGCGCGAGATCGGATTGATGTTTCAGGACTTCGCCCTGTTTCCGCATCTGAGCGTGGGGGACAACGTAGGCTTTGGCTTGCGGGGCACAAAAGCGTCCAAGCGCGCGCGGGTGGAAGAACTGCTCAAACGTGTCGATCTGGAAAGTCATATCGACGGTTATCCGCACCAGTTGTCGGGTGGGGAGCAGCAGCGCGTGGCATTGGCGCGTGCCCTCGCGCCCAAGCCGCGCATCATGCTCATGGATGAGCCGTTTTCGGGGCTGGATAACCGCCTGCGAGACGGTATCCGCGACGAGACGCTGAGCATTCTCAAAGAAGAAGACACCGCCGTTCTGCTGGTCACTCATGAGCCGGATGAGGCGATGCGCATGGCCGATGAAATCGCCCTGATGCGTGACGGCAAAATTGTACAGCAGGGTGCGCCCTATAACGTCTATACCCGACCGATTGACCGCGCGGCGGTTGCGTTCTTCTCGGATGCAAACGTGGTTCGGGCGACCGTTTCGGGTGCGTTGGCGCAAACCGCTTTTGGCAGGTTCCTTGCCCCCGGTGTGCCTGACGGTACGGCGGTCGATATCGTGTTTCGGCCCCAGCATGTGCGCATCGATTTTGACCGTGCGGGTAAGGGGCCGCTGCCCACGGCAGCCGACGGCACACCGGCGCGTGCTGTGGTGGCGCGGGCGCGGTTCATGGGCAACGAAAGTCTGGTGGAATTCCGGATGGACCATGATGGCACTGTCCTGAAAGCGACAGTGCCCAATGTGTTTATGCCGGTGGCGGGTACGGTGATGTGGCTGACCATCAGGCGCGACAAATGTTTTGTCTTTCCAGTGGAAGAGTAGGAACGCGGTAATGCAGAAACTATTGGTGGAATTTGGTATGGGAACGTCCCTGCGGCGCGGGGACTATACCCAAGCAGCAGAGCGGGCGGTCAAGGACGCACTGTGGCACAACTCGATCAACCTTGCCGAGGTCTTCGGCTTTGATAAAGCCGACATGCGCATCACGCTTGATGTGGGCGTACAAAAGCCCGACGAGGTCGACGCGCAGGCGCTGCGCGCTGTATTTCCTTACGGTCATGTCACTGTAAATGTGGTGAAAGGCGGCCTTGATATCGCGCGCCCCGAAGGCACAGGAAACCCGACAGTCATGGCAAATGTCGCCCTGTCCGTAGGATTCGAGATGGAGAAGCGCGATGTCTGAACAACGTCTGATTATCGAGATGGGCATGGGCAACGACCTGCATGGCATGGATTATACCAAGGCGGCGAAACGCGCGATCGAGGATGCATTTCGCCACTCAAGTCTGCCAATCTTTGGTGTGATCGACCTGCCGCATGACGCGATGCGGGTGCAGGTGACGGTTGCAGTTCAAGAGCCTGAGCAGCTTGACCTCGACGCCTTGCGCGCATCTTTGCCACGCGGGCAGGTTGAGGTGCGGGGCGTGATGGGCGGGCTGAATGTGCCCTCCAACGGGGAGACAATCGTGGTTGCCCAAGCCAGCGTAGAGGCGTTTTTGCCAGTGCAGACAGGCTGGAAGCTGAAAGCTAAAGGCTAAAGTTTACCGTGATACCGGTGGTTCGGTATTACGGCCTATAATCGCTCAGCATCTTGCCTGCCTCATCGCTGAACAGCTCTGGCAGCGCCTCCACTGTGGTCATTAGATCCAGACGGAAAACATGGTGTGCTGCGCGCAGCTCACACCACGCGGTGAGCGTCCAGATGCGGCCCAGATACTCCATATGCAGGGGGCGCACAGTCTGCGATGTCACGGCGCCACTGTGCGACGTATAAGTCAGCCGCAGTTTTTGCCGTGCTTTGATCGCCGCGCGCAAAAGCGGCATATGGGCAAAACCGCGGGCGGCATCCGCAAACGGGGTGAGGGCGAATTTCCACGCATCCGCCTGCGCCACCGCCGTTTGCGGCAGCACAGCGTCAAGCTTTTCCGTCAGTGTTGTGGCGGCGGATTTAAGGTCTGCGTCCGCCACTTCCATTGCGATGGCAAGCCCTAGATTGAGCGCCTCTAGTTCTGCTTCGGTCAGGGTGAGGGGCGGCAACCTTATCGCGGGCGGCAGGCGGTACCCCACGCCACGCGCGCCGTGCACCGCCACACCCGATGCAGCCAGCGTATCCATATCGCGGTAGATTGTGCGCACCGAGACACCAAGACGTGTCGCAAGCGCCTGCGCGGTATACAGCCGTTCATCGCGCAGCACCTGTAGAAGATCAAAAAGGCGGTCCGCACGCGTCATACTTACTGCCATAAACCTGTCAGTAGTGCGCGACAAGGCAAAATTTCCGCACTATAGATGTGCGGATCACGCCTTTGCGCGCAGTTTTGCGTGTTTGCAGGCGCGCGTTGTTGATATGAAGGCGCGAAGGTCCGCGTTTTGTGCGGGTGCAAGTTATACAATCTGGAGAAAACTTATGTTGAACAATATTGGTCCGGCCGGTCTGCTTTTGATCGCGGTCGTTGTGCTGGTGCTTTTTGGACGCGGCAAGATCGCCGGTTTAATGGGTGAAGTAGGCAAAGGCATTACCAGCTTCAAGAAGGGCATCAACGAAGGCGAAAAAGAGCATAAAGACGATACAGCCCAGATCGCGGACACCCCGCAACCCGATGTCCAGTCCGAGACCAAGGACAAGGTGTAAGCCAGATGTTCGATATTGGCATGACCGAGATGCTGGTGGTTGGCGTTGTGGCGCTTATCGTCGTCGGCCCCAAAGATTTGCCGGTGATGTTTCGCCGCGCGGGCCAGTTTATCGGGAAGGCCAAGGGCATGGCGCGCGAGTTTACCAGTGCCATGAACGATGCGGCGGACGAATCCGGTGTGCGTGATGTGACTTCGGGCATCAACAAATCGCTCAAGGCGGCAACCAATCCAATGGGTGCGGCAATGGACAGCGTTAAAGACGCCGCAAGCGGGCTCACGGATGTCGACCCCAACAGCGAAACCGGCAAACTGTCGGCAGAGCGGGCCGAGAACGTCAAACGCATTCAGGCAGGCACAGCGCGGGCGGCAGCAGACCGCAAAGCGCGGGAGGCAAAAGAAGCGATGGCAAAGGCCGAAGAACTCGAAGCCTCCCTTGCGCAAAGCCTTGCAGATAAAAAGAACGCCGAAGACACCGGCAAGAAAGCAGACACATGAGCGCGAGTGACAACAACATCGACGACAGTTCAGCACCACTGATCGAGCATCTGGCGGAGTTGCGCACGCGGCTCATCCGTTCGGTGCTGGCTTTTGTGGTGGGGATGGTCATCTGCTTTTCGTTTGGCAGTGCGATTCTCGATTTCCTGCTGGTGCCGATTGAAAATACCATGCGCAATCTGGGCAATCCCAACCCTGTGATGCAATACACCGCGCCGCAGGAGTATTTCTTTACCCTCATTCGCATCTCGATGGTCGGCGGCCTCGCCATCAGCTTTCCTGTGATCGCGACGCAGCTGTGGCGGTTTGTGGCGCCGGGTTTGTATAAAAACGAAAAGAACGCGTTTTTGCCGTTCCTGATCGCCTCGCCGGTGCTGTTCTTGATGGGGGCGGCATTTGCGCATTATGTGGTTGTGCCACTGGCGATGCAGTTCTTCCTCGGCTTCTCGGATGCGGCATCCTACCTTTCCGCGCTGATCGCGACGGGTGAGGCATCGACCTCCGGCATTGACATCGTATTCAACGGTAAGGTTAACGAAAGCCTTGATATCACGTTGAAAATGATCGTGGCTTTTGGGCTGTGCTTTCAGCTTCCCGTGTTACTCACCCTGATGGGCAAGGCCGGTCTGGTCGACGCCCAAGGGCTGCGCAATGTGCGTAAATACGCGCTTGTCGGTATTTTGTTGCTCGCCGCTTTGGTCACTCCGCCCGATGTCGTGACGCAGCTTATTTTGTTTGTGGTGGTTTATGGCCTCTACGAGGTCTCGATTTTCCTCGTGTCGCGTGTGGACGCAAAGCGTGAAAAGCAGTTGCGCAAGGATGGCGTGTTCTTTGACGATGACGAGCTGGACGACGAAGAGCTTGACGATTTTGAGGATGATGCTGACCGTGAGGCACCGATTGTCGAGGACCGCGATAAATGATCGACGACCCGATGCACCGCATCGCTGCGGCGTTGGAGCGGATGGTGCCGGCCCCACAGCCTGCACCGGACTTTGATGCCGCTTCGGCATTTGTCTGGCACACCGGACCGGACCGTTTGGAACCTGTCCAACAGGTGTCTCGGGTCGACCTCGGGCTTTTGATTGGGGTGGACCGCGCGCGTGATACGCTGGTGCAAAACACGGGCCAATTTGCTGCTGGCTTGCCTGCAAACAACGCGCTGCTGTGGGGTGCGCGGGGCATGGGAAAATCCAGCCTTGTGAAGGCAGTACATGCCGCAGTTCATGTAGGTCACCCGACGCTCAAGATGGTAGAGTTGCAGCGCGAGGATTTGCCGTCGGTCGGTCGGTTGCTCAATCTGCTGCGCGGTATCGAGGCACGGTTTATCATCTTTTGCGATGATCTGAGTTTTGGCCACGACGACGCGCATTACAAATCGCTCAAGGCGGTTTTGGATGGTGGGATCGAAGGGCGGCCTGAGAATGTCGTGCTTTATGCCACCTCGAACCGGCGCCATCTGATGCCGCGCGATATGATCGAAAACGAGCGTGGATCGGCGATTAATCCCGCCGAAGCGGTGGAAGAAAAGGTCTCGCTGTCGGATCGCTTTGGCCTGTGGCTCGGATTTCATGCCTGCGATCAGGATCAATATCTGGCGATGATACGCGGTTATTGTGATGCGCATGGCGTCAAGATTGATGATGCTACATTGCGCGCAGAAGCCATCGAATGGCAGGCCACCCGTGGCAGTCGGTCAGGCCGCGTGGCATGGCAATATTTTACCGATCTTGCAGGGCGGCGCGGTATCGCGCTGAACTAGATCCCGGCACAGCGTGCCGTTGCTAGTTCAGGAAGGGGCCGGGATCGACACTGTCGAAGCCTTTGCGGACCTCGAAATGCACGAACGCATCATCACCGCTGCGCAGCTTGGCGATATTCTGCCCGCGCGCGACTGCATCGCCTTTTTTGACGGATACATCTGCTACGTTTGCATAGACGGTGAGCAGGTTATCGGCGTGGCGCACGACGACGATGGGCACGCCATCCGCACTTTTGGTGATGGCGGCGACAGTACCCGCATCGGCGGCTTTGACCGGCGTACCGGGCGCTGCCTTGATGTTGATGCCTTCGTTCTTGCCCTTGGCATATTCACGGATAATCGTGCCGTTGACAGGCCGCACCAGCTTGCCTGTGGCCGCAGGTTTGGTGGTTTTTCCGACATCGGCGACCGGTTTAGCAGGGGCCGGTGCCGCAGCCACTTGTGCTGCGGGGGCGATCTGCTCATCGGGCAGTGGTTGTGCGGCGGAAGGCGGCGTCGGTGTTGCGGAGCCTTGGCCGGGAAGGGGCGTGACGGCTGCTGTTTGTGCCGGTGTATTTCTTGGCTGGTTTTGCGACGCAACGGGGATCAGCAAAAACTGACCTTCGCGGATGGCAAAATCCGAGCCGAGGCCGTTCCACTGCGCCAGATCGCGCACCGGCACGGAGTAAAGCCGTGCGACTGTAAAGGCAGTCTCGCCGCGTTCGACCTTGTGGCGCACAGGCTGCTGTCCGGCTTGGGCAGCGGGGGCAGATGCTGGCGACAGGGCGGTGGTCCGTACGCCGGGTGCAGCAGGCGTTGCGGCCGAGCGGTCAATCGCACCGCCGGCAAGACTTGAAATATCGACAGGCTGGATCGGTCCGGTGCTGAGGGCACCCGTGGCGGGTGATGGTTCTGCAACGCGGGTAGGTAGAGCGATAATTTCGTCTTTGCGAAGCGTCACACGTTGGTCGATCCCGTTGAACGAGGCCAATGTGGCGGCGTTCAGACCGACACGTGCAGCAACATCTGCAAGCGTATCACCGCGTCGCGCCACTGCGACCTGATAGCCGGGGTATGAGATCACACCGCGATTGTCGGGTACGGGCCGCGTGGCAAGCGGCGCCTGCGCGGCATTGGCGGTCGTGAAACCACCCGCCACACCGCGCAAGTCAAAATCAAGCGGTTGGTTGGCGCATGCAGCTAGACCGAGGCAGGCCACGCCTGCAAGAAGGGATTTTCTTGTGGTTTTGCCCGAAATCGAACGCGTCATGGTGGATGTCCTTGTCACTGCCTTTCCCGTGTATCCGGGAGTTGCGGGCACACTACCAGATTATGTGTCTTTGCCCAACCCTTCGAGCAGCGGAACAAAGCGAACAGCGCGCATTTCGTCATATTCCAGCCCGTCGGCGGTTTTTCGCACACGTATGAGGTGTTGCACCGCGTCTGACTGACCCACAGGCAGCACCATGATGCCGCCTTCCTTGAGTTGAGCGAGCAGCGGACCGGGCGGATCTTCTGCGGCTGCGGTGACCAGAATGCGGTCGAACGGCGCCTGTTCGGGCAATCCGTGGCTGCCGTCGCCGGTAATGGCGGTGATGTTGGTCAGATCAAGCGCGTCAAAGACAACGCGCGCCTCCTGCACAAGGCGGCGGTGGCGGTCGATGGTATAGACGCGCCGCGCCAGCTTGGACAAGATTGCCGCCTGATACCCGGAGCCTGTGCCGATCTCGAGCACTTTGTCGCGCGGTGTTATCTCAAGTGCTTGGGTCATCAGACCTACCACCGATGGCTGGCTGATCGTTTGTCCGCAGGCAATAGGCAGCGGCATGTCTTCATAGGCGCGCTCTGCAAACAGGCCGCGTATGAACGGACCACGGTCGACTGCCTCCATCGCGCTGAGCACGAGTTTGTCGGTGACCCCTTTGGACCTTAGGGCATAGAGGAACTGCATCTTGCGCTGTGAAAGCGCATCCATGCCGTCGTCATCGTCGTTCATGTGTTTATATCCGACAGATCGCCAAAGGTCTCATGAGCTGTCAAATCGGCGCGCATGGGCGTGACTGAGATATATCCTTCGAGGTTCACTGCGGCGTCGGTGCCTGCAGCGGGTGGTATTTGCTGGTTACCCCCAGCGATCCACAAAAACCGCCGCCCGTTTGGTGCATCATGCGGGATCGTGGAGAAATTCACGCCGGGCCTACGCCCTTGTGCAGCAAGGCGGACGCCTGCCACGTCTTTGGCGGCCACCGGTGGGAAATTGACGTTCCAGAACACGCCATAGCCGTTCGCCTCGGCGGGCTGCTGTGCCAATATGCGGTGGATGACGTCGACGCCGTGATGCACCGCCGCCTCGAACGGGTCCTTAAGGTCGCGGTTGGCCGGGCCATAAAATTGCGACAGGGCGATCGAGAGAACACCCTGCAACGCGCCCTCGATCGTGGCACCGATCGTACCGGAATAAAGTGTATTTTCAGCGGCATTATTGCCGCGATTGACACCCGACAGGATCAGATCGGGGCGCGCATCCTTCATCGGATCATAAAGTGCGCAGAGGATACAGTCAGCGGGACTGCCCTCGATCATAAAGCGGCGCGGCGATAGTTCGGTGATCAGGGTGGGTTTGGTGTAGTTGATACAATGGCCGACGCCCGATTGCTCGAACGCGGGTGCCACTGTCCAAACCTCTCCATCCGGCCCCGCAAGTGTCTCAGCAATCGTGTGCAAGACGGCCAGACCGGGGGCGTTTATGCCGTCGTCGTTGGTGATCAGAATGCGCATAAAGTACCCCTTTGCGCCTTGATAAGCGAGGGGAGTGGCACGGGCAAGCGAGCGGCGCGTTATTTCTGGAGTGTTGCGAGCAGGCGTGCGGCCTCGGCGTGAATATCGCTAAGCGCGCTGCGGTCCTCACCGGGGAAAAAGCGTGCGCGAGTGGCCGTTGGCATCGGGTTTGGCGTGACGATATCGACGCGGGGACCGATGCGCACCGTCTCTGCCTGCCAGCTGCGAACAAGGGCCATCTGTGCGGCCTTTGTGGCGCCATAGCTGCCGTAGAATTTTGCGCCTACGACCGGGTCATCAAAGAAGACCGCATGACCCTGTGTGCCCAGCAGTGGGGCCACATAATTGACCAGCATCGAGGTGGCCGTGATGTTGCCTGCAACGGATTTTTCGAGGTCCTTGGCGTCCACATGGTTGCTGGGCGTCAATGGTGCTGCATGAATTGCGGTGTGCAGCCACATATCCAGATGGCCCCAACGGTCATGGATGCCGCGACACAAGGTTTGCATGGCACCGGCATCGGTGACGTTCATCGGGGCCAATGTGGTGCTGCCACCGCGCGCTTTGATGCGGTCATCAAGCTCTTCGAGCGCACCGACGGTGCGGCCCACGGCGATGATGTGATGCGTGGCAGCCAGTGCTTCGGCCAATGCTGCGCCAAGGCCGCGGGAAGCGCCAGTGATGAGTGCTGTTTTCTGTGTCATAGCAGCGATATGCGGTCAGGGGCAGGCAGGGTCAAGGGGACGATTATTCCGCCGCAGATTTCATGACAAACCCGTCTTCGACCTTATCGGACGGTGTCACGGGATATTCACCTGAGAAACACGCATCGCAATACTGCGGGCAGGACTTCTTGCGGCCGTCTTTTTCGCCCACGGCACGGTAAAGCCCATCGAGCGAGATGAATTTGAGGCTATCAACGCCGAGGTGATCGCGCATTTCGTCCTCGGACATGGTTGCGGCCAAAAGCTTGTCCCGATCCGGTGTGTCGACACCGTAAAAGCACGGCCATGCGGTGGGGGGCGACGCGATGCGAAAATGCACCTCTGCCGCACCTGCATCAAGGATCATTTCCTTGATCTTGCGGCTGGTGGTGCCGCGTACCACAGAATCGTCGACCAGAATGATGCGTTTGCCGCGTACAAGCGCGCGGTTCACGTTAAGCTTGAGGCGCACACCCATGTTGCGGATGCTCTCGGTCGGCTCGATGAAAGTCCGGCCCATATACTGGTTGCGGATAATGCCCATCGCATAGGGAATGCCGCTCTCGAGGCTATAACCGATGGCGGCGGGCGTGCCGGAGTCAGGCACGGGGCAGACCATATCGGCTTCCACAGGCGCTTCTTTCGCCAATTCGCGGCCAATCGCCTCGCGGGTTTCATAGACGGAACGGCCGCCGAGTATGCTGTCGGGGCGGGAGAAATAGACATGCTCGAAAATGCAGAATTTCGAGGGTTGGCGGCGGAAGGGAAAGTGGCTTTGCACGCCATCTTCGGTGATGACGACCATCTCGCCCGGTTCAATTTCACGGACAAAATCGGCACCGATGATATCGAGTGCGCATGTCTCGGAGCTGAGCGCGTAGCCGTCGCCGAGTTTGCCAAGCACCAGCGGGCGCACACCAAGCGGATCGCGCACACCGATGATTTTGGTGCGGGTCATGGCCACGATGGAGAAGGCCCCCTCAACACGGCGCAGCGCGTCTTCCATCCGCTCGGGGATGTTCCGCTGGAGCGAACGGGCCATGAGGTGGATGATGCATTCGCTGTCCGAAGAGCTTTGAAAAATCGAGCCGCGCTCGATCAACTCGCGGCGCAGGGCGTTGGCGTTTGTGATGTTGCCGTTGTGCGCAATCGCGGCACCACCCATGGCAAACTCACCAAAGAACGGCTGCACATCGCGGATCGCTGTCTGGCCTTTGGTGCCGGCAGTGGAATAGCGGACATGCCCGATGCCGATAGTGCCGGGCAGTGTCTCCATCACTTTTTGGCTGGTGAAATTATCACGTACATAGCCAAAGCGACGGGCCGACTGAAATCCGACCTCTGCGTCATGGGTGACGATCCCGCCCGCTTCCTGACCGCGGTGTTGCAGTGCGTGCAGGCCAAGGGCCACAAAGTTGGCCGCATCGGTCACGCCGACAACGCCGAAAATGCCGCATTCTTCCTTGAGTTTATCGTCGTTGCCCGTATCGCGCAGATAGGATGTGTCAAAGGGATGGGCGGGGGGCATTGTCTTGGGTGGGGTATGGGACAAAGGAGCGCTCCTGCAACCATCAAACATTGAACGGGGTTTACGAAACTCCAACGGGAGAGTCACGCCGCGAATGTAGCAAATCCTGATCGCGTGGCCCGAAGGTGCGGACCCTTAGCTTGCTGTACAGCTCGCGACCAGATCTTCGTATTTTCCAGTGATCCAGCCGAGAGCCTGATCAGGGTCGGAATTCTGGATATCATCAGTAAAGCGACCGAACACCAACGCCGAGCGGCTGTCGTCGACGATGGTGAACTGCTGACCGGTGATTACGGTGGAGTAGACGAAAAAGCCGATAGCAACCAACAAGATACCGCGCGCCACACCAAAGATGAAGCCAAGCGCCTGATCAAACCCGCCCAAGATGGAACGTTGCACCAGCGAGGAAAACAGCGGCGTAAACAGCGACACGATGACAAGCGTGATGGCCAGTACCAGCGTAAAGGCCCCGATGATCGACAATTCACAGCTGTCAGCGAGAAATTCGCCAACGACCGGTATTTCGCGCACCAATGGCTCAACCTGAGGCGCAAAGAGATAGGCGAGCACAGCGGCAGCGATCCATCCGACGATGGCCATCATCTCGCGCACGAAACCGCGGCCATAGGCAAGCAGCGCAGACATCACAATGATCAGCGCGACCACGCCGTCAATGATGGTAAAACCTTCCATGCTCGTCTCGCTTTTTGTCGTGGCGCGTTACCCTGCGCCGAATATTTCACCGACAAACGCCGTCAGATCCGTCATCGGTCTGAGCGTGATGCCGTCAACGCCCACAGGTTTTCCGCCTTTGGGTGCAATTGCGGAGGTAAAACCAAGTTTTTGCGCTTCTTTCAACCTGTTTTCTGTCTGGGTGGCAGGGCGCAGCGCACCCGACAGGCTAAGTTCCCCGAAAACCACGGTTTCCGCAGGCAATGCTGTGTCTTCGCGGGCACTCAAAAGCGCACAAGCCACAGCAAGATCGGCGGCGGGTTCGGATATTTTCATGCCACCGGCGACATTGAGGTAGACATCGAGCCCCGCAAAAGGAATCCCGCAGCGCGCTTCGAGCACAGCGAGGATCATCGCAAGACGCCCGCCATCCCAGCCGACGACCGTGCGACGGGCTTGGCTGTGCGGCGACGGAGCGACAAGCGCTTGTATCTCCACCAGCACGGGGCGGGTGCCCTCGATGCCTGCGAACACAACCGACCCAGCGGATGGCGCGCCGCGTTCCGATAAAAACAGCGCCGACGGGTTGGTCACTTCTGCCAATCCACGGCCTGTCATCTCGAACACGCCAATTTCGTCTGCGGGACCAAAGCGGTTCTTGACCGAGCGTAGAATGCGGAACGGATGCCCGCGTTCCCCCTCGAAATAAAGCACGGTATCGACCATATGCTCCACCACGCGGGGGCCTGCGATTTGGCCCTCTTTGGTGACGTGACCGACCAGCACCACGGAGGTGCCGGTGCGTTTGGCGAAACTCGTCAACTCGTGACTGGCCGCGCGCACCTGAGAGACGGAGCCGGGTGCGCTTTCTACATTATCTGCCCACATGGTCTGGATCGAATCGATGATCGCGAGGGCAGGCCGCTCTTTATCCAGCGTGGTCAGGATGTCGCGAAGATTTGTTTCCGCGCCCAGTTTGACAGCAGCATCCGATAGGCCGAGGCGCTGTGCGCGCATGCGTACCTGAGCAGAGGCTTCTTCGCCCGAGATATAAACGACCTTCAACCCTTTGTTGGCGAAGGCAGCGGCGGCTTGCAGCAAAAGCGTGGATTTCCCGATGCCGGGATCACCGCCTACCAGAATCGCGGAGGCAGCCACAAGTCCACCGCCCAACACACGGTCCAACTCTCCCAACCCTGACAGGGTGCGGGGCGGCGGAGCCTCTTCAGTGGCCAGATCCATAAGCTGCATCGACGACCCACGCCGCGCCCCCAAGGACTTGGACGGGGGACCGGCGCTTATGCCTTTATCCTCGATGATGGAGTTCCATTCACCGCAGTTGTCGCACCGGCCCGACCACTTGGGATAGGAGGCGGCACATTTGGTGCAGGTGAAATTCTTGATTGGTTTTGCCATTGGGCGTTGATGCCGCTGTTGGCGCGCGGGATCAATGATAAAGCGCGCGCGGTCGCTGGTCGCGCTCTCTTTATTCCGCCGCTTTGGGCAACTCGTAGACGCTGTTGTCGAGTGCGGTACTGTCGAGAGGCTCGTGCTCGCGCACGGCTGTGGAAGCTGCGCGTAGAACCGTTTCGCGGCCCAGTTGCGGCAAAATCTCGTTCATTTCCTCGGACAGTCGCGCCAATTGTGCTGCGGCGACACTTTCCTCAAGCTCGACCTCGTGCAGCCAGTGCTTCATCTCGGTGGAGATCGCCTTGGCCTGATCAAGGCGGGCATTAAACTGGCTTACCTCGTCCTGACGCTGTTTGAGGAATTCACGTGCGCGCGAAATTTTGTCATCTGAATAAACCTCGGCCAACTCACGGCTGATGTGGCTCATCTGTGCGGCTGTCTCGAGCAGGGCAGGCTCGAGCGTGCTCAGGTCGGGATGGTCGCGCAAGTAGGCCAAACGCTCGCGCACGGCATCAAATTCCGAGCTGAGCTGGAATGTGCGGCCACGGTCGGCGGCGTGAACGGCACCGTAAGCGCGGGCCACATCATCCATCGAAATGGTGAACCGGCGGTGCGAATTCTCAAGCTGCATGATGCGCAGGTTGGCGGGTAGGAAAAAACACACACCTGCGGCCAGAATGGTGCCAAAAATCTGGAGGTACATGCCGGCATTTTCGACTGGCGCGCCCGCATAGCCGAGCGGGAGGTCAATCCATGCCCAAACGCCAAAAGCGGCCATAATGGTCGCAGTGGTCAGCGCCGCAGCACTTGCCGCGAAAAAGATCACGGCCGTGCGTTGCATAAGATATTGAATAAAAAAGCCGAACGCTTTTACATTTTGCATCACTCATCCCCAAGTACAGACATCGGCAATAACCCGCCGAGTTTGCACATAGCTAGCGTAAAGGGCTGTTAACGGTCTGCAAAGTGAAAATTAGCCAAAAATACATCACTTCTGGCCGGATTGTTTCCATCAAGCCACTTAATCGGATGTTTTTAGTAATATTTGTTGTGTTTTCCAACTGATAATGAGTGATGTGAGGATACAAAAGGTAAACAGATACATCCCCCACGCGACTTCGATGCGGCCAAAACCGATTCCTTTTGCTACCGCGACATAGAGCGCAATCAGAAAAACATCCGCCATCGCCAGCTTTCCCAACATCTCGAAATACCGCGCCCATGAAGGAGCCAGCAGATTGAAATGCAAAAGCGCAAGGCCGACAGTTTTCACGTAAGGGGCAACCAAGGCAAAAAGGGCGACAACCAACGCCAGAAAAACATCTGACGTCCACAGGGATGCCAGACCGCTTATCACAGAAATTTCGCTTAACCCGAACAGAGGCAGCAGTCCCGCGCGCATCAAAGGCACGCACCACGCAACAGGATAGAGAAGCAGCAACGCCAGATTGGCGATCCGCAGCGCCTTCACGACGTCCAGACGCGAGAATAGCGCGCGCCAAGGCCCGTCAGGATTTCATAACCGATGGTGCCAGCAAAGCCCGCGACCGTATCGACGGATTGATGCTGGCCAATCAATTGTACACTGTCGGGCGCATGGGGCAGGTCAGTCACATCCACCGTGATCAAATCCATTGAAACACGCCCGATTACCGGCACTTTGACGCCTTCGGTGTGGACGTATGCATGCGCGCCCATCGCGCGTATCAACCCGTCAGCATAACCCGCCGAGATTGTGGCGATCCGTGAGGGGCGCGTAGCTTTCCATGCATTTGCATATCCCACGGTTTCGCCCACGGCGACATCGCGGACCTGTATGACCGGAATATCCAACGTGACCACTGGACGCGCATCGGTAAACGGCATGCCACCATACAGCCCCACACCGGGGCGCACCAAATCATAGTGGTAGTCTGATCCCAATAGAATGCCGCCCGTTGCGGCCAGTGATAGCGGCACATCAAGCCCTTGGGTCATATCCTCGAACACCGCGCGCTGTGCTGCGTTCATCGGGTGATCGGGCGTGTCGGCACAGGCAAGGTGCGACATGATCAACGTCGGGTTCTGCGCCAGCGCGATGTCGCGCAGAGCGGACCATTCCGCAGGCTCCATCCCCAGCCGGTTCATGCCTGTATCAAGTTGCAGACCGAAAGGGTGCGCAGGAAGAGCCTCCACATGCCGCAACATCTGATCGACGGAATTGATCAGCGGTGTGAGGTTCGCACCCGCAATCGCCGCTGCATCTCCCTCCATATGGCCGGAAAACACCGATATCGTCGGACCCTTCCCAAGGGCGCGGCGCAGAATGACGCCTTCTTCTGCAACAGCGACAAAGAATTGACGCGCGCCAGCCTGTGCCAGACGGGCGCCCACGCGAGCCGCATCCAAGCCGTAGCCATCTGCCTTGACTACGGCGCCTGCCTCCACTCCGGCGATTTTTGCAAGCGCGCGCCAGTTGTCTGCGAGGGCGGTAAGGTCGATGGTCAGTGTTGCTGTGCTCATGGTTGCCGTTTTGACACGCTGGTGTGCGGCGTCAAGATCATCATGCGTGGATCAGGGAATTTCGAAATACCGTCGGTTGCGCTCCCACAATTGCTCTCCCACCAGACAGTCATAGGGGGCGCCGGCCTGTGCTTTGATTACTAATTGCGCGGACATTGGGCGGGCAGCAATTTCCAGTACCATCTTGCGTTTGACGGCGCGGGCGAAATCATCCCACGCGAGGACCGGCACCACAAAAGCACCCGGCCCCCCGATGACACAGCGGGTGTAGTAGACATCGAGGTCCGGAATGCCCCACAGCGCGCTCAGGGCGTCGGTGGTCATCAGCGGCAATCCGTTAATGGTGATCCCGCGCGCAAGGACTTCATCGCGGGCCATGCGCACGGGCAATCCCATGTTGTTGGGCCCGTCACCGGAGATATCTATGACGCGGCGCAGCCCATCGAACCGGTTATCCTCGATGCTTTGCGCACTATAGCGCAAGGCGGATGAGATCGAGGTGCGCCGCAGGCTAGTGTCCTGAAACATAAGTATCTGGTCGGCAAACGCGCGGGCCTGTGCAGTTGTGGAAATTTCAGACCACGGCACAATCACCCGCTGGCTGCCCGCACCGGCCCATTCCACATAGGTGAGTGCGATGCGGCCCAAAAGCCCGCCTTCAATCGCCTGCATCACCGCAACCGAACCGAGCGCCTCGGCATATCCACGCCGCTGCAACTCCAGTTCCGCAGGCGACATGGAGCGGGAAACATCGACGGCAAGCACCAACTCGACATCCACTTCGCGTGCCGCACCAAAGGTGGGCAGCAGACTTAACCAGAGGAGCAGAACGAGCATACGCATGGGTCAATCATGCAGGCGGTTTGCGATTTTGTCCAACCCGGGGTGATCACAACGCTGTTTTGCTCTGCGAACGGGCGTCACGTTAGTACAACTATTGCTTGTGAGGTGGGGCGCAGCGCCTAAACTGCATCCAACACAGGAGGAAAAGACGATGAGAAATTTGACAAAATCACTGGTGCCGCTGGCTGTGCTTGCTGCGGGTGCGGCGGTTGCCAACCCGATTGATACACAACGACCAGATGCACCGGCACTGGCCGCTTACGGCGAATTTGCGGTGGGCGTGCAGCAGCTGGAGATGGTAAACCCTAACCAGATCAACATTCTTGCCATTGATCCGGAAGCGGAAAAGCCTGCCGAATTTCCACGCTATGATCGGCCTCTGACGGTCGAGCTTTGGTATCCGGCGCAGGAAGGGGCCACAGGCTCAACCGAATTGCGCGCGTATTTGCGCGATGGTACGACCGAAGTGACGCTAACGGGGCGTGCGGCCCGCGATGCGGCACCGATGCAGACGCTAACGCCTTATCCGCTGGTTTTGATCAGCCATGGCTACCCCGGCAACAGGTTCTTGATGTCACATCTCGCAGAAAACCTTGCGTCCAAAGGATACGTAGTGGCTTCTATCGACCATACCGACAGCACTTACAGGACGCAGGCGGCATTCGGCTCGACGCTTGTGAACCGCCCGCTTGACCAGCTGTTTGTGCTGGACGAATTGGCCGAAAAGGCCGCGCAGGGCGGCGAGTTTGCGGGTCTATATGATGCGAGCAACACCGGCCTGATCGGATATTCAATGGGTGGCTACGGTGCGATTATCACCGCAGGTGGCGGTGTGACGCAGGCATCTGTTGAATTCCCATGGGGTGGACCGCACGGCACCCTTGGCATCCACCGCGCGGGGTCTGATACGCACACAGCGCTCCCCGATGCGCGGATCAAAACTGCCGTGGCCATCGGCCCGTGGGGGATGAACACCGGATTCTGGGACGCCGAAGGGCTGGCAGGCGTGCAAATTCCGATGCTCTATATCGCCGGATCACAGGACGAGACATCGCTTTATGCCCAAGGTGTGCGTGCCCTGTGGGAGCAGACCTCGGCCGTGGAAACCGCGCTTTTGACCTATGTGAACGCGGGCCATAACGCGGCCGCTCCCATGCCTGCGCCCTCCGAGAGCTTTTATTTCAATGACGATAAAGGCTTTAATATTTCGGAGCATTATTCCGATCCGGTGTGGGACACTGTGCGCATGAACAATATCGCGCAACATTTTGTCACGGCGTGGATGGACGAGCGTCTCAAAGCGGATGCAGAGGCGGGCACATACCTTGATCTGGTGGAGCAGTCGAACGAGGGCGTGTGGTCTTTAGGTGAGGATGGCGCAGAGGCAGCCGATCATACTTATTGGAAAGGCTTTGCAAAAGGTACCGCAAAAGGGCTGACATTCGAGGTCAAATCACCACAATAAAACGGGCAGGGTGCGCGGCCACATTGCGCGCACCCGACTTGCGATGTGCACATTATTGAGGGTTCGCACCGCATTGAATTTATTTGAATAAAACTCAGGCAGCAGTTTTTTGCACAGCTTTATACATGGCTGAACTTGCGTTGATCAGAACTCCTGATCGCCGCCGTTCTGCTGCCACGGTTTCACCAGATTGCCGAAGCGGGTGAAGCGGCCTTCAAAGCTCAGCTCAACCGTGCCGATGGGACCATGGCGCTGCTTACCGATAACGACCTCGGCGCGGCCATGCAGGCGCTCCATTTCTTCTTGCCAGATGGCCATTTTGTCCAACTCGTGATCGCCGGGCTTTTCACGCTCTTTATAATATTCTTCGCGGAACACGAACATCACGACATCGGCGTCCTGCTCGATCGAGCCGGATTCACGCAAATCCGACAGCTGCGGGCGTTTGTCTTCGCGGTTTTCCACCTGACGCGACAACTGGGACAGAGCGATCACGGGAATGTCGAGTTCCTTTGCGATGGCCTTGAGGCCCATGGTGATCTCGGAAATCTCGTTCACACGGTTTTCGTT
>JBATTJ010000062.1:0-4178 GCA_049670485.1 Sulfitobacter sp.
GGATAGCTGCGACCACATATGCCGCTGTTGTGAAACCAAATTCCATGATCCCCGCTCCTTTAAGATTTCTGGAACATGGCAAGCATGCGCCGTGTCACGAGGAAGCCACCGAAGATGTTGATCCCACACATGAAGACCGACAAAGCAGCAAGTAAAACCACCAGCCCCGAGCCGGAGCCGATCTGCATCAGCGCGCCCAGAATGATGATTGAGGAAATCGCATTGGTGATCGCCATTAACGGAGTGTGCAAGCTGTGCGCGACGCCCCAGATAACCTGAAAGCCGATGAAAATCGACAAGACGAACACGATGAAGTGCTGCATAAAGCTTGCCGGTGCGACCAGACCAACGGCCAGCAACAGCGCGCCACCAATCCCGAGCAACATCACCTGATTTTTCGTCTGGGCTTTGAAGGCAGCCATCTCGTTGGCGCGCTTCTCCTGTGGTGTCAGCTCTTTTGCTGCCGGTTTCTTGGGCGCGGCTGCAATGGCCGCAACCTTGGGCGGTGGCGGCGGAAACGTGACTTCGGAAGCATGTGCAATCGTGGCACCGCGAATGACGTCATCTTCCATGTTGTGGTTGATCACGCCGTCTTTTTCCGGCGTAAGATCCGTCAACAAGTGGCGGATGTTCGTTGAATAAAGCGTGGAGGCCTGTGTGCCCATCCGGCTTGGAAAATCGGTATAGCCGATGATGGTCACGCCATTCTCGGTCACGATCTTCTTGTCCATCACGGTTTGTTTGCAGTTGCCGCCCTTCTCAGCCGCAAGATCGACAATCACCGATCCCGGCTTCATCGCTGCAACCATATCAGCGGTCCAGATTTCCGGCGCTTCGCGGTTGGGGATCAAGGCCGTCGTGATCACGATGTCGATGTCAGGCGCCAATTCGCGGAATTTGGCCAGCTGTGCCTCGCGGAATTCCGGAGAGGATACAGAGGCATATCCGCCCGTCTCCGCGCCATCTTTCTGCTCTTCCTCAAAATCAAGATAGACAAATTCCGCGCCCATGCTCTCGACCTGCTCGGCCACTTCGGGGCGCACGTCAAAGGCGTACGTAATCGCACCAAGGCTGGTCGATGTCCCGATCGCAGCAAGGCCTGCCACACCGGCACCAACGATCAACACTTTGGCAGGTGGAACTTTACCGGCCGCAGTAATCTGACCCGTAAAGAAACGGCCAAAGTTGTTGCCCGCCTCGATCACCGCACGGTAGCCCGCGATGTTGGCCATTGAGCTGAGCGCATCCATTTTCTGGGCGCGGCTGATCCGTGGGATCATCTCCATCGCGACCACGGTGGCGCCTTTTTTCGCAGCGGCTTTCATCTTCTTCTCGTCCGCAACCGGACTAAAGAACGAGATCAGTGTCTGATCCTTGCGCAGCTTTTTCATCTCGCCTTCGTCAGGCGCGCGTACTTTGGCCACGACATCAGCCGCCTTCCAAAGTGCGGCTGCGGTTTTCACAACCTCGACACCCGCAGATTCGTAAGCCGCATCGTCGAAGCCTGACGCCGCACCGGCACCGGCCTCGATCAAACATTCATGTCCGAGTTTTTGCAGTTGCACCGCACTGTCAGGCGTCATCGCCACGCGGCGCTCGCCCTCGAATACCTCTTTAGGTGTCCCGATCTTCAATTCAGCATCCTCCGCGATAGCTGTCTGTGGGGCAACATGGCACCCGCACAGGCGATAATATCCCTATAGCGATATAATGCAGGGCGCGATTGTACAAGTACAAGGCACGCATCTGATGCGGCGGAAAAACAGGATTAAATGTGTGGAAACAATATCAGTGAACGGTGCAGCGGCAGACCTAGCGTCAAAGGTCCGCCGCCAGCTATGCGCTTAGAGGCCGGGCAGCAGACGGGCAAGGCCGCGCTGCTCGAACGTCGCGCCACGATCCGCGCCAAACGAGATTTTACCGCCGATGCCTACGAACAGCTCATCATCGGAAAATCCTGCGATGTCCAATTCCGCGCTGCCGACTTCGACAAACAGGTTCAGGTTCGCGGAGACATCGCGATCAAGCTTCAAACCAAAACGCGACACTTCAATCAAACCCTGATCCGCAAGGTCGAATGAACCAGTCAATCCAACCTCATTGGCAAGCTCATAGCGTGCCGAGATACCAAACAGGGTTACATCTTCATCCTCGACATCAGCTTTGCCCAGATAACCCTCGAACTCCAGCAGACCGGTTTCGTACCCACCCTCGATACCAATGATATCGACATCGACACTCTCGATATCTTCGCGCACGTAGAACGCACCGAAGGAGGTCGCATCATCCAGATGATAGATGCCATGCAGACCAAAAGCGTTGGAATCGATGTCCGTCTCGTTCAGGCTCTGATGCGCCAGATCCGCCTGCAGCGCGAAATTCTGGTTGAACCCGAACTCGATAGACCCCTCAAGGCCAAGCTTTGACACGCTCGTGTCATCCACAAACGCGGAATAAGACAGTTTGACCGACCCGCCCGTGACTTCCATCGCCGAGGCCGAACCGGCGCCGACCAAACCCAAAGTGAAGGTCGCGATCATAATATTTTTCATGCTACACTGCTCCAATATATACCCGGTCTGTTTCAATCGCCGGTTGGTACCCTTTTCCCCTCTTTGGGCGGAGCGGCACAGCGTGTTTGAAAATAAATTAATGAATCTTAACATGTTGTGGCAAACGCGCCACATGGCATCCCGCAAAGCGGGTGAGAAAAGAAGTGTTCTAATTATTGGGTAATCAGCCTTCGAGTATCATTTATCAAAGACGCCCTTCAAAACGCTCGGAGGAGCGGTTTGTATCAGACCGCCCGCGCCATAGCCGCCGGCCGCACGCCTCCCGACCAATCTCGTGCTGCCGCACCGAACGCTTCGAATAGCGGACGTGAGACCGGATCTTGTGCTGCGTTGTATTCCGGATGCCACTGCACAGCGAGTGCGAAGCCTACAGCCCCTTCGACATAGATCGCTTCTGGCGTACCATCCTCCGCCAAACCATCGACGACGATGCGCGGTCCCGCTGTCTTTATCCCCTGCCCGTGCAGTGTATTTGTCCGCACGACCTGCGCCCCCATCACACGGTGAAACACCCCCCCTTCGGTAAAGCTCACGTCGTGGCGCAATTCAAACTTTTCTTCGATGGTGCCATCGGGCGGCATCCGGTGGTTCATCCGGCCCGGCAAATCGCGAATTTCAGGATACAGCGTGCCCCCCATGGCCACGTTAACTTCTTGAAAACCACGGCAGATGCCCAACATCGGCTGCCCTGCCGCCACACAGGCGCGCGTCAACTCCAGTGCAATCGCATCACGCGCGCGGTCAAAATCACCATGCGCCGGCGTCTCCGCTTCACCATATTCTTCGGGGTGCACATTTGGCCGACCACCGGTCAGCAGAAATCCGTCGCAGCAGGCCATCAGCTCGGCAACCGAAACAAGCGCGGGGTCAGACGGCACCAACAGCGGCATACAGCCCGATACGTCCGCAATTGCATGCGAGTTGATCGTTCCAACTGCATGAACCGTGTATTGATCATTCAGGATATGGCTGTTGCCAATGATACCGATGACAGGCCGCGCCATGATGAAAGACTCCCGTTAAGTGCTACGCACTTAAATCCTAGCGGCAGTGTGCTGCATCCTCAACATAAGAAAAAACGCGCGTGCCTTGAAAAAAGCACGCGCGCCTGAATTTTGGGCGTTTAAACTTCGCCGATCAGATTGGCCGCTTCGATACCGACCATTGCAGCAACCGCATCATTATCAGACGTATCGCCCGTGACACCGACCGCGCCAATCACTGCCCCTTTGGCAGAACGCAGCAATACACCGCCCGGCACCGGAATAACCTGCCCGCCGTAAACACCGTTCACTGCGGCCATAAAATACGGCTGTGCTTCTGCCCGCGCCATCTGCGCCGTACCTGCCATGCCCAGCATCACCGCACCGTAGGCTTTACCGTGCGCGATAGCGAACCGCCCCGGTGCGGCACCATCCTGACGCTCAAACGCAATGACATGCCCGCCGGCGTCCAGCACAACAGCAGACAGCGGCTTGAGCCCCATCTCCGCCCCTTTTTCGAAGGCCTTGCGGATCACTGTCCGCGCTTTTCTCAACGATACACTCATGTCTTCATCCTATTTTTCCGGCTAAAAATACTCCGGGGTGTCCGAGGGGCCGGCCC
>JBATTJ010000063.1:0-40903 GCA_049670485.1 Sulfitobacter sp.
GGGCTATATCACATACGACCAGTTGAACTCGGTACTGCCACCCGATCAGGTGTCATCGGAGCAGATTGAAGATGTCATGTCGATGCTGTCCGAGATGGGCATCAACATTATTGAGGATGAAGAGGCCGAAGAAGAAGACAAAGGCGGCACTGACGTCGCCACCACCGACGGCCCCAAAGAGATCACGCTGGGCTCTGGCACTTCCGAAAAGCTTGACCGGACCGATGATCCGGTTCGCATGTATCTGCGCGAGATGGGCAGCGTCGAGTTGTTGAGCCGTGAAGGCGAGATTGCGATCGCCAAGCGCATCGAGGCTGGCCGCAATACGATGATTGCGGGTCTGTGTGAAAGCCCGCTGACCTTTCAGGCGATAACGATCTGGCGCGACGAACTGCTGTCCGAAGATATTTTGTTGCGCGATGTGATCGACCTCGAGGCCACGTTTGGGACGCAAATGGGTGAGGAAGGGGCAACCACTCCTGTTGTGCCCGCCGTTGGAGGCGCACCGGCCGCCGGTGCCAAGACCGAAGGCCAGCCCGAGTTGGACGCCGACGGCAATCCGATCAGTGCCGATGACGACGACGATGATGATGAGGACGAACAGGCCAACATGTCGCTTGCCGCGATGGAGGCCGCACTCAAGCCTCAGGTACTTATCGCACTAGATATTATTGCGGACGATTACGTCAAGCTGAGCCAGATGCAGGACAGCCGGATTTCCGCAACCCTCAATGAGGACGGATCGTTCTCAGAGCGTAACGAGGCCGCCTATCAGAAATTGCGGTCGGAAATTGTCGCATTGGTGAATGACCTGCACCTGCACAACAACCGTATCGAGGCGCTGATTGACCAGCTTTACGGTATCAACCGCCGGATCATGCAGATCGACAGCGCGATGGTGAAGCTTGCTGATCAGGCGCGTATTAACCGTAAGGAATTCGTCGACGCCTATCGCGGTCACGAGCTTGATCCCAACTGGATGGAGCGGATGGGCGAGAAGGCGGGTCGCGGCTGGCAGATGTTCATCGAACGCTCGGCCGACAAAGTGACCGAGTTGCGCACAGATATGGCCCAAGTGGGCCAGTATGTGGGTCTGGATATCTCTGAATTTCGCCGCATTGTTCAGCAGGTTCAAAAAGGCGAGAAAGAAGCCCGTCAGGCTAAGAAAGAAATGGTCGAAGCTAACCTGCGTCTGGTTATTTCGATTGCGAAAAAATACACGAACCGTGGCTTGCAATTCCTTGATCTCATTCAGGAAGGTAACATTGGCCTGATGAAAGCGGTTGATAAGTTTGAATACCGCCGCGGCTATAAATTCTCGACCTATGCGACATGGTGGATCCGTCAGGCGATCACGCGTTCCATCGCGGATCAGGCGCGGACCATTCGTATTCCGGTGCACATGATCGAAACGATCAACAAGCTGGTCCGTACCGGCCGCCAGATGTTGCACGAGATCGGCCGTGAGCCGACGCCGGAAGAATTGGCCGAAAAGCTGCAAATGCCGCTGGAGAAGGTCCGCAAGGTGATGAAAATCGCCAAAGAGCCGATCAGCCTTGAGACGCCCATCGGCGACGAGGAAGACAGCCAGCTGGGCGATTTCATCGAGGACAAGAATGCCGTGCTGCCGTTGGACAGCGCCATTCAGGAAAACCTCAAGGAAACCACCACGCGGGTTCTGGCCAGCCTCACACCGCGCGAAGAACGTGTGCTGCGCATGCGCTTCGGCATTGGGATGAACACCGACCACACGCTTGAGGAAGTGGGTCAGCAGTTCAGCGTGACGCGCGAACGTATCCGCCAGATCGAAGCGAAGGCGCTGCGCAAGCTCAAGCATCCGTCACGCTCGCGCAAATTGCGTAGCTTCCTCGATCAGTAAGCGCACTTCATAAAGCGCGCCTTAATTGCCCCATCCGTTCATTCGGGTGGGGTTTTCTTTGCGTGTCTCAGTGCGCCTCATGGTGGGAAAGACACCCTTCATCTTGTGCTGAAATTCTGGGCTACCCAAAACTTAGCGGGTCGCGTATACCTGTGGATAAGTGGGGCGGTGATCCCATAGTTGAGGCGGATCAAAGATAAGGGGACAGGCCATGCGCTGCCCGTTTTGCGGAAATATCGACACCCAAGTAAAAGACAGCCGACCAGCCGAGGACCACGTGTCCATCAGGCGACGCCGGTTTTGCCCTGCCTGTGGCGGGCGGTTCACAACATATGAGCGTGTGCAACTGCGCGATCTGGTGGTGATCAAAACCTCCGGCAAACGTGAGGATTTTGACCGCGACAAGCTTGAGCGCTCGATCCGCATCTCTATGCAGAAACGCCCGATTGAGCCGGAGCGGATTGACCAGATGATCAGCGGAATCGTGCGCAGGCTCGAATCCATGGGTGAAACTGATATTGGTTCCAAACAGATCGGCGAGATCGTGATGGAAGCGTTGGCGCGGATTGATACCGTTGCCTATGTGCGATTTGCAAGCGTTTACAAGAACTTTCAGGCTGCAGATGACTTTGACAAGTTTGTGCAGGAATTGCGCCCCGACACACCGCCTGAGCCCGACGAGGCTTGAGCGACAGCCGATACATGGCGCTCGCCCTGTCTTTGGGGCGGCGCGGACAGGGCCAAACATGGCCTAACCCAGCAGTGGGCTGTGTCGTTGTGCAAAATGACCGGATCGTCGGGCGCGGCTGGACTGCGCCGTCAGGCAGGCCACACGCAGAAACCGTTGCACTGGCGCAAGCCGGTGATGCGGCGCGTGGTGCAGCCGTCTATGTCACGCTTGAACCTTGCGCACATTACGGCGCCACGCCGCCCTGCGCGCAGGCGTTGATTGATGCGGGCGTCGCACGTGTTGTCGTTGCGGCGCGCGACAGTGACGCGCGCGTGGCCGGTCGTGGATTTGCGATGCTGCGCGCCGCCGGTATCGAAGTGGCAACGGGTCTTTGTGAGGCCGAGGCGCTGAATGACAATATGGGGTTTTTCCACCGGATTGAGCGTGGTCGACCCATGGTCACGCTCAAGCTTGCGAGCTCGTTCGATGGTCGCATCGCGACCGCGACAGGGGAAAGCCAATGGATCACCCAAGCCCTCGCACGCCGGACGGTTCACGCTCTACGCGCCACCCATGATGCGGTGATGGTGGGCGGCGGGACCGCGCGCGACGATGATCCGACGCTCAACGTGCGCGACCTTGGCGTGGCGCACCAACCTGCGCGCATTGTTGTGTCCCGCAGGCTGGATATCCCGCACGACGGGAAGCTGGCCCGAACAGCTGGGGATGTGCCCCTGATCCTGTGCCACGGCGCGGATGCACCTGCTGCGGTCATCACGGCATGGCGTGATCTTGGTGCAACGCTCTTTGCCTGTGAGATCGAGGGAGAGCAGCTCGACATCACAGACGTGCTGCACCAACTCGGCACGTATGGTTTGACGCGCATATTCAGCGAGGGCGGTTCTGCGATGGCGGCAAGTTTGCTCGAGGCCGATCTGGTCGATCAACTCATCGGCTTTTCCGCCGGTGTGGTTATCGGAGCCGAGGGGTTGCCGGGTATTGGCGCGATAGGTCTTAACCGCCTTGATGCCGCGCCTCGGTTTGATCTGGTGCAGACACGGGCCGTCGGGCCGGACGTGATGCACATGTGGGTGCGCAACCGGAACTGATCATCTGCGCCAAATATGCGCGTAGCTCGCAAAAATCCCCTGTAATTTTGAAAGCATTCGATTGTTGCGTCCCGCTTTCGGCATCTCACCGGAGGCAAGGCGCGCAACAGCAACCTCCACAGGGCAGGGCAGGCCGGTTTTTGGATCAACATAGCGTGGGTAGTCGATTAGTGTCGCGTGTACCAACCCGTTCAGCGTAGGCGTCGCACGGCGGCGGGGCGGCACGTCGGAACGGTCGGTGGTCAGGCCCCATCCCGCATAAAACGGCGCACCATAAGTCGTCACAGGCACACCGCGCAGCAGAGCCTCGAATCCCATGAGTGAGGTCATCGTGTGTATCTCGCTCACCTGTGCCAGCAGTGCGGCAGGATCGGTATCGGTGGCAATCGCATCTGCGAGGGTGGGATCGGTAAGTGAACCTTGGCGCAGGCCCGCTTCAACATCCGGATGGGGTTTGAACACAATTGTCGCGTCGGGATTAGCAGCACGCACGGCATCCAAAAGCGCCTGATTTGTGCGTACTTGCGTTGTGCCGGTGCGGATGGAGGCGTCATCCTCCACCTGCCCACAGACCAGCAGGCAAGGACCGTCAGGTAAGGCTGCGGGCGCGTTTCCGGTGTTGTATTTGCTTAGCCTCGCTTCCGTAAGATGTCGGATCAAGCGCATAGCGCGCATATCCTGATCAGGTCGTAATGTGGCCCGAATCTCGATCCATTTCTCAAGGCGCGACGGGCGGGCGGGATCGTAATGGATGCCCAGATCATCCGTCACGAGCGATAGCGGCGGCACCAGAGCAGCGCCCAACCCACGGGAGCGGATAAAGCCGTCTTCGACGCGGGTGATATCACTCCGGTCACCGGGTGCCTTGCCCGACCAAACCATTTGGGGACGGTCAGAGATATCGGCAATCTGATCGGAAAACGTCACAGGTTTGTACGTGCCGTAGAAGTTTTGCAAATGGGTGCGTTTCCAAAGGCTCATGCCCGTGGCGGCCCAGCCGTGCCGGTCCTCACGCCAACTGCGCGCCTGCGCTTCCAGCGTGTCGATGGCCGTCTCGAGCGTGCACAGGGTGTCGCGGTAAGGATCATACCAACGTGGATACAAGATCATCGCAGCGGCAAATAGTTGTGCGCGCGTGAGGCTGCGCTGGCGACGCTGAACCTCGAAGGCGTCCGATGTTAGCCCCCAACCTGCATAGAAAGGCTGGCCAAATACACGCGGCTTATGCCCTGCAAATATCGCTTCGAACCCGAGGCCGGAGGAAACAGTATAAACCCCAAGTGCGCCCTCGAACAGCATGTAAGGGCTGATCGCATCGCTGAAAAATTCGGTCCTGTCGTTGAGGTCGGTTTCGCGGAAATATCCCTCGCGGTGGCCTGCGACGGTTTCCGGATGTGTCTTGATCACGATCCGGGCGCCGGGATGTTCCTCCTGTGCATAATATAGCATTTCGAGGAACCGCGACCGGTCCGCGCCCGAGGCTGTCACCGATGCGTCCCCGAGGGTCTGGTCAATCACAATTACATAGCCGGGTTCAGGCGCAGGGGTGTCGTGCGGTATGGCGGCATATTTGCTCAGATGGGCCTCTTTTAGGCGCGCGATGCAAGCACGGGCACGGTCAAGCAAGGCAGTGTCATCCAGTGGGTGAGTTGCCAGAAGAAGCTCAAGATCGGAAGGTTTGGACGGGTCAAAATGCACGCCGCGTTCGTCGATCACAAGGCCAAGTGGTGGCTCCCCGTCGCGGCCTGGAAAGAGGGAGCGCAGTGGTGCGTCCTCTACGCGAATGATGGGGGCATCGCGGGCCAGTGCGACGCCTTCGCCCCTGTTGGCAGTCGGTGAATTGCCCCAGACCGCTACTGCATCGCCGTCGCGTGCGGGCAGGCCCACATGGATGGAAAAGCCCGAAAGCTGCAGAATGCGGCGAATGCGCCCTTGGGTCAGGAAGCCGCCGTTATAGACAAAAAGCCGCCGGTCCCTTTCGGAGCCGGCGGCGGTGGTGTCGTGTATTTCTGGACCAAGGCCCATTGCTCTAGCCGCCGGTCAGCGATGTAACGCCTGCCGCTGAGCTTGCAGTGCCGGTGATGGCCGAAATCACTTTGGTCCACTGGGTAAAGGGGGCTTCGGTCACATAAAGCGTATCGCCGTCGCGTACGACGAAATCGCGGGCCATGAACATGCCGTTGGGCTCTGTCAGGTCAAGAACATAGATCAACCGCTGCGCCCCCTCGAGGTCATTGCGGCCCAACACCTGTTCCGCGACGACTTCAGGCTCGTTGCGCAGGATAAAGACGCCAGTGGGGTCTGCGGCAGCCGACAACAGGCCACCGACCTGCGCGATCGCCTCAATGGCGGACAGGTTTTGTGTCTCGAAAGGCACGCGTGCTTGGGATCCGGTCGCACCTAGTGCGGTGAAGGCCCGCGAATCTTCTTCCACCAGAATTTTATCCCCGCCGCGCAGGGCGATGTCCAATTCGGGGTTGTTGAACAGGTCTTCAAACCAGATTTTGCCCTTTGCAGCACCGCGAATGACAGTGACCTGCGCGGAGGCTGGTGAAATCGTAACACCACCCGCCTGTGCGAGCATGCTGGCCAAGGTGCGGGTCGGACGCTCGATCGGCAGGACGCCTTGGGCGCCTACTGCACCGACCAGTGAAACTGTTGCACCGTCGCCTGCGGCGCGGCGCACTTCGACCTGCGGATCAGGGGTTTGATCCGCGAGCTTTTGAGTGATGATGCGGCGGATCGCTTCGGGAGAGTTGCCCGCAGCACGGATACGGCCCGCGTAAGGAATGAAGATAAAGCCGGAACCGTCGACCTGTACTTCTTCGAGTACGGCAGGCGCGCCTTCTGTGCCCAGCAGGCTGTCATCGACATTTTCATACACGGTGATGCCCAACACATCGCCCGGATTGATCGTGTCAGAGCCAAGCTGGCTTGCGTTGATAAAGTTGTCCGAGAAACCGAGTGCAGGGACCACAGCGGTGGCGCGGCTTACACGGTCATTCACGGCCACGACAAAGGCATCGCCTTCGCGTTGGACCGATCCTGCGAATAGTTGTTTTTTGTTCGGGCCAACCTGCGGCAGACCGCATGACGCCAATACGGCAACAGCCGCAATCATAGCGGTGGGACGCACCCACCGTTTATTAGGGTTTATCACTGCCCGGTCTCCTCGACCTAACTCTACTGCCTCAAATCGCCGATTAATTCGACGTATTGGTTCCGAGCGTAGCGGAGTTGGTCGGTAAAATCTACTAAAGGCTATGATTTGTAGGGGTTGATCCCGAAAAAGTGTTGCTTTTGCGTCTCGTCTTTGCCTTTGCGCACAAGGGGTTGTGGTCCCTAGTTCACAAGCCGCAACTGCTGGCGTGGGGGCGCAGTGCCTGTTTCGAGGGCTTCATACGGATCATGGGGCCCCAGCATCATATCCACGACCTGCCGCATCAACTGACGCCGTCCGCGCGCGGAATAAAACCCGCCGGGCAGTTGGCTTGTCTCCAGAAGATAGCGGCGGTAATCTTTGTAGGCGCGATTGTCCGGGCGCGCGGCGGTCTGGAAGAACTCGGACAGCGGTTGATCAGAGACAAATTCGGGCTTGGCATAAACCGCGCGCCCAAACACCTTGAGCGGGATGCCACGCCACAATACCTGCTGGCCCGCCGTCGAGTTGACGGTCACGGCGGTGCGCGCATCATTGAGCAATTGCGCCAGTTTGCCGCCGCGCACGAAATGCACACGGTTGGCAACACCGTGAAGTTTTGCCAGCCGCCGGATGTCGCGGCGTACCGGTACGCGCCCATCTTCGAGCGGGTGTGCCTTGACTACCAGATGGTGGTGCTGCGGCGCGCCAGTGGCGAAGCCCTCGATGACCAATTCGAGAAAATCGCTCATGGTGTCGAAGGGCGAATGGGTCTGGAAAGAGCTGTCATGCTCTAGCTGCAACAACGCCAGATGATAGGGAAAGCCGCCCAGCCGGATGCGCAGCGTCGCAAGACGACGCTCGATCGCTTGGAAGGGCATGAACAGCAGGCGCTGGAGATAAAGCTGGAATTCTTTGGCCACAGGCAAATCGCGGTGCGGTTTGAAATTGCGGTACTGGCCGTTTCGGAACATCACAAACCAATGATACAGCGCGCCGTAAAAGATATGCTGGCGCATATCGCCCCAATGGCCGGGGGGCAGGGGCGCCTCCATATCCGACTTCTCAAGCGCCTTTTTCATCTCTGCGATGCTCATATCGACCAGGCGGGAGTTCCCGTTTGTGCCGCCACGCTCGTAGGTGATCCAATAGGGACGCATATAGCCTTCTTCAAAGACGTGCACCGTGAGGCCGCGCGCGCGTGCTTCTTCCACGGCGGCGGCATGGATGGGACGGGTATCACCATAAAGAACGATATCTGTAACTGACTTCTGATCCAGTAGTGCATTGAGCGTTTCGGCCCAGTCGGCCACCGTGCCGCGATAGGGAATATAGCTGCGCGGGTGAAACCAGAATGCACGATCACCGGCGTTGAACCCCACGCGCCACACATCTGCCCCCGCGGCCCGCAACATTTTGCCCAGCCGGTTGAAGAAAGGCCCATGTGGCCCCTGTAAGAACAGAAATACCCGGTGCTCGGGGTCGCGCGGTGCCATGGTGGGCTTTCTTTGGTTGCTCTCGGGTCTATTTAGTCTCAGAACCTTGTCGACAATAAGGCTTTGGCGGGTCGCCTCACTGACATCCGCCGACACGACCTAAGGAAAAGGAAACGCGATGTTCACGGGGATCGTCACCGATATCGGTACCATAGCCGAACTTACTCAGGAAGGCGATTTGCGCGCGCGGATTACCTGTGGCTATGACACGGCCAGCATTGACATGGGCGCCTCCATTGCAAGCGACGGCGTGTGCCTCACCGTCGTGGACCTTGGCCCTGACTGGTACGAGGTTCAGGTGAGTCGCGAGACCGTGGATATGACCAATCTTGGCGCGTGGCGTGTGGGACGGCGCGTCAACCTTGAGCGCGCACTGCGTGTCGGGGATGAGTTGGGCGGGCATATCGTATCGGGACACGTGGACGGCGTCGCAACGGTGGTGGCGATGCATGACGAGGGTGACAGCACGCGGGTGACATTGCGCGCGCCCGAGGCGTTGGCCAAGTTTGTTGCTCCCAAAGGATCCGTGGCCCTCAACGGCACGTCGTTGACGGTGAACGCGGTAGACGGCTGTGATTTCGGCATCAACTTTATCCCCCATACGAAGGTTGCGACCACATGGGGCGATGTCGCCGTCGGGGATGCCGTCAACCTCGAGATCGACACGCTGGCACGCTACGTCGCGCGGCTGGCAGAGATGTCGTGACGCAGCAGTTTCTCTGGTCATGCAGGTCCGGTTCGGATAGGCCCGAAGCCAGAATTAGAGGAGCCTGACATGAGCTTTGAAACACCCGGTCCCGTCGAAGCAGAGTTGAGCAATGCGATATCGCCCATTGAGGACATCATCGCCGCCTGCCGCGCGGGCGAGATGTATATCCTAGTGGACCACGAGGATCGCGAGAACGAGGGCGATTTTGTCATTGCTGCCGAATTTGCCGACGCCGCTGCAATCAATCTTATGGCCACCCATGGGCGCGGGCTGATCTGTCTGCCAATGACGCAGGAACGTGTCGATACGCTCGAGTTGCCGATGATGGCCACCAACAACTCCTCGCGCCACGAGACAGCATTCACTGTGAGTATCGAGGCCCGCGAGGGTGTGACAACCGGCATTTCCGCCGCTGATCGGGCGTTGACCGTCGCGGTGGCGATTGACCCGGACAACGGTGCGGCTGACATCGCCACACCGGGCCATGTATTCCCGCTGCGGGCGCGCGACGGTGGTGTGCTGGTGCGTGCAGGGCATACCGAGGCATCGGTAGACATCAGCCGTCTGGCAGGGTTGAGCCCTGCGGCAGTGATCTGTGAGATTATGAAGCCTGATGGCACGATGGCACGCCTGCCGGATCTGGTAGAGATCGCCAAAGAGCATGGCATGAAAATTGGCACGATCAGTGATCTGATCGCCTACCGCAACAAACACGATAACATGCTGATGCAGCGCGACGACCGCGTTGTCACCTCTGCCTATGGCGGTGAGTGGCGGATGCGCGTGTTCGAGGACCAGATATCGGGCACAGATCACGTGGTGCTGAGCAAGGGTGAGATCAGCGATGGCGCGCCTGTACTGGCACGCACACATGCGCTCAACCCGCTGGAGGATGTGCTGGGCCTTGGATCAAATGCACCGGATGAGCTGCCGCATGCCATGCAGATTATCGCGGATGTAGGGCGTGGCGCGGTTTTGTTGCTGCGTGAGCCGAACCCGCGTCTGCGTCTGGATGCAGAGGACGAGGCACCGCGCACTATCAAACGCACTGGACTGGGGGCACAGATCCTCGCCTCCATCGGCGTGAGCGAGCTGATCCTGCTCACCGACAACCCGCAAACGAAATACACAGGGCTCGAGGCCTATAACCTGAAAATCTTAGGCACCAAGCCTATCACCAAGGAGTAGACCGATGGCCGCATCCGGAGATCACACAGTTCTGCCCGCACCGACATTCAACAAGCCGGTGAAAATCCTGATCGTAGTGTCGCCCTATTACAGCGATATCGCTGCAGGGTTGCTGAGCGGTGCCAAGGCGGTACTTGAGGATGCAGGTGCGAGCTTTGACGTGGTTGAGATGCCCGGCGCGCTGGAAATTCCGACGGCCATTGGCATTTCGGACCGCCAAAGCAACTTTGACGGCTATGTGGCCCTTGGCTGTGTGATCCGCGGTGAGACGACCCATTATGAGACGGTGTGCAACGACAGCTCTCGTGCGCTGCAATTGCTGGGGTTGCAGGGGTTATGCATCGGTAACGGCATCCTAACGGTCGAGACAAAAGCACAGGCTGATGTGCGTGCCGATCCTGATGGCCAGAACAAAGGCGGCGGTGCTGCGCTGGCGGCCTTGCATCTGGTGGCGCTGGCTCGTAAGTGGTCCTCCACACCCGAAGGCGTCGGATTCATGCCGCGAGGCGAGGATACGCTGATGGCGGGACAAACGGACGGAAACACCACTGCATGACCACGCCTTCGCGCTCTGACAACATGACCGGCAACATGAAGCGCAAAATGCGCTCTGCCGCGCGGCTCTATGCTGTGCAGGCGCTGTTCCAGATGGAACATTCCAATCTGACACTTGATAAAGTCCGGCTCGAATTCCTTGACCACCGCTTTGGTGAGATGATGGACGGGCAGGAAATGCTCGAAGGGGACGAGGCGCATTTTACACGTGTGTTGGAAGAGGCAATTGCAAATCAGGCGGTGATTGACCAGATGACCGACCGTGCTTTGGTTGCAAAGTGGCCCATCGGCCGGATCGATCCTACCTTGCGGGGTTTGTTTCGTGCGGCTGGTGCCGAGTTTCGGGATACAGCAACGCCACCCAAAGTCGTAATTGCTGAATATGTCGATCTTGCGACGTCATTCTTTCCTGACGGAAAAGAGGGGCGTTTTGTGAACGCGGTTCTGGATCATATGGCCCGTGAGGCACGGCCTGAGTCTTTTTGATCTAAGTTTGGCACATCAAATTTTCTAGGTATTGCCGGCGTCTTCTCAGGACCGGTTGTTAAGATCACGCCTACACACCCAATGAACGCAATCAGACCCTCATAATCGTCCCGCGAAAATGTGATCGGTTCAAAACCTGTTCTGGATTGCTGCGGTGTTTTTAGGCAACATCGCGAGGTTGGCGATCAATGATGCCGGATTCAAAAGCGGCGATCTCTATCTAGCCATGCCCTCATTGTGGGACCGCTAACCCGATGAAAAATAAGCATGTCGAAATTCACTGCGGAAAGAAATCACGCATCCGTGATTTATCGTGAATTTGTCGTGATCATATTAGTCTTAATATTTGATTAACAAATTGCACGTTTAGGATGAAAAATTCTTGCTAGAGTTCAACCACCGTGTGTCTGATGTTCAACGTGCCGTCTGCGGACGGTGTCGTTTCACGAGGTGTAGTTGCTGTGTTGTTGGTAAGATTTATGCTGTTCATGATGTCACGGAGTGAGCAAAAACCGGCTGTAGAAGTAATCTTGGCAGCACCAGATACCGCAGCTTTGCCTGACGCAGAACCACAGCAAAATCAGCAACCGGAAGAAATGCCAACCGACGGCAAGACCGTCACACGTGAAGAGATGGTGAGACTGTTCGGCGGCGCACTTCGGGTGCGCTAAGCCCATCGTTGGTGCGGTGCTTACGCCGATCGAGAAGCTCCACAGAACCTCGGTGAATATCCAGCCTGAGGGGTAGAATGTGTGACGGGACCGCCGTTGCCGGGTCGGTTGTATTCCCGGGGACCTGTATGTACAGGTGGGCGCCAGATAAATGAACCAGGGCTCAGACAGAGCCAGCTCCCTAGGATTTGCTTAAGGCCACTGGAATGTAACGTCAGCCGCGCAGGGCAGAACCCGCCACTCTCTTTAGGTAGGTGCGAGGGCCGCATTCGGCAAGGGGTTATTCTGCCTCCGCGTCAATAAAGGCATAGCGGCGCAGCTCTTCGGGCAGCAGGACATAAATCTCGTCGGGTGGTGTCACTAGTGCGTGCTGCATCACAAGCGGATCAATCCCCATCTCGTCAAGATAGCGCATCACCTCACCTTGACCGCGCTGGATATCCTCGACAGCGGCAAAGGCAGGCAGGATCGTGCTTTCCCCGAAATAATGCTGGTGCACACCGACTGACGCGCTGTCGGGGATGGTGCGCGTCACGCCAGCGGCCAACAGATAGGGACACGCGGAATAGCAGATGTCGCCATCGCGTATTTCGGTCTGCATCTCTCTGCTGCGCAAGGCACGGCCCAGCTCCAGGGCGTCCTGCACCGAACCACCGGGGGAGTTGAGCAAGGCGCGGGTAGGTGCCTCGGGCAAATCCTCGATCTGTTTCAGGATGCGCAGCGCGTCCCCATTCTCGATCGCGCCTTCAAGCAGCACGGCCTCACCCCCCGCCACAACCGTAAGGATAAGCCGCTCTGGCAGGGGCTCTGTGCGGTTCGGCGTCGCACGGCGCGGCGAAAAGCGGCGCGTCTGATCGCCGGGGCGCACCGGCTCCGTCAGGCGCGGGGAAGTAGGCGAGAAGCGTGGCAAGCTAAAGCCATCCTGCAGATCCCCCACAAACAACAGCCCCCCCAGCATCAGCTGGAAGCCCAGTACACCGATCAGTACACGGCCGACAGGATTGCGTTTTGGCGCGTCGGTCATTCCGCGGCAGGTCTTTTGGTCAGTGGCGTGGGTGGCGGCGATGGTGCCAATGGCTGCGGATAGATATCTGCTTTCATCGCGCCATCCATTTCTTTCATCACGGCGATGGCCGCACGCAACTCCGCCAAGGTCAGGCTGTCTTCGACGGCGGTGCCCTCACGGCCCAACCTGATCGCACTTTGGGTGATGGCAAGGATGAACACCAACACAGCAGGCAGCAGATCAATCGCGATAGCGCCGGCCCAAGAGGGTACGAAATTACGCGCATACAATATCACCGCGTCAGCAGAGGAGATCGGCGTATAAGTCGTCTCGGGCGGCGCGGGCAGGGCCTGTACCGCCTGAGCCGCACGGGCGAGGGTTTGAGCGCGCTGCGCCAGCACTTCGAGCACCGAAGATATGGTCGCAGCCTGATCGCCGCGTGTTTGCGCAGAGCGGCCATCAAGTTCCGGCAAAACGACAGAGGCTGACAAATCCTGCGCCGCACGCTCTACCAGTGAGGCCACCGAAAGCTGTCGCATCTGGGTGATGATACCGGCAAGGCGGACGGCCTGCTCGGAGAACTCGACCGAGCGTGCCTCGACCGGACCTGCCTCGACTGTAAGGGCGCGCATCCGGCTCAGCAGGGCGTTGCCCTCGGAGAAGGCGGAGTCGACCAGTGGCGTTTGCGAGGCGATCTGGGCCTCCAGTCCGGCAAGCTCGCTTGATTTCTGACGCAAGACACGGAAAACGGCACCGCGTCCTGCAAGCCCAGACAGGTTGCCGGTGGCTTCTTGCTCGCTCAGGTCTTCGAAGGATTGGCGCACGCGGGCCACATCGCGCTCAAGCCCTTGTGCGGACAGGGCGACCTCATGCGCACGCTCAAGCGAGACCTGATAGTCCTGCACCGTCTTGGCCAAATGCTGCTCCACCGCAGCAGAGCCTGCCAGTGCCGCCGCATTGAGCCAGCTCGACATAGCGATAATGGCCAGCGATCCAAGCGCCATTGCACCGGTCAATGCGATCCGCGCGCGCGCGCCTCTGACCGCAGGATAGAGCCGCAACATATATGACCAGAATACAAATATCCCGACGGACACAGCAACGGAATAGGCGATGGCCGCAAATGCCGACATCGCCCCGTTGTCATCAAGCAAAGAGGACACGCCCAGATAGGTATAGATGCCCGATGCGACGGCAAGCACACCAAGGGCCGTGCCCGAGAAGGTGTCGAGCCACGTCAAATGCCCCTCAAGCTCACGGGAATAGCGCACGCCACGGGCGCGGGCGGAGGGGTCTTCAAGATCGCTCATCTGGGAATCCTTGATTAACTCTTCGTTAAGATAGGGAGTGGTGGGCAAAAGGCCAAGGCGGTGGTCAGGGGCGGGTGTCTTGGGTTGCACATGTTCATGATATGTTCATAGTTGTATCCATGGATGATGGTCGCCCTCTCTTGCTGCCCGGTCAGCTTTTGCAACGCGGTGTGTCGCGGTATCTGGCCTCGCACGGGTTTGCGGTTCTGGAGGAATTCGTGCCTGCGCGCGGATCGCGCGTCGACGTGATCGGTCTGGGTCCCAAGGGTGAGATTTGGGTGGTGGAGTGTAAATCCAGTCGCGCGGATTTCACGTCGGACGCCAAATGGCAGGGGTATCTGCCGTGGGCAGACAGGTTCTTCTTTGGTGTGGATGAGGCGTTTCCAGTGGAGTTGCTGCCCGATGAGCAAGGGTTGATCCTTGCCGACAGCTACACGGCTGAAGTTGTGCGCATGGCGCCCGAGGCGAAACTGGCACCCGCACGGCGCAAGGCGGTGGTGCAGAAATTCGCCATTACTGCAGCGCGCAGACTACAGATGTTGCGCGACCCCGATATGCACCCTGCGTGGGACTAGCGGCGCTTTTTCCCGCCCATCTGTGCCGCAGCATTTGCTGCTGCGACCATTTCCTCGGCAATCTCGCGGGCCTCGTCGGGCGTGAAATCCATGGGAATTTCCACGCCTGCACCCTCTACGAACAGCCGAACCATACCACGGTCCGTCGGCGCGATTTGCAGGTCTGCTTCGATGTCACGCTCGTCGTTAATGCCCATGGGATGCTCCTTTTCCGCTGTGCAAAGGTGCTACTGCCCGCAAGTGCGAAAGGCAAGGCAGTGGCTTAGTTCAGCACTTCGGGCCAATTGGCATGGGCATCCGCGATCCGCTTGTCCTGCGTGCGCTCCCACCGCCGGTGAAACCGGTTGGAAAAGTTCAGATAGAGCTTCCCATCAACGATTTTCCACGCTTCCGGTATGGTCGAGGCGGTCGTGCCCTCACTCACCGCATAGGCGCAATAACCGCCAAACTGCGGTGCATAGGCTTCGGGGTCAGCGGCGAAGGTGTCGCGGTTCTCCATGCTTGCGAAACGCCATGTGGCCCCACGCCATTCATAGGTGATGTCGGGCGACCCTGCGACTGGTGCGCCTTGGGTGAAGTAGGCAACCGTGTCCGTGCCGTCGATAGCAATGCCGTCATTGGCATAGATCGCGGGCTTTTGCGCAAAAGCAGGTCCTGCGATCAGTGTTGCTGCGGACAGCGCAAGTGTGGCGCGGAGGAAATGGCGTCTGGTGGGTGTCATCTTGGTCTCCCGTAACGTTGGCTTCGGAATGAAGATAGGAATGGCACAGATTTCCGCCAATCCCGCATGATGTCACATTTGATTGAAGCGTTGAAGGAATTGCACACAGGTGGCGCGAATTTTGTACGAACGGGCGTTGACCTCGCCCGCTGCCAACATTATGCACATCCTCAGTGCCGGGGTAGCTCAATCGGTTAGAGCGCGTGGTTGTGGTCCACGAGGCAGTTGGTTCGAAACCATCCCCCGGTACCACTTGCAAAAAAATCAAAGATTTTTGTAAGTGTGTGAGGCAGGGTAATTCAAAGAAATATCCGCTTCCGCGTATCACCTACAGGACGCAACTCTCACTCCACCACCACTGTCTGCCGTAGGGCTCCCGTCATCCGGTCAAACACCAATATCTTGCCATTATCCGTTACAACCGCATACCAATCAGCCGCCTGCGTGAATGCGACGGCCTTGGCCCCGTCCGGCAAACTGATCTGGGATGGCAATACCGGCGCATCGCGGCTCAAGCGCGTGACAAGCAGGCCGATAACGATTACCACGCCCAAAATCATCACTGTCGTCAGCACCGTGACCATCCGGCGCAAAAAGCGCAGGTTGGCCGGCTCGGGAAGTTCATCCATGTCGCACCGCCGTATTACATTTCATCTGGGCGAGACCCCGCCTGCGCGCCTTGATAAGGCGCTTGCCCGCGATGTGCCAGAGGAGGCGGCCCTGTCGCGCACCCGTATCGCGCGGTTGATCGAACAAGGCGCCGTGCGCGTCGACGGCTCGGTTGTGCAAGATCCGCGTGCTGTTGTGGGCGAGGGGGCCCGTGTCGATATTGAGGTCGAAGTGGCCCAAGACAGCCATATCCTGCCCGAAGATATCCCGTTGGAGATCATTTATGAGGATGACGACATTGTGGTGATCAACAAACCGGCAGGCATGGTTGTACATCCCGCTCCCGGATCGCCGTCAGGCACCTTGGTCAACGCATTGTTGGCCCATTGCGGTGATGATCTGTCCGGGGTGGGGGGGGTGAAGCGCCCCGGCATCGTGCACCGCATTGATAAAGAGACGTCGGGTCTGCTTGTTGTTGCGAAATCCGACATGGCCCACCACGGGCTTGCCAAACAGTTTGAGGCGCACACGGTCGAGCGGTATTACCGTACGCTGGTCTATGGCGTGCCTGATGCCAATGATCCGCGTCTGCGCGGTGTGAAGGGCGCCAATTTCGAGAGCGGCAATATCCTCAAGCTCACAACCCAGCTTGCGCGCCACAAGACCGACCGCCAGCGGCAGGCGGTGCTGTTCAACGGTGGCAGGCATGCGGTGACACGGGCGCGCACGGTTGCGCGGTTCGGCACGCCGCCGGTGTTGGCGTTGATGGAATGTTGGCTCGAGACGGGGCGCACGCACCAGATCCGCGTGCACATGGCCCATGCCGGTCACGGGTTGGTGGGTGATCCAACCTATGGTGGCAAACGCAAATTGGCGCGCGCGGCCCTGCCGGAGGCCCTTGCCGATGCGGTCAAAGCCTTCCCGCGTCAGGCGCTGCACGCTGCCGTATTGGGGTTCATCCATCCCGTTACGGGAGAGGCGATCCGGTTCGAGGCACCCTTGCCTGTGGATATGGCGGATTTGCTGGCGCTTTTGGAGCCGACACGCGCCTGACCTTTGTTGCAATCTGCACAAGATAGTGAAGGACAGCGCGCAGGTGATGTTTCGTTGACGATTGTTGTATAAAGCGAAACCAAACGGTCTGTAGATGACTTGTATACCGCAATATACGCCCCATATTAATGTTAAGCCCCGTTACATGGGGGCACCACGGAAAGGACTTTGATCCATGGCCAATTATGCAAACCTACCTGCGCCGACCCCGGAAGGCGGTCTTAACCGCTATATGCAGGAAATCCGGAAGTTCCCGCTATTGGAGCCGGAAGAGGAATATATGCTCGCCAAAGCGTGGGTCGAGCAGGAAGACACGAAAGCTGCGCACCGTATGGTGACGTCGCATCTGCGTTTGGCTGCGAAAATTGCGATGGGTTATCGCGGCTACGGCTTGCCGCAGGCCGAGGTGATCTCGGAGGCCAATGTGGGTCTGATGCAGGCGGTCAAACGCTTTGACCCCGAAAAAGGCTTCCGCCTTGCGACCTATGCCATGTGGTGGATCAGGGCGAGTATTCAGGAATATATCTTGCGCTCATGGTCACTGGTTAAGCTGGGCACAACCTCTGGCCAGAAAAAGCTGTTTTTCAATCTGCGCAAAGCCAAGAACAAAATTGGTGCGCTGGAAGAAGGCGATCTGCGCCCCGAAAACGTGACCACCATCGCGACCCAATTGGGTGTGACGGAGGCGGAGGTCATCTCGATGAACCGGCGCATGTCTGGCGGTGATGCATCGCTCAACGCGACAGTCGGATCCGAAGGTGAAGGCACCATGCAATGGCAGGACTGGCTTGAGGATGAGGGCGCGGACCAGGCGGGCGATTATGAGGAGCGCGACGAGCTTGAAACCCGCCGCGAAATGCTTGCTGCTGCGATGGATGTGCTCAACGATCGCGAAAAGGATATTCTCGTACAGCGCCGTTTGACGGACGAGACGGTGACGCTTGAAGACTTGAGCGGGCAGTACAAGGTCAGCCGTGAGCGTATTCGCCAGATTGAAGTGCGTGCGTTTGAAAAGCTTCAGGCGCGTATGCGGGAATTGGCCGACGAAAAAGGTATGGCCGCCGCAGACTGACAGTTGTGATATTAGATTAAGGGCCGCTCCGCATCGGTGGGGCGGCCTTTTGCGTGACTTTTGCTTGGGGGCGATTTGCCAGCGGCTCAATTGCACCTAAGGTTAAATGGACACAACAGGAGAACGGTATGGCAGGCGGTTGGGCGCGTGATGGCGCAGTATCAGAGCAAATTGAAGCCTCCATCAACGACGAACTTGCCCGCCTCAAGGCGCGGCGCGCGCCCGTTGGGGAAAGTGCCAAGCTTTGTGCAGAATGCGAAGAACCAATTCCGCAGTCACGCCGCGAGGCATTGCCCGGTGTAAAGCTATGCATAGATTGCGTACAGGCGCGCGACGCAGGCTTTAATGCGCGCGGCGGCATGAACCGGCGCGGCAGCAAAGACAGTCAGCTGAAGTAAGCTACAAGCACGTCGGATTATCTGATTATCACCCGATGGTTCTGGATCGGGTTTCCGCTGACCTTCTGTGGCCTGATTTATCGTCACTTACACTTGGGTAGCGGTCGCTGTGATGCGCAAAACACAAAGCTGGCAAAGGCCCCAAAGTATTCTGCGCACCATTGGCTCTTTAGTCTTCCATCGCTTCCAGCTCGTCAATGAAGCCTGATATCATCGACAGGCCTTTGTCCCAGAATTCGGGATCACTGGCATCGAGACCAAAGGGCGCCAGCAGCTCTTTGTGGTGCTTGGACCCGCCCGCTTTGAGCATGTCGAAATACTTGTCCTCGAACCCCGGTTTGCCCTCTTCATAAACCGCGTAAAGCGCGTTCACGAGGCCGTCCCCGAAGGCATAGGCATAGACGTAGAAGGGCGAATGTACGAAGTGCGGGATATAGGCCCAGAACGTCTCGTAGCCGTCCATAAACTCGAATTCCGGTCCAAGGCTCTCTGCCTGAACCGACATCCACAGCGCATTGATGTCATCGGGGGTAAGCTCCCCGCCACGGCGCGCGTCGTGCAGTTTGCACTCGAAATCATAAAAGGCGATCTGGCGTACGACCGTGTTGATCATATCCTCGACCTTACCAGCCAGCAGGATGCGCCGCTCGTCCTTGGTCTTGGCCTTCTCGAGCATTTTGCGGAACGTGAGCATTTCGCCAAACACACTTGCGGTCTCAGCCAGCGTGAGGGGGGTGGAGGACAACATCTCCCCCTGACCAGCGGCCAGAACCTGATGCACCCCATGCCCCAACTCATGCGCGAGGGTCATGACATCGCGGGGTTTACCAAGATAGTTAAGCATCACGTAAGGGTGTACGTCCGTCACGGTGGGGTGGGCAAAGGCACCGGGTGCTTTGCCGGGTTTGACGCCCGCATCAATCCAGCCATCGGTAAAGAACGGCTTGGCCAGTTCCCCCATCCGCGGATCGAACGCTGAATAGGCGTCCATCACCATCTTTTCGGCCGAGGGCCAATCAACGGTTTTTGGATCTTCCATCGGCAGGGGGGCATTGCGGTCCCAGACCTGCATCGTCTCCAGCCCGAGCCATTTCTTCTTGAGCGCGTAATAGCGGTGCGACAGTTTGGGGTATGCTTTGACGACGGCGTTGCGCAGCGCTTCCACCACCTCAGGCTCGACCTGATTGCTCAGATGGCGGCCGGTTTGGGGCGTTTCCATGCCGCGCCAGCGGTCCATGACTTCTTTTTCTTTGGCTTGTGTGTTGTGCACGCGGGCGAAGGTTTTCACATTGCTGGTAAAGACATCTGCCAACTCGCGCGCGCCTGCTTCGCGGGTGTCACGGTCAGGATCTGTCAGCAGGTTTAGCGTGCCCTCAATGCCAAGTGTTTCACCGTTCACGTCAAACTGCAGACCCGCGATGGTCTCGTCAAACAGACGCTCCCATGCATCGCCGACCACGCCCATGTCGTGGAGGAATTTTTCCATCTCATCGCTGAGCTGATAGGGCTTCATCGCGCGAATACGCTCGAAAATCGGGGTATAGCGGGCAAGATCCGCATTTTTGCCAAGCAGCGTATCGAGGTGAGAATCTTCCAGCGTGTTCAGCTCAAGCGTGAAAAACACCAGTGGCGTGGTGAAATTGGTGATCTTCTCCTGCATGTCGGACATGAACTTTGCCCGTCCCGCATCGGTGGTTTTCTGGTAATAGCGGAGCCCTGCGTAGGACATGATGCGGCCCGCGATCTGGTTGATCTTCTCGTTACGCAGGACGCACTCAAGCAGCCCTTCGGCGTCCAGAGTGGCCAGCTTGCCCTCGTAATCTGCAGCAAAGCTGGCACAAGCCTGCTCCAGCCAATCAAGGTCGCGCTTCAACTCTGCCGCGTCTTCGCCTTTGTAGAGGTCGTCGAGGTTCCATTCCGGCAGATCGCCAAACGACGCGGTGCCGCCCGATGCATTTGCATCAAAAAGCGGGGTGGGACGGACAGCATTGAGAGGGTGAAACATCGGATATCCTTTATCTATTTGGGTATAGGTAGGCACGTAAGCCGCGCAGGACAAGCGGTGATGGATTATCAAAGTTTGCTTAGGGCATGCCCAAGCGCTTCAGCCATAAATCCGCAGCATTTCGTTAAGATCATCGAGGGTGTTGGCTTCTGACATCGGCTTGTCCTGACGCCAGCGCAGCATGCGCGGAAAGCGCAGCGCGACGCCGGATTTATGCCGCGTGGATGCCTGTATGCCCTCAAAGGCGATCTCGAACACATGATGCGGCGTGACCTGTCTGACGGGCCCGAAGCGTTGCAGCGTATTTTTACGCACCCATGCGGTGATCTGGCGGAATTCCTTGTCGGTCAGGCCGGAGTAAGCTTTTGTAAACGGCACCAGCGCGTCGCCATCGCGCACGGCAAAGGTAAAATCGGTGAACAGGTTCGCGCGCCGCCCCGATCCCGACTGCGCATAGATCATCACCGCGTCGATGGTCAGTGGTGCCAGCTTCCATTTCCACCAATCGCCCTTTTTGCGGCCTGCCAGATAAGGGCTGTCTGCACGTTTGAGCATGAGACCCTCGGCATGTGCCTCACGCGCCTGATCCCTGTAGCCTGCAAGGTCTTGCGGCGTCTCGAATGGCAGCTGTGGCGATAGTTTGACAGGCGCATCATCTGGCAACACGGCACAGGCAGCCTCAAGCAGCGCGCGGCGTTCGCGAAAAGGCAGGTGGCGGATATCCTCGCCCTGCCATTCCAGTAGATCGTAGGCGTGCAGAACGACGGGAGCTTCTGTCAGCAGTTTCTTAGGCACTGTTTTACGCCCGATGCGCGGTTGTAGGGTGTTAAAGCTTGCCGGATGTGCGGCCCCTGCATGCCAGACCAACAGTTCGCCATCCAGAACCGTGCCATCGGGCAAGTAATCAACCGCGCGGGCAAGTTCGGGAAAGCGGTCCGTCATCAGCTCTTCGCCGCGCGACCAGACATAATGTGCACCGCCGCGCAGGATCAACTGCCCGCGAATGCCGTCCCATTTCCACTCTGCGCGCCAGTCTGTCGGCTCCTCCAGCGTTTCAGGGCCGCCTTCCAGCGCATAGGCGAGGTAGAAGGGATAAGGTCGCGAGGCGTCTGCCGTTGCATCCGTCGCCTCGATCAGGGCGTACCATGTGGTATCATCGGGGTGCCAGTTGCCCATCAGGCGGTGGGCAAGCTCGGCCTCTTCACGTTCGGTCGCACGGGCCAATGCGCGGGTCATCAGTTTTTGGCTCACGCCTACGCGCATGCCTCCGGTGATCAGCTTGTTGAAAATGAACCGTTCTGTCCCGCCAAGGCGCGCCCATGCATCCAGAACAAACGCTTTTTTCGCCACTTCATCCGCTTTATAAACGTCGCGTAGATCATTGATCCATTGAGATATTGGCCGGTTGTCCGTTGTTGGCGTCTGCGGCAGTACCAATGCGATTGTCTCTGCCAGATCACCGACAATGGGATAACATTCTTCAAATAGCCACAGCGGGATACCCGCCACCTCCGCACCCCATTCCCGCAGCCGCGTTGTCGTTACCGCACGCTTGGGTCTACGGCCTGAAAACAGGGCAATGGTCCAGATTTTGTCAACATCGTCGGCCTGTTGAAAGTATTCCGCCAATGCATTGACTTTAATTGTGGTTTTGGTGCTTTGATCGATGGCTTCGAAGAGTTTGGCGAAAGCTCTCATGGGGTGGCCTCCGCTGGCAGGCTGATTTCTTCGGAGGCATCAAGGGTTTCGCCTTCGAACTGCGTGGGTACAACTTGCGCGTTCCAGCCGTTCTCGTTCAAATATCGCGTGAAGATATCTGTGTAACCATGTGTTACATATATATTTTCAGCGTTTGTCTGTTTGATTGCCCATAGTAACCCCGCCCAGTCCGCATGATCGGAGATGACAAATCCGCGATCGCCCGCACGACGCCTGCGCACACCGCGCATTGCCATCCAACCCGAAGCAAATCCGCTTTCTTGTGGGCCGAACTTTTTGCTCCACGCAGAGCCGAGGGCCGAGGGGGGCGCGATGACCATCGCGCCGGGGTGGGTTTTAGCGGTGACGTCCTGATTGGCCAGAACCGTATCGGGCAAGGTGATGCCCTGCGCGCGCATGACCGCGTTCGTATTTTCGACCGCCGTATGGCACAGGATCGGCCCAATAGCGGGATTGAGCATGGACATGAGCCGCTGCGCCTTACCCAGCGAATACGCCCCCAAAAGCGCCGTCTTGCCGCTTTTGGCGCAGGCACGCCACCAAGCGTTAAGCTGTTCTGCGACGACTGGCTGCTGCTCCCATCTGAAGACGGGCAGGCCAAAAGTACTTTCCGTGATAAAATGATGACAGCGTACCGGCTCGAACGGGGTGCTGAGGCCGTCGTCGATCACCTTGTAATCGCCAGATGCCACCCAAATCTCGCCCGCCACTTCGATTCGGATCTGGGCAGAGCCCGGCACATGGCCTGCAGGGTGGAAGGAGACTGTGGCACCGCCGATGACACGCCGCTCACCGTATGCGATGCCCTCTGCGGTGATCTCGCCCAAACGGTGGCGCATCACAGGCAAAGCATCGTGCGTCGCCAGATAGCTTCCCATGCCCCAGCGGGCATGATCCGAATGGCCATGGGTGATGAGCGCGCGGTCAACGCGGCGCCACGGATCAATATAGAAATCACCGGCGGCACAATAGATGCCTTCGGGGGTGAATGTCAGGACAGGCTCAGTCATAGTAACCAAGTTAGCTGGCGAAACAGGTTCTGCCAGTGGGCATCAGCGTGATAGCTGTTCAGGTATTGATCGTATTCAGGAACAGACGGCTGATTTCATCATAAATCGGTGTGCGCATGGCATCCGTTTCCATCAGCACCTCATGCTCGCCGCCGTCAACCTCATGAAGCTGCCCGCCGGTCCACGCGCCCATCCGCGCACGAATGCGGGGAATATCGACGATCCGCTCGTTGGTGCCAACATAGGTCACGCACCGCAGGTTTGGTGCCGCACGCCCCGCAAGATGGGCGGTCTCCGCCAGTGCCTCGCGCAGCCAGATATAACTTGGGCCGCCAAGCTGCAGGTCGGGGTGGGCGGTGATCTGGTCACGCATCATGTCGTACATCTGAGCGTCAGTGGTGAGCATGTTGTCCTCGAACGGCGAGGCCAGCACATAAGGTTCCCGCGTCGTGCCAACAGGCAGGCGGTGACCCTGATTAAATTTTGGCATCAGCGTGCTCAGCAGTTTTGCAGGCAATCGCATGTGCGGCGTGATGTGGATGCCCCACATCGGTCCGGTAAATGCGGCAGCCTGTACAGCAAGCCCCTCCATCGCTGCGCGCAACCCGATGCAGCCGCCCATAGAGTGGGCCACCAGAAAGAAAGGCCGCGGCATGTTCAGATCGCGTGCCGCGCGCATCATGGCAGCAACGTCTTTCTGGTAGTCGGGGAAGTGGTCAATATGGCCTGTCAGCGGATCATCCAACAACCGGTCGGCAAGGCCCTGACCGCGCCAGTCAATCGCCAGCGTCGCAAGGCCGCGATCTGCAAACTCCTGCGCCGCGACCCCGTATTTTTCGATATATTCCGTGCGTCCGGGAAACATAAGAACCGTGCCGCGTGCCCCGTGCGGGGTCCATGCCCCCAACCTGATCCGCACCCCGTCAGAGGTTTCGGCCCAATAAGCAGCCGCAGGATCAGGTCCGGGGTGAATGTCCGTATAAAGTGGGGCAGGCGTTAGGGGCATGTTTGCTGGTTCAGATCACGCCAGCGCAGAGGCGAGTTTCATCGCCATGCCCATATCGCCATCTACTTTGAGCTTGCCGGTCATGAATGCGGAGGTGGGGTTCGTTTCACCGTTCATCATACCTTTGAACGTTTCTTCGTCGGCAGTTAGCGTCACGTCGGCCTCGTCGTCGCCTTCGCGCACACCAGCATCGTCAACCATGATGCAGCCTTCGCCTTCGATGTCGAATTTGACGGTTCCGCCGATATCTACACCCTTCAGCTTTTCTGACAGCATAACCACGGCTTCGTTCATTGCATCGCTCATTTATTTGGCCCTTTTTGGCAAAATGGTGCGGACCTCTCTGGAATTCGGGCCGACACCTGTTACATTCATACTCATTATGCGTAACTACCCCGTCAACCTCAAACATACCGTAGCGGCAGTTGGTATTTCCGTGTTGCTTTGTCACCCCGTGGCGGCACAGGACGCGGCGCGTATCGGTACGCTACTCGAAACATTGCGCACCGCCACGCCCGATCAGGCAGAGGCGGCCGAGCGCGATGTGGAGCGTGAGTGGTCGCGATCCGGCTCTGCGGCGATGGATCTACTGCTCAAACGCGGGCGCGATGCCATGGCGGTGGGTGAATTTGGCACCGCGATTGATCATTTGACTGCGCTGACCGATCATGCGCCGGATTTCGCCGAAGGATTTCATGCCCGCGCGACGGCTTATTATCGCGCGGATTTGTTTGGGCCGGCGCTTGATGATCTCGAAACTGCGCTGGCGCTGAACCCTGACAATTTCAACGCGATCTTCGGCCTTGCCGTCGTGCTCGAAGAGTTTGGCGAAGAGCGCCGCGCAGCCGACCTTTACCGCCGCGTTCTGGCGTTGAACCCGCATCACGAGAATGCCGAAAAGGCGCTTGAGCAGCTCAAAACCAGTGGGATCGGCCGCACGCTTTAGGCGCGTCGGACCTTCTGAAAATGTCAGGATATCGCGGTGAATACGCAAGGCAGGGTGGTGGCCGTTCTAGGCCCGACCAATACCGGCAAGACGACCTATGCCATCGAGCGGATGCTGGGACACCGGACGGGAATCATCGGCCTGCCACTACGCCTCTTGGCACGCGAGGTCTATGACAGGATCGTCGCGGTGCGTGGGCCATCCGTGGTTGCACTTGTCACTGGCGAAGAGCGGATCGTGCCGCCACGCACACAATATTGGGTCTGCACCGTTGAGGCGATGCCTGACGGAATGGGCGCTGATTTCGTAGCCGTGGACGAGATACAGCTTTGCGCTGATCCAGAGCGGGGGCATGTCTTTACCGACCGTTTGTTGCGCGCGCGTGGTCTGCATGAGACGTTGTTCATGGGCTCTGACACGATGCGCGGGACGATTGCATCGCTGGTGCCCGAGGCACAGTTCGTGCACCGGGAGCGGATGTCCCAATTGACCTACGCAGGTCAGAAAAAGATAAGCCGGATGCGCCCACGCAGTGCTATTGTTGGGTTTTCGGTTGAAAATGTATATGCCATCGCAGAGCTACTGCGCCGTCAAAAGGGCGGTGCGGCGGTCGTTATGGGTGCGCTGTCGCCGCGTACGCGCAATGCACAAGTCGATATGTATCAAAACGGCGAGGTTGATTATCTGGTGGCGACGGATGCCATCGGAATGGGTCTCAACCTCGATGTCGACCACGTAGCGTTCTCAAGCCTGAGCAAGTTTGACGGACGCCGGATGCGCCCCCTTGCGCCCAATGAACTGGCGCAGATCGCAGGGCGGGCAGGGCGTGGCATGAAAAACGGCACATTTGGCGTGACGGGCGATGTGCGCCCGATGGATGAAGGTGTCGCGCGCGCAATCATGGATCACCAGTTCACGCCTCAGACAAAGATCAACTGGCGCAATCCGAAGCTGCAATTCGGGAGCATTGCAGCCTTGGTCAACTCCCTCGAAGTCGGGCCAGATCACGAGCGTTTGGTGAGGGCGCGCGAAGCCGACGATTTGCGCGCCCTCAAGGCGCTGGCATGTGATGCAGAGATTACCGCACGCTGCACGGATGGACCGTCCGTAAAACTGCTGTGGGATGTGTGCCGCATTCCTGACTTTCGCAGCATCAGCAATGCGGAGCACGCAGCGCTTTTGGAAGTGATTTATAACTACCTGCACCAACGCGGAAGCCTGCCGGATGATTGGCTTGCACGACAGATAAAGCGAATTGATCGAACCGATGGGGACATTGATGCGTTGTCCAAACGACTGGCCTTTATTCGCACGTGGACTTACGTGACACAGCGCAAAGGTTGGACAAATGATGAAACCCATTGGCGCGGCGAGGCGCGTGTCGTAGAAGACAGACTGTCGGATGCTCTACATGAGCGTTTGACCCAAAGATTTGTAGACCGGCGTACCTCAGTTTTGTTGCGCCGGCTAGGACAGAAGGAAGCCATGGTGGCCGAAGTGAATGAGACCGGTGAAGTAACCGTTGAAGGCGAATTTGTAGGCAAGCTGGACGGATTTAGGTTCCGCGCAGACAAAGGGTCCGGAACGGCCGAAACGAAAACGATCAAGACAGCCGCGCTTCAGGCGCTGGCGCCGCAGTTCCATCTGCGCGCGGATCGTTTTTACAACGCGCCTGACACAGAGATTGATTTCACCGAGCAGGGAGGCCTCATGTGGGGCAGTTCTGCTGTTGGTAAGTTGGTTGCGGGCTCCGACGGGTTGAAGCCACAGGTCGAGGTTTTCGTCGATGATGTTGCTGGACCGGATGTGGCACAAAAAGTGCAACGCCGCTTGCAGCACTTCATAGACCGCAAAGTGGCAAGCCTGTTTGAGCCGCTGATTGCCCTTCAAAAGGACGAAGCATTGACTGGCCTTGCGCGCGGCTTTGCGTTTCGGATGGTTGAGGGATTCGGTGTACTGCCCCGTGCCGAGTTGGCCGAGGAGGTTAAATCCCTTGATCAAGACGCGCGTGGCGCTTTGCGTAAACACGGCATTCGCTTTGGCCAGTTCACAATCTTTATGCCGCTCTTGCTCAAGCCCGCGCCAACACGTCTGCGATTGGTATTGTGGTCGCTGACGAAAGGTCTGTCCGAGTTTCCTGAATCTCCGCCCCCCGGTCTTGTAACAATCCCGGTTGAAAAAGGTGCACCTGCGGGTGCCGATACAATCGCAGGCTACCGCAATGCGGGTACCCGTGCGATCCGCATCGACATGCTGGAACGTCTGGCAGACATGCTGCGTGCGGAGGATTCGCGCGGCGGGTTTGAAGCCAAGGCGGATATGCTGTCTATCTCAGGCACTACGCTGGAACAGTTTTCCGATTTGATGCAGGGTTTGGGCTATAAGGCTGAAAAGGCGGAGCGCCCGAAGGTCAAAGCAGTGACACAGGTTATACCGGGAGCTGATGGCGAGGTATCACCGGAAATGCCTGTGATGGATGTCGGCGATGCGCCAGAGGGCGGCATCATTGAACAACCGGACGGTACTCCGCCGGCAGATGTTCCCGAAGGTATTGCGGGTATCGAGGATGCAGGCACAGCACCAATCGCCGCAGAGCCAGTGACAGATGGCGAAGTTCCCGCCGCAATCCCTGAGATGTCGGAGACGGAAACGCCGCAGGGTACCGCGCCCGACGCCGACCTTGCGACGCAGGAAATGGAGGTTTATTATACCTTCACATGGGCGCGCGCGCCGCGCCGCCAACCCGCAACCGATGCCCGCCCGAAAGGCAAAGGAAAGCCGAACCCGCGTGGCAAAAAAGGCCAGCGCGATGCGGACAACGGCAACAAGGGCCAGAACTTCTCGGCCCGTTCGCCGAAGAAGGAAAAACAGATTGATCCCGACAACCCCTTTGCCGCCGCACTGATGGGCCTCAAAGGCGACAAGTGACGATCGTTTTTGCCAAAAGCGATATGAATGAGTGACGCAGCTGAAAAGCTGCGTCTCGATAAGTGGTTGTGGTATGCACGATTTTTCAAAACGCGCACACTGGCGGCTATGATTGTGACGTCAGGCCGTGTCCGGATCAATGGCGCGTCCACATCGAAGCGTAGTGTGATGATCACGGCAGGGGATGTTTTGACCTTCCCGAAAGATGATCACATAAGGGTGATACAGATCGACGCATGCGGGCAGCGGCGTGGCCCTGCGCCCGAGGCCCAAGCGCTCTATACGGATTTATCGCCACCCGAACGGGTTGAAAAGAATGAAAATCCGCAAAATCCGGCATTCGAAGGAAAAGGTCGTCCGACCAAACGGAACCGGCGTCAGCTTGATCTTTCTCGGGCGCGCCATCTTGATTGATCGGGCTGGCTGATCTAGCTACGTGTCAATAAAAACTGACAGAGACATCTCCCCATGACCTATATCGTTAACGACGCCTGCATCTCTTGCAAATACACCGACTGCGTTGAGGTTTGTCCGGTCGATTGTTTCTACGAAGGTGAGAATATGCTGGTGATCCATCCGGATGAATGCATCGACTGTGGCGTGTGCGAGCCTGAGTGCCCCGCTGATGCAATTCGCCCCGATACGGAGCCAGACATGGAAAAATGGGTAGAGTTCAACCGCAAATATTCCGAGCTGTGGCCTGTCATCATTACCAAGAAAGATCCGTTGCCGACGGCAGAGGAAATGGACGGGAAAGAAGGCAAGATGGAACAGTTTTCCGAAGCACCGGGCGAAGGCGGTTAGAACCGATTCGCAATCAGTGCAGTCGGGCGTAAGTGCCATACCTGCCTGCATTTGAGCGCTCTTTCAGGAGGGCGTCTTTTGTGCTATGATACCGCTAATGATACAAAATTGCACAACCTCTGACGCCCGATCCCAGCGGCGTATCTGACAATTCAAATATTTGCGCATCTGTCGCGGGCCATGGCCTGTCGGCAGTGCGCGTGTTCTGCGCCGCCTTCGGGGCAGGCGCATCTGTAGGAGCCTGAACAGTATGTCTAAGTCAAAAAAGCTTGATTTCCGTCCCAACGAATTCGTCGTCTATCCCGCCCATGGCGTGGGTCAAATCGTCTCTGTCGAAGAGCAAGAGGTCGCGGGCATCACACTCGAGCTGTTTGTCATTTCCTTCGAGAAGGACAAAATGACCTTGCGGGTGCCGACGCATAAGGCGACCGAAATCGGAATGCGCGCGCTCAGCTCGCCTGATGTCATCACCCACGCGATGAAAACGCTCAAAGGAAAGGCCAAGGTAAAGCGCGCCATGTGGTCGCGCCGTGCGCAAGAGTACGAGCAAAAGATTAACTCCGGTGATCTGATCGCTATTGCCGAGGTCGTTCGCGATTTGCACCGCACCGATGACCAACGCGAACAATCCTATTCCGAACGTCAATTGTATGAAGCTGCACTTGAGCGGTTGACCCGTGAGGTCGCCGCTGTTTCGGGCGGTGACGAGTTGGCCGCAGCCAAGCAGGTCGGCGACGTACTTGATAGCCGCATCGCGGCATAAGGCATCCATATTTGAGCCTGAAACCGCGTCGGGGATATCTCCGGCGCGGTTTTTTATTGTTTATACGCCGGTGAAAACCGCAGCGCAGGCTAGTAAAACTGCTGCCTCGCAAAGCTGTTGGATGGCTCCTAAAACATCACCCGTCTGACCGCCAATTTTGCGCCGCGCGATCAAGGCAATAGCTGCCGTCAGAGCACTCACCGCCAGCAATGCCACTAGGCCCGTCGAGCCGAGACAAACCAGCGCCGTGATGACACAAATCACTATTGCAGTGCCGACCGGAGCGGCAGAGGGCGCGCCCACGCTGTGAGATAGGCCATCATCTCGCGCATGCGGCAGGGCGTACATCACCGGCACCATCATCCCCCGGGAGAGTACAGCCGCCGCGATCAACGCGGCCCATCCGGTGCCAAGTAGCGCCATAACTGCGCTGAGCCGCAAAATGCACACCATCAACAGCGCGAGCATACCGTATGTTCCGATTTGGCTGTCGCGCATGATTTCCAATCGCCGCGCAGGGGTAAAGCCGCCCCAGAATCCGTCCGCCACGTCAGCCAGCCCATCCTCATGCATGGCGCCTGTGACCACTATCATCGCACCAACCGCAAGGGCACCAACAGCCAACAGCGGCAGGCCGAACCAGAGTGCTGCCTGTCCGACAAGTGCACCGATCCCGCCCACGATCAGTCCGACCAGCGGATAGGCCCAAACTGCACGCGCTCCGGTGGCAAAATCATGCTCGGACAAGCGTGGCAGCGGCAACCGCGTCAACAACACGGCAGCAAGCCAAAACTGGCGCAGCGGGGCGTAATTAATCAATCCGGTGCCCTTTCCATACTTGTGAGCCGCGCCCCATTGGGTAAACAGGCGTAAACGGAACGGCAACAGGGGTTTTTGTGATGGCTGAGTTTTCTGATCTTGACGGGTTTCGCAGCCTGCTTGCCACTTTGCCTGCAGTTGATGCGGCTGCGCAGCAGGATGCGGCTGCGCGGAACAGCCAATTGACCAAGCCACCCGGCGCGCTGGGCCGCCTTGAAGATATCGCGCAATGGTATGCAGGATGGCGCGGAGATGCCCGTCCAAAAATCACCGCGCCACAGATCATCGTCTTTGCCGGCAATCACGGTGTCGCGGCGCAAGGCGTTTCCGCCTTTCCGGCCGAGGTGACCGCGCAGATGGTCCTCAATTTCGAGCATGGCGGCGCTGCGATCAACCAACTGGCGCGCGCTGCCGGTGCAACACTTGATGTGCACGCGCTTGAGCTTGAGCGCCCAACTAATGACTTCACCCAAGGGCCTGCGATGACCCAAGTAGATGTGGTTGCCGCCCTCGCTACCGGGTGGGATGCGGTGCGCAGTGATGCGGATTTACTTGTCGTCGGTGAAATGGGGATCGGGAATACGACCTCCGCTGCCGCACTTGCCGCCGCCCTCGTGGGTGGGGAGGCAGAGACGTGGACCGGTCGTGGTACAGGCGTGGATGATGCAGGGTTGGCGGTTAAAACGCGCGTCGTTCAAGAAGCGCTGGCACTGCACAAAGGTCAAGGTGACGGGGTCGAGACATTGCGCCGCTTGGGCGGTCGTGAGCTGGCGGCGATGGCGGGTGCGATTATGCGCGCGCGTGCATTGCGCATTCCTGTGATCCTTGACGGGTTTATCTGCACGGCGGCGGCGGCCTGCCTTGCTCACACCGCCGAAGGCGCGCTTGACCATTGCATTGCTGGCCACCTGAGTGCGGAGGGCGCGCATGCCCGCCTGTTGGAGGCACTCGGTAAGGAGCCGCTTCTGTCTTTGGGCTTGCGCCTCGGGGAAGCATCGGGTGCCGCGTTGGCCATCCATATCGTCAAGGCCGCGCTTGAGTGTCACAGTGGCATGGCCACCTTCGCCGAGGCAGGGGTAAGCGGGGCCTGAACCTAGGCCTGCTTTTTTTCGTCCTCTTCGGTGCGGTTCAGGAATGCCGTCTCGAGGTCTTTTTCCAGTTCTTTGGCGCGCGCCACGTAGGCTTTGTTGTCTGAGGGCGCCACATCCGGTTTCCACAATTGCGCCAGTTCACGCACCGACATGCGGTCGTGGTGATAGAAGATGCGCTGCGCTTCGGCGGCCTCGTATTCGGACAGCCCCAGATTTTCGAGCACGTAGCGGCCTGCGCGCAGGGAGCTGTCAAACATCTCACGCACGATGTCGTTCGCGCCGGCCTGATACATGTGATAGACATCCGTGCGGTCATGCGCGCGTGCAACGATGTGCAGATCAGGCCGCTGTGCACGGGCATATTTCACCAGCATCCGCGCGGCCTTGCGGTCATCAAGGGCCACGACGAGCACACGCGCATCAGCAAGGCCCGCCTTGCGCAGGATGTCGGGGCGGGTTGGATCACCCAGAAACGCCTTGAACCCGAAGCGGCGCATCACCGCAATCGTATCGGGGCTGTGATCAAGGACGACGGTGTCGAACCCTGAGGCCTGCACAAGCCGGTTCACGATCTGGCCAAAGCGTCCAACCCCTGCGATGATGACAGTGCCTTCTTCGTCGATCTCGTCCTCCGAAGGGTGCACTGTGCCATCGGTGCTGCGCTTTGATATCTGATCCAGCAGGATAAACAGCAGCGGTGTGATCAGCATGGTCAGGGCGATCACAAGCAACATCACCTCCGCCACGCCATCGGGCATCACACCCGTGGCCACCGAAAAGCTGACAAGGACAAAACCGAACTCGCCTGCTTGTGCCAGCCCCAGCGCAAACAGCCATTGATCGCGGCCACGCAGTTTGAACATCCGGCCCAGCACAAACAGAATGGCGCCTTTGACCAGTATCACAAGGAGGGCCATGCCGATGATGATGGTGAAGTCGGAGGCCAGAAGCTCGAAGTTGATGCCCGCACCTACAGTGATGAAAAACAGACCCAGCAGCAGCCCCTTGAACGGCTCCAAGTCGGTCTCAAGCTCATGGCGAAACTCGGAACTGGCCAATACCACACCGGCGAGAAAAGCGCCAAGGGCGGGTGAAAGCCCAACCAGCATCATCAGCGCGGAGATGCCTACAACAATGAGAAGCGCCAGTGCGGTATACATCTCGCGCAGTTTCGCAGCATGGATGTAGCGAAATACTGGACGGGTAAAGAACACGCCCGTCACGATGATGCCTGCAATCGCGCCGATGGTGACAAGGGTCACCCCCCAGGCAGGCAGGCTTTCGATGAATGTCACCGCCGCATAGGAGGCCTGATCAGCTCCGTGGCCTGCGGCCTCATGCGTCGGATCAACCGTTATGGAGCCATCGGGCGAGACGACAGCATCGGGTAGCGTCACGGCAATAAGCGGCAAAAACGCTAGCATCGGAATAACCGCGATATCCTGCCCCAGCAAAACCGAAAAGACGGACCGGCCGCCTGCCGTTTGCATTAAACCCTTTTCAGTCAGGGTTTGCAGCACGATCGCGGTAGAGCTGAGCGAGAGGGTCAAACCAATGGCGAGGGCGACGCCCCATGGCTGATCATACGCCATCGCAATGCCCATCAGCGCGAGCGTGCTCACCACAACCTGTAGCCCGCCAAGCCCCAGTAATTTATGGCGCATATCCCAAAGCGCGCGCGGCTCAAGCTCCAGACCGATGAGAAACAACATCATCACAACGCCAAACTCGGCAAAGTGTTGCAGATCCTTCGTCTCGGACCCCACAAGGCCTAACACCGGGCCGATCAGGATGCCCGCTGCCAGATATCCAAGGACGGAGCCAAGCCCGAGCCGTGCAGCAATCGGCACCGCAATAACCGCAGCCGCGAGATAGATCGAAGCCTGAAACAGAAAACCTTCCATGAGCGTCCTTCGTATGAGCCGGTGGCTCAGGTGGGTAGGGGACCGTCTTGCTTGAGCTGGTCCATAACGATCTGGCTGTGTACGCGCGCGACTGCTTTGTGAGGAAGAAGAACCTCGTGAATCAGCCGGTTCAATGCAGGCAGGTCTTCACAATAGACCCTCAGAAGATAATCCGCATCCCCTGTCATCGTCCACGCGCTCACAATCTCGCGGCGACGCGCGACGAGCTGCGCAAAACTGTTTGAATGCTCGGGGCCGTGGATGCCCAGATGGACCTGCACGAACCCCTGAACCGCGAGTCCCAGCATGCGCGGATCAAGGCGCGCAGTATAGCTTTGGATCACACCATCAGCCTCAAGCTTCTGGCGGCGACGACCGGCCTGCGACGGCGACAGGTTGAGTGTCTCGCCCAACTCTTGCGCCGTCAGGTGGGCATTGTTTTGCAATGCACCCAACAGGCGCTTGTCCGTATTGTCCACTTTGACGCGGCCTTTCGTCACTAATATCTATTTTTATACGCATTATGCGCATACTATCTTAAGATCATGCACTGAAATGCGCACAAATGACAAGGTAGAGGCGGTATCATCTCCCAAACGTAAAATCGCTATTGGAGAGATACGCATGGGTCCTTTCCCGCATGATGCCCCGAAGTCAAAGATTACCGCCGGAAATCCCGCTGGCACCGACGGTTTCGAATTTGTCGAGTTTGCCTCGGACGATCCCGAGGCGTTGCGTGGCGTTTTTCGCGCGATGGGGTATGCCCACGTTGCCAATCACAAAACAAAACGCATCGAGCTGTGGCAGCAGGGCGATATCACTTACGTCCTCAATCACGATCCGGACAGTTTTGCGGCGGAGTTTACCAAAGTACATGGCTCCTGCGCGCCCTCAATGGGGTGGCGCGTGGTGGATGCGCAAAAGGCGCTCGCTCATGCAGTCGCCAATGGCGCAGAGGAATACACTGGCGATGGCAAGGTCCTTGATGTGCCCGCGATCATGGGCATCGGTGGATCACTCCTGTATTTTGTGGATCAGTATTACGACACGTCTCCGTACAATTGGGAATATGACTGGATCGCGCAATCCAAGCCTGAAGGCGTCGGTTTTTACTACCTCGATCACCTGACGCATAATGTGTTTAAAGGGAACATGGACAAATGGTTCAAGTTCTACGGTGATCTGTTCAATTTCCGTGAAATCCGCTTTTTCGATATCGTGGGCAAGTTTACGGGTCTGTTCTCGCGGGCGCTGACATCGCCGTGCGGGCGGATACGTATTCCGCTGAACGAAGACCGTGGCGAGACGGGCCAGATTGTGGCTTATCTCAAGAAATACAACGGCGAGGGCATCCAGCATATCGCTGTAGGCGCGCGCGACATCTACGCAGCGACGGACAAGATTGCAGACATGGGCGTACGCTTTATGCCCGCACCACCCGACGCCTATTACGGGCTGAGCAAAAGCCGTGTTAACGGCCACCAAGAGCCGCTGGACCGGATGCAAAAGCACGGCATTCTGATTGACGGGGAGGGTGTGGTCGAAGTGGACGGAAAGCCGGGCGGTGAGACGCGTATCCTCCTTCAGATTTTCTCAAAGACCGTGATCGGTCCCATTTTCTTCGAGTTTATCGAGCGTAAAGGCGATGATGGTTTTGGTGAGGGGAACTTCAAAGCGCTGTTCGAGAGTATCGAGCAAGAGCAGATCGACAGCGGTGAGCTAAAGGCGACCTAGGTCCTTTGCTACGGCATTTTCAGAACAAGGTTCCGGCTGCCTTTAGTATAGCGCAGCTCTGAGTTGTTGATGGCGGAAACGCGGCCCCCGTCGATGCGGTCGCCCACACTCACCTTGCGGTAGCGCCCGTTTGCCAGCCGGACAAGCGCGCGGCGGCTGGCGGGTTTGCCGTAGACCCCGATGAGGTTCACGCGGCGCAGATTGATGGCGTTCTTGACCGTCGCACTGCGCGCCACTGATGCGGATGAGGGCAGAGCGGGCGCAACCGTGCGTGGTGCCACGGATGCGGCGGCTGCGACGCGCGTTTCTTCTACCGGAGCAGGGGCCGCACGCTGCGCGCGGCGCACAATACGGGCAAAGTTGCGCGGGCGTGTGTCGGGGCGGGCGGATTGCGCTGTCGCAAGTCGCGTAGCGCCCTCAACCGGATCCGGCGGCAGGGCAAGGGCGGCCGCAGCGGCTGCAGTCGCCGCTTGAGCGGCGGCGGTAGCAATCGCGTCCTGCTGTGCCTCACGGGCTGCGGCTTCCTCCGCTTCGCGTGCACGGTCTTGCAGGGAAGCGGGGCGGAGTGACGGGCGGAAAGCCGCAAGCTCGACCCGCGATACGCCACCGAGGTTTGTACGCTCGATCCGCTCCGCGAGGCCGATGGGACGGTTGCGCGGACGAAGGGCAACGGTGGCGATAACCGCAGGCTTGCTAAGCACCGCTGGGGTTGCAGCAGCAAAGCGTGATTGCGTTGATGGCGGTTTGAGCGGCGGGCTTGCCGCGATCAGAGTGTACCCACCGGGGGCCAAAACCCCCTCTGCCGTAGGCGTCAATAAATCACCGGCACCGGGCACGCTGCGTTGGCTGAAGGGCGGCGGGGAACTTATGGCGGCAAGTTGCGTATCTGTCTCAAAGGACTGCGCCGAGGGCAGAGCGAGTGCGTCGCTGCCACTTGTGACCGGGTCGATTCCGCCCAGAAACGCAGGGAGAATAGCCGCATCCGAAGCCTCGGCAAGCGATTGGGGCGGGAGAGGCCAGATGCCGGTCACGGCATAGCGCGCGGTGGCTTCTTGCTCGGAAATTACGGGAATTTGCGGTTGCGGGCGCGGATCCTGCAGCGCGTCAAGAACGGCAGTGTCCTCGGCGGACAGCACGGGGTCGAGTGCGGCAATCTGCACGCCGGGCTCTTTGATCTGCGCCTCAAGGCCATCAGGGGTGCGGATCACCTGCGGATCAATCTGGTTTTCCGGGGCGGAAGCGGTGGCACGCCCGTCGTCACGATTAATCAGCCCTGCAATGCCGTCATCTAGAAACACAGCCGCCCATGCCGCAACACCTGCGAGGAAGACCAGCAATATCACCGTCATCACAAGCCCGAGAAAGCGTGGTTTGCCGCCGACTTGATCCGTGCGCGCCCCGAATACTGTCATCCGCTCTGCTTCGGTTCCTGCGGCTGTTATCGTCGCTGCCGGTGCCGGAACAGGTGCCGCACCACCCGTGCGGGCTTTGCGGCGGCTGAGAAAACCGGCTTTGGCAGCAGGCTCTACAACTGGCTCCGCAGGCGCGGGCGTGTCTGCTGCTATGACTGGTGCCGCCCGTGTGAGAGAGCTGCTGTCCGGTTCGGGCGTTGGTACGGCCATCCGGCGCGCCCCGCCAAGCGTCACTGTGGGCGTTATCGGTGCGGCCCGCTTGCTGGAAAAGCCGGTTGGCGCGGCCCCGCCATCTGCCAGCTCGGGATCGTTTACCTGTGCGGCACCAACGGGGGGCGCTGAGGCGGCTTGGGCTCCTGCGGCAGGTGCGGCAACTGGCGGCGCAGTAGCAAGCTCCCGCGGTGGGGTCGTATCGAGTGCAGGTATAGCTGATGCTTTCGACGGCTCTGCAAAGGGTGCCTTTTCCGGCTTCGCGGCTTGCACAACACCTGCATCAGGTTCGACCAGATTCACATTGAGTGGTTTGGCACCTATAGGCTCGGTGGATGGCGCTGATTTATCAGATTGTGACTTAGTACCAGTACCTTGCTCGCGATTCTTAACCTCAATTTGCGTTGTTGTCTGTTCTTCCGGCACGGACTCGGTCTTCGCTACCGGTTCCGGTTTCGCCGCTTCGACCTTTGCGGCAACGGGAGTTGGCTCAACGGCTTCCGGCTCGTCGGTCTTCTCGGCTTCAGGTATCACGGACCCGATGATCACGACCGCAATCCCGTCCGGTTCTACCGTCTCGTCTGCACCCAGGATCTGGGTCGATTCCCCCGTCGGGCCAAAAAATGGCTCGCCGAGGTAGGGCGCATCCCCCGGCACGGCGACAAAACTGACGGGGTGGAAGCGGTGCTCGGTCGCGAATGCCTCCGCCTCGTCGAGGGTCTCGCGGGCCACTGCGGCGACGTGGGTTTTGTCACCTTCCACGCTGATGTCATAAGCCAGTTCCGACACAGCGTATGGTGTCGCACCTTCAAGTGCGGCCTCGGCTGCGGTTCGGCGCGCGGCATCGGACATATCGGGTGTATCAAGGGTCAGGTATTTGATTTGGCTCTCGGGGATGAGCAGTTTTGTGCGCACGCCGCCCGGCTCGAGGCTGGCTGCGGTTTTGCGCAACATCGCCAGCTCACCGGCAAGATCGTCTGCCGTGACAGGCACATCGCCCACTTCACGCCAGCCTCCCGCAGCGCGGTGCAGCAGTTTTATGCCTTCGAAAGACAGAGAAAGAGCAAAATTCGGCTTCATGTGACGCCTTCAATACGGGTCGGTTGCACCAACATCATCATATATAACAAGATAACGCAGGGCGCGCGTCAATAAAAGGTCTGCAAGCGGATTTCGGCACAGGTTGCGTAGGGAGACCCTGCGCAAAGCCAAATGGCCAGCGCAGGGTTCATAGATTTAGGCAGTTGCCGTTGCCAACGCCTGATCCAGATCGGCAATCAGATCGTCAGGATCTTCGGTGCCGATGGAGACGCGCACGACACTAGCGCCCGCGCCTGCGGCTTCTTGCTGCGCTTCGGTGAGCTGACGGTGCGTTGTCGAGGCCGAGTGGATGATGAGCGAGCGGGTATCGCCCAGATTGGCCACATGGCTGAACACTTCAAGCGAATTGACCAGCTTGACGCAGGCGTCATAACCGCCCTTGACCGCAAATGTGAACAAACCACCGGCACCCTTCGGGCAGACCTTCTTGCTACGCTCGTAGTAGGGGGAGGATTTGAGGCCCGCGTAGGTGACATAGTCGATGCGGTCATCCGCTTCGAGCCATGTCGCGATCTTCTCGGCGTTGGCCACGTGGCGGTCCATCCGCAAGCTCAACGTTTCGGTCCCCATCAGTGTGTAATGCGCCGACTGTGGATTGAGGGTCATACCCAGATCACGCAGACCGATGGCGATTCCGTGGAATGTGAAGGCGAGATTACCAAACGTCTCGTGGAACTTGAGCCCGTGATAGGCAGGCTCCGGCTGGCTCAGCGATGGAAATTTGTCAGTTGCGGACCAGTCGAAATTGCCGCTGTCGACCACACAACCGCCGGTGACGGTACCGTTACCGGTGAGGTATTTGGTGGTCGAGTGCACAACAAGGGTCGCACCATGCTCGATCGGGCGGCACAGGTACGGTGTGGCCGTAGTGTTGTCGATGATCAGGGGAATTTGCGCTGCATCTGCGATGTCCGCGATGGCGCGTACGTCCATGATATAACCACCGGGGTTGGCAATTGCTTCGCCGAATACGGCGCGGGTGTCATCATCAATCGCGTCGCGCACTGCATCAAGGTCGTCAAAGTCGACAAACTTAACTTCCCAACCGAAGCGTTTGATTGTGTGGCTGAATTGCGTGACCGTACCACCATAAAGGCGCGTGGAGGCGACAATGTTGCGTCCCGGCATCATCAGCGGAAACAGTGCCATAATCTGGGCCGCGTGACCGGAGGAACAGCACACAGCGCCGACACCACCTTCAAGGGTCGCAATACGTTCTTGTAGAACCGCAACGGTGGGGTTGGTGAGGCGCGAATAGATGAACCCAACCTCTTGAAGATTAAATAGTGCCGCGGCGTGATCGGCATCGCGGAACACATAGGCGGTTGTTTGGTAGATCGGTGTCTGGCGGGCGCCCGTCGCGGGGTCGGGGCGTGCGCCTGCGTGGATTTGCAATGTATCAAAGCCGTGGGTCATTTGGATATCCTTTCATTATTTGCACATAGCGTTACGGGATTGGCACAGCACAGACAAGCCAGCGGGCGCGGGAAGGGAAATTGATCTATTTGTAATCACACTGATGGAACGCTTGTTCCACCGGCGCGCGCCTGCCGCGTGTTACCGCATCCAGTAGCCGTTTGATTTGAGGCGGTTGCGGATCGCTTGCTCCTTGCGGGGCAGGTTGTCGCGATCAAAAAGTGCGCGCGCTTTGATGCCGCGCCCTTGATAGATCATCCGCTTGATCGGCTCATAGGTTTTGAGCACTTTTTTCAGCTTGTTGGGCGCACAAATATGCTCGAGTACGGCAACAGCATGATCGCTTTCGCGGGCATAAAGCAGCGGCAACATTCGGTAGTGGCAACTCACCGAGCCATCAATCATACCGTCGGGCAGGGCATCGCGTGCGCCGCCCAGGGCGTGGATCACCAGCGGCAGCGCCACCTGATCCAGCCATGGATCAAAGGTTTGTGCACAAAGCTCGACCGGGGGGGCATCGCGAGTGGCCAGCGCATATTCCAGAAACAGCGCACCAAAGGCATGGGGGCACTTATAGTAAAAAAAGCCTGCGTTAAAATAGAGGTACCGACGCCAGTATTCATCCGGCTGGGACATATCGAGGGAGGATTCAAAATCCAGCCCGAACTTGTCATAAAGCGATTTCCACAGGCCCGTATAACCGGGGCCATAAAGCTGTGGCTGTGGCCATGTTCCTTCGCGACGCAGGGAGGCAGAGGGACAGTCAAAATCAAACGGCACCTGCATCAAATCGCCAGTGATCAGCGTGTCTGTGTCGAAGAAGACAAACGGCTCTCCCCTGGGCAAGGCCTGCAACATCTCGATCTTGTTTCCGAAGGGGTATTTTTCGCCAAAATGCTTGCACTCGAAAGGGATGATCTCCGCACCCATTTCCATCAGCGCATCGCGCACCGGCTGGCTTTGTATCTCGGGACTTTTACTCCAAAGCGGCCCTGACTGCGGCTCTGCGACGATCATGCGGCCTTTGAAATCAGGGCTCGCGGCGCGCAGGGAGGCCACGAACAAAACCGCTTCATAAGAAAGCCGACCGTTCTGGCCCACAATCACCACATTGAAAGCAGGCGTATCGGATGTCGGTTTTTTAGCTGAAGTGCGTGCCATTGAGACCTCTAATGCTTCTGTATCGTCTCGAAGGAGCGCTTTTGAATGCAGTATAATACGCAGACAGCAATTTGAAAGGAGGCATTTGGCGCCCGGTCAATCGGTTCTAAATGGATTTGATTAAAGTGGTGGGCGACCCTGGAATCGAACCAGGCGTGCGTCTCCGCGAGGGAGTTACAGTCCCCTGCCACACCTTGCGGCCTGTCGCCCACTGGCGCGGTGATTACC
>JBATTJ010000064.1:0-6077 GCA_049670485.1 Sulfitobacter sp.
AAATAACGTAGAGACAAAAACTAACAAGATGCGCCCTAACTTACTGGCGCGCCCCGCCGTCAATACCTCTGATTTTTCTCTTCGCTGCCGTCCCTCCGCGTCTCCGCTTCGATCCCGCCGCTGCCCCGGTGCCCATCACTGCGCCTCCGGTAAAGGGGGTTCTAGTGTTACCAATCAAAACCCGCAAGCTGTTTTTAATCGGAAATAGACCAAAAGGTCTGTTTCCGCCCATTTCAGGCAGAAAGCCACCTTAAAACACCATATTTTTATGGCTCTACGGCTGAATTAGAACAAGTTATTTCTTTCAAATTCCTGTCGTTTTCAAACCAAGCTCATGGATATGTTCGAAAATTGGGCAGTTTTTATGGCCCTTTTCCTGCACCTACGCCCGACTCGGAGTGAATTAGACGGAATCAGGCTTTTGTGCACTGCCCATATAAAGAACTGTCTTGAACGGCAGACGCCCAAACACAGGATCACCACGTCGGTCAATCCCGCGAGGACCAAGGCCGGTCACCTTCCCCACACGCATCCCGACCTCTTCAAGCTGCGCCATCAACTCCGCGGGCTTGATGAACATATCAGGATCGTGTGTCCCTTTGGGCAAAACGCGCATGATATCTTCGGCAAATGTGATCGCCGCCAACCGGGCAACCGGATTGCGGTTGATCGTATCAAAGAAGAACATACCGCCAGGCTTCAACACCCGCCTTACTTCAATCAAAACTTGCCGTAGATTCGAGACGTGTTCGAGAACGTCTACACAGACCACCACATCGAATTGCGCATTTGCATAGGGGAGTGTCTCTCCCACGCCGACATCATAAGTGATGTTGCGGCCCGCGGCATGGATACGTGCAGCGGCTATCGCATCCGCGGCAGGATCAATGCCAGTAACCTTAGCGCCCCTATCATCCAGTGCCTCAGCCATGAAGCCACCCGCACACCCCAGATCCAATACTCTCTTATCCTGCCAATCGATGAGCGTATCGAAATAGCCAAGCCGCCCGGGCACCATATTCTTGAGGGTACGGACCCAACGTATGTCATCGGACCACCACTGTGCAGCCACGTCATCATAGATTTTCAGATTATTGCGCGATGTAGGTGCCATGGTGTGCCTCTTTGCTCTTTAGTGCTCTCACGAACAAATAGGGCGCAGGTTCGTCAGAGCGATCTTAATCATTACGCCGTACCCGCGCGGCCGATTTATCGGCAAATGCAGCAAGCCGCGCACGGGCATCCGGTTGCGTATTAACAACGCCTGCAATCACCGCTTCTGCATAGGCCGCATCCATGGCGGACATATTCTGCATATGGCTCACGGCAGAGCAGATGGCAAAGTTCGACAGCGGCAGATTTTCTGCCGCCTTGCGTGCCAAATCCATCGCCGCGTCAAAGCTGGACCCCTCAACGATATATTGGGCGAGGCCCAGATCGACAGCTTCCTGTCCCTGATACACACGGCCCGTCAGCATCATGTCAATCATACGCGACTTCCCCACCAGATCGGTCACGCGGATCGTAGCGCCCCCACCTGTGAACAGCCCCCGCTGCCCTTCAGGCAATGCGAAATACGCCGTTTGGTCCATCACACGGATATGCGCTGAACTGGCAAGCTCGAGCCCGCCACCGACTACGGCCCCTTGCAAGGCGGCAATCACCGGCACGCCACCATATTCCATTTTGTTGAACGCCTCATGCCAGCGCAAGCAGACATGCATAAAGTCTGCAGGACTGCGGTCAGCATCGTGATGCTCGATCAGGTCAAGACCTGCACAGAAATGATCGCCGGAACCTGCGAGGACCACAGCACGCACACCAGCACGCGGTGCGGCCGCGAAGAAGGTGATCAGTTCCTCGATAGTATCGATGTCCAATGCGTTGCGTTTGGCCGGGCGGTTGAGGGTCACGATCCATACACCTGCCTCTTCCTCCTTGACCGCGAGATTGGTGAAGTGCGCGGGATCAATGTTAAGGGGCATATGGCATATCCTTGTCAGGGGTCATTTCAGAAACACGCGCATCCTTCAATTCTTATGAAGCGCTGTTGTTTGGAAGTTTGGACAGATCACACCCAAGATCAAGTTGAAACTGATCGCTGCGGCGGTAGACTAATGGGGTGCTATTCTGCGTCAGCCACGGCGCGTGCCGCCATTTCAAGCGCTGACTCACGCGTGGCAGCCACAGCAATGAAGCGGGCATTGTGGCAAAACTTGGCTCCGCTGATCCCGCTGGCCTGCTCCAATGCAGCATCGGTGAGGCCGGCCCATGCGGCGGGTAGGTCCGCGCGTTGCTCGAAGCTGTCACTGCTTTTGCGGATGCCGGTGACCGCCCAATCGGTGTCACGTGGATGCACCACGAACAGCAGATGGTCCGCGCCTGCCCCTTCAATGGCCGAGCGAAAAGGCATGCCCATCGGCAACTCAAGAACACGCGCCGATCCTGCGCGCTCGATCGCTGCCACGACCATTGCCTCTGCGCGACGCTTGGCCGCTTTGCCCGCCACCGACGCTTCGACAAAGGCGCGCGCAATGGGCAATGCGGCAGCAAACGCCGTATCATCGGCGTCTGCGGTTCGGTTGTCAAAAACAGGCTTCAGCGTTTCAAGCAATACGGGCAAGGTAAGGCTGCCCAATGCGCCCGCCGTGGACGGGGCAAGTGCGCCGTTATCCATCAGATCAATCGGCAGAACAAATTGCTGATCAAAGCTGGCGTGAATACCCTCCACATCATGCTCTGGCACATCCAAGGCGCGAAGATAATTCCTGCCATACTGAGCCCAAACCAGCCCGAAAGAGCTATACGGCTGTCCGTCATAGCGCAGAGGCGTATCGCGTTGGTGGTGATCGAATATCTGCTTTGCGACATCATAATCGCCGCCCACGTCATAAATGACGCGATCAGATGTTGGCGTGATCCAGCTACGCTCACGGCTGCGTACAAGGCTGGCCTCGGGAAACAGCCGCGTCAGGATAACCGATGACAGCAATTCATCCGCGTGAAACCCACCCGAATGCGTCACAAGGTAAGCAATTGGCGAAGATGCAGTCATTTAATTATGTCCGGAAAAATAAAGGCAGAAAGAATAAACCGCATTGAGAAATTCGCATCATAGCTGCGCTAGACGGAAGAGTTTGAAGCTATCGCGCGGTATTAGTGGGTCCATGCACCGCGACGTGCTGTCGCAAAATTCTCTCCATACCCGCCATCGCGAACATTCGGCTTGCGACGGTTCGGATCTTGCACCTGCACGTCAATACCATGGGTTGAGGCATACTCTACTGCATCTTCTTTGGTCGCAAACTGCAACTTCACCTGACTTTGTGTATCTGCAGAAGACGTCCATCCCATCAGCGGGTCAACTTCGCGCGCTTCCGCAGGAGCAAACTCCAACACCCAATGCTTTGTCTTTGCGGTACCCGATGACATCGCCGTTCGGGCCGGTTGATATATTCTCGCGCGCATACGTGTCTCCGACATCTGTTATATTGGATATGGCATGGGTGGATTGCCGGATCAAGAGGACGGGCTGATCCGTGTTTCTGAACCGCAACTGTCTTGTGCGACTTGAACCCAGTACAAAACATGACACCTATAGGACGAGCCATCCGGAGACTGCCCTCATGCCCTATGCGCAAACCGACAAAAGTGATCTGACCGAAGCCTTCCTTGCCAATCCGGCAGAAGACGTGCGCACCCGTCCAAAGCTTGAAGGCGGCAAAACCTTTGTCCTGAGGACCGATTTTGAGCCAGCGGGCGATCAACCAACTGCGATCAAAGAGTTGTCCGAGGGCATCAGAAGCGGTGAGCGCAATCAGGTCCTGTTGGGTGCAACCGGCACCGGCAAGACATTCACCATGGCAAAGATGATCGAGGAAACACAGCGCCCCGCGATCATCCTTGCGCCGAACAAGACGCTGGCTGCGCAATTATATGGAGAGTTCAAAGGCTTCTTCCCCGATAACGCGGTCGAATATTTCGTCAGCTATTATGACTACTACCAGCCTGAAGCATATGTCGCCCGCTCTGACACCTTCATCGAGAAGGAAAGTCAAATCAACGAACAGATCGACCGCATGCGCCACTCTGCGACACGCGCGCTATTGGAACGTGACGACGTGATCATTGTGGCCTCCGTCTCGTGTATTTACGGCATCGGATCGGTGGAAACCTACGGGGCGATGACACAAGATCTGAAGGTCGGGCAAAGCTATGACCAGCGACGAGTGATCGCCGATCTGGTCGCTCAGGCCTATAAGCGCAACGATGCAGGGTTCCAGCGCGGCGCGTTTCGCGTGCGCGGCGACAGCCTAGAGATTTTTCCGGCGCACCTTGATGACCGCGCATGGCGGCTGTCCTTCTTTGGCGAGGAGTTGGAAAGCATTACCGAGTTCGATCCGCTAACTGGCGAAAAGGCTGCCAGCATGGATCAGGTGCGTATTTACGCCAACTCCCATTATGTGACGCCTAAACCGACGATGAACCAAGCGGTTATCGGCATTAAGAAAGAGCTGCGCATGCGGCTGGATCAACTGGTCGGCGACGGCAAACTGCTCGAGGCGCAGCGCCTTGAACAGCGCACCAATTTCGACCTCGAAATGCTGGAAGCTACAGGCGTGTGCAACGGGATCGAGAACTATTCCCGCTATCTAACCGGTCGCGCGCCCGGAGAACCGCCCCCGACCCTGTTCGAATTCATTCCGGACAATGCAATCGTGTTCGCAGACGAAAGCCACGTCAGCGTGCCGCAAATCGGGGGCATGTATAAAGGTGACTTTAGGCGCAAAATGACACTTGCCGAACACGGCTTCCGCCTGCCGTCCTGCATGGACAACAGACCCCTCAAGTTTGAGGAATGGGACGCCATGCGTCCGCAGTCCGTCTTTGTCTCCGCGACCCCCGCGGCGTGGGAGATCGAGCAATCTGGTGGTGTCTTTACCGAACAGATTATTCGCCCGACCGGACTAATTGATCCCATGATCGAGATCAGGCCAGTTGAGATGCAAGTCGATGATCTGCTCGACGAGGTCCGGAAGGTTGCGGCTGACGGGATGCGCACGCTGTGTACGACCCTGACAAAGCGGATGGCCGAAGACCTTACAGAATACATGCATGAGCAGGGCATTCGCGTGCGCTACATGCACAGTGATATCGACACGATCGAGCGGATCGAAATTTTGCGCGATCTGCGATTGGGCGCGTTTGATGTGCTGATCGGAATCAACCTCCTGCGCGAAGGCCTTGATATCCCTGAATGTGGATTGGTCGCCATTCTTGATGCTGACAAAGAAGGCTTCCTGCGCTCTGAGACGTCACTGATCCAGACAATCGGCCGTGCCGCGCGCAACGCAGAAGGGCGCGTGATCATGTACGCTGACCGCATCACCGGCTCGATGGAGCGTGCGATGGGCGAGACAGAGCGGCGCCGCGTCAAACAGCTTGCCTATAACGAAGAGCACGGGATTACACCGACGACCGTGAAAAAGAACGTCGAGGATATTCTTGCAGGTCTGTACAAAGGCGATACCGATCAATCGCGCGTCACTGCAAAGATCGACAATCCGCTGGCAGGTGGGAACATTCAAACTGTTTTGGATGGACTGCGCACCGATATGCGCAAAGCGGCGGAGAATCTGGAGTTTGAAGAAGCTGCGCGTCTACGCGACGAGGTTAAGCGATTGGAGGCGGTCGACCTCGTGATTGCAGACGACCCGATGGCGCGGCAGTACGCAGTCGACAAAGCCGTGAACGATGCCAAGCAAAAATCGGGACGCAGCACCATGGGGCGTGGCGGCATGCGCGGCGGTGTCAAACGTCGGGGGCGCTAGATCGGTGGTGGACGCAAGGTTTTCGAAAAACTCACGTGTCCACCTTTCGCCACCCTACCTGCCACCAACCAGCTCCGTCTCAGTTTTGGGTACTCCGCACGCCATTGGGCAAACCGGTCGCAACTGACGATCTGGATACGGCCGCCTTCACACGCACCAAGTAACAGGGCGTCTGCGGGCGTTCCGCGCGGCGCGATCATAACTTCAGCCAGCATCGCCAACCGGTCCAGCTGCCCGTCTTCCATA
>JBATTJ010000065.1:0-11207 GCA_049670485.1 Sulfitobacter sp.
AGATTGTCATAACCAAAGCACGCGCCGCGCTCGCAGAGCATAAACCGGTCATTGCCACATTCACGCAGCTTATCGACGATCTTGCGCATCTGTGGTGGGCTGATGAATTGCGGTTTTTTGACATTGATCACTGCACCGGTCGTGGCAACAGCGGCGATGAGATCCGTCTGGCGGGCCAGAAATGCGGGAACCTGTAGAATGTCGCAAACCTGTGCGACGGGTGCGCACTGCGCTTCTGTGTGGATGTCGGTGATCACGGGCACGCCGAAGGTTGATTTGATCTCTTCGAATATCTTCAATCCCTCATCCATGCCCGGACCGCGATAGCTGTGGATGGAAGAGCGGTTGGCCTTGTCAAAGGATGCTTTGAACACATAAGGAATGCCCAGTTTTTCGGTTACTTGCACATAGGCCTCGGCCACCTGCATTGCCAAATCCCGGCTCTCCAGCACGTTCATGCCACCGATGAGGGTAAAGGGCAGGTCATTGCCGATGGTCAGGTTTGCAACGGTGATATTGGTCATGTGCGGCTCCTTTGGGAGATTATCTAAGGGGTGGTGTCTGCCAAAACCAGACTTTCATACCGCCATGCGCGATGGCCGAACCGAGTGGCTTCCAGGGCAGGCCGGTGGCCTTGGCCAACGACGGCTCTGACGTGACGAGCGCCACACGCCAGCCTTTGAAGCGGGTGAGAAGTGTTTGGCCAAGTGTGCCATAGAGCGGATAGAGCAGTTTTTTATTGCCGATCCGTGCGCCATAGGGCGGATTCACGATCACGAGACCTTTTGGACCGTCGGGAGGGGCCGCTTCACCTGCGGCGTGATTTTTGAAATGGGTGAGGGACGCAACGCCTGCACGTTCTGCGTTGGCGGTTGCCATGCGAACGGCGCCTGCATCGCGGTCAGAGCCGTAAAAATGCGCAGGCGGGGTTGTCTGGCTGATGTCCTTCATCGTGGCAAAGGCGGCGGCGTCAAAATTGGCGAGATCTTGAAACGCGAAGCTGCGCGTGCGACCGGGTAGCAGGCCCGCAGCAATCTCGGCTGCCTCGATCACGAAAGTGCCCGAGCCGCACATGGGATCGAGCACAGGCTCTGCGCCAGTGTAGCCTGCCTGCCGCAGCATGAGATAGGCCAGCGTCTCGCGCATGGGCGCTTTGCCGACTGCTTCCTTATGGCCTCGTTTGTGCAGGCTTTCGCCGGAGGTATCGACGCTGAACAGCACGTTGTTGTCGTCGATGCGCACCTTCAGCACCAAGGTCGCCTCTGGGTCGAGGGTCATGCCGTGGGTATCGGTGAGCGCGGTTTCGATCCGCTGGGTTGCTGCACCTGCGTGATAAATTTTCGAGGCTTTGGTGGTGACCTGCACGCGAATGGGTACATCGCGGCGCAGCAATTCGCCAAAGGGAAATTTACGCGACCGTTTGTCCAGTTGGGCCAGGTGGAACGCAAGAAAGCCGCCAATGCGGGCAAGCACCCGCGTTGCCCCGCGCAACACCAGATTGGCGCGCCAGACTTCCGCCCAAGTGCCTTGAAACGTGACGCCGCCGGGGACGGCGACAGCGCCATCAAAGCCACGCTCGAGTGCTTCGGCGCAAAGCACGTTTTCCATGCCCGGAACGGTTACCAGAAAAATTTCGAATGTGGGGATGTCATCCATATGGTCGGGTCTAGTGGCTGCGCAGGGGCGCTGCACGCGGTTTTTTCAGGCTGCGCCAAATTATGGTCAAGATTTGAGCCTAGGTTGTAGGAATCAGTTTTATGGATACGTACCGCGAAGAGCGGATGATCAATCGACGTTCGCGGGCACGCAAGGCGCGGATCGCTGGGCGTGTTATCGGATTTGGACTAGCGATTTGCCTTGCCGTAGCGTTGCGCACAGATCCGCAGATGCGCGCCATGGTCGAAGAGCTGGCACTGGCGGCGATGGGTGCTGCGGATGGCGCAGGCGGCGATAACCCGCAGGTCGCCGGAATTGATGCGCTGAATTACCCTGCGGGCAGTGAAGAGGCGCGATTGCTGGACGAATTGGGAATATCCGGAGAAGTGGAAAGTGCAGCGCCGACGCAGAGCCACATGCCGCAGAGCCGGATCAAGGTGAATCGCGGTGCGTCGAACTGACGTAGTTTGCGAAATTTGCTGATTTCTCATCGCGGGGCTGGTCTACGCTACCTGCACTATAAACTGACACGATCCTCAGAACCATTGGCCGGGCTCCATCAGCCCCAGATCGAGAAGTTGGCGTGAATGCCACTCGAACGGTGCAGAGTTGTGCCACTTGAATGTGTCGATATCATAGCGGCTGCCGGGATTTGACTTGAGTGCTTTTGCCGTGCGGAACGAACAGATCGTGGCCGTGATGTTGTGGTGCCACGCGCAGGAGTAGGTGTTCATCTCTTCATTGGTGAACGTGTGATCGTCGCGCAGTTTCAAGCCCGGTGCGGCGCGAAAAATTGCGATACGGTCGATCTTGCGGCGCGCGGCTGGAACGTGCTCCTCATAGCGCCAACGCAGGCCGCCGAAAAAGTCGAGCTGTCGCTCTTTGGGATGGCCCGCATTTTCAGGATCGGGGCGCGCCAGCGCGTAATAGCCTGAGCGATCCAGATGCGCCCGCTCGAGCGAGACGGCAGAGGGGGTCACGTTCAGATCATCGGCATAGAGGTCGATGGTATAGGCGAGCATGGCGCTGCGCCGCTCCTCGGTGTGGAATGCCAACATTTCCATAATCGAGCGAGTCTCGCAGAAGGGGAAAAAGAGGTATTCGGCATTGTAGCAATAATAAATCCACTGGCCGGGTGCGGCGGCAATGAGTGTGTTTACTGCCAGTTGTGTGGCCCCTTCGGCGCAGGCATCAAAATCGATGCGCGACACGGTTTCCTGTAGATCGCGCGGCAGGTCGAACATCGGCGGCATCAGAGCCAGAACATGCTCGAACCCGGATTGCAGGTGGTGGCGCAGGGTTGTGTCCACCTCGACGTCATCTTCCACAAGTACGATCGCGATTGGCCCCTCCTGGAGGTCCTCGCGGCGTTGGCTGACGAACTGGTCGAGGGAGGTATAGTGCATTTGGGGCAGGGGTATCCGTTTGTCTATATTTGGTGTCTGCACTAGAATCCGTTAAATCGCCGTGCATTGCAAGATGGTGCGCACGCTGATAGGCCGCGCGACATTCCTTATCTTTGAAAACTGTCAGGCGTAGACCCATGTCCGATCCCAAATCGCAGAGCAAACCGCAAGCTGACGCCAGCGTTCCCAAGAAGCTGTTTATCAAGACGTACGGTTGTCAGATGAATGTTTACGACAGTGAGCGTATGGCCGAAAGCCTTGAGGGATATGTCCAGACCGAAACAGCTGAAGATGCGGATATGATTCTGCTCAACACCTGTCACATCCGTGAAAAGGCAGCGGAAAAAGTTTATTCCGAGTTGGGGCGTCTCAAGCCGCTTAAGGCGCTCAATCCGGATCTCAAGATCGGTGTGACGGGATGCGTGGCACAGGCGGAAGGGGCGGAAATCATGCGTCGCCAGCCTGCCGTAGATCTGGTGGTTGGCCCGCAATCTTACCACCGATTGCCACAGATGGAGGCGCGGGTGCGCGCAGGGCATACGGCGCTCGATACCGATTTTCCCGAAGAAGATAAATTTGCTCACCTCAAAGGACGCGGGACCAAGGGGCGGCGCGCGCCTGCTGCGTTTTTGACGGTTCAGGAAGGCTGCGATAAATTTTGTGCATTCTGTGTGGTGCCCTACACCCGCGGCGCCGAGGTCTCGCGCCCTGCCGATATGGTGGTGCGGGAAGCACAAGAGCTGGTGGAGCGCGGTGTGCGCGAGGTTACACTTTTGGGTCAGAACGTGAATGCCTATCATGGCGGCATGACCTTGGCCGAGTTGATACGTGCGCTGGCAAAGGTCGATGGGTTAGAGCGGATCCGCTATACCACCTCGCACCCCAATGATATGGATGACGATTTGATCGCGGCACATGCAGATACATCCAAACTGATGCCTTATCTGCACCTGCCCGTGCAGTCAGGCTCGGATAAAATCCTCAAGCGGATGAATCGCAGCCACACTGCCGAAAGCTACCTGCGGCTGATTGAACGGATCCGCGACGTGCGACCCGATATCATGATGTCGGGTGATTTCATCGTAGGTTTTCCCGAAGAGACAGAAGAGGATTTTCAGGCGACCATGGATCTGGTTGAGCAGGTTAACTACGGCTACGCCTATAGCTTTAAATACTCGACGCGGCCGGGCACGCCTGCGGCAGAGCGTGCGCAGGTCGACCCCGCACAGGCGGATGAGCGGCTTCAGCGTCTGCAGGCGCTGATCTCGAAGCAGCAATATGCGATCCAAGAGAGCATGGTCGGGCGTGATCTGTCGGTTTTGGTGGAGAAGGCGGGCCGCAAGGATGGTCAGATGCTAGGTAAATCGGAATACCTGCACGCGGTACATATCGAGGATGCCGCCGCGCGCATCGGGGATGTGGTGCCGGTCCGTATTACGCGGGCGATGACCAATTCGCTCACCGCGCGGCAAATTTAGGGGCTTTGGCTCCATATTTTGTGGCTAGGCGCATCCGGTTTGCAGAAGTGAGTCGCAACTTCCCGTAGAAAATTATGCGGACCTGCGTTGTATTGTTCAACGAACCCTCACCAAAAGCACTCGAATTCGCGGCTTTTGTCCTTCTGCACACCACATATAGCATATAAAGCTTTCCTCGGGTCCGAGTTTTGCTTAGCTTGATCATATGTGAGGAAGGAACCGGAGCGCGATGCGTTTTGCGTATCTGACTTCGGGGGAACAAAAATAAGGAAAAGAGCTGTGGCAAACACACTTTTCAAAACGATGCGTTTGGCAGCCGGTGCTGCCCTTGTTGGCGCAATGGCACTTCAGGGTGCTGCGGTTAGCGCGCAAACAAAAAGCCAATCCGGTCGCGATGGCGGTCAGTACATTCCTACAATCTGGGTCGATCCTGACGGGTGTGAGCACTGGGTCATGGATGACGGTGTCGAGGGTTTTATGACGCCGCACACCAATCGTCAGGGTATTCCGGTCTGCCGCCGGGGTAATGTCTGCGGTGTGATGCAAAGCGATCAGTTCTTTGCCACCAATAGCCACAACATTTCCACACACGGCCAACAACGTCTGCGCGAGTTCTTCACGTCGACCAACGCGGTCAGCTATATCATCACCGGCCACACCGACAGTCGTGCGTCTGATGAGTACAACATGCGTTTGTCGCTGAACCGCGCCAACTCGGTTGCGCGGGTTGCACAAGCATCCGGCGCACGTATCGCTGATGTACGTGGCTACGGGGAGCGCCAACCGGCCGCCTCCAACGGCAGCGCCGCAGGTCAGGCGAAGAACCGTCGCGTTGAAATCATCTGTATTCGCTGAGGGAACAGACATATGAATATTCTCAAAATCACAGCGATCATTGGTCTGACCACGGTCGTATCAGCCTGCGAAGACGCATCTTTCCGTGAACTTGGCCCTGATAAAACGATTGACCGGGGCATCGACAAAAAACACCTGAGCCAGCTTCAGGCGGGCATCTGGGTTGATCCGAACGGCTGTGACCATTGGATCATTGACGACGGCGTCGAGGGTTATTTGTCTGCACGTCTGGATAAATTCGGCAAACCGGTTTGTTCCGGCGTGGCACCTCCGACGCAAACCGTTGGCGATTTCAAAAGTGGCGCAACGAGCATCATCGGCGATCCGATCTGATCTTGGCTTGCGCACAATTTGATAAAAAGGGCCGTGGTGTATCACACTGCGGCCCTTTTTGCGTCGCTGCACTGGCAATGGTCGTCACTGCGCCCTAGATGACATGGTCCTAACCTTGAAAGGATATCGCTTTTGCCCCCATCCGATCTGATCACACCGGAGACCGGCCCGCCGGGTCCTCTGCTTGATTTCCCAGACAACCGCCTGTTGATTGATTTATGCGGTCCTTATGACCAGCATCTCGCGGCGATCGAAAAGGCGCTGGAGATCCAGATCGTGCGGCGCGGTAATTTCCTGACCCTGTTGGGTGAGGCCCCCGCAACAGAGCGGGGCGCGCAAGTCCTTCATGCGCTCTATGCCCGTCTTGAGGGTGGCCGTGGAGTGGAGCCTGCAGATGTCGATATGATCCTGCGGATGGGCAACTCGGCGGATGATACCGGTGTGCGTGCGGGCGACCAGATCGAAATGCCAATCAGTCAGGGGTTCGAAATCCAGACCCGCAAAAAACGGGTAGAACCGCGCACCAAGGCTCAAAAAGCCTATGTGCAGTCGCTGTTTGAAAATGAACTGGCCTTTGGCATTGGCCCTGCGGGTACCGGCAAAACCTATCTTGCCGTGGCGGTTGGCGTGTCGATGTTCCTGTCGGGCAAAGTGGACAAGATCATCCTGAGCCGCCCGGCGGTTGAGGCAGGCGAGCGTTTGGGTTTCTTGCCTGGCACACAGGACGAAAAGATTGACCCGTATATGCAGCCGCTCTATGACGCACTCAACGACTTTTTACCGGGCAAGCAATTGGCGAAACTGCGGGAGGAAAAAACCATCGAGATTGCTCCGCTGGCGTTCATGCGGGGCCGCACGCTCAGTAATGCGTTTGTAGTGCTCGATGAGGCGCAGAATGCGACGGCAATGCAGATGAAGATGTTTCTGACACGGCTAGGCGAAGGGTCGCGGATGGTGATCACTGGTGATCGGACCCAAATTGATTTGCCCCGTGGCCAAGCGTCGGGTCTGGCTGATGCGGAGCGTTTGCTCAAACATATTCCCAAGATCGACTTCAACTATTTCACTTCAAAAGACGTAGTACGGCACCCGTTGGTTGCGGCTATCATCGAAGCCTATGAGGCTGAGGCCGAGCGGGATGTGCGGCGGGATACCTGACAGGTGGACAACCTTGATATCATCTTTGACAGCGGGGATTGGGACGAAAGGAGTTTTAGTACGCTTGCTGATCGCGCCATTTTGTCGACGCTAGAGCATATGGGTCTGGACCCTGACTTAGTCGAGATCAGCGTCATGGCCTGCGACGATGTTCGAATTGCTGACCTAAACGCGGAGTTTCGTGAAAAATCGGTCCCCACAAATGTGCTAAGCTGGCCTGCACAACATCTCGCACCTGAAGGGGAAGGCCACGCGCCGCCAGCACCCGTCCAAGGGTTTGACGGTATGGTAGAACTTGGCGATATCGCGCTGGGTTATGACACCTGCAAACGTGAAGCCACCGAATCAGGCAAGTGGATGGACGATCATCTCACCCACCTTATCGTGCATGGCACTTTGCATTTATTGGGATATGATCATATCACTGAGGGCGACGCCGCGCTGATGGAGCGACTGGAGGTCGAAATCCTTGGTAATTTGGGCATAGATGACCCATATATAAGCGATCCAACCACCAAAGGCGCCGATATGCGGCCGCCGCTTCCAGAGACAGGACCCAATGGGCGACACTGACGGACCTTCTACCGCTGCGCTGAGCGCGCAGGAAAACACCCACCCCGAAGACGATGGCACGCAAGGCGAGGCCGAAGCCGTAAGGCCCGGTTTCTTTAGCCGTGTGATCGGTGCACTTAGCCCGTCGGAGGCTGAAGAGGACGAAGGGTCTGCGGGACAAAGCGTCCCGTATGGTGTCACAGGCATGAGCAATCTGCGCCGGATGCGCGTCGATGACGTTATGATTCCGAAGGCCGACATCATCTCGGTTAGTGCGACCTGCACGATGGATGAACTGGTCGCGGTGTTCAAAGAAAGCGGTTTGACGCGGTTGCCGGTCTATGACGGCACGCTCGATACGCCTGTAGGAATTGCCCACCTCAAAGACCTTGCCTTGCAGTTTGGCTTTAACGGGAAGCCCGATGATTTTGATCTGACGGCGGTGATCCGACCGCTTGTCTATGTCCCGCCCAGTATGAGTATCGGCGTGCTTCTGTCCAAGATGCAGGCGGAGCGACGCCATATGGCGCTGGTGATTGACGAATACGGCGGTGTTGACGGTTTGGTCACCATCGAGGATCTGATCGAACAGGTCATCGGCCAGATTGAGGACGAACACGACGTTGATGAAGACGTTGTCTATTGGTCCTTAGAAAAGCCGGGGCAGTATCTCGCCTTAGCCAAAACGCCATTGCTGGAGTTCGAGGCAGAGGTGGGCAGGTCCCTGACCGACCACGACGACGTGGACGAGGAAGAGATCGAAACACTGGGTGGTTTGGTTGTGATGCTTGCTGGTCGCTTGCCCGCACGCGGCGAAGTCGTGGTGCACCCGGACGGCCCGGAATTCGAGGTGATGGATGCAGATCCGCGCCGGATCAAACGGCTGCGCGTGCGAATGAGCGGCTCTCCCGCCGCATGATGCTGTACCGGCTGTTGCCTGTGGCATTGGGTGCTGTCGCGGCGCTGGGTCAGGCACCGTTCAACATGCCGCTGGTGATGGTTGCAGCGTTCGCCGTCGCCGTACAGCAATGGTCGAGCATTCGTGAAACCCGCGCCTCCGCACTCTGGGGATTTGCATTCGGTTTTGGGTATTTCGCAGTATCACTGCATTGGATCGTCTCCCCTTTTCTAGTCGATGCAGCGCGTCACGGTTGGATGGCTCCTTTCGCGGTCATGCTCATGGCGACAGGAGGGGGCGTTTTCTGGAGTGTTGCATTCTGGACAGCGCGCCGCATGTCACTTGGTGTCTGGGCGCTGGTGCCCTGCTGGACCGCGATAGAGCTTGTGCGCGCTTATATCTTTAGCGGATTTCCATGGGCTTCCCCCGCGCAGGCGATGGTCGATGGAGTGGCAGGACAACTCTTGGCATGGATCGGACCGCATGGTTTGAACCTATTGGTGATCGCCGCTGCGGTTATGATAAGTGGGCTGGCGCGTAGCGGGTGGCCTATGCGCATTATTGTTTTATTGCCAATTGCCGCTGCGGTTCTGCTCCCGCCCTTAGCTGCACCTGCGCCCCTCGGGGGGACAGTGCTCAGACTTGTGCAACCCAATGCGCCACAGGATGAAAAATGGAACCCTGAGAAAATTGGCATCTTTTATGAGAGGCAGCTGCGGTTTACTGGTGCTGCGATTGATGCCGGCATAGGCGCGCCCGACGCGATTATCTGGCCCGAAACCTCAATTCCATGGGCGCTCAACAGGAGTGCTGTAATACTTGAGGAAATCAGTGGCGCTGCAGAAGGAATGCCCGTTATTCTGGGTGCGCAACGAACCGAGGACGGGCGGCATTACAACACATTGGCCGTTCTGGGAGCGCAAGGTGAGATTACCCAATCTTATGACAAACACCACCTCGTGCCCTTTGGCGAATATGTCCCCCTGGGCGATTTTGCCGCGCGGTTCGGCATCTATGGCATGGCACCGCAACATGGTGCGGGTTTCAGTGCGGGACCGGGACCGGAGTTGTTAGACTTGGGCGCACTTGGCCGCGCCTTGCCGCTTATTTGTTACGAGGCGGTATTTGCGCATGGCGTCAATGCTGCGCCCGAGCGGGCCGATTTCATCATTCACGCTACTAATGATGCGTGGTTTGGTACCCGCGCAGGTCCGCAACAACATTTGGCACAAGCGCGCATGCGTGCAATCGAGCAAGGCCTGCCTGTCGCGCGTGCCGCCAACACCGGCATCACGGCGATGATCGACCCTTATGGTCGCATCACACAAAGCATCGGATTGGGACTGGCGGGATTCATCGACACGGCTCTGCCCCTGCCACTTGGTCCGACCCTGTATAGCCGTACAGGCGACTTGCCCTTGGCGGGTCTTTTGTTGCTGGTCCTCGCAATTCTGGTGTTGCGTAAACGCACAAGGCTGCGTGCGACCACCGAATAACATTGACCCGTTGTGTGTGGCAGCTTAATCGGGTCCGGATGCACCGCAACGGCTTCCTGACGTGGTGCGATAACCCCATTGGAGCACGTTCATGTCCCGCAAATCTTATATTTTCACGTCGGAATCCGTTTCCGAGGGTCACCCGGATAAAGTCTGTGACCAGATCAGCGATGCGGTACTGGACGCATTTATCGCCGAAGAACCCGAAGCGCGCGTCGCTGCAGAGACCTTTGCAACCACCAACCGCGTGGTCATCGGCGGTGAGGTCGGTTTGAGCGATAGCGCCAAACTGCACGATTACATGGGCCGTATCGAGGATATCGCCCGCGCTTGCATCAAGGATATTGGCTACGAGCAGGACAAGTTTCACCACGAAACCGTCGAGATTACCAATCTGCTGCACGAACAATCGGCACATATCGCGCAGGGCGTCGATTCAGCCGAAGGCAAAGACGAAGGGGCAGGTGATCAGGGCATCATGTTCGGTTATGCCACGGATGAGACCGACGAGCTGATGCCGGCACCGATCCACTATGCTCATGCGATGCTTCGTCGTTTGGCCGAAGTGCGCAAAAATGGAACCGAGCCCACACTGCGTCCCGACGCAAAATCGCAGCTTTCCGTGCGTTATGAAGACGGCAAGCCGGTAGGCGTGACGTCGATCGTTCTCAGCACGCAGCATGCCGATGAGAGCCAAAGCAGCGACGACATTCGTGCCATCGTCGAGCCGTATATCCGCGAAGTGCTGCCGGAAGGCTGGATTTCTGCTGATACGGAATGGTGGGTGAACCCCACAGGTACCTTTGTGATCGGTGGACCGGACGGGGACGCGGGCCTGACAGGTCGCAAGATTATTGTTGATACCTATGGGGGCGCCGCGCCTCATGGTGGCGGTGCGTTTTCAGGTAAAGATCCTACAAAAGTGGACCGCTCTGCGGCTTATGCAGCCCGCTATCTGGCGAAAAACGTTGTGGCCTCCGGAATGGCGAGCAAATGCACCATCCAGCTTAGCTATGCCATTGGTGTGAGCAAGCCGTTGTCGATCTATTGCGATACTTTTGGGACAGGTGAAGTTGACGCAGAAGCGATCGAGCATGCGATCGGACAGGTGATGGACCTGACCCCGCGCGGCATTCGTGAGCATTTGCAACTGAACCGGCCAATCTACCAACGCACCGCCGCATATGGCCACTTCGGTCGCGCCGTCGAAGCCGATGGTGGATTCAGCTGGGAGCGTACAGATCTGGCAGAGGCGCTCAAGAAAGCAGTCTGATTTCCGTACGGAACTGAGAGCTGGCATTTAGCACGACCTTGCCTGTTTAACATTAACGACCCGCACCTAAAGGTGCGGGTCGTTTGCAATTTATAAAACCAG
>JBATTJ010000066.1:0-2959 GCA_049670485.1 Sulfitobacter sp.
AAAAGGTCGCAAACATCACAGACCTGATCGCGGCAAAGCCCGATGCCGAGCGGCCCGCGCTGGAGAAGTCGCTCAACGCCATTCAGGCGCGGGTGCAGCATATGCAGCCGCTGGGGCTGCGCTCCAACTCCCTCTCGGAGGTCCCGTCAGAAGGTGGGGTCTATTCTGAGGCCAACATTCAGCAAAGCCAGTTGGAGCGTCTTTCTGAACCGCGGGTGCGTGCCCGCGTTGATGCAGCATTGCGCGGCACGGGGATCAGCACAGCGCAAGTTGTGGCCCGCATAGAAACAGTAGCGCAGAACGCGGCCCTTGAGCATCAATGGATCGCGGATGACCTTTCCAAGGTGGCCGAAGCGAAGGATCTGAACCTCGAGCGCCGTGCGGATTTGGAACAGGCACGGGATATTCTTAATGATGTACATGTGCAGCTGGGGACCATGCTGGAACGGGAGGGCGTGCTGCGCCGTGACGGGGTCATTGAAGAAGCCCGCGAGGTGCAGGCGCATGTCACCGAAACCCAGATTGAAACCGCTACCAACGCCGTTCGCATCGAGACTCGAATTGAAGACCGAGACGACGCCGTTATCGAAAGCCTTGCCGTAGAGCGTTTGGAAGACGAACAGTGGGACTATCTGCGCGACCATCCAGAGCTGATTGCACGTCCTACCGATGTGATCCGCGTGGATGAAGAAGGCGGGGCGGTGATCGTAGATCGGGCCGCTGCAGAGCGGGTTATCGTTGAGGTTGAAGCGGCGCATTTGGGCGCACACAGCAGGACGCCAATCTCCGTTTCCGTCGCGCGCGATCTACAGACGCGTTATCCCGACATGCCCGAGCAGCTGGCAATAGGCCTCGGCGACACATACGCGCGTGTCTATGAAGCGCGCGACGCTGAACGGGAGGAAAACCTTACGGAGCGCGAGACAACTATGATTGAAACGCCTGAACTGTCCCGTGTTCTCGCCCATGAACGGGCAGGGGAGTTGTCGTCGCCCTTCGAGACCGAAACCGATCGCGAAGCCTTCCGCGCGCATGTGGCGCGGGTTTTGGGCGCGGCGCAGCTCGATCGTCTGAAGGAGGGCGACAGCGACGCTTTGGAAAATGTCATCGAAGATCGCCTCGACCGTCTCTATGCCGCAAAGGTCTATTTGCAATCGGATGCGGCAACGGCAAACTCGGATGCGTTACGACAGGTTGTCGATGAGTTGGCAGACGTTGAAGTCGAGAGACACCGCGCGGCAGACGTGGACGGCGAGACGGAGCGGGGCCAAGTCCATTGAGTGGATCCATGGGCAAGGCTTGGATTGCTATCGGGGTCGTTCTGGTCACCTTAGTGGCAGGGGCAATGGGTTACACCATCGCTTCGGCCGTGCTGACCTTCAAGGCACTTGGGTTCAGCGCCGATATCGATTTTGGATATATCGCGCAAAATTACCTCTGGATCAGAGACAGACGGCCGGATGATTTCCAGCTGATCAACCTGATCATCGGTGGTGCTGCCGTCGCCGGGCTGATGGTGAGCCTTGCCATGTCCGGGTCCGCCCTCACACGCTTCGGTCAGACCCATTGGCAAAAGCGCGGCGAGATGAACGCCAACGGGTTCTTTGGCAAGCCCGGCACCGGGTTTATTCTGGGAAAATTGGGCAGCCCGAAATCTCGTGCCCGCTACATCACCTCTAAGGTCTTTCCCCATGCGCTGATCGTGGCACCAACCGGGCGCGGTAAAACCACAGGCTTTGTGATCCCGAACCTGCTCACATGGCAGGGGTCTGCCGTCACGTTGGATGTTAAGGGCGAGTGTTTTGAAGCTACGGCGCGCCACCGCGCTGCGCAGGGCGACAAGGTCTACCGCTTTGCGCCCACGGACTGGGAAGGCAAGCGGACCCATCGCTACAATCCGCTGCTGCGCATCTATGAGCTAGAAGACCCCGCGCGCCAGCAGATGGAATTGCAGCTGCTGGCGACCTTGTTCCTGCAAAGCGACAATGATCGCGTTCAAGGGCTTTTGAAGGGAGGTATTGATCTGTTCGTGGCCGCAGGCTTGTTGGCCTTCCAGCGCAAGAAGCCGAACTTAGGCGAGATTTACCGGATCGCGGCCTCGGGTGGCAACAAGCAGAAAGAATATGTGGCGCGGGGCCATGAGATCGACAACAAGGCCGCGAAGCTGATCTTTACGCGACTGGCGTCCACCAACAACGACACGCTGACCTCCTACGTTTCGCTTCTGATGACGTCAGGTCTGGATCAATGGCAGAACCCTGCGATTGACGAGGCGACGCAAGTTTCCGACTTTGATTTCCGCACGATCCGCAAAAAGCCCTTTACGGTCTATCTCGTTGTCCAGCCGCTGATGGTAAAGCCGCTTGCGCCACTGATCCGTTTGTTTTTCTCAGACCTTCTCTCGGCAATGCAAGAGAAGGAACCCGGCAAAGATGAGCCTTGGCCTGTGATGATCATGCTCGATGAGTTCAACCGCCTTGGCAAAATGCCGATCGTGTTCGAGAGCATTGAAACACTTCGCACCTATCGCGGCCACTTGGCGGTGGTGACCCAAACCATCCCTGCCCTTGATGAAATCTATGGAGAGAACACGCGCCGCGCGCTGCAAGGCAACGCAGGCGTAAAGCTCTACCTCACCCCCTCAGATGAAAAGACCATTGAGGAGCTGAGCAAGGCCGTGGGCAAGACAACAAAGACGGTCATCACGCGGTCGCGGTCGATTGGTAAGAATCCGTTCGAGGGGCGCAGTCAGTCCACACGGACAGAGGAGACATCGTTGTTGCCTGAGGATGAAGCACGCCGGTTGCCGCTCGATGAAATTATCATGGTCGTGGATGCGCAAATGCCAGTGCGGGCGAAGCGGATCCAGTATTTTGATGATCGGCTGTTTGCGGCGATCCATGGCGCGCAGCGGGGCGAGTTGCCGTTTCCGGTGATGGGCGGAGGTGGCGGCAAGGCG
>JBATTJ010000067.1:0-11910 GCA_049670485.1 Sulfitobacter sp.
GGCCTTATCATGGAATTCGCCGCGTGGGAAAATGTGGCGTTCGGCTATCACCATGACGCCGCCTACCGCTCCGGCCTGTTGATGAACAATGCAGCGATCCGCGCTGATACCACGGGCAAGATGGAGCGGTTTGACGTACGCCCGCCGGACCCGAAGCTGGCGGCCAAGAATTTCTCGGGCGGGAACCAGCAGAAAATCGTGCTGGCGCGCGAGATCGAGCGTAATCCAGACCTTCTGCTTATCGGGCAGCCCACGCGCGGCGTCGACATCGGCGCGATCGAGTTTATTCACCAACAGATCATCGCCCTGCGAGATAAAGGCAAGGCCGTGCTTTTGGTGAGTGTCGAGCTGGACGAGATTATGGCGCTCAGCGACAGGATTGCTGTGATGTTCGACGGCCACATCATGGGGGAGCGTCTGCCCGCGCAGACCGATGAAAAAGAGCTGGGCCTGCTGATGGCGGGCATCACCGATACCGACAAACCGCACAGCGTGGACGAGATACAAAGCAATCTCGCGCACGCCGGTGAAGGAGCACCCTAGATGGATGTCATGCCGAAATGGGCCGAGGTGATCCTTGTGCCGCTCATCTCCTTGTTGCTCGCGGCGATTCTATCCGCCTTGGTGATTTTGGCCATTGGCGAGGATCCGGTGGCGGCGGTCAAGATGATGATCACCGGCGCGTTGGGCTCGACCTATGGCTGGGGCTACACGCTTTATTATGCGACGAATTTCATGTTCACAGGGTTGGCCGTCTCAATCGCATTTCACGCGCGTCTGTTCAATATCGGCGGTGAGGGACAGGCCGCATTGGGTGGCTTGGGTGTCGCCCTCGCTTGTCTCTATATTCCTTGGCCACACTGGTCACTCGCATTGGTTGGTGCGGCATTGGCGGCGGGCCTGTTCGGGGCGGCATGGGCCACGATCCCGGCCTACCTTCAGGCAAAACGCGGCAGCCACATTGTTATCACCACCATCATGTTCAATTTTATCGCGGCATCCCTGCTGAACTATGTGCTGGTTAATCTACTGCGCCCGCAAGGGTCTATGGACCCCGCCACCGCACGATTTCCAGAAACGGTACACCTGCCCACGCTGCACGATATCTTAGCGCCCCTTGGCATCGCATTTTCCAAATCGGCACCGGCCAATGTCTCGCTTTTGGTGGCGGTCGCTGCTTGCGTGTTTTTGTGGTTCCTGATCTGGCGTACGCGTCTGGGCTATGAAATCCGCAGCTTTGGTAATTCGGAATCTGCAGCCAAATACGCAGGGATGCCGCCAGTGAAAATCATCATGATCACGATGATGATCTCGGGTGCGTTGGCCGGCATGATGGCGATCAACAACGTCATGGGAGAGGCGGAGCGGCTGGTTCTCAACTCCGTCGAGGGTGCAGGATTTATCGGCATTGCTGTTGCATTGATGGGTCGCTCGCATCCGCTTGGTGTCTTTGTCGCCGCAATCCTGTTTGGATTTCTGTATCAGGGCGGTGCGGAACTGGCTCTTTGGACGTCGATCCCGCGTGAGTTGATCGTGGTGATCCAAGCACTTGTGATCCTGTTCACTGGCGCGCTCGACAATATGGTGCGGATGCCGCTGGAGCGGATTTTCCTTGCTCTGCGCAATCGCAAGGAGGCGTAAAAGATGGATTTTCTGACCCTGATCCAGCTTTTGGATTCAACTGTGCGCCTCGCTACACCACTCCTGCTGGCTTGTCTTGCAGGGCTTTATTCGGAACGCGCGGGAATTTTCGACATCGGGCTTGAAGGCAAGATGCTCGCGGCTGCGTTTTTCTCGGCGGCGATTGCGGCCATGACCGGTTCTGTCTGGGTTGGCCTTTTGGCGGGCATTGCGGCCTCACTGTTTCTCAGCGCGATACACGGCGTTGCGTCGATTACCTTTCGCGGCAACCAGTTGATTTCCGGGGTTGCGATCAACTTTTTAGCGGCAGGTCTCACAGTCCTTATCGCGCAAGCATGGTTCCAACAGGGCGGGCGCACGCCATCGCTGATCGGGAATGCACGGTTCGAGCCGATCACCCTGCCCTTTGCCACGGCCCTGCAAGATGTGCCTTATCTGGGTCCACTGTATTACGAACTGATTTCGGGCCATTCCATCCTTGTCTATATCGCGTTTGCGGCGGTGCCATTTACCTGGTGGCTGCTGTTTCGCACGCGGTTCGGCCTGCGCCTGCGCGCGGTCGGTGAGAACCCCGCCGCCGTCGATACGGCAGGTGTATCTGTCGTCGGATTGAGGTTTGCTGCCGTTGGTATTTGCGGCATTCTGTGTGGCATCGCCGGTGCTTATCTGAGCACCGCATTACAGGCCGGTTTCGTCAAAGACATGGCAGCGGGGCGTGGGTTTATTGCGCTTGCTGCCCTCATCTTTGCCAAATGGCGTCCATGGCACGCGCTTTATGCGACCTTATTGTTTGGCCTGTTCGGAGCACTCGAAACCCGCCCCGACGTGATTGAAGCACTCACCGGCATGAATGTTCAAGGGCAGCTTTTGGCCGCACTCCCCTATGTCATGACGGTTATCATCCTTGCCGGATTTGTCGGCAAGGCCGTCCCTCCACGCGCCGGCGGCGCACCTTACGTCAAAGAAAGATAAGGCCAGATTAAACCCACCCGTAAGTCCTCGGGCAAACACATTTCGTTAGATCATTGATTTTGAAGCCTGCTGCGCCTAAGGAAAACCATGCAAATCTACCTGCCCATTGCCGAAGTATCGGTCAACGCATTCCTGCTGCTGGGATTGGGCGGAATTGTGGGCGTTTTATCGGGCATGTTTGGCGTCGGCGGCGGGTTTCTGATGACGCCTTTGCTGTTCTTTATCGGCATTCCCCCTGCCGTTGCTGTCGCCACCGAGGCCAACCAGATCGTCGCGTCCTCGTTCTCTGGTGTGCTCGCACATTTCAAGCGAAAGACGGTGGATCTCAGGATGGGCACCGTGCTGCTCATCGGTGGTTTGTTCGGTGCGGCCCTTGGCGTCATGGTGTTCAACTACCTCAAAGCGCAGGGACAGGTCGATCTGCTGGTAAAGCTTTGCTATGTCGTCTTTCTTGGTGTGATCGGCGCGCTGATGTTCATCGAGAGCCTGAACGCCATCCGCAATGTCAAAAAGGGCAAAGCGCCTACGCGCAAAAAGCATAACTGGATCCACGGCCTACCGTTCAAGATGCGGTTTCGCGTCTCGGGCCTTTATATATCTGTTATCCCGCCTCTTGTCGTTGGTGTATTGGTAGGCATCCTCGCCGCGATCATGGGGGTCGGTGGTGGCTTTATCATGGTCCCTGCGATGATCTATCTGCTTGGGATGCCCACAAAAGTGGTCGTGGGCACATCGCTTTTCCAGATTATCTTTGTAACCGCGTTCACCACGATGCTGCATGCGACCACCAACTTCACCGTTGATATTGTTCTGGCGGTGCTCCTGCTCATCGGGGGGGTTATCGGGGCCCAAATCGGCGCACGGATTGGCGTCAAGATGAAGGCGGAGCAGTTGCGCATTTTGCTGGCCATGATGGTGCTCGCGGTATGTGGCAAGCTTGCGCTTGAGCTGTTGCTGCAACCGGCTGAACTTTACTCAATCGCGGCAGGTGGTCACTGATGCGCGCGCTGGTTCTGGTGCTCTCGCTGTGCCTGTCAGGTATGGTCCACGCCGCCGAAGAGGTCGTGCTGGGGCTGAGCAGTGACACCGTATCCATCAATACAAATTTCGACGGTTCGGAAATTCTCATTTTCGGCGCTGTGAAGCGCGATGGCCCCGCGCAAGTAGAGCCGCGTTTACAGGTCATCGTGACCGTCGCAGGCCCCTCCGAGACCAAAACCATCCGCCGCAAAGAAAAGCGCTTTGGCATCTGGGTCAACACGGACGCAGTCGAGATTGACAGCGCACCAAGCTTTTACGCCGTCTCCACCAGCACGCTTCTGGGCTTGTCGCTAACGGAGACGGAAGACGTGCGCCACCGCATCTCAATCCCCCGCGCGATCCGGTCTGTCGGCGCACCAGAGAGCATTGCCGACAGCAACAGTTTCACCCGCGCGCTGATCCGCATCAAATCCAAATCGAACCAATACCAACTCAACGAAGGCACCGTCAGCGTGGATGAGCAGACGCTCTTTCGAACATCAATCGCCCTGCCTGCCGCACTCACGGAAGGTGACTACAGAACCCGTATTTTCCTGACCCGTGGCGGCGAAGTGGTCGGCCAATACGAGACAAGCATCTACGTGCGCAAAGTTGGCATGGAGCGGTGGCTGTTTGCACTGAGCCGCGAGCGTGCGTTTCTCTATGGGTTGATGTCACTGGCCATCGCCATTGCCGCCGGTTGGGGCGCGTCCGCTGTCTTTAGCCTGCTGCGCCGCTGACCCTACCCTCTACCGAGATAGGGCATTTTCGTCGCCATCACCGTCATAAACGGCACATTCGCGCTCAACGGTAGCTGCGCCATATGCAGCACCGACGCTGCTGCGTGTTCCACATCCATGGTTTGGGTTTCGGGGTGTGCAGCCTTCAAGGTGGTAATGATATCGCTTTCGGCATTGCCGATATCAATCTGCCCTGCGGTGATGTCAAACGGACGACCATCCAGTGCAAGCGATTTTGTCAGACCTGTGATCGCATGTTTGGTGGTCGTGTAGCACACCGAATTTTCGCGTGGCGTATGCGCCGAAATCGAGCCGTTGTTAATAATCCGTCCGCCCCGCCCCTGCGCGCGCATCGCACCAAAAGCAAGGCGCGCGGCGATGAACATCCCTGTCAGGTTTACGTTCACAACCTGCGCCCAATCCTCAAGTGCGACCTCGTCTATGCATGCAGAAGGGCCGAAGATACCTGCGTTGTTAAAGAGCACGTCAATTTCGCCAAACCGCGCCCAAGCATCCGCCATGGCATCCGCATCGGTCACATCTGCCGGCAACACCACGGCATGGACATGGTCCTGCGCCACTTCCTCCAACAATGCAGCACGCCGCGCGATCAATCCGACGCGCCAGCCTGCTTTCAGGAACGTATACGCTGTGGCGCGCCCGATGCCCGAACTGGCACCTGTGATGATGACCGATTTCACCCCACGTCCTCCTCTGTCGGGTCAAGCGTCAGCGTCGGCGTTGCCGCCGCCCGCAGATCATCGACGGTGAGCGCATAGGTGGGCGTTGAAAGCCGGTTGCGCACCACCCAGATCAGCCGTTCCTGCGCGCGGGTGATTGCCACATAGGCCAGACGCTTCCATAATGGTTGCCCCGCCTCCATGCGCCCCATACGGGCCGCAGCATAAAGATCGGGTGCAAATACCTGCACCGTGTTCCACTGACTACCCTGCGCCTTGTGGATCGTCACCGCAGCACCGTGCAAAAACGTGGCCCCCATACGGGCCGCGAACGGGATAAACGGCTCTTCCTCATCGGGTTTTTCAATCTTCACAATGCTGGCGGCAGAAACCTGTGGATCCTCCGCACCAACGACGTGCAGCCGCGAAAACCCCGGTTTGCGACCAGCACCCAAATATACAACCTGCGCGCCTTTAATCAGGCCGCGCGCCTCAAGGTCGAGACGTTTCTTACGGTGTTTGAGCGGCAACTCGATCCCGTCACAGATCAAGGGCTCACCTTCGATCAGCGCGTCTTCGGGTGCACCATGCACGCGTCGAAACGCATTGATCAGCCGGATGCGCGTCGCGTTGCGCCACACAAGCACAGGAGAGCGCGCCATGAGATCCACCTCGACCCGTTGACCCCACACAACACGCGGATCACGCTTGGACGCATCCTCCACCATCCGCTCGAACTGCTCGAACCCGATATCAGGATCGGCCAACGCATGGGCCAGATCAAGGATCGGGTTGTCAGCCTCTTGCCGGAAGATGCGGTTGAGGTTCATCACCCGCTTTTCCGGCAGCTTTTCAAAAACCATCGTTCCCGATTGGCCCACCGGCGCCAGCTGTGCCGGGTCACCAAAAAGTAGAAGCGTGGGGAAAATCTCTTTGAGGTCTTCGAACTGTTTGTCATCCAGCATCGAGGATTCATCGACAAACCCGATATCAAGTGGCTCTTCGCGCCGTTTCCAGCCGGTGATGAAATCACTGCCGCGCAAACCTGCAGCTGCCAACGCGCCGGGAATTGATTTGTTACCCTGATAGAAAGCAAATGCCCGATCGAGTGCAATCTCGGTGAGCCCTTCAACATCCACGGGCCGCTCGCCATTTCCAGCGAGCCATTCGGCAATACGTTCATATTCGGGATCATAAACAGGTGTGTATAGTATCCTGTGGATCGTCGTTGCAGGCACGCCGCGCAGGCGCAATACGCTTGCCGCTTTGTTGGTCGGTGCAAGAATGGCAAGCGTGCGCTTGTCCTTGCGCTTTTTGCTCTCATAGTCGCCGGAAACGATATCGACGCCCGCTTCTTCGAGAGCGCGATAAAGCTCCGCCAACAGGAGAGTTTTGCCTGAACCTGCCTTACCCGTCACTGCCATGACCTGCGGCTTGTTGCCTTTGGGCGGCATCAAAAGCGCATCTTCAAGGCTGATGCCCGCAGATTGCAGCATAGCGGCCACCGCATCATGTGCGGCGGCCTGATCGTCGGAATAAATGAGGTCAGTTGTCATAGGCCGACATTAGGCCCAGACCAGCGCAGGGGCCAGAGCCGTTCAGGCGATTGCGGCAAATTCCAATTCGGAACTGCTGCCAAATGCGCGCTCGAACCATCGGTGGCTTGTCTGCGGCGAGATTCCCGCACGCGCGGCGACCTTTGCCTGCGCGTCATGCTCAAACTCCCACAGACCAACGCTGATCTGTGACCGCCCTAAGCCGGTGCTGCCCAAAACTTCGGGCGACGATCCAACACGTTTATAAATGCGGACCATCCTTGCATCGAAAACACCCACGAAATGCTCGATGCCAAACCCTTGCATCAATTCTCCTCCGCCCAGCATCAATGCAGCAGCGACATGGGCCCCCTGCCCTGGCGCCATGCAAAACCGTGTACACTCCCAAATGAGCGGGCTTTTGATTGGTGCCGAAATGAGATGGCTGAAATGATCGTTCACCATCACCGGACCGGTCGTGGGCAAAAAGCGGCTTGATCCGCCATGCCCCCCGTCTGCGGTCTCCCAGATGACATAGAGCGGGTTCAGATCATCGTATTCATCCCGTTCATGTCCGCGCGCATCAACCCGCACATCCCATCCAAGGCGGGTGTGGAATTGATCCGCCCGATGGGTGAACATTTCGTTGGCCAGTTTTGGAAATTGAGGCAGTTGATCGGCATAAAGATAACGCAGCATTGTTGACGCTCCCCGTTGCAATTCAATGATGAACGAAGGTGTGACACCCGGTCGTTAACACCTTCTGAGTGCAACGTGCGCAGCTTTCTATATTCTCGTAATGGTCGAAATTTAAGGCCTAGACGACTATTAAACCGCGGCTCAAAGCACGCGCTACCGCATGAGTTGTATTAAGCGCGCCCAATTTGAACCGTGCGCTCTCAATATAGACACGCAATGTATGCTCGGAGATCGACAGCTTGTTGGCAACCTGTGCGCGGCTGTATCCGATCGCCAGCAGCGTCATGGCATCCACCTCGCGGGGCGACAATGGCTGCGCTGGATCGGGCCTGCGGTCCGGTTCAAACTCGAGTGCTTTTTCATTGAAATAATGCGCGATCAAAATCAAATCGCGCCGGTGCTCTGCCGTGAACGCAGCCCATATCACATCGTCACAACTATGGTTAACGGTGAACAGTGCAAACTGTCCGTTCGGACCACGTATCGGTACGGAGAACCCTTGGTTGCCGACCCCGTATTCTGCGGACACACTCAGGAATTCGCGTGCGGCCTTGCCCGACCAATCAAGCCGCTTCCAGTCAACTGCATGAAATCTTTGAAAGCAGCCCTGCACGACAGGATCAATGCGCACGTAGTTCTCTTGGATATATTTGTCCTGCCACGCTTGCGCGTATGTTCCGCAGCCGTATTGCTCCCCTGCGGAATCCACCCAGTGATAAACCAGATGATCGACGCGGTAATGATCCCTCAGGGCTTCGGATACCCGTTGAATATCCTCAAGCGAGCGTGCCTGTTCCAATGCGGACAAGATTGCTTCTAGTTTTGTCAGTGTCCCCAGCATGCCCGCGCTTCGCAGCCCTCTCATTCCTTGCAGCGAACTCGGCCGTGGCTATTAGCGCAGTATCATCCAGTTGCTCGGCCAGTATCGGCAAATCATTGGAATGGGCAAAACTGCGCAGGTCGGCGAGAACGTCTAATATCCAATCGTTTCTCATCCTACATTTCCCTTCCAAATAGTTAACATACTATTAACACAATCATAGCATGTATCACATCGCCGTGACTATTCACGAAAAACCACTCCCCAGAAATGGGGAGTGGTTCATTTCGAAGTCTTTGATTGCATTGAGTTGGTTTCAGAATGGTGAAGATTGAAACCAGAGCTGCGGCGATTCGCACTGCCGGGGTTGATCCCAAACTATGCGGCTCACATCACTTGCGCGCTTCCAGCGCATCTTCCAACGTCCGCAGGCCAGTTTTTGGAGCCTGAACAAGGACCGCCATATTCCCCGGTTTATGCTCGTTGCGCAGCATTTTCATATGCGCAAGCGGCAGATCGCTCCAGGTGAACACTTCCGACATGCACGGATCAAGGCGCCGCTCGAGCATCAGCTTGTTGGCGGATGCAGCCTGTTTGAGGTGGGCGAAGTGCGACCCTTGCAGGCGTTTCTGGTGCATCCACATGTAGCGCACGTCAAAGGTACAATTGAACCCTGTCGTGCCCGCACAGATCACAACCATGCCCCCTTTTTTGCAGACGAATGTCGAGACGGGAAACGTACTTTCGCCCGGATGCTCGAACACCATGTCGACGTTGTTGCCTTTGCCGGTAATCTCCCAGATCGCTTTGCCGAACTTGCGGGTTTCTGCAAACCATTGCGCATATTCTGGTGTGTTGACTGTTGGCATCTGGCCCCAGCAATCAAAATCCTTGCGGTTGAGAACGCCTTTGGCACCCAAATCCATCACAAACTGGCGCTTGCTCTCGTCCGAGATGACGCCGATGGCGTTTGCGCCTGCCGTATTTATCAGCTGGATCGCGTAAGATCCGAGACCGCCAGATGCCCCCCAGACCAGCACATCCTGACCTGGCTTGAGATCGTGCGGCTCATGGCCGAACAGCATGCGGTACGCGGTGGCTAGCGTCAGGGTATAGCATGCGCTTTGCTCCCATGTCAGATGCTTGGGGCGTGGCATCAATTGTTGACTTTGCACTCGTGTAAATTGCCCGAATGATCCGTCTGCCGTCTCATAGCCCCAGATCCGCTGGCTCGGTGAATACATCGGATCGCCGCCGTTGCACTCCTCATCATCGCCATCGTCCTGATTGCAGTGCACGACAACCTCGTCACCGACTTTCCAGCGTTTAACCTTGTCCCCAACTGCCCAAACGATGCCCGCAGCATCCGATCCGATGATCGCATACGGCTGACGGTGACCGTCGAAAACGCTGACCGGTTGGCCCAGACAGGCCCAGACACCATTGTAGTTCACGCCCGCCGCCATCACCATGATCAGCACTTCGTTGCTGTCCAGAACCGGCGTGTCGACGACTTCCTTTAGCATGGCAGTATCGGGATCGCCGTGACGCTCCTTACGCAACACCCATGCGTGCATCTGCTTTGGCACATGGCCCAGCGGGGGCATTTCGCCCATGTCATACAGGTCTTTTTCTGGTGCTTCATACTGCGCGATGGTCGTGTCGAGTGCCATATCGTCCTCCTGAGGAACTGACGGGATCCTGCGCCGCTTTACGCGGTGCTCTTAACGTTGGTTAAGCCCGCTTGCGTAATATTGCAACCATGTGAATGCCAATTTTGTAATATTATGACCCAGCAGGTGCAGAAATTTTCTTTGCAGGCGCAGCATCAGGGATGCGATCATTCTCTGGCAAATAATGTGCAATCGAATTCGCATAGAACTGCATGGCGATCTGCTGATCTGGCAAAATGCGCCAGATGTCGCCTTTTTGCTCAATCAACTCATGCTGCGCCATATGCTTGCAGGCGCGGGCGATCTCTGCAGACAGATTATCCGTGTCGATTGCGATGCTCTCTTGAGGCACCAGCGCAAGGATTTTGGCGACTTCAAACTCCAGCGTGTCCGCGTCCAGCGGCCCCTGCGCCAGCAATGCCTGCGCCACCAGTGGCACACCAAGCACAGGCATCACCGCCTCAATCCGGCCCATTAGCTCTGCCGACAACTGTTCAACATCGTCAACCGCACCGTAGGCCCGCAAGCTTACCGGATCACCAAAGGCCACAGCGGCCGTGCCGTACCGCGTGTCGTGGCCGCGTAGCCGCTGCCAAAACTTGCGCATGACGAATGCTACAACAACCGAAATCCGCGCGCCGAACCGGCGGTCACCGCGCGCGTGCGCTGCCATCAGCACACGGTCTTCCAATACACGGTCATAGTTGATCGCCACCGGAACAAACACGAGATCGCGCGGACCCTCCAGCTGAAACCCGTCCACCAGATAGCTGAGCAGTCCCACTTTCGGCGGCTGCAAACGTCCTGTCAGGCTCAGCCCCCCTTCAGGGTAAAAGGCCTGTGTGTCGCCACCAGCGGTCGCCATTTGCACATAGCGTGACAGCACCTTGCGGTAGAGTGCGCCGCGCGAACGGCGCCGGATGAAATATGCGCCCCACAGCCGGATCAACGAGGACAGTGGCCACACCCGCGCCCACTCCCCCACCGCATAGCTCAGCGTTGAGTTTTTGGAGGCAAGATAAGTCACCAGAACATAGTCCATATTGCTACGGTGGTTCATCACAAACACTGCCGTGGCGTCCTTGGGGATCGCGGAAAAGACGACATCATTTTGCGGCGCGGTACGGATGCGGTACACAAATTCTGCTAGAAACTTGGCGACCCGCATGGCAAAACTGAAATAGGCGAAGGCAGAAAAGCTAGGCACAATCTCGCGGGCATAGGTTTGCGCCTTCTGAAACGCGACATTCTCTGGCACATTATTGGCTTCGGCATAGATCGAGATTTCCCGCGACACTTCGGGATCATAGATGAGCCGTTGGATCATGTCATACCGACGCGCCAGTTTGAACGGCTGTATCGGTCGTTTGAGCCGCGTATTGAGCTGCGTCACTGCCCGCTCGAACCTGCGGCGGAAAAACCAGCGTACAGAGGGCAATAAGAAATGGCTGAGCGCTGTGACCGCAGCGAAAAGCACGATCAATATAAAAAGCCAAAGCGGAAGTTGCACAGTTTGTGTCATATCCGTTGACCTCTACCTTGTATTGCCGCCAGCCACAAAAGAAACCGCATGCCGCAACGCAGCGAATTGACACTTACCGAAAGTTTCTTATACCTAACCCAGCACGCAAGAATATTGCCAAACGATTCAGAGAGGCCTGTCATGACCGATGCTCCGCAAAAAGACCGCCCCTGGCTCATACGGACATATGCAGGTCACTCCACGGCGCAAGCCTCGAACGAGCTCTACCGTAACAATCTGGCAAAAGGGCAGACGGGCCTGTCTGTCGCATTCGATCTGCCTACACAGACCGGATATGACAGTGATCATATCCTCAGCCGTGGTGAAGTGGGCAAGGTCGGTGTGCCAGTGGGCCACCTTGGCGACATGCGCGCGCTGTTTGACAACATCCCACTGGAGCAGATGAACACCTCCATGACAATCAATGCCACGGCACCGTGGTTGCTCTCGCTCTATATCGCTGTGGCCGAAGAACAGGGCGCGGATGTGACCCAGCTTCAAGGCACCGTGCAGAACGATCTGATCAAGGAATACCTGTCGCGCGGCACATACATTTGCCCCCCTGCCCCATCCCTCAAGATGATCGCGGACGTCGCCGAATATTGCTA
>JBATTJ010000068.1:0-73919 GCA_049670485.1 Sulfitobacter sp.
CGGCTATACATGGGTCATGTTCGACGCGATCAGCATCAATGACGAGGCCTGTGCACGTCTCGACCTACCGTTTTTCATCGAAGGTCTGCGCGACATCCTCGACCACCGCCCCGAGCAGCATACTGTCAATCTGCTGGCAGCCTATTGTGCAAATATGACGGGTCAGGTTTTTTCGGGCAATGATGCCGCCGACCACATCCGCGCCCAGATTGCTGCCTGCGCCAACTGGATTGTGCGCGACTACCTGACAGAATTGCATCCGATGATCTGGGCGCATGCCACGCAGGGATTTGTGAACAACCTGCGCGTGGCCTCGGCCAATCGTTTTGCCCGCGCGGGACATGAAGATGCGCTGCGTCTGATCGGAGACCTGTTCAAACATGAAATCGCACAGGGCAAGCGCATTACCTTCACCGAAAACGGACCAATCGCCAAGGCAGGCTAACCCGCTGGACAGGGTCAAAACCTCTGCCTAAGCTGCGTGCTAAGGGAGAAACCACCATGACATATCACACCGCTGCCGCAGACATCGCCATCCGCGATCAATCCATCACCGACCGTATATTCGAGAGCCTCGCGACCCGCCCAGATGATGTCGTGCTGACCGACGGGATGACCGGCACATCCATGACAGCGTCCGAGTTCATGACACAGGTAAAATCATTGGCAGGGGGCCTTACCGCGCGCGGGTTTGGCGTGGGCAAGACTGTGGCGCTCATGTCGCCCAATAGTCCGCATTATTGCGTTATTTTTCATGCGGTCGCTTGGGCCGGGGGCACCATCACCACGATCAACCCCACCTATACCGCGTCCGAAGTGGCCCATCAGCTAAAAGACAGCAGCGCGGATGTCCTGATCACGGTGTCGATGTTTCTGGAAACTGCGCAGACCGCCGCCAAAGATGCCGCGGGCCAGCCTGTTGTGGTCATTGGTGAGGCCGACGGCGCAGAGCCCCTGTCGGCCTATTATGGCGCACCGATCGAGGCGCAGGTGCCCGTCGATCTGGATGAACATTCCGTCGTGCTGCCCTACTCCTCCGGTACAACCGGCATGCCAAAAGGCGTGCGGCTGAGCCACCGCAATCTGGTGGTCAACGTCGATCAGGTGGTCGAGGCTGGTGCATTTCGGCCGGGCGAAGTGGCGGCTGCGTTCCTACCTTTCTTCCACATCTATGGAATGAACGTGCTGATGAATGTGCATCTGGCCGGTGGCGGTGCGCTGGTGACGATGCCACGCTTTGACCTCGAGCTGTTTTTGCAAATCTCGCAGGATCACAAGGCGCGGCGTATGTGGATTGTGCCACCCGTGGCCCTCGCACTCGCCAAACATCCTGTTCTCGACAAATACGACCTGAGCAGTATCGAGCAGGTCTTCTCGGGCGCTGCCCCGCTCGGTGCCGAAATCTCTGACGCAGTCTCCAAACGCCTTGATTGCATCTGCTTGCAAGGGTTCGGCATGACCGAGCTTTCACCCGTCTCCCACACGACCCCTGTCACCAATCCCAAATCAGGCTCGTCCGGTGTTGCCGTGCCGAACACGCTTTGCCGCGTGGTCGATGTAGAAAGCGGTGAGGACCTGCCCGTTGGCAAGGAGGGTGAGCTGTGGATCAAAGGCCCGCAGGTGATGAAAGGCTACCTCAATAATGAAAAAGCCACTGCAGAGACACTTACCGCTGACGGATGGCTAAAAACCGGCGATATCGCCTATATTGATGCGGACGGTTATATGTTTATCGTGGACCGCTTGAAAGAGTTGATTAAATTCAAGGGCTTTCAGGTTGCTCCGGCAGAACTGGAAGCGACATTGGTCAGCCACCCCGGCATTACCGACGCTGCCGTGATCGGCCTTCCGGATGATGAGGCAGGCGAGTTGCCCGTGGCCTTTGTCGTCGCAGGCGATCCTGCCCCGTCCGAGGCCGAGATCAAGGCGCATATGGCCAAGACACTTTCCTCGTACAAGCAGATCCACCGCGTGACCTTTGTGGACGAAATCCCCAAATCAGCCTCCGGCAAAATCCTGCGGCGGGTATTGAAGGCACAAGCACTGGCGTAATATTTGTCCGTAGCGTGTAAAATCGCACGCTACGGCCCATCCGGTATCAATATCAGCGGCGCTACGTCGCGCCCTCCTCTTGGCAAGCCGTCTCCCCCCCGCTAAACCCGTCGCGACACATAGCAAAGAGGCGCACCATGCTTGATCTCACCTACGACACGCCCAAAGTCCGCACGATTGCCGGCGCCAAACAGGATTGGGAGCTGGTCATCGGCATGGAGGTGCACGCGCAGGTCGCCTCCAACTCCAAGCTATTCTCTGCCGCTTCCACCAAATTCGGGGCAGAACCAAACAGCAATGTGGCCTTTGTGGACGCCGCCATGCCCGGCATGCTGCCCACGATCAACGAATTTTGTGTCGAGCAGGCCGTGCGCACGGGCCTTGGCCTGAAGGCAAAGATCAACTTGTGGTCCGCCTTTGACCGCAAGAATTACTTTTACCCCGACCTGCCCCAAGGCTACCAAATTTCCCAGCTCTACCACCCCATTGTGGGCGAAGGTGAAGTGTTGGTCGAGATGGGCGATGGCACCGCGCGGCTTGTGGGGGTTGAGCGTATTCACCTTGAGCAGGACGCCGGTAAATCAATCCACGACATGGACCCCAATATGTCGTTTGTCGATCTCAACCGCACGGGCGTTGCACTGATGGAAATCGTCTCGCGCCCCGACATTCGCGGCCCCGAAGAGGCGGCTGCCTATCTGTCGAAGTTGCGGCAAATCCTGCGCTATCTGGGAACTTGCAATGGTGACATGCAGTCCGGGGCGATGCGCGCGGACGTAAACGTGTCGATTTGCGCGCCCGGCCAGTACGAGAAATATGCGGCAACCGGCGATTTCGGTCACCTTGGCACGCGCTGCGAGATCAAGAACATGAACTCCATGCGCTTTATCCAACAGGCTATCGAGGTCGAGGCAAAGCGCCAGATTTCTATCGTGGAAGGTGGCGGCGAAGTCGTGCAGGAAACCCGCCTGTTTGACCCCGACAAACAGGAAACACGCTCCATGCGCTCCAAGGAAGAAGCGCATGATTACCGCTATTTCCCCGATCCAGACCTTCTCCCACTCGAGATTGAGCAGGCGTGGGTGGACCAGATCGAAGCCACCTTGCCCGAATTGCCGGATGCGAAGAAGGCGCGGTTTATCGGTGATTTCGGGTTGAGCGATTACGACGCCTCCGTGCTGACGTCCGACCTCGACAGCTCCAGCTATTTTGAACAAACGGCAAAGGGTCGTGACGGAAAGACCACTGCCAACTGGGTCATCAACGAGCTGTTCGGCCGTCTGAAAAAGGACGAAAAGGACATCGCAGAAAGCCCTGTCACACCCGCGATGCTGGGCGGCATCGTGGATCTTATCGCGTCCGACGCCATCAGCGGCAAGATTGCCAAAGACGTGTTCGAGATTGCCTACACGACGGGTCGCGATCCTGCGGAAATCGTCGAGACCGAAGGCCTCAAGCAGGTCACGGACACAGGCGCCATCGAGGCGGCAGTCGATGACATCATCGCGGCCAACCCCGATCAGGTCGCCAAAGCAAAGCTGAACCCGAAGCTGGCAGGCTGGTTCGTAGGTCAGGTGATGAAAGCCACCGGCGGCAAGGCCAACCCCAAAGTCGTGAACGAGTTGGTCGCGGCCAAACTGCAAGACTGACACGGTGGGACTGCTCCGCTCCCCTCCACTGACCGTTTTGCCAGAATGGATCGACTATAACGGCCACCTCAACATGGCTTATTATTCGGTTCTGATGGATCAGGGTGCGGACCACGCCTATCCGCAATTGGGGTTCGGTCCTGATTACCGCGACCGCACAGGCTGCACCACTTATGTGGCCGAATTCCACATCTGCTATCTGCGGGAGCTGCATGTGGGCGACCGCGTCACCGCCACGTTCCAGCTGTTGGGATATGACGCCAAACGCTTCCATGCGTTTCAGGAATTGTGGCACGAAGACGGGTGGTGTGCCGCCACAGGTGAGGCGCTGACGCTGCATGTGGACCAATCGGAGGATGCGCCGAAAGTTGCGGCAATGCCCGACAGCATCCAAACCGCATTTGCAAAACTGGCGCAGTCGCAAAAAGATTTGACATATCCGGCAGGCGCAGGCCGAAAGATTGCGATCAAACGCGGCTGACATGCCGGAGCGCAGAGTGGCGGTTCCCTTTTGCAGGCCTGCGCGCTAAAACCGTCGTGAATTCCGATATCCCGCTGTGAGAGAACCACCATGCCCCGCTACGAATACAAAGTCGTCCCTGCCCCCAAGAAGGGACGTAAAGGTAAAGGCATACGCGGATCGGAGGCGCGGTTTTCCTTTGCCATCGAAGCGACGATGAACGAAATGGGCAGCGAGGGATGGGAATACTTGCGCGCAGAAACGCTGCCATCCGTCGAGCGGTCGGGCCTGACCGGATCAACCACTGAATGGCGCAATGTTTTGGTGTTTCGCCGCCCCCATGTTCAGGACGCAGCAGCGTTCAAACCCGAACTGCTGCCCGCGCCTACAGCAGCAGAACACGGTGCAATGGCAAAAGCCGCAAACGACACGCCGCTAGATCCACCGCGCGAACGGCCCGACGACACATCAGTCGACAATGGGGTCGAGGATACCGGCCGCGAAGGTGCGGTCGGCGCATCGCTCAGCATTCTGGCACGGGCGCGCAATGGCATGCGAAAAACACCAGAGCAGAAAGCAGAGTCCGCCGCCAAGCCGGACGCCTAAGGCGCGATATCAAGCGAAAGTGCGTGAATACGCGAAATCAGCTCGGCTCCGAGCGCGCTGTGCACGGCGCGGTGTTTTGCCACACGGCTCAACCCTGCGAATTCGGGCGCGGTGATCGCCACATCAAAATGCGTCTCTCCCCCCTCGCGAAAGCCAGCATGACCGCGGTGCGCCTCGCTCACATCGGTAACCACCAACCGCTCAGTGGTGAATGTGGTGCGCAGTGCGGTTTCGATCTCGTCTTTGACAGGCATAAACCCTCCAATTGGGGGCTTTTTTTCGACCCACCCCCTTCCTTCTGACAGCCACACGTTTAGAGTGATCGCCTCGAGTCGGAAAGGTGCGTAGATGCAAAAAAATGATCCATTTGGTTTCGATATGTCGGTCTCCTCCGCCAAGAAGAAGAACCCGCGCGGGCGGCGCGGCATGTCCGGTGCCTCCGAGACGTCAACCCGCGTGTGCGATCACGACGGGTGCGCCGAGGCGGGCAAGTACCGCGCACCCAAAGCACCCGATGTTCTGGATGATTTTTTCTGGTTCTGCCAACAGCACGTGCGCGAGTATAATAACAAGTGGAACTTCTTCCACGGCACAACCGAAGCCGAAATGAACGCGCAGCTGTCTGAGGATAAGGTATGGGACCGGCCCACCAAACCCATGAGCGATCCCGAGGCACGCGCATGGGCGCGTCTGGGCATTGAGGACCCGCATCAGGTTCTGGGTGCCAACGCTACGCAAAACCCTGGCAAAGGTCCGCAAGCAGGCCGCCGCCTGCCCCCGACAGAGCGTAAGGCGCTGGAGGTGCTGGAGGCCAAGGACAACATGACAAAGCCGGAAATCCGCAAGATCTACAAATCGCTGATCAAGGTCTTGCACCCCGATATGAACGGCGGCGACCGTTCTCAGGAAGAGCAGTTGCAGCAGGTCGTTTGGGCTTGGGACCAGCTCAAATCCAGCCGGAATTTCAAAGACTGACATCAAATAACGCATAGCGCGCAGGCAGGACACATCAGCAAGGGGCGATTTTCCCCCTTTCCCTTGAACCCCTGCGCGATATGTTGCACCTCACACAAGGCAGTCCCGTGCAGGGGCAACAGAATTTAGGATGATAAAGCATGGCTGACGGCGGACTGGACCTCAACGCAACCCCGACCAAGGATATCTCGGTACGTGAGGTTTTCGGGATCGACACAGACATGACGGTCAAGGGCTTCGAGCAGCGCACCGACCGCGTGCCCGAATTCGACAGTACCTATAAGTTCGACGCCGATACGACATTGGCGATTCTGGCCGGATTTTCGCACAACCGCCGCGTCATGGTTCAAGGGTATCACGGCACGGGCAAATCCACCCACATCGAACAGGTGGCAAGCCGCCTCAACTGGCCCACCGTGCGCGTCAATCTCGACAGCCACATCAGCCGGATTGACCTCATCGGCAAAGACGCGATCAAGCTGGTCGACGGCAAGCAAGTCACCGCATTCCAGGAAGGCATCCTTCCATGGGCCTTGCGCACGCCCACCGCGATTGTGTTTGATGAATACGATGCAGGCCGCGCAGACGTTATGTTCGTGATCCAGCGGGTGCTTGAAGTCGACGGTAAGCTGACGCTGCTGGACCAGAACAAAGTCATCACGCCCCACCCTTTCTTTCGCATCTTTGCGACGGCCAACACTGTGGGCCTTGGCGACACCACTGGCCTTTATCATGGCACGCAACAAATCAACCAAGGACAAATGGACCGCTGGTCGCTTGTCTCGACGCTGAATTACCTCAGCATCGACGCAGAAAGCGCAATCGTGCTGGCCAAAAACCCGCATTTCAATACTGCCGAGGGGCGCAAAACCGTCAAACAGATGGTGACAGTCGCCGACCTTACGCGCACGGCCTTTATGAGCGGCGATCTGTCCACCGTCATGTCCCCTCGCACCGTAATCGCGTGGGCGCAGAACGCCGAGATTTTCAAAAATGTCGGCTATGCCTTCCGCCTCAGCTTCCTTAACAAATGCGACGAGTTGGAACGACAGACAGTGGCCGAGTTCTACCAGCGTCTGTTTGACGAAGAACTGCCGGAAAGTGCTGCGAGCGTGAGTTTGGGTTAATTCAGCCGTAGACGGCGGACCTTCGGTTGGCCGGCCTCTTTCGCGAACACCGCTTAGTGTGCCGTTTGGCGTCTGCACGACCACTTTGGAGTTTGTTTAATGTCTAAACCATCCGACAATCCAGCTGATGCGTTCAAAAAGGCACTGGCCGAAGCTTCCAAAGTCATGGCCAATGATCCTGAGTTGACGGTCAGCTATTCGGTCGATCCCTCAGGGTTGAGCGGAGATGCGATGCGTCTGCCGCAGGTGACGCGGCGGATGACGCGCGACGAGGTGATGCTGGCGCGTGGAACGGCCGATGCGCTTGCGCTCAACCGGCGGTATCACAACGGTCAAACTCACGCACGCTACCAGCCGCAGGGCGAGATGGCGCGCGATCTCTATGAAGCGATGGAGACGGCCCGCTGTGAGGCCGTTGGTGCGCGCGATATGCCCGGCACCGCAGGTAACATCGACGCAAAGATCAAGCATGAAGCTCTGCGCAAAGGCTATGATCAGGCCAAAACAGCCTCCGACGTGCCCCTCGCCGTAGCGGCGGGATATCTGGTGCGCCATCTGGCGACGGGCCGTGACATGCCTGCGGGTGCAGAAAACGTGATGGAGCTGTGGCGCGGGTATATCGAGGATCAGGCGGGTGGCACACTTGATGATCTAGAAAACGCGCTTGACGATCAGACAGCTTTCGCCAAATTCGCACGTCAGATGATCACCGACCTCGGCTATGCCGATCAGTTGGGCGATGACCCTGACGGGCAGGATGACGACCAGCAGGACGAGGCTGAAGAAGGCTCAGACGAAGAGGACGAGCCTGACAGTACCGGCAGTGATGATCAGGACGACGAGGATGCGGACGCCTCCCCCGAGCAGTCCCAAGACGAGCAGCAAGATGCCTCGCAGGCCCAAGTGTCGATGGATGAGATGGCCGATCAGGAGATGGGCGATGAAGCCGAGATGCCCGAAGGCGACGCCCCGATGGAGCCGCCTGCCCCGCAGCCCGTCTCGGACGCTGATCCGAACTATACTGTTTACCGCACCGACGACGACGAGGTTGTCGGTGCCGAAGATCTGGCAGAGCCGGTCGAACTGGAGCGCCTTCGTGCCTATCTCGATCAGCAGCTTGAGCCGCTCAAAGGTGCCGTAAGCCGTCTGGCCAACAAGTTGCAGCGCCGCCTGCAAGCCCAGCAAAACCGCAGTTGGGAGTTTGATCTGGAGGAAGGCACACTTGATGCCGGCCGTCTGGCGCGGATCGTGGCAAGTCCTACAACCCCGCTCAGCTTCAAGGTCGAAAAGGACACCGAGTTTCGCGATACTGTCGTGACACTCTTGCTCGACAATTCCGGCTCCATGCGCGGACGGCCCATTTCCATTGCTGCGATCTGTGCTGACGTGCTTGCCCGAACGCTAGAGCGGTGCAACGTCAAGGTCGAGATTCTCGGCTTTACCACCCGCGCGTGGAAAGGCGGACAAGCCCGTGAGCATTGGCTCAATGACGGGCGCGCCACCGGACCGGGGCGCCTCAACGATTTGCGCCACATCATCTATAAATCCGCGGATGCGCCATGGCGGCGCACACGGCCCAATCTGGGGCTGATGATGAAAGAAGGGTTGCTCAAGGAAAACATCGACGGTGAGGCGCTGGAATGGGCGCACCGCCGGATGATGGCTCGCTCTGAATCGCGCAAGATCTTGATGGTCATTTCCGATGGCGCACCCGTCGATGACAGCACATTATCGGTGAACCCCGCCAATTTTCTCGAAAAACACCTGCGCGATGTCATCGGAATGGTCGAAAAACGCAAAGCGGTTGAGCTTTTGGCGATCGGGATTGGCCACGATGTGACGCGCTATTATGACCGCGCCGTCACCATCACAGATGTCGAGCAACTTGCCGGTGCCATGACAGAGCAGCTTGCCTCGCTGTTCGAGAGTGATCCACGCAAACGGGCACGTTCCATGGGAAAAAAGCGCGCAGGGTAGTGCCACGCAGTTGAACAAGAAGGCAAACCACAGAAAGGGACGCGGTGTTTCAATCATTCGAGGTCACGGCCCGACCGGAACAAGGCCCCCCGCGGTTGAAGGCGCTGCGTGCGCAGATGCAGGCAGCAGGACTTAATGGGTTTGTCATTCCCCGCGCCGATGCCCATCAGGGCGAATATGTAGCCGCGCGCGATGCCCGCCTTGCGTGGCTGACTGGATTCACCGGATCGGCCGGTTTTTGTGTCACACTGCGCGATGTGGCCGGCGTGTTCATTGACGGCCGCTACCGCACGCAGGTCAAGGAGCAGGTGGCGGACGTCTATACCCCTGTGCCGTGGCCCGAGACGTCGATGGCCGACTGGCTGCGCACACAACTGCCCGATGGCGGGCGGGTCGGGTTCGATCCGTGGTTGCACACTGTTGACCAGATCAAGCAAGCCGAAGTGGCCCTTGAAGGCAGCGGTGTCGTACTGGTTCAATCAGACAATCTGGTCGATCTGATTTGGAAGGATCAGCCTGCACCACCGATGGCACCTGCAAAAATCCACCCGCTTGCGTTTGCAGGCGAGAGCCATGAGGACAAACGCGCACGGCTGGGAAAAACGCTGAGCGATGCAAAGCAAACGGCGGCGGTTATCACCCTGCCCGACAGCATTTGCTGGCTCCTGAACATCAGGGGCGCAGATATCGAGCGGAACCCCGTCGTGCACGCCTTTGCCGTGTTGCATGCGGATGGTCGGGTCGATCTGTATTCCGAGCCGACGAAATATGACGGTTTGAATGCGCATTTAGGCAGCGACGTAAACCTGCATGCACCTGACGCGTTTTTGCCCGCTTTGAAGGCGCTTACCGGCCCCGTGCGCATCGACGCATCTACCGTGCCACAGATCGTAGCCGATACGTTGGGCGATGCCGCTGTGCACGGTCAGGAACCCTGTGCCCTTCCCAAGGCTTGCAAGAATACCGCCGAGATTGAGGGCGCCGCCGAGGCGCATCTGCGTGACGGTGCGGCGATGGTTGAGTTGCTGTGCTGGCTCGATGCCCAGCCAGCCGGAAGCCTCACGGAGACGCAGGTTGTCTCACAGCTTGAGGGTATCCGGCGCCGTGACAATGGCCTGCAAGACATCAGTTTCGAGACCATCGCAGGCACCGGCCCGCACGGCGCCATCATGCATTACCGCGTCACAAATGAGACCGATGCAACGCTGGAAGACGGCCATCTGTTGGTCCTAGACAGTGGCGGTCAATACCTTGACGGGACAACCGATATCACCCGCACCATCGCCATCGGAAGCCCCCCGCCCGAGGCCTGTGCGGCGTTCACCCGCGTGTTGTCCGGCATGATCGCCATGAGCCGCCTGCGCTGGCCCAAAGGCCTTGCCGGTAGCCATATCGAAGCGATCGGGCGAATGCCCCTATGGCTCGCCGGTCAAGATTTTGACCACGGGCTGGGTCATGGCGTCGGTGCGTATCTGAGCGTGCATGAAGGGCCACAGCGCCTGAGCCGTGTGAGTCAGGTTCCGCTTGAACCCGGTATGATCCTGAGCAACGAGCCCGGCTATTACCGCGAAGGGGCATTCGGCATCCGGATTGAAAACCTGCTGGTGGTGCAAAAGGCCCCGCATCTGGAGGGTGGTGATGCGCACCGTGACATGCTCGACTGGCGCACGCTTGCCTTCGCGCCGATTGACCGCCGCCTTGTTGTGCCCGACCTTCTTGATGCGCAGGCGCGCACGTGGCTGAACGCATACCATGCTCAGGTTGCAACAAAAATTGGCCCGCGGGTTACGCCCGCTGCAAAACAGTGGTTAGATGCTGCAACAGCGCCCATTTAAGCGGCGCAAAGTTTAAGTGGAGGACGTTGAAATGGCCGGAAAAATATCCATCCGCAAAGCAGTCGGCACATGGACTGTTCGCGCAGGCGGTGCCGTTCTGGGCGAAAGCAGCGATGCGCTTGAACTGGTGCAGGGCGATCAACCTGCCGTGATCTATTTCCCTCGCGACGACATTGCCATGGCGTTTCTTGATCCCAGTGACAAGACTTCGCACTGCCCGTTGAAAGGTGATGCGCGGTATTTCAGTGTGGTGACAAAAAGCCGAACGCTGGAAAATGTCGTCTGGTCCTATGAAGACCCCAAAGATGTCGCTGCACAGATCAAAGACTATCTTGCGTTCCATGACGTCGAAGAAGTCACCGTCGAACAGATCTAGGAATGCTCCTCAGCGGCGGTGGCCGCAAGGGCGCGGTTGTACGCGCGCAACGCGTCCACGTGGAACAATGCCCCGAGAAGCTCTGGCGGTGAAGCATCCGCTGAGAGCGTGACCACAGGCAAAAACGGCACGCCCGTCGCCTCAAAAATCGGCATTGCTGTCTCGAGCGTAGCTGCCGCATCAAGGTATTTCCCCTCCCCGATCAGCGCCCAACATTGTTCTTCGTCCGCAGGGCGCGGATGTTCGGCTGTGCGCATGGTCTTGCCCGCTGTGAACATCGACAAAAGATAGGCTTGCGGTCCTGCTGCCAGATGGATGCCCCGCCGCTCGATCTGGCTCAGGAAAAAGCTGCGGTCCACAATGTTGGACGACAACGCCGTCGACATGCTGACCGCGACCATCACCGCGAGGCCCGTTTGCCAGTCACCCGTCAACTCGAATACGATAAGCGTGGTAGATATTGGCGCACCGAGTACCGCTGCCGCAACAGCGCCCATGCCCGCCAGCGCATAGAGCGAGGTCGAGCCCGAGACATCAGGAAAGATACCCGTCGCGATCAAACCAAACGCGAGTCCCACCAGCGCCCCCACCATCAGCGAGGGCGAGAAGACACCGCCGCCCATGCGCCCGCCCAGTGTAATCGCAACAGCCAGCACCTTGAGAATGGCAAAAACTGTGGCCTCGTGCAGAGCCAGTTCGCCTGTCAGGGCAAGCGACGTCGTCTCGTACCCGACACCGATGATATGCGGAAACCAGAGGGCGATTACGCCAAGCATGCCACCCGCCACCATCGGGCGCAGATAGCGCGGCAAGCGCAAACGTTGTTGCACATGGTTGCCGATGTCCTCAGCCCAGAACACCGCCCGCATTAACGCCACAGCCACAACGCCGCATGTGAGGCCCAACAGCAGGAACGCGGGCAACTCGACATAAAATTGCAGTTCTGTGGTAGTGGGCAGGCGAAATTCAGTCAGCCCCCCGAACTCCAAACGGTTGATCACCGTGCCTGCCGCACTCGCGATTACGATGGGGGCAAAGGCGTGAACCGCAAAGTGGCGCAAAACGACCTCAAGCGCGAAAAGCGCACCCGCGATGGGGGCATTAAAGCTGGCCGAGACCGCAGCGGCAACCGCACAGCCCAGCAGGTCACGCCCCGTGATGCCATCCGCGTTGATGCGCCGGTTGACCCATGTCGAGATAACGGCAGCCAAATGCACCACTGGCCCTTCGCGGCCCGAAGAGCCGCCCGTGCCCAGTGTCACCATCGACGCCACTGCCGATGCCAACCCTGCCCGCGCCTCCACCCGCCCATCATGCAGCGCGGAGCCTACGATCACATCCGCTACAGACCGCGCGCGCGCATCGGCAGTAAAGTGATGCAGGATCAGACCCGTCACCAATCCGCCCGTCGTCGGGATAAGCACGATCCAATACCATTCCAGCCCGATAACGAAACTGTGCAGATATTGAACATCATCAGTACCATAGAGGGTTTCTTGAAGCAGGTTGATGCCCTTACGGAAAAAGAGCGCTGCAAACCCCGCCGCGATGCCGATCAGCAGCGCAATGAACCAGAAAGTCACCTTGCCCGGCCCCTTGTGCCGCAATACGCGCCACGCCACACCGCAATTATTAGCCGCAGACCTGTACTGCTTGGCAATAAAGGAGGGCTCGGTCGGGGTCACTGGAATGGCACTATGGTTTGTGGTGTCTGGCCGGGGGCATCTGGATGATCCACCCCGTGCATCGCTCAGGCGCTCAGCAAGGCGCGCGCAGCTTCGCGCGCGGCGTCAGTTATGGTGTCACCTGCAACCATCCGCGCAACCTCGTCCACACGCTCGGACGGATCAAGCGGTACAACATTGGTCGTCGTCATGCCTTTGGTGACTGTTTTCTCGACACGCCAGTGATGCGCGCCCAAGGCGGCAACCTGAGGCGAGTGCGTCACAACAAGCACTTGACCGCCCTCTGCAATCGCAGCGAGACGTCTGCCGACGGCATCCGCTGTTGCGCCGCCAACACCGCGGTCAATCTCGTCAAAGATGAGTGTGAGGCCGGATTGGCCTTGGGTCAGGCAGACCTTGAGTGCCAGCAAAAAGCGGCTCAGCTCCCCGCCCGACGCAATCTTGTTCAGTGGACCGGCAGGCGCGCCAGGGTTTGTGGCGACGGTGAACGAGACCGCGTCGCGCCCCTCCGGCCCCGCATCTTCTGGCGTAATTTGTGTAGCGAAAACCGCACGCTCCATCTTGAGCGGTGCAAGCTCACCACTGACCGCCTTGTCCAGTTTCGTTGCAGCTTTTTGGCGTGCTTGGGTCAGTTTGCTGGCCTGCGCATCATAGCTGGCCTCGGCTGCTTTGACTGCCGCGCGCAGGTTGGCCTGTTCGGCCTCCCCCGCGTCCAATGCGTCCAATTTGCCGCGCAGGGTCCCTGCGAAACCCGCCAGTGCGTCAGGCTGCACATCATGTTTGCGGGCCAACCCGCGAATAGCGAAAAGCCGCTCTTCTGTATCTTCAAGCTCATGAGTATCGAACGACATCGCCTCGATGGCCGTTACAACACCGTCCATCGCGGAGTCCAGCTCCGCCATTGCACGGTTGAGCGCTGCAATCGGCTCTTCCAGCAATCCTTCGGCACGCGACGCCGCACCATCGAGCCAGCGAAAAGCATCTGCCATCTGCGCCTCTGCCCCGCTGTGGCCCATCGCCTCATAGGCGTTCACAACATCAATGCGGATTTTCTCGGCGGCCTGCATGCTGCGGCGCTTCACATCAAGGGCGGCTTCCTCCCCCTCTTCGGGGCGCAGCTTGTCCAACTCGGCCACGGCATAGCGCAGAAATTCTTCCTCCGCGCGAATTTCTTCCTGAATTTTTGCCGCTGCTGCTTCGGCTTTTCGCGTGCGGGCCATCTCGCTCCATGCGGCGCGAGTCTTGGCGCGCGCGGCCTCCAGACCGCCAAAAGCATCAAGGATCGTGCGGTGACCGCGCGGGTTCAGCAGGCCGCGGTCGTCATGCTGCCCATGTAATTCCACAAGCGTCTCACTAAGCGCACGCAGCACCTCACCCGAGCAGCGCCGGTCATTGACCCACGCCGTCTTGCGCCCGTCCGCGCCATTGATCCGCCTCAAGATAAGCTCGTTTCCCGCAGGCAGTCCGGCCTCCGCCAGCACCGCATGTGCGGGGTGCCCTTCGGCAAGGTCGAACCACGCGGTCACTTCCCCTTGGGCAGCACCCTGCCGCACCAGATCGGCACGCCCGCGCCAACCCAGCACAAAGCCCAAACTATCGAGAAGGATGGATTTTCCTGCGCCCGTCTCACCGGTAAGCACATTGAGGCCCGGTTGGAAGTTCAATTCCAACCGCTCAATAATCAACATGTCCGATATATCGAGACCGCGCAGCATTATACTTTTTCCGGCACAGCAGGCGCCCTGCGCACCTTAAATCCAGTCGCCTTTCAGCGTTTGACGGTAGATCTGCGACAACCAGTTATTACCAAGGGACCGTAGCTCAAGTCCGCGACCAGTCAGCAGTTTAAAGCTGTCTTCATACCAATCGGTGGAGCGGTAGTTATGCCCCAAAATGGCACCCGCCGTCTGCGCTTCATCCGTCAAGCCAAGCCCGAGGTAGGCTTCAACCAAACGGTGCAGGGCTTCGGCGGTATGTGTCGTGGTCTGGAAATCCTCGACCACAACGCGAAACCGGTTGATCGCAGCACTGTGATGATCACGGCGCAGGTAATAGCGACCGATCTCCATCTCTTTGCCCGCAAGGTGGTCAAACGCGAGGTCAAACTTCAACACGGACGCGCCCGCATATTCGCTGTCAGGATACCGTTCGATTACTTGACGCAAGCTTTGCAAGGCTTGGAACGTCAAACCCTGATCACGGCCAATATCGTCGATCTGGTCATAATAGCTGAGCGCGAGCAGATAGGCTGCATAGGCTGCATCATCGTCATCGGGGTAGAAATCAATGAACCGCTGCGACGCGGAACGGCTGTTTTCGTAATCCTGATCCTGATGATAGGCAAAAGCCTGCATAATCAGGGCGCGACGCGCCAGTTCGGAATAAGGATACAGCCGCTCCACTTCAGAGAAGTAAAACGCGCCATCCGCAGGGCGTTCGCGGTTCAGCTCAAATTCACCACGCTCAAAAATCTGCTCGGGCGAGAATGTATCAAGCGGGGCATCGCCGCCGCCAATAAAGCTCTTGGCGAGCAATTCGGAGACGTTACCGCCACCGCCGCAGGCACCAAGTGCGCCAACAGCCACAAGAGCGACACAAAGACGTCTGGTAGAGGTTCCAAAACCCATCTTTGGTTTTCCTTATTCTTAACAGCAATTATCCTGCTCAGGGGCGACCCTGTTTCATGACGGTGTTAGCACACTATTTACCGGTGCAAAACGCTCAATTGCCGGATTGTAATAAAGGCTGTTCAGCATCTATCAAGGGATGCTTGATGGTACCGCTCAGGCGGCGGCGGGAATCTCGTTCCAGACCAGGCCGAAACCGGGCAAACGCGCTGCTGTATCCTCGTCACACTCGATCAAACGCACAGCACCGGGGGTGTCAAACAACGCCCGCAAAAGCGTGTTGGTCAGGGAGTGCCCAGCTCGAACGCCGGTGTAGTGGCCAAGCAAAGGTGCCCCTGCGAGGGCCAAATCACCCAACGCATCCAGCATCTTATGGCGCACAGGCTCATCGGCGTAGCGCAGGCCGCCCGGACTGACGACCATATCGCCATCAAACACAACAGCGTTCTCACCGGACGTGCCACCCAAGGCCAGTCCATTCGCCTGCATCGCATCTACATCCGCCTGAAGGCAGAATGTGCGGCTGTCACACAGCTCACGTGCGAAGGAGCCATTGTTCATTACAAGGGATTTCTTTTGCACACCGATGGCTGCATCGGCAAAATCAATTTCAAAGTCGATCCGAAGCGTATCGGAAGGCGCGATAGTCGCGACCGCATCACCGTCCCGTACTGTGACGGTCTTCAGCACTTCAATCGCCATGACAGGCGCGTGCTGGCTTTGAACGCCATGCTCCATAATACCGCGCACGAAGGGTGCGGCAGAACCATCAAGGATCGGCACTTCTGGACCGTCAATTTCGATAAGTGCATTGTGAATACCACAGCCTGCAAGTGCAGCCATCAGATGCTCAACCGTTGAAACCTGAACGCCGCTTTCATTCTCGAGCTTGGTGCACAAAGGAGAGCGATTGACCGCATCCCAACGTGCCGGAACCATACGATCGCCAATTTGCTTATCTGTGCGGCTGAACCAGATTCCGTGATTGATGGCGGCAGGTCGTACAGTCGCGGTTGCAGGCAGGCCTGAGTGCAGGCCTTTGCCTACAAAGCGGATCGCTGTTTTAACTGTATTCTGCACACTATCACCTCGGTTCGGATTCAAGATTACACTTGATTAACATCTAAGTACGAGTTGGGTTGCAGACACTCAAATCAATGATTGTAACCGTCTGAAACATCAGTGTTACAAAATGGCGCAATACCGCCACTCACCCCATAACTCATTGTCTTAAATACAAAAAGGCCGCTCATAAGCGGCCTTTTTTATCACGGTGTGATAGGTGTTAATTCGCTTGGCGGCGCAAGAATGCAGGAATTTCGATCCGCTCTTGGTCCGGATCTGCGTCTTGGCGCGGCTGTGGCGCTGCTGCTGTCTGCTGGCTTTGAACCGGCGGTTGCTGGCGCACAGGCTGGGTCGGGGCCGCTGCGGCGCGTGGCTGCGCCTCACCTTCGGAGGTTCCAGTCATCCGGTTGATCAACGAGTTGATGCCGAAACGGGGACGCTCGCCTTGTGCCGAAGCAGGTGATGCCTGCGGCGCCGCTGCTTGTTGTGGTGCAGGTGCTGGCGCACGTGGACGCTCTGCCGGAGCGGAGCGTTGTGCCGCTGCACGCAAGCGCGCCATGGCTTCGGGTGACGGCGTGCCGGGCGTTGGCGCACGCGGAGCAACAAATGTCTCCGGCTGCGCTTCGATCGGGTCAGGCTGACGCGTCTGGGCTTGTGGCTCAGGCGTGTAGGCTGGCGGTGGCAGATCGTCTGCCGCCTCCTCTACCGCCTCGAACCGGCGGCCCTCGAACATGTCACGGGTGTTATCTGCACGGGCAGCTTCCTGAGGTGCTTCCTCAAAAAAGCTTGGTGTCTGCGGCTCTTCACACGGTGCTTGTGCGACGGCCTCGGCTGCAACGGCGGTCGCAGCAATAGGTGCACGCTCTGGCGCTGCGGTCGGCTCTACGATGGCATCCTCAACCGCTTCTTGCTTGAGCGGGCGACCCATGGAGCGGCGTGGCACAGGCATATCGGTATTGACGTCGAGTGCGTCGATACCTGTGGCGACAACGCTCACGCGCATCATGCCGCCCATGCTTTCATCCAAGGTGGAACCCACGATGATGTTTGCTTCCGGGTCGACTTCTTCACGAATACGGTTCGCAGCTTCGTCCAGTTCGAACAATGTCAGATCGGCACCGCCAGTGATGTTGATCAACACGCCCTTCGCACCACGCAGCGAAATCTCGTCGAGCAGCGGGTTCGCAATTGCGGCTTCCGCGGCTTTGATCGCGCGATCTTCGCCGTCGGCCTCGCCGGTACCCATCATCGCCTTGCCCATTTCGTCCATAACGGCACGCACATCGGCAAAATCAAGGTTGATCAGGCCGGGACGGACCATCAGATCGGTCACGCCTTTGACACCTTGATACAGGACATCATCCGCCATCGAGAACGCCTCGGTGAAGGTGGTCTTTTCATTGGCCAGACGGAACAGGTTCTGGTTGGGAATAATAATCAGCGTGTCGACGACCTTTTGCAGTGCTTCCACTCCGTCTTCGGCCTGACGCATGCGCTTGGCGCCCTCGAACTGGAACGGTTTGGTCACGACACCGACGGTCAGCACACCCAATTCACGCGCGGCCTGCGCGATGATCGGTGCGGCACCCGTACCGGTCCCTCCGCCCATTCCGGCGGTGATAAAGCACATGTGTGCGCCTGCCAGATGATCAACGATCTGCTCAATGCTTTCTTCGGCGGCGGCCGCACCAACGGTTGCACGCGCCCCTGCGCCCAATCCTTCGGTCACTTTGATCCCGAGCTGTACGCGGTTCTCTGCCTTGGCTTGCTGAAGCGCCTGGGCATCCGTGTTGGCAACTACAAAATCGACACCATCAAGGTTCTTGTCGATCATATTGTTGACCGCGTTGCCGCCTGCGCCACCAACACCAAATACGGTAATGCGTGGCTTGAGGTCTTCTTGTCCCGGCATCGAAAGGTTCAAAGTCATTTTGGTTCCGCCTGTTATGCTTGCCCGCACCGCGCGGGTATTTTTCCCAAATTTTCTTAACAGTAGACACGATCGCGCCTGTCGTCACGTAAAAAAGGCCTTTTTGGCGCTAAATATAGGCAATTTCTTGCCAGTTTTCACCGCATTTCGTCTTTGGCACCTCATATGGGGGTCACCAGTTGTCTTTAAACCATTTCACCGCCCGCTTGAGCGAGCGCGCAGGGTACCGGTCCGCCGGAATGTCGAAGTCCCACCACTCGTCCTGCGGGTTGGCCGCGAACAGAGCGAGGCCTACTGCGGACGAGAAACCGGGGCCTGTTGCGGCCTGTGGCAATCCGTGTACCCGCAAAGGTCGGCCAAGGCGCACCTGCTGGCCCAAAATCTTGCTCGCAAGCCCGTCCAGGCCGGGGATTTGGCTGCCGCCACCGGTCAAAACAATCTGTTGGGACGGCAAATGGTCGAACCCTGCCGCATCAAGGCGTGCGCGTACTTCCTCAAGGATTTCCTCAACCCGTGGCCGCATGATCCCGATCAATTCGGCGCGGCTTGCCGTGCGGCGGTCGTGCTCATAGTCACCCGTTTCGCCGCCGATCTCGATCATCTCGCGATCATCCATACCCGTGGCTTGGACGCCGCCGTAAAATGTCTTGATCCGCTCGGCGTTTGCGGTGGGCACAGACAGGCCCATGGAGATGTCGGAGGTGACATGATCGCCACCCATGCGGATGCTATCGGCATAGATCATATGCTTTTTGATAAAGATCGACACGCCCGTCGATCCCCCGCCCAGATCAATACAGGCAGCGCCCAGTTCCTGCTCATCCTCAACGAGGCAGGAAATGCCGGACACATAGGCAGAGTTCGCAATGCCCGCCAACTCAAGATCACAGCGTTTAATGCAGTAGGCCAAATGCTGCACAGCGGCGGCGTCGACGGTCAGCATGTGCAAATCAACGCTCAGCTCATTGCCGATCTGGCCGCGCGGATCAATCAACCCACTGCGGTGATCAAGCGCAAAGTTCACCGGCTGGGCGTGGAGCACTTCACGCCCCTCCCCGTATTCGGGCACATCACAACTGCCAAGGACGCGCGCCACATCGTTTTCCGAGACGACCTGATCCTCGAGCGTCACTTGCGCATCAAGGCCATAGCTACGCGGCTCGGCACCGCTGAAGCACGCGATCACGTGATCAACGCGAATGCCTGCCATCTTCTGGGCGGCCTGCAGGGCGGTGCGGATCGCGCGTTCTGTCTCGCCCATGGCAGCAATCTCACCGAACTGGACCCCGCGCGAACGTGTCGTGGCCGCGCCGATAACCCGAAATCCCGACTGACCCGCGAGCGAGCCGATGCCGCTGTCCTCATCAATCCGCGCAGAGCCGTCAAAGCGCAGGACAAGCGCGGCAATCTTGGAGCTGCCGACGTCGAGAATGGCGACGACGCCGCGCTGCATCGCGAGCTTGCGCATCTGCCGCATCGTTCGTTGACTGTTATAAAGATCATTCATTCGCTGTTTGCCCCAAACGCTGCCTGTTGGGCCGTCCGTTCAACGGCGGCCTCTTTTGTCATTTGCACTGTTGGTCGGCGTGCCAGCCGCATATCCACCCGCGCCACATCACGAGTCAGAATATCTTGCGCACTTTCCAATGCGATCACCCGCTCAAGCGCGCGCAGCGGCCCGTCCTCGGGCAGCAAAATGCGTTGGTCACGGTCAAGCACCACGTCCCAACGGCGCTCTCCCATCCGCACCAGTCCGCGCAACCGCGCACCAAGGGGGGCGGCCGCTTCGATCAACTCGAGCGCTTCGCCCACATGCTTGTTCGCGCCCTCACCCGCAATCAGCGGCAGGTCGGTGCGCGCAAAACGGCTGGTGGCTGCGGCCACATAAATCCCACTTTCGTCGATAAGCGCGAGGCCGTCTTCGGACCGCCACAAGGCCACCGCTTCGCGCGGGACCACGTCGATGTGCAACACGCCACCGGGTTTGATGCGCAATGACGCGGATTTGACGGCGGAAATCTCGGTGACTTCCGCGCGCATTGTGTCAAGGTCGAGATCAAAACTGGATGTCGGGTAATCAAGCGGGAGGCTTTCGCGGATAAACGTGGCAAGCGCATCATCGGCACCGTCGATGGCCATCAGGTTGACCATAAATTCGGGACGCGTCTCGATGCTGGTGCGGGCCTCGGCCACGGTCTGCTCGATCGCGCCGCGCCGTGTCTCGTCCGCCAGATACCATGTGCCCGCCGCCAGCGTCAGACAGAATGGCACACCCGCGCGCAGCGCAAGCCGGATGCCCGGGGTGAGCATCAGCCGCTGCATGCGCCATGCCCACCGCGACGGGGCAGGATCAGGACGACCGGTTTGCGGTTTACGTCGGATCAGCGTGCGCATGAGGCATCCTCCACCATCCACGCACATAGTGCAGGAAAGCCCATTCCCGTCGCCTGCGCCTGTTCTGGCGTCAGCGACGTGCCGGTCATACCGGGCTGTGTATTTGTCTCGAGCAAGATGAGGCCCTCCGCGCCGCGCGCCTCATCCCAGCGGAAATCGGTCCGGCTCAGCCCGCGACATCCGAGGGCGCGGTGCGCGCGCAATGCATAATCGAGGCATAGATCAAAAATATCTTGCGGGATATCGGCAGGCACCACATGGCGCGATCCGCCTTCTTTGTATTTGGCGTCATAATCGTACCAGCCAGTGGTGATGATATCGGTCACTGTCAACGGGCGATCCCCTACCACGGTTGTCGTCAATTCACGACCCGGTGCGAATGCTTCGACCATGACCATATCGGGCATATCAGCGTCGAGTTGCGGCGGGCCGTTGCTTTCGACTTCCACCAGATAGACACCGACGGAGGACCCTTCGTTGTTCGGCTTGACCACATAGGGCGGCGCCATGACATGACGGCTCCGCACCTCGCTTGCGGCGATGAGAATACTCTCGACCACCGGCAATCCTGCCGCGCGAAAGATGCCTTTGCTCAACTGTTTGTCCATCGCCACAGCAGAGGCCAGCACGCCGGAATGAGTGTAGGGAATATGAAGCCATTCAAGAATACCCTGAACACAGCCGTCCTCCCCCCAGCGCCCGTGCAAGCAATTCAACACAGCATCGGGTTTGAGGTACGCCAAAACGGCACAAAGGTCGGGGCCTGCATCGACCTCGACCACATGGTCGTATCCGTATTCCCGCAGTGCAGCAGCGCATGCGCGCCCGCTATCAAGGGAAACCTCGCGCTCTGCTGAGGGTCCGCCCATAAGTACTGCAACTGTCGGGTGTGTCCTGCTCGACATAACCCTGTGCCTTCAATGTCCCGAGGCCGCAAAGACCTCTATCGTATGTGTGAGGCTGAACGCCTCTTTTTGTTGATTTTAGAGACCTTGCGGTCCACCGTTTTTATAGATTACCACTTTTTGTGGTATTTGCCTCGACGATTTGGTGCTTAATCCTCACCAATTCGCATTATCTCCCACTTTAGCGTGATACCGCAGGAATCGTAAACCTTTTTTATCACTTCTTCGCCCAAACCTTCGAGCTCCGCCGCCGTGGCCCCGCCGGTGTTGATCAGAAAATTGGCATGTTTGAGCGACATTTGCGCACCGCCACGTGTCGCCCCCTTCATGCCCGCATCCTCGATCACCTTCCACGCCTTGAGGTCATGCACATCATCTACCTGCCCCGTGGAGCTAAACCCGGCCGGATTTCGGAAGGTCGAACCTGCGCTACGGTCGTTGGTGGGCTGTGTGGCGTCACGCTTGGCCAGTTGGTCTTCCATACGTGCGTGCAGAGCTGTGGGATCACCGGGTGCCGCTTTGAATGTCGCGTTGATGATCACCGCCCCTTCGGGCAGATGCGTCTGGCGGTATTCGAATTGCAGGTCTTGCGCGGTCAGCGTGATCAACTCCCCTGCCCGCGTCACCACCTGTGTGCGCACAAAATGATCGGCAACATAGCTTCCATAACAGCCGGCATTCATCCGCACGGCACCGCCGATGCTGCCCGGAATTGTGCGGAGAAAGGTAAGATCAAGGCCCGCATCCGCCGCCTTGCGCGCCACGTGCGCATCAAGAGCAGCGGCACCTGCCGTTACTTCGCCTTGCGCAATATCGATCCCGTTGAACCCACGACCCAAGCGGATCACGACCGCCCGCAAACCCCCATCACGCACGATAAGGTTGGAACCGACCCCCATCGCAAAGACATCGACCGATGCAGGCAGATCATGCAGGAATTTTTGCAAATCCTGCACATCAGCAGGCTGGAAAAGGTAGTCCGCAGGCCCACCCACGCGCAGCCATGTCAGCTCTGACAGATCACGTTGCGGCGTCAGCTTTCCGCGTGGTTTCGGCAGGATGCTCATGTCGCGTCAACCGCGCTGTCACGAAACCGTTTGACCAATCGGCCCAAAAGCCAGCCCATGCCAAACGCCGATACCGACAGCATGAGTGCGGCCGATTGCGCCATGATCGCATGTGGGGAAAGTGGTGCCTGATAAAGGCCATAAATGATGTAGACGGTGATAAGTGCGATGCCAACCACAACCAGACAGGCAAAGGCCAGAAACCGTATTTTATAACCGGCATAGCCACACCCCAGTAGCCAAACACCGAACCCTGCGATGACGGGACCAACCATCGCCCGATCACTCCGCCGGAGAGTTGCGGCCCACGCGGCGCAGCCAACGGCCCATGTAGATCACAGGCCAGCGCAGGATCGAACACCCTGCCGCCAACACCAAAAGGCCGATCCACGGCCCGTGTTGCATCACCACATAGCCCACAATCGGAATACCCACCGCGATCAAGACATACGCGTTGCGCCAATGGTTGTCCCGACTTGGCGTCATGGCCAGAACATTTGCAAACAGTGCCCAAAGGCAAGCAAGGGTCAGCGAAAGGCTCATTCCGGTATCTCCATCTGTTTGCCGCGCAGCCGCCCTGCGATATAGCGCAGCGGATTGCGAAACATGGATACGAATGCCGCCAGCCCCAACAGCGCGTAGATCCAGCCAAACTGCATCCCCCACAGCACGATGAGGACAGGTGCCGCCACCAAAAGGGCGATCCCCGGCACGTATTGCAACCGCATGGGCAGTGTCGCGACACCGGCGGATGCGAACACCCACCCGATAGAGAGCCAGATCAGGATCATGCAGCCGCTCCTTTCAGCGCGCGAAGCGCATCGGGCAGGCCGTTGGCCCACCCACTTATCGTGCCTGCACCCAAACAAACGACCATATCGCCCGGACGGGCCTGCTCAGCCACCAAACGGGCCAGATCGTCGGGGCCATCCACACGGCGCGCATGTCGGTGGCCATATTGAATGAGACCCGCAACCAGCGCATCGCGGTCCGCCCCCTCAATCGGCGCTTCGCCGGCACCATAAACATCCGTGATACCCACCACGTCACAATCGTTAAAGCAGGCACAAAATTCGTCGAAGTGATGGCTCAACCTTGAGTAGCGGTGCGGCTGGTGCACGGCGATGACGCGCCCTTCCGTTGCCTGACGCGCGGCTTTGAGAACGGCGGAAATCTCCACAGGGTGGTGGCCATAGTCATCAATGATCGTCACGCCGTCAACTTCGCCCACTTTCGTGAACCGGCGGTTAACGCCGCCAAAGCTCTTGAGCGCGGCGCGAATTTCCTCGCCCTTCATGCCAAGGTGGCGCGCCACAGCAATGGCCGACAGCGCGTTGGAGACGTTGTGATCGCCGGGCATCGGCAACTCACAATCCTTGATGATGATATCCTCGTTTTGCAGGTGCACATCGAAATGCGCCACACCCGCTTTGTAATGCAACCCCACCGCGCGCACGTCGGCTTGGGCGTTGAAGCCATAGCTCAGCACGCGGCGGTCGGTTATCTTCCCGACCAGCGCCTGAACCTCGGGGTTGTCGGTGCAGCACACGGCAAGCCCGTAAAACGGAATGTTGGACGTGAAATCCAGAAACCCCTGACGCAGGTTTTCGATGGTGCCCCAATGGTCCATATGCTCGGGGTCGATGTTGGTCACGATGGCGATGGTGGCGGGCAGCCGGTTGAACGTGCCGTCGCTCTCGTCGGCTTCGACGACCATCCACTCCCCCTCCCCCTTGCGCGCGTTGGAGCCATAAGCGTGAATGATGCCACCATTGACGACAGTGGGATCAAATCCGCCACCGTCCAGAAGTGCGGCAACCATAGTCGTCGTCGTTGTCTTGCCGTGGGTGCCCGCAACAGCGATGTTGGATTTGAGGCGCATCAATTCCGCAAGCATTTCGGCGCGGCGCACGATGGGCAGGCCCAAAAGGCGCGCACCGTCCAGTTCGGGATTGCCCGGTTTGATTGCAGACGAGATGACAACAACCTGCGCGTTCTCGACATTTTCGGCCTTCTGGCCCTCAAAGATCGTCGCTCCAAGCTCTGACAAGCGGTCGGTGATCGGGCTTGATTTCAGGTCCGAGTCTTGAACGAGGTAGCCGTGGTTGAGCAGCACTTCGGCGATGCCGGACATGCCGATGCCGCCAATACCGACGAAATGGATGGCACCTACATCACCGGGCAGTTTCGTTGCAGCATTCATGGGCGAGGCTCCTGTGTCGTGCGGCCATTTTCAGTGAGGTCGATGATCATATCGGCCAGCGTTTGCGCAGCTTCGGGTCTGCCTAGCGCCAGCGCGCTGTTGGCCATTTTTGTTGCTGCCGTATCGTTGGACAGAACCATCTGGATATGCTCGGCCAGCGTGTCGGGGGTTGCCGCATCCTCACGGATCATGATGGCGGCACCCGCCTCCGCAAGCCCGTGGGCGTTCGCGGCCTGATGATCGCCCGCAGCCGCCGCGAACGGGATCAGGATCGCAGGCCGCCCGATCACAGTGAGATCCGCAACCGTCGACGCACCAGAGCGCGCGATCACAAGCTGTGCCTCCGACATGCGGCGCGGCACATCGTGAAAGAACGGCTGCACATCTGCGTTGATACCGTTGTCGGCGTAATACTGGGTCACGCGCGCGCTGTCTTCGTCGCGGGCCTGATGGCTCACACGGATGTTGCGCAGCATGTCCATGGGCAGGGCCGCAATCGCGGGCGGCACGACGTCGCTGAGGATGCGCGCGCCTTGCGAGCCGCCCATTACCAAGACTTCCATCGGGTAATCACCAGGCGGGATATAGCCGGCACCCGCCCGCTCCATCACAGCCGCACGCACGGGATTGCCAACATGCACGCCCTGCGCGCCCTCGGGCAATGCAGTGGGCCATGTGCCACAGGCAATGCGCGCAACACGCTTTGCGAAAATCTCGTTCACGCGGCCCAATACGCCGTTTTGTTCATGGATCATACGTGGTCGGCGCAGCAGCGTTGCCGCCCCCAGTGACGGGATCGATGGGTAGCCACCAAAACCGATCACCACGTCTGGTCGATCGCGCAGCATGCCGAACGCGGCTCTCAGTGTGCCGCCGGCAATCTTGAAGGGAACCAACGCTTTTGCCAGCAAACCGCCGCGCGCGAATGTGGCGCTGCCGATCTGTTCAATCTCGACACTGGCAGGAAAACCTCCGGTATAGCGCGCACCACGGGCATCCGTGCTCAGCTTTACACGCCAGCCACGCGTCAGCATCACCTCCGCCAGCGCCTGTGCGGGGAACATATGCCCACCGGTTCCACCGGCAGCAATCACAAGGAGCGGTATCCGGCTCACGGGGAGCGCCGCCCGAGCAACGCGCTGATCTCACCCTGCGGACGCGCGCGGGTGAAAGCCAGCAACATACCAAGAGCAATGCCAGAGGCGATCACAGAAGAACCACCATAGCTGACGAAGGGAAGCGTCATGCCCTTTGCAGGCAATAGACGAACGGCGACGCCCATGTTTATCATCGCCTGCACGCCAAACATGCACGCAAGGCCGGTCCCCGCGAGGCGGATGAACGGATCACGCTCACGCATCAGACGCCAAAGCGAGCGTACAACAACAGAAGTATAAAGTGCGATGATACACAACACGAGCACCAGACCATATTCCTCAGCAGCGACAGCGATGATAAAATCCGTATGCGCATCGGGGAGCGACCATTTCACTTCGCCCTCACCCACGCCCACGCCAAACAACCCGCCCTCGCGGATCGCGTTGGTGGCATAGCCAAGTTGGGTGGTGGGGTCGACATCGACACTCAGGAAGCCGTCGATCCGGCGGGCAAAGTGTTCGGAGCTTGAATAAGCGAGCGTGCCTGCGAGGACGACCATACCGGCCATGCCCACAAGGATGATTATGGGCGCACCAGCCACAAAGTACATCACACCCCAACCAAATAGCACCAGCGCTGCCTGACCAAAGTCAGGCTGCAACGCCAGCATCAGCACGATTGTGATGCACAGACCAAAGGACCATGCCTTACCAGGGGGGCCGTTAATCTCGAGGCTGGCGGCCATCATCCATGCCGCGACAACGACAAAACCGGGCTTTAGAAACTCGGACGGCTGCAGGGAGGCAAAGCCGAGGCTGTACCAGCGTGTGGCCCCTTTGCCGAAATCCGTGCCGAAAAATGGCAAAAATACCAACCCGACAAAGGCTACGATAAAACCTACGACAGCAAGACGGCGCACCAATGTAGGGGACATCATAGACGTTAGCAGCATGGCGATCATCGCTAGTCCGCCGAAAAATGCCTGACGCTGAACGTAATGGAACGGCTCGAACCCGTTCTTGGCCGCCAACGGCGGAGATGCCGCAAGCCCCAGCAACATGCCTACTGCGAACAGCATTAAAATGCATGATAGCGCCCACTTATCGAGCGTCCGCCACCACTTGGGGAGGATTGGTTCGCCGTCCCTACGGGGAACCGCGCCATAGACCATTTCTGTCATGGGTACGTGCCTTACACTGCCTGCCTTGCCTCCTTTTCGGAGGTCTGCAGGCAGTGTAGCGGGAAAATCACCGCGCGGCTAGGGTTTTTGCGCCTTTTGCACGTCTCTCAGGACGCGTGCATGCCGCGCACGGGATAGTCGTTGGCGCGCACAAACTTGAGGCCTCCGACCAGCGTTTGCAAATCGGGCCGCGCGAAGGGCGCGTTGGACACATCCACGATCTGGATCGCGCCGTGATCATTGATCACGAAAACACCCGGCTCGGGGAATGGGCGATCGGTTTCCTGCGCGCTGCGCGGGTCCGAGATATAGAGGCCAAGTGCGCCCATCTGCGCCACACTCAGGTCATACCCGATGGTCAGTTTCAGCTCTTTTTCATCGGCAAAGGCTTGCGCTTTTTCCTGCGGGTCACCCGATACGGCAATCACGTCGATGCCAAGCGCGTTGAAATCAGCCTCAAGCTCTTGCAGCTTGCTCAAATACGCTTTGCACAGCGGGCAGTGCAGCCCACGGTAGACGACAACCAACTGCCAGTCATGATCACCGCGCGGCGCACCAAGGGTGAGTGTATCACCGCCAAGCTGTGCCACGTCGGTTTTGGGGAAGGTGCTTCCTGCGGGAAGGGCTGTCATGGGTCTCTCCTGTTGAAGTTTGCGCATAGCTAGCGGTTTGTGCAGGGGCGGCAAACCCCGTTCACGAACGCTTGACCACCGCCATAGGATAAGGCACCCCCTGACACATGGAATTTGACACAGCGATCATAGGTGCAGGTGCGGCGGGCATGATGTGTGCGGCCCATCTGGAAGGGCACACATTGCTGGTGGATCATGCCAAAGCACCGGGTGAGAAAATTCGTATCTCCGGCGGCGGGCGGTGCAACTTTACCAACCTTTATACTGATCCCGACGCCTTTATCTGCGCAAACCCGCATTTCGCGAAATCTGCGCTCGCGCGCTACACGCAGTGGGATTTTATCGCACTTGTCGAAGCGCATGGCATCGCGTGGCATGAAAAAACACTGGGCCAGCTTTTTTGCGACAACAGTGCAAAAGACATCATCGCAATGCTGCGCAAGATGATGATCGCGCGCGCTGTGGATCTACGCCTGCAAAGTCACGTGAGCGATATTATCAAAACGGCGGATGGCTACAGCTTTGTGCTGCGTACAGCCGACAAGACGCATCAAGCCACCGCACGTACCCTCATCATCGCCACTGGCGGGAAGTCGATCCCAAAGATGGGTGCGACCGGATTTGCCTATGACATTGCGCGCCAATTTGGTGTGCCAGTGACAGATATCCGCCCCGCCCTTGTGCCTTTCACCTTTGCCGATGGCCGTTTTGCCGAAATCTCGGGTGTGGCGGTGCCGTCACGCGTGCATGCAGATGGTCCGGTCTTCGAAGAGGCGCTGTTGTTTACGCACCGCGGCCTGTCCGGTCCTGCGGTGCTACAAGCATCGTCATACTGGACCGAAGGCGCGCCCGTGACTGTCGATATTGTGCCCGACGGCATGTTCGAGGCCCTGCGCGCCCAGCGGCAGGATGCAGGCCGACGTAATATGACGACGGAACTGGCGCGCCACCTGCCCGCCCGTCTGGTCGAGCATTTGGCAGGTCTGTTCGATCTGAGCGGCAATCTGGCTGATTGGTCGGACAAACGCCTCGCCGCCTTGGTCGACGGGCTGCGCCAATGGGAGCTGACACCGGGGGGCACCGAAGGATACCGCACCGCAGAAGTCACGCTTGGCGGGATCGACACGGACGCGATAAACGCACGCACCATGGCGGTAAAAAAACACGACACCCTCTATTTCATCGGTGAAGCAGTGGATGTCACGGGTTGGCTGGGTGGCTACAACTTCCAGTGGGCGTGGTCATCAGCCATGGCAGCGGCACAAGCGATCAACGCCCGCTAGTCCAGGTGCGCCCGCACCAGCCGCACGAAGTCATCGCCGCGCTTCTCAAAACTGTCATATTGGTCAAAACTTGCCGCGGCGGGTGCCAGCAGGACGACATCGCCCGCCTCTGCCTCGGCAATCGCGCGCGCCACAGCGACCTCCATCGTGGTGCAGACCTCCGCCTCCACACTCAACTGCATGGCAAAACCCGCCGCCTCGCGTCCGATCACATAAGCTTTGCGTACCGTGTCCGAGGCGTTGGCCAAACCGTCAAGCCCGCCGTCTTTCTCCAACCCGCCACAGATCCAGCGGATGTTCTTGAACGCCTGCAACGCTTTGGCGGCTGAATCCACATTGGTCGCCTTGCTGTCGTTCACAAATCGCACACCGGCTTTCTCGCCGATGGTCTGGCTGCGGTGCGGCAGCCCGCCAAAACTGTGAAAGGCTGCTTCGATCAGTTTAGGCGCAAGGCTAAGTGCGCGGCAGGCCGCATAAGCACAGCATGCATTTTGGTGGTTATGCGCACCTGGCAAACCCGCCACGTCGCGCAGATCAATCGACGCCGCCTGCTTGCCATTACGGTATTCGCTCAGGAACCCTTTGCGGGCAAAAACCTGCCATCCAGGACCAGTGAGTTTGCGGTCCACACTCACACGGATAACGCGGTCATCAACGGCCCCCTCGCTCAGCTGTCCTGCCAGATAGGCACCTTCATGCTCGTCCACGCCAATCACGGCACGATCAGGGCCACCTTCAGCGAACAAACGACGCTTGGCCGCGAAATAGCCACCCATGCCCGCATGGCGGTCCAGATGATCGGGGCTTAGGTTGGTGAAAACCGCAATATCCGGCGTGAGACTGCGCGCCAGATCGGTCTGATAGCTCGAGAGTTCCAGAACGACCACACCGCCCGATGGTGCAGGCTCGATATCCAGAACGCCGCGTCCGATGTTACCAGCCAACTGGGAGTTGCGCCCCGCATGCTCGAGAATATGGTGGATCAGTGCCGAGGTGGTGGATTTGCCGTTCGATCCGGTGACCGCGATAATACGCGGCGCGATGTCAAAGCTGTCCCATTCAGATGTTGCAAAGCTCTGGAAAAACAGACCGATGTCATTATCCACCGGCACACCCGCGTCCCATGCAGCCGCGACAACCGGATTTGGCGCAGGATACAGATGCGGGATACCCGGGCTGACGATCAGGCGGGCAATACCATCGAACGCGCCTTGCTTGGACAGCTCGAGACATTCAAATCCCTCGGCCTCGGCCGCTGCACGCGCGGATGCATTGTCGTCCCAGCACACCGGAACAGCCCCCCCTGCCGCCAGCGCATGCGCCGCCGCCAGACCCGAGCGGCCCAAGCCCAAAACAGCGACCCGAAGCCCTTGCATGCCCTGAACAGGTATCATTTTTGTCGTTCCTTTATTGCGGTCTTTGGCACAACTGTGCCGGTTTATTAACACGCGCGGCAGTTTAGGCTCAGGTGCTTTTGGCCAATGCGCGCAGCACGCCCATCGCACGGAGCGCATCCTGCGCGGGTACAAAGGCATGATCATGCTGCACACCCGCGACCATATTGCACGCGATGTCCGACTGCGCCAACGCCGTTGCAACTGCCGCCGTAAGTCCCACACCATCAAGTGCGGAGTGCACCGTAAGCGTGATGCGCTGCATCGGCAGATCGCTTTGCAAGCCATGCGCTTTGGCCACATCGTCGGCTAGGATCAGGGACAGACCTTCAACCTCGCGAAAACTGGCAATGGCATCTTTGATCAGGCCCTCCGGCCCAGTACAGAAGTGATAGATAACAGGATCAAGAACCGGCGCCATGCCCGAAATCATCGCCCCCGTTTCCTTGACCACGCTGCTCATTACCGCACCTTGAGCGTGGCAAGACCGATGATGGCGAGGATAAGCGAGACGATCCAGAAGCGGATCACAATCTGCGGCTCGGCCCAGCCCTTTTTCTCATAGTGATGGTGGATGGGCGCCATCAGAAACACCCGTTTGCCGGTGCGTTTGAAATAGAGCACCTGAATGATCACACTCATCGCTTCGACGACGAACAGACCGCCCACGATGCCCAGTACCAATTCATGCTTGGTGGCGACTGCAATCGCACCAAGGGCGCCCCCCAAAGCAAGCGATCCGGTGTCGCCCATAAAGACCGCAGCAGGTGGCGCATTGTACCACAAAAAGCCCAGACCACCGCCAAAGATGCCCGCCGTGAAGACGAGAATTTCACCCGTACCCGGCACATAGTGCACATCAAGATAATCGGTAAAATCGACCCGCCCTACCGCATAGGCGATCACGCCGAGCGTGCCTGCGGCGATCATCACCGGCATGATCGCCAGCCCGTCGAGCCCGTCCGTGAGGTTGACCGCATTGGCTGCCCCCACGATCACGATCATCGCAAAAGGAACAAACAGATAGCCCAGATTGATCAGCGTATCTTTGAACACCGGAAGTGCCAGATGATGCTGCAACGGCTCCGGATGGTACTGTGCCGCCCAGAACCCCGCGATACCGGCAATCAAAAAGCCCAGCAAAAGCCGTACCTTGGAGGAAACACCCGCCACCGTTTGCTTGCTCACCTTGGCATAGTCATCGGCAAAACCGATGGCTGCAAAACTCATGGTGACGAACAGGATCATCCAGATAAACGCATTGTCCAGACGCGCCCAAAGTAGCGTCGAGGTCAAAAGCGCGCCCACGATCAGCAAGCCCCCCATCGTCGGTGTGCCCGCCTTGGCAAAATGCCCTTCAGGGCCGTCATCGCGGATCGGCTGCCCTTTTCCCTGAGTGCGGCGCAGCATGTTGATCAGCGGCTTGCCAAACAAAAAACCAAAGATAAGCGCCGTGAGAAAGGCGCCGCCCGCACGGAACGTGATGTAGCGAAACAGGTTAAAGAAATCACCGCCATCCGACAGCAGGGTCAACCAATAGAGCATACATCGTCCTTATAAATTCACCGTGTGTGATCCATATCTTGTGGACCGGGCGCCCCACCCCCCTGAATGCGGGATGTCACACGTCCGTTACCGGATGGCTCATTTTACGGATGGCGTCAACGACCGCGCTCAAATTCATGCTCAATGATCCCTTCGCCAGAACCACATCACCCGCGTCAATGCGGTGGCGCATGCCTTCGCACATCTCGGCTGCGGTCTCGAACCAATCGCCGCGTTGGTGTTCAGGCAACAGATCATAAAGCGCGCGCATGAGTGGTCCGACACAGTGGATCACATCAAGCGTCTTGGTCGCATCCAGATGTGCGATGCCTGCATGCAACGCGATGGCATCCGGCCCCAATTCTTTCATATCACCCAAGAACGCGATGCGCCGCCCCTTCCCGATGCGACCAACACCATCGGTGGTCTGTGCCCCTGCAAGCACCTCAAGCGCTGCAGCAACAGAAGTGGGGTTGGCGTTATAGCTGTCGTCGATCAGGCTCATCCGCTCGGCCATCTCGACGGGATCAAGCTGGACCACTTCGCGCACGCCGCGTCCCTTGTATGGGGTCCATTGGCCAAGAGCGGTGATCGCCTGCGCCAGATCCGCACCGACGGCCTGCACAATCGCTAGTGCGCCCAGACCATTCATCGCAAAATGCCGCCCCGGCGTGGCAAGCTTGAACAGAACAGGCGTATCGTCGAACGCGGCCTGCACAACAGTCGTATCGCCTTGGATGCTCACCTCTTTCAGCTTCCAGTCAAATCCGTGTTCCCCAAATGCAATGCCGTGTAGGCGTTTGTCGTGGGCCTTGGCCGCAAGGATGGCAGAGGTCTCGACATCGGCGTTGTACACCGCAGGCGCGCCTATGGGCAGGCTGTCAAAAATGCTCGCTTTTTCGAGGGCGATGCCCGTGATGTCGTCAAACGCCTCAAGATGCGCGGCAGCGACGGTGGTGATCATCGCCGCATGTGGCCGCGCCAGCATCGTTAGCGGCAAAATCTCACCGGGGTGGTTCATGCCCATCTCGATGATCGCAAATTCGGTCCCGCGCGGCATCCGCGCCAGCGTCAGCGGCACGCCCCAGTGGTTGTTATAGCTGTCTACCGACGCGTGGGTTGCCCCCTGCACCGCCAACATGGCCAGCAGCATTTCCTTGGTCGAGGTCTTGCCGACAGAGCCGGTGATGCCAATGACACAGGCCTGCGTGCGTGCCCGCGCGGCCGCACCCAACGCCTCCAACCCTTTGAGCACATCATCCACGATCAGCAACGGTGCATCCACACCCACCCCCTCCGGCACGCGCGATACAAGCGCAGCACCCGCGCCAGCGGCCAAAGCTTGCACGACAAACTCGTGCCCGTCGCGCGCAGCTTCAAGAGCGACAAACAGATCGCCTTGCTGCAATGTGCGGGTGTCGATGGAGACACCGTTCACCTCCCAATTGCCCTGCACACGGCCCCCAGTTGCCGCCGCCGCCTCTGCCGCTGTCCACAAACTCATGTCAGTCGCCCTTCGAGTGCGGCCACCGCTACGCTGGCCTGTTCTACATCATCAAAGGGCAGCACATCGTCGCCGATGGTCTGGCCCGTCTCATGCCCCTTACCCGCAATCAAAAGCGCGTCCCCCGGTCCCAGCACATCGACCGCACGCAGGATCGCCTCGGCGCGGTCGCCGACTTCGGTGGCGTCGGGACATCCCGCCATCACCGCCGCACGGATGCTGCGCGGGTTCTCGGATCGGGGGTTGTCGTCTGTCACGAATACCTGATCTGCATGGGCCGCTGCCGCCTGCCCCATAAGCGGCCGTTTGGCCGTATCCCGATCGCCCCCCGCGCCCACTACAGCGATCAGGCGGCCCATAACATGGGGCCGCATCGCGGCCAGTGCGGTCGCGATTGCATCAGGTGTATGGGCGTAATCCACAAACACCGCCGCCCCGTTGTCGCGTGTCGCAGCAAGTTGCATCCGGCCCCGAACGGTCGTGAGATGCGGAATCGTGTCAAATACCTCTGCCGGATCGGCACCGCACGCAATGACAAGACCAGCGGCCAACAGGACGTTGTCGGCCTGAAACCCGCCCAAAAGCTCAAGCCGTTTTTGATAGGTCTTCCCGCCCCAGTCAAAGCGCAGGTCCTGCCCCGTCGCATCAAAGCGCTGGTGCGTGAGGTGCAAATCTCCGCCATCGCGCCCAACGGTGATGACATTGCACCCCCGCGCGCGCGCAATCGCGGCCATCTCGACGCCTTTGGGATCATCAAGATTGATCACCGCCGTGCCATCCTGCGGCAGTACTCGCGCAAATAGACCCGCTTTTGCGTCAAAATAGGCTTCAAACGTCTCGTGATAATCAAGGTGGTCTTGGGTAAAGTTGGTAAATCCAGCCGCTGTGAGCGTCACGCCATCAAGGCGGCGTTGATCAAGGCCGTGCGATGATGCCTCCATCGCACCATGGCTTATACCGTTTTCCGCCGCCTGCGCCAACGTGCGGTGTAATGTGATCGGCTCCGGCGTCGTGTGGGCCAACGGGGCGGACCACGCACCCTCGACGCCCGTGGTGCCAAGGTTCACAGCCGCAACGCCCATCTCGATCCAGATCTGGCGCACGAAAGTACTGACAGAGGTTTTGCCATTGGTGCCAGTGACAGCGATCATCGTGGACGGTTGGCCCCCGTACCAAAGGGCTGCGGCACGGGCCAGCGCCTCGCGCGGTTGCTCGGAGATAATCAAAGCCGCCCCTGCCATACGAATGGCTGCACCGGCCAATTGCGCCCCTGCGGCGTCGGTCAGGATGGCAACAGCGCCCTGTTCCAGCGCTTTGTCAACGAACGCAGCGCCATGCACTGCCGTTCCGGGCATCGCGGCAAAAAGCGTGCCTTTGCCCACCCGCCTGCTGTCGACTTCCAGACCGGACAAAACTGGATTTTGCCCCCCCACGGCCATGAGCCCCAGTGAATTCAACGAGGTGCTCGTGCGGGTGCTCATAAGGGGCCTGCGGGATCAGTTGCTGCTGGTGAGGGTTATACCAGCGACCGCTGCGGGTTCAATGGCCGGCCGCATCCCCAAAAGCGGGGCAACGCGGCGGATCATCTCGGCGGCGATGGGTACAGCTGTCCACCCTGCGGTGCGGCGGGGCTTTCCGCTGGACGTCTCGATCGGCTCGTCCAGCGTCACAATCAACACATAGCGTGGATTGTCTGCCGGAAACATCGAGGCGAACGTGGTGATCGTTTTGTCTTTGTAATATCCGCCACGTGCCTTTGGCTTGTCTGCCGTACCGGTTTTACCCGCCACAAAATATCCGGGCACTTCGGCAAAGGTCGCCGTGCCATCATCACCCACAACCACATCGCGCAGCATCTTGCGCGAGGCGGCGGCAACTTCGCTGCGCATCACACGCTCGCCCAATTGCGGGCCGGATTGCTTCAGAAGCGTCGGCTTTACCTGACGCCCGCCGTTGGCGATAACAGCATAGCCTGCGGCCAGATGCATCGCCGTGGTCGAGATGCCGTGACCGTAGGAGATCGTGACCGCCGACAGATCGGTATAGCGCGACGGCAACAAGGGGCGTCCGCCCGATGCCTCTACAATCTCGAAAGGTGTACGCTCGAACAGGCCAAGCTTGCGCAGGAATTCTTGTTGCCGCTCCTTGCCGATCATCAAAGCCAGACGGCCCGTGCCACGATTTGAAGACTTCTCGATGATTTGGCTAACAGAGATGGTGCCATAGTTTTTATTACGAAATTCACCGATGGTATGCCCGCCGACGCGCATCGGACCTTTTGTGTCGATGAGCGTGTCCGCGTTCACCAGCCCCAGCTCAAGCGCTTGGGCTGCTGCAAAAATCTTGAAGGTCGAGCCAAGCTCGTAGACGCCTTGAACCGAGCGGTTGAAAAGCGGGCTGTCGGACGGATCCCCCTTAATCGCCGCGCGCGGGCGGTTGTTTGGATCAAAGCTTGGAAGGGAGACAACACTGACGACTTCGCCGGTGTGCACATCCATCAGGATCGAAGTCGCCCCTTTGGCGTTCATCAGCTTCATACCGCCGTCCAGCACACGTTCGGCTGCGGCCTGTACAGTCAAATCAAGGCTCAGTTCCAACGGTTTGCCAGCATTCGCAGGATCGCGCAGGTAATCGTCGAAATACTTCTCCGCGCCCGCCACGCCGATCACTTCGGCGGCGCGCACCCCTTCACGGCCAAAGCCGGTGCCGCCCATAACGTGCGCGGCCAGCTTACCGTTCGGATAAAGTCGCATGTCGCGCGGCGCAAACAACAGACCCGGATCACCGATGTCGTGCACAGCCTGCTTTTGCTCGGGGCTGATCTTGCGTTTGACCCATAAAAACTTGCGTTTTCCTGTGAAGTCTTTGATCAGACGCTTTTCTTCGAGGTCGGGAAATATCTTGACCAGCTGCTGGGCAGCTTTCTCAGGGTCGATCATCTGGGGCGGTTGGGCATAAAGCGCGTGCGTATCGAGGTTGGTCGCAAGGATACGGCCCTGACGGTCGACAATATCCGCGCGCGTGTTCGCGATGAGCGATCCGGGCGCATGCGCCCGCGGCTCAACCGGATCGGACACAGCAAGAAGCCCCATACGCGCGCCGACCACTGAAAACGCGCAGAAAAAGAACACACCCAGCACCAACAAGCGACCCTCCGCGCGGTTGCGCGAGCTGTCGCGCATCTGCTCATGACGGATGCGGCGGTTCTGGTTTTCGATGGCGTCGGGGTTTTCACCGTTTTCGCGGGCTTTGAGGATACGCGCAAGCGGGCGCAGCGGCGTGCGGATCATAGCGGATCCTCCTGGGCGTTGGCCGAAGATACATCAATCGGATTGGTGATCGGCAGCAGTTTGGGTGCGGGATATTGCACCTCGTCCACCTGACCGAATTGCTCGGGGTGCAGCGGTAGCAACTGCAACCGCTCGAAGTTCAGCTCGGCCAGATCACGCAGACGGTCGGGGCGGTTCTGGAATGCCCATTCAGCGCGCAAAACCGCAAGGCGGGAATGGCTGGCACGGATTTGCGCGTGCAGCCGGTCTGTCTGGCTCAGCACGGCTTGCGTCGCGTAATTCTCGCGGTACGCCCAAAAGGCCAGTCCGATGACGCCCAGTGCAGTCAATACGTAAATCACGCTTTTCATTGGTTCTTTCCTCTCATCATCGGCATGCCGATGGCCTTCGCCTCAATACTGCCTGCGGGTGCATCCGTGCGCGTGGCCACCCGTAATTTGGCACTCCGCGCGCGCGGATTCTCGTCCAACTCTTGCGCATCAGCTATGATCGCTTTGCGCGATTTCATCTCGAACTGTGGTTTGTCCTGCACCAATTCCGGCACAAAGCGGTTGGCGTTGCCGCCTGCCCCTGCACGCGCAGTCAAAAAGCGTTTGACCATGCGGTCTTCAACGGAATGGAACGTGACCACAGCCAATTGACCACCGGGGCGCAATGCCCGCTCGGCTGCCATAAGGCCTTCCCAAAGCTCGCCGTATTCGTTGTTCACCGCGATGCGTAGCGCCTGAAAGGTGCGCGTGGCGGCATGGCTTTGGTTGGGCTTGGGGCGTGGCAGGCAGCTCTCGACCAGTTTGGCCAGCTCAAGCGTGCGGGTGATGGGCGCATCGCCACGCGCCAGAACGATCTTTTTCGCGATCCGACGGCTTGCGCGCTCTTCTCCGTACAGAAAAATGATATTGGCCAGCTCCTCTTCGGGTGCTTCATTGACCAGATCAGCGGCTGATGGCCCGTCTTGGGACATGCGCATATCAAGCGGGCCGTCGCGCATAAACGAGAATCCGCGCTCTGCCAGATCAAGCTGCATCGACGACACACCAAGGTCGAGCACCACGCCATCAAGGTCGCTGGCGTATTCATCCATCTTGGAAAACACGCCGTGCTGCATGACCAAGCGGTCGCCGTAGGTGCCTGCCCACGGTTGCGCCATCTCGAAGGCCAGCGGATCACGGTCAACGGCGATTACCTTGTCCGCGCCCGCGTCCAGAAAACCACGGGTATAGCCGCCCGCCCCGAACGTCCCGTCAAGCCACGTGCCGCCCACAGGGGCGACAGCCGCCATAATACTGCGCAACAAAACCGGAATATGGGGGGAGGTCGGGGTGGCAGCCATGACCATCTATGCTCCGGCAGGTCCGTCCAGAAACTGCATCGGATCAAAGTCATCCGGCAGCTCGTCAAGCCATGCCTCCTGCTTGGCACGTTCTTGGGTATCGTAGGTTTCAGGCTGCCATATCTGGAATGTATCGCCCATCCCGACAAAATACGCTTCTTTATCCAGCTTGATCTTGCTCCGCAGTTTCGCGGGCAGCACAAGGCGGCCTGTCTCGTCTACTGTAGTGGGAAAGGATTGACCGTGAAACAACGCCTGCAGCATCTTGCGCTCCATCGAGCCACGCGGGAGGGCGTCGATTTTGGCGTCCACCTCCTCGATCGCGGCCATGGTGTAGCATTCAAGGTAGCTGCGGCGGTGATCGCCATAGACTATGACCAGCTCAGGTGCCTCACCGGATTTCCAGTTAGGGTCGGAGGCCTCCAGCACACGCCGAAAAGAGGCTGGTATCGAGACCCGCCCCTTTGTATCGACTTTATGCTGGCTTTCGCCTCTGAACCTTCGGCTCACTGTTTTTGTCCCTATCTGCGCATCCGTCGATGCCCGTATTATTGACCGTGCTTGCGCCATTGCTTGCGGCGCGAAAATCTGTCCCCGAAAGTAAAAAGGGCGGATTGATCTGCTGCCACTGATCAACCCGCCGCTTTATTCCCACCTGAGTGGGGAAGTCCGACCGCGCGCGCCACCTGGGGGGATGTCTGCTCGCTCACGCGCCGGATCTCTTGGTCTGAAGAAAGCGAGGGCCTGTATGAAACCTGCTAGAGTTTTTTATTTAGTGGGGTCGTTTGGTGCCCCGTGTCTCGTTCTCTTCCGATGCAACAGGGATGCCATGGGAAATGATGGGCGTCTACAATTATTTTAGAGCTGCGGCGCCATATCTTGCTTTTCAGTGCTCAGGAAAACAATATTTAGTCAAAAAACTATGCAATACCCGCCCACACCTAGTGTTACTTGTAAACATTCAAACTACATATGGACAATTCCTCATGACAGAGAAATTTCCCATCAATTCCCAGAAATTTTCATTTTTTCAAATTAGATCAAAGATGTTCTTTTTTCGTTCTCAGGTGACATATCCATCATCCATCGAATCGCACATCGAGATAGCCAGATTCCGAGTGCTTTGTGCTGATTTGGGATGCATTAGGCCGAAACAAGCCATCCCGCCCATGAATTCCCGCAGATAGTTTGACGGTGCAGCGCGACCTTGGTGGACAGCACGGCAAAAACGCAAAAGGCACAGAACCCACGCCCTGTGCCTTTGACTGTATAGAAGGCGCGCGTCGTCGAAGCCGTGTCAGGCCATACCGCCTTTGATCAACCCTTCTGCGATCCGGGCATAGGCCTGTGCCATCGGCCTTTCACCGACGGCAACCGGTGTGCCCCCGTCACCAGCAAGCCGCGTCTCAAGATCAATGGGCAAAGTCCCCAACAAAGGCGCGCCCATCTTCGTGGCTTCGGCGGCAACACCGCCTTGCCCGAAAATCTGATGCTCCGCCCCACAGTCGGGACAGACAAACATCGACATATTCTCGATCAGCCCCAGAACGGGTGTTTTGAGCGTTGCGAACATATCAAGTGCCTTGCGCGCGTCGATCAACGCCACATCCTGCGGCGTGCTAACGACAATGGCGCCGGTCAGTTCCGACTTGGTACATAACGTAAGCTGCACATCGCCGGTGCCGGGCGGTAGATCAACCAACAGCACGTCCAATTCGCCCCACTCCACCTGCCCCAGCATTTGCTGTAACGCGCCCATGAGCATGGGGCCGCGCCAAATGGTTGCCTTTCCCTCTTCCATCATAAAACCGATGGACATGAGCGTGACGCCATGCGCCCGCAACGGGATGATGGTTTTCCCATCAGGACTGGCAGGGCGTTTGTTCACACCCATCATGCGCGGAATACTGGGTCCATAGATATCAGCGTCCAGCAGCCCGACCTTGCGCCCCTGCTTGGCCAACGCGACGGCGAGGTTCGTACTTACCGTCGATTTGCCCACGCCGCCCTTGCCGGAACCGATGGCGATAATGCGCTGGACGCCACTTGGCTTGGTCGGGCCATCCTGCGGTTTCGGGTGGCCGCCAATTTTTAGGCTGGGCGGTGCGACGGGTTTGGCCGCAGGGCCGTGGGCGGTCAGGGCCACGGTAACTTGTGTGACCCCTTCCATTTCCGAGACCGCTTTTTCCGCCGCATCGCGCAAAGGTGCCATCGCACGCGCGACGTCTGCATTGGGTGCTTCGATTACAAAACGCACGACGCCCGCCTCAACCGTGAGTGCGCGCATCAGATCGTGTTCCATCAGACTGCGCCCGTCGGGCAGGCCGATCCGCTCAAGGGTTGCAATCACATCGGCTTTTGTCACGGACATTACACTACTCCAGTTGTTGGTTCTGCATCGCAGATTGACGGGAAATCGCAAGGCCGTGCGCTGCGGCACAGTCGCGCTGACCGTTTGCACATTTATCAGGCAAAGCCCAACTTATGCACTTGCTGCATAGCAGCATTGCAAACAAATTGATTGTGCGGGCGCAGAAAAATTGGTTATATTGAATGTATGAAAACAATCCTCCCGATGGTTTTCTTGAGTACATAAGGCGCCTTCATCCTCCTCCCGAGGGCACCTTACTTTTAGGCGGCGACATCTCCTCCCTGATGTCGTCGCCCTTTTTTTGCCACCAACATCAAACGTCCAATTTTTCGAACCCGATGATGGGCCGGCTATTTTGTAAACGCTTTCAATTATTTGCCGATATTGCGCACTTGCACAAAGCGCATAGCTGCATTGCAGCATCATCTATTGAACGCAGGGCTGTGCCGCTTAGATATGGTTCACAAGAAGACAAGCCGAGATGGAAAGAGAGACCGATGACATACTTTACAGACACCGCAACATCCGCACAGTCGCCCGCAAGCCGCATCGCAGCATTTTTTGATGCGATTGCTTTGAAAATGCGTCAGCGTAAAGTTTACCGCCAGACCTTTGACGAGCTGTGCACATTGAATTCCCGTGATCTTGCCGATCTGGGCATGTGCCGCGCAGACTTTCGTCGCTTGTCACGCGAAGCAGCTGAAGCAGTCCGCTAATTCACGAATTCCCTGCGGTTCGGTCCTCCCACTGGCCGCCGGTGATGCGCAGCACAGCAGAGTCTCTCCTCCCTGATGACCCTGTGCTGCGAAAGATGCATCTTTCGTTCCTCCCGATTGGAAGGTGCACCTCATAGAGCGGCGTTCCCGACCTCCCTCGGGGACGCCGTTTTTATTTTGCGGTGATATACTGTCATCTGCACCGAACCTAATGGTGCAAACCGTCCTACACTATCAGAATGGCACGTCATCTGCAGCGGTCAGATAGCGCGCAACTACTTTCTTATCACCCGCCTTCTCGAATGCCACTTCAAGCTTGTCACCTTCGATCGCAATGATCGCCCCGTAGCCAAATTTTTGGTGGAACACCCGTTCGCCCAACACAAAGCTGCTGGTAGCGGTCATGTCGATGGTGATGTTTTTGGCCTCGGAGGGCTGGCTCATCCCGCGCGCGCCCGAACGGGCTTGCAACCGCCGCCAACCGGGCGAGTTATAAACATTCGCTTCTGCCGCCGCTTCGTGCAGGGTGCTTTGCGGTAGGGCCGCACCAAAGCTACCGCCATAAAGGCCCGGCGGAGTCAGCACCTCGACATGCGCTTCGGGCAGCTCGTCAATGAAACGCGACGGCATGGAGTTTTGCCATTGGCCGAACACAAACCGGTTGGCTGCGAATGAGACGGTGCATATTTCCTCGGCTCGTGTGATGCCCACATAGGCCAACCTGCGTTCTTCCTCGAGGCCCTTCTGCCCGCTTTCATCCATCGACCGCTGGGACGGGAACAGACCGTCCTCCCAACCGGGCAGGAATACCGCAGGATACTCCGATCCCTTGGCCGCGTGCAGCGTCATGATGCTGACCTTCTCACCCTCGCCTTCCTTCTCGTTGTCCATGATCAGGCTTACGTGTTCGAGGAACCCTTGCAGGTTTTCGAACTGGTCAAGTGCTTTGACAAGTTCTTTTACATTCTCGAGCCGCCCTGGAGCTTCGGGTGTTTTGTCATTTTGCCAATAGCCGGTATAGCCGCTCTCATCCAAAATCATCTCGGCAAGCTCGACGTGCCCTATTTCGGGTCGCGCATTATCCAAAAGCACAGTGCTGCCATCATCCAAAACCTGATCGTCAGCCATATCGACGACCGGACTACGCAGCTTGGATGACCAACGGTCGATCCCCTCGATCAAAATGCGCAATTGTGCACCGCCTTTGCCCGTGATCCCGTTCTCGGACAGCAAAATCCGCGCACCCTCAATAAGGTTCACGCCATTCGTGCGGGCAGTCATCTGGATTTTCTGCTGGGCTTTGTCGCCAAGGCCGCGCTTGGGCGTGTTCACAATCCGCTCGAACGCCAGATCATCATCGGGGGAGGTCACCACGCGAAAATAGGCCATGGCATCGCGGATCTCCATCCGCTCGTAAAAGCGCGGCCCACCGATCACGCGGTAAGGCAGCCCGATGGTCAAAAATCGGTCCTCAAAGGCGCGCATCTGGTGGGAGGCCCGCACGAGGATTGCCATATGATCAAGGGAGAACTTGCGCAGCCCGCGCGTGCCGCGCTGCAACGATTCGATCTCGTCCCCGATCCAGCGAGCCTCTTCCTCACCGTCCCAATGCCCGATCAGGCGGAGTTTTTCCCCCTCCTGCGCCTCGGTCCACAACGTCTTACCCAGACGCCCCTCATTACCTGCGATCACACCGGAGGCAGCCGCCAGAATATGCGGGGTCGAGCGGTAGTTCTGCTCCAGCCGAACCACGTGACTACCGGGGAAATCCTTCTCAAACCGCAGGATGTTGCCCACTTCGGCCCCGCGCCAGCCATAGATCGACTGATCATCATCGCCCACACAGCAGATATTCTTATGCCCGCCCGCCAACAAGCGCAGCCAGAGGTACTGTGCGACGTTTGTATCCTGATACTCATCCACGAGAATGTATTTGAACCACCGCTGGTATTGCGTCAGCACATCGTCGTGCGTTTGGAATATCGTAACCATGTGCAGCAAAAGGTCGCCAAAATCCGTCGCGTTCAGCTCTTTGAGGCGGGTCTGGTATGCGGCGTAAATCTCCACCCCGCGATGATTATAGGCGCCCGCATCCGCCGCAGGTATCTTGTCAGGTGTCAGCGCGCGGTTTTTCCAACCGTCGATGATCCCTGCCAGCATACGCGCGGGCCAGCGTTTATCGTCGATGCCTTCGGCCGCCACCAACTGTTTGAGAAGGCGCAGCTGATCATCGGTATCGAGTATCGTGAAGTTCGATTTAAGGCCCGCAAGCTCGGCATGGCGGCGCAACAGTTTGACGCAGATCGCGTGGAACGTCCCGAGCCACGGCATCCCCTCAACAGGTTGACCCAGCATAGCACCAACGCGGTTCTTCATCTCGCGTGCGGCTTTGTTGGTGAACGTCACGGCAAGGATTTCGTTCGGGCGCGCCCGGCCCGTGTTCATCAGATGTACGATCCGCGCGGTGAGCGCGCGTGTTTTGCCGGTTCCTGCCCCTGCCAGCATGAGCACAGGACCGTCCATTTGTTCAACCGCGGCGCGCTGCGCCGGGTTCAGCCCGTCCAGATAGGGTTGCGGGCGCGCGGCCATGGCACGCGCGGACAAGGATGCGCGCTCAAAGGCAGCGTTTTCGTCAAAATCACTCATAAAACGTAAACTAGCGCGAAGTCTGTCCGACTTAAAGAGACGTTCGCATAATGTTCTGCACGATTTATGAGACAGCCGCCTGTGGCGTCGCATCACGGGGTTAGTCAGGTCTAAGCTACGCATTGCGCACTCGAGCGGCAGTAAATCACACGCTGGACAATATCATAGCGAACCCGCCAAATACGCAGATGGATTTGCATGCAAAATACCCCGCCCTGTCCGACCTGCGCGCCCGCGCGCAAAAGCGTATTCCGAAATTTGTTTGGGAATACCTCGACAGCGGGACGGGGGACGAGCGGACCAAAGCACGCAACCGTTCCGCCCTTGACCGGATTGGTATGATGCCCAGCGTGTTACATGGCGAATTCACCCCCGATCTATCTACGACAATGCTGGGCCATAAAATGCCGCTGCCCTTTGGGATTGCACCCATCGGCATGTCAGGTCTGATGTGGCCCGATGCAGAGGGGCATCTGGCACGGGCCGCGGCGCGGGCGGGCCTACCCTACTGCATGTCCACAGTCGCCACCCAAAGCCCCGAAGACATCGCAGCCCATCTGGGCGCGCATGCGTGGTTCCAGATGTATCCACCCCGCGATGCAGATATCCGCCGCGATATGCTGGCACGCGCTGCCACTGCGGGCTTTGGCACGTTGATCCTGACCGTCGATGTGCCCGTGGCGAGCAGGCGGGAGCGGCAGGTCCGCTCCGGCCTGACCAATCCGCCACGCCTCACGCCACGCCTGATGGCGCAGGTGGCGATGCGGCCCGCATGGGCGGCGGGCATGGCAAAGCGCGGGATGCCACACATGCGCGGCCTTGATAAATACGCCGATGCCACGACCAACGGCCTGTCGCCCACCGCACATGTCGGCTACCTTCTACGCACCGCGCCTGACTGGGACTATGTCGGCTGGCTTCGCGAGGAATGGCAAGGCGATCTACTGGTCAAAGGGGTGATGCGCGGGACCGATGCCACCCGTCTCGAGGAACTGGGCGTGGATGGCATCTGGGTCTCCAACCACGCGGGCAGGCAGTTTGACGGTGCACCCGCCGCGATTGAGGTCGTATCCGAGGTTCGCGCAGCAACACAATTGCCACTGATCTTCGACAGCGGCGTCGAAGGCGGCCTCGACATCTTGCGCGCATTGGCATCGGGGGCCGATTTCGTCATGCTTGGACGCGCATTCCACTATGCCCTGGCGGCACTCGGGCCCACGGGCATCGACCACCTCATCGACATTCTAGCCAAGGATCTCAGCTCCAACATGGGCCAGATCGGCGCACGGGACCTCTCGGGCTTGCCGGAAACGATAAAGCATCGGCTTGATTTCAACGGCGCAGGATCGTGATCTTAAATAAGGGAATTGGAACTGCAAAAGGACTTTAATCACGCCTGAATATGGCGCTGAATTCCAGAGTGTTGACCCGTGTATCACCTACAGCCTCAAGCCGGAGACGCGTCTTTTTCATTTGATACAAGTTGCTACAGATGTGAGCGAAGCTGTCGGGTGTGAACCGCCAAGCATGGCAATCTATATAATCTCCTTTTGACGTCTCAAATAGGGATATGGCTGCTAGCGCTCTTTGAGACGTATTTGCGTGATAACCTTCATCAAAATGATCATCTGCCCAATGTCGAACAGGGTCGTTGTGTGTACTCGCACCATTCATGTTAATGATTGCCGCAAGAGAGTGGCGCTCTCGCTTCTCAAAAGAAGCTTCAATGACGTCTCCGAGGCTGGAAACAGGGGAGAAATAATCAAAGCAATAACGCTTGTCTGGTACGATCGCGACATACCGCCCACCATCCTCAAGAAGGTCATATACCTTTTCAAGATGCGCAATAAGGTCTGGCTGATGCTCGATGCAGTGGGATGTCACAACTTCTGCAAAAATTTCTTTGATGATCGAAATATCACCGTTGGGATCAGAATAATGAATCTCCGGAACAGTATGCTCGGTCACGTTGGGATCAGGATCTACCTTGGCTCGCCGCCTGAGCTCTTGCGCGTCAAAGACGTCAAAGTAGCGGGCATTCTCGCCTGTAACGATTGGTCGAAAATAGGCCCCGATCTCAAGGCATAATCCATTATTTCCCAAAGACGCGACAAGGGTTTCCCTGAAGAACCGATCGTCATCCCGCGACTTTATCAGTATATGGGAACCACTCGTGTCTTGCTGCGCAACTAGATCGGATTCGTATTTCGATTGCTGCATGACTAGACGAGATTGCTGGGCCTCAAACTGCGAAAGTTGGGCCTCAAACTGTGACATTCGGGCTCCGATGGAATTGAACCTCGCTCCAAGTTTTTTCTCAATAGAATTGGCGATAAATCTACGAATACCCACGTCGAATGTCTCCAAGAGTAAGTTAGCTAAATAGCACTTAGAACTGCAGCGTTCTCAATAGCAAGGCCCGCTTTACGTCCGTGTTCGGGATTGCCCTATCTTCAGGCTGAAATGCTGCAATTGCAAAAAACACCGTACTCTACCCAGTCACACGCATTGCGGCCCTGCCCCGCTTGGGCCTACAATTTACCAACCGCTTATCTGACAAAGGCCCGATCATATGACCGACTTTCGCAAAATCCTCATCGCCAACCGGGGCGAGATTGCAATTCGCATCATGCGCGCCGCCAACGAAATGGGCAAAACCACCGTTGCGGTGTTCGCCGAAGAGGACAAGCTGGGCCTGCACCGGTTCAAGGCCGATGAGGCCTACCGCATCGGCAAGGATCTGGGTCCGGTCGCCGCCTACCTGAGCATCGACGAGATGATCCGCGTGGCCAAAGCCTGCGGTGCGGACGCCATCCACCCCGGCTATGGCCTGTTGTCCGAGAACCCTGACTTCGTAGATGCCTGCGCACAAAACGGCATCACCTTTATCGGGCCAAAGGCGGAAACCATGCGCGCGTTGGGAGACAAAGCGTCGGCGCGGCGTGTGGCCATGGCCGCCGGTGTCCCCGTCATCCCCGCCACCGAAGTACTGGGCGACGACATGGACGCGATCAAGAAAGAGGCGGCGGCGGTCGGCTATCCCCTGATGCTCAAGGCGTCATGGGGCGGCGGCGGACGCGGCATGCGCCCGATTTATGACGAGACCGAACTGGAAGAGAAGGTCCGCGAAGGACGCCGCGAGGCAGAGGCCGCATTCGGCAACGGCGAGGGTTATCTGGAAAAGATGATCATGAAAGCGCGTCATGTCGAGGTGCAAATTCTGGGCGACAGCCATGGCGACATCTATCATCTGTATGAACGCGACTGCTCGGTCCAGCGGCGCAACCAGAAGGTAGTCGAGCGCGCGCCGGCCCCGTACCTGAGCGAAGAACAACGCACCCATGTCTGTGAGTTAGGTCGCAAAATCTGTGCCCATGTAAACTATGAATGCGCGGGTACTGTCGAATTCCTGATGGATATGGAGACAGATGAATTCTACTTCATCGAAGTGAACCCGCGCGTGCAGGTCGAGCATACGGTAACAGAGGAAGTCACCGGCATCGACATTGTACAGGCCCAGATTTTAATTGCAGAAGGCAAGACCATCGCGCAGGCGACCGGCAAAGCCAGCCAAGACGATGTGCAATTGCACGGCCACGCGCTGCAAACGCGCATCACCACCGAAGATCCGCTTAATAACTTCATCCCCGACTACGGCCGTATTACCGCATTTCGGGAGGCGACCGGCATGGGCATCCGCCTTGATGGCGGCACGGCCTATTCGGGCGGTGTGATCACGCGCTACTACGACAGCCTGTTGGTCAAGGTTACCGCAAAAGCGCAGACGCCGGAGTTGGCGATTGCACGTATGGACCGTGCCCTGCGCGAGTTTCGCATCAGAGGGGTGAGCACGAACATCGCCTTTGTCGAAAACCTTCTCAAACATCCCACGTTCCTCGACAACACCTACCACACCAAATTCATCGACGAGACGCCGGAGCTGTTCCAGTTTGCGGCCCGCAAGGACCGCGGCACAAAAGTGCTGACGTATATTGCCGACATCACCGTCAACGGCCATCCAGAGACCAAGGACAAGCCCCTGCCCGCCACCGCCGCGCGCGCGCCAAAGCCGCCGGAGAACCGCGCCGAGCCGATGATGGGCACCCGCAATCTGCTTGAGCAGAAGGGGCCAAAGGCCGTAGCCGATTGGATGGGACAGCAGCGCCAGCTTTTGATCACCGACACCACCATGCGCGACGGGCATCAAAGCCTGCTCGCCACCCGCATGCGCAGTCATGACATGATCAAAGTGGCCCCTGCCTATGCTGCCAATCTGCCCACGCTTTTCTCGGTTGAATGCTGGGGCGGGGCGACATTTGATGTGGCCTATCGCTTTTTACAAGAATGCCCGTGGCAGCGCCTGCGCGACATTCGCGCCGCCATGCCAAATATCATGACGCAAATGCTTTTGCGCGCGTCCAACGGCGTGGGCTATACCAACTACCCCGATAATGTGGTGCAGCATTTTGTAAAAACCGCCGCCAGCAGCGGTGTCGATGTATTCCGCGTCTTTGACAGCCTCAACTGGGTCGAGAACATGCGCGTGGCCATGGACGCGGTGCAAGACGCGGGCAAAGTCTGTGAAGGGACAATCTGCTATACCGGTGATATCTTTGACCCTGACCGCGCCAAATATGATCTGAAATATTATGTCGCCATGGGCAAAGACCTCAAAGCTGCAGGCGCGCATGTGCTGGGCCTTAAAGATATGGCAGGGTTGCTCAAACCCGCGCAGGCACGGCAATTGGTTCGCGCGCTCAAATCCGAAGTGGGCCTGCCCATCCACTTCCACACCCACGACACCGCGGGCATTGCGACTGCCACCATCCTTGCAGCAAGCGAGGCGGGCGTGGATGCGGTCGATTGCGCGATGGACGCGTTTTCGGGCAATACTTCACAGGCGACGCTAGGATCGGTGGTTGAGGCCCTGCGCCATACCGACCGCGATACCGGCCTTGATATGACGGCTGTACGCGAAATATCCGACTATTGGGAAGAAGTACGCCATCAATACCGCGCATTCGAAACCGGCATGCAGGCGCCCTCCTCGGAGGTGTACTTGCACGAGATGCCAGGTGGACAGTTCACCAACCTCAAAGCACAAGCTGCGAGCCTTGGCCTTGAAGAACGCTGGCCCGAGGTTGCGCGCACCTACCGCGATGTGAACCAGATGTTCGGCGATATCGTCAAAGTGACCCCCTCCTCCAAGGTGGTCGGCGATATGGCATTGATGATGGTGTCCCAGAACCTAAGCCGTGCGCAGGTCGAAGATCCCTCCGTCGATGTCTCGTTTCCAGACTCCGTGGTCGACATGATGCGCGGCAATCTGGGGCAACCTCCGGGCGGTTTTCCGGCAGGGATTGTGGCCAAAGTGCTCAAGGGGGAGACGCCCAATACCGACCGCCCCGGTGCGCACCTTGAACCCGTTGACCTTGAGGCGACGCGGGCTGACCTTTCTGCGCAACTCGACGGGCTGACCATCGACGAAGAAGACCTTGCGGGCTATCTGATGTATCCTAAGGTTTACCTTGATTACATGGGCCGCCACGCGGTCTATGGCCCCGTGCGGACATTGCCAACGCCGACATTCTTTTACGGGATGGAAGCCGGTGAGGAGATCGCCGCCGAGATCGATCCCGGCAAAACCCTCGAAATCCGCCTGCAGGCTATCGGTGATACAAACGAGGATGGCAACGTAAAGGTGTTCTTTGAGCTTAACGGCCAGCCGCGTGTAATCCGTGTACCCAACCGCCTTGTTACCGCCACCACGCACCAGCGCCCCAAGGCCGAGATCGGCAATGCCAATCACATCGGCGCGCCGATGCCCGGCGTTGTGGCCAGTGTCGGTGCCGTCGTCGGCGCCAGCGTCAAGGAGGGCGATCTGCTGCTCACCATCGAGGCGATGAAGATGGAGACAGGTCTGCACGCAGAGCGTGACGCCGTGGTCAAAGCCGTGCATGTTACGGCAGGCGGGCAAATTGACGCGAAAGACCTGTTGGTAGAACTGGAATAAAATAATGATGCTAACTATCACGCCGCTTTACGCTGGCTTGCTGACACTGGTTTTTCTGGTGCTCAGCGGGTTGGTCATCCGGCAGCGCACCGCATTGGAAAAAGTCACCGGTACACGCGACGAGACCGATTTGAACAAATCCATGCGCGTGCAGGCCAACTTTGTCGAATACGTGCCGCTGGGTCTGTTGCTAATGATCTGCGCCGAATTGTTGGGTGCACCAGCCGCTGCAATCCATGCGATGGGCGCTACTCTGCTGATCGGGCGCATTTGCCACGGCATCGGTATGTCACGCAGCCCACAGGTCATTGCCTTGCGCGCGGTGGGTTTTCTGCTGACCTTTGTGATGCTGGCACTTAGTGCGATTGCCGTGATCGGGCATGCAGTCTTTTAAGGTGAAGTTTTTGCTGCACTGTCCAAATTACCTCTTGCGGCGTGAGGCGTGGGAAGCTAAATCAGCCTCACTAACGGATGCGGGCGTAGCTCAGGGGTAGAGCATAACCTTGCCAAGGTTAGGGTCGGGCGTTCGAATCGCCTCGCCCGCTCCAGTTAGTCCACCCTACCCCGGTGGAAAACGGTAAGGTCGCCTTTGGGCGGCCTTTCGTCGTTTTGGGGTATGTCATTTTAGAGCATCTCGTTTTGCCCGCCGTGTTCAGGGCAGCGCGCGCATGCCTGTCTGGGCCATAGCAATACTCATCTCGGCGCTCAGGATTTCCCACATACGAGCCAGCCCCTCTTCACCCCCCGCAGCAATTGCAAACTGCAACAACCGCCCGAAAAAGACAAAATCAGCACCGGACAACAGCGCCTTGAGCGCATCTTCACCGGACCTGAGCCCGCTGTCGAAGAAGACAGGCATGTCCGGCCCCACCGCATCGCGAATGAGCGGCAGCATCGTGAAGGCGGCAGGCGCACTTTCCAACTGGCGCGCGCCATGGCTCGAGACCTGGACCGCATCCACACCGTAGTCCTTGAGGCGCACGGCATCTTCGACATCCAGCACCCCCTTCACCACCAGCTTGCCGGGCCAGGCGTCTCGCATCTGGGCAAGTGTGTCCCAATCCGCGCGCGCACGGCTTTCGGTGCGGTCAAAAGCATAGCCTTCCATGGCAAAGTTCGCCATCTGCGGCTTACCCTTGAACAGGCTGCTGAGCGACCACCGCGGATGCAGGGCGAAATCAATGAACTGGCGCGGCCCGATCTTGAACGGCATGGTAAATCCATGGCGCAATTCGCGCGGACGGCGGCCAACCTCGGGTACATCAAGCGTCAGCACCAATGTAACATAGCCCGCAGCCCGCGCACGCTCCACGAGCTTGAAAGTACCGGTGCCATCGCCACTAAAATATATCTGAAACCACGCGTGGCCTTGCGCCACTTCGATGATCTTTTCGAGCGGCGTTGATGCGACGGTCGAGACACCGTGCGGAACGTGATGTTTCGCCGCCAGCCGCGCCAACATCAGGTCGGCACCGGGTGCCGACAGATTGCACATGCCCATTGGGGCGATGCCAAACGGCCGCTCCGCCGGTGCGCCAAAAAGTGTCGTCGCCAGTGACCGCATGCTCACATCGCACAGGATGCGCGGGCGCAGTGTCATCGCGTCAAAGGCCACACGGTTGCGCGCCGCCCCTGTTTCGCGTCCCGCAGCCCCGTCGATGTAGTCAAACACCATCCACGGAAGCCGCCGTTTGGCCAGCCGCCGCGCATCCTCAGCGGAATGAATATGCGCGGCGGCCCCCATGATCTACGCGCGCACCGCACCCATAAACCGGTCGCGGATCGTGACCGGATCCATGGTGATCACCGGCAGTTTGATGTTGCCGCTGTCGCATTTCACTACGATCACCGTCATCTTTTTACTGTCGATGGCCGCTTGCAGCACCTTGCCTGTGTCGACGTCCTGACACACGATAACGTTCTCGCACCCGCATGCTTCGGCGACTTTCTCGAGCTTGGTTTTTTTACCCGCATAGGTCGGCTGATCACCGGTGGAGCCGTAGGAGCCATTATCGATGATGAGCAATATGTAGTTATCGGCCACATTGTTGGCAATCGTCGGCAACGTGCCAAGGTTGGTGAGCACCGAGCCATCGCCATCGATGGAAATGACGGTCTTGTCTTGGGACAGTGCAAGGCCAAGGCCGATGGACGAGGACAGACCCATGGTGCCCAGCATGTAGAAGTTGGTGGGCTGGTCGTCGATCATGTGCAACTCTTGGCTGGGCAGACCGATGTTACAGATGACCAGTTGGTCGCGGAGAATGGGCGCGATATCGCGCAGGATTTCAGAGCGTATCATTGGTCTCCGTAGCCTCCCCAGAAGTTGGCATCGGTCAGAATCGCGACCGGCTTGTTGCACATGAATGTGTATTTCAGAATGGCGTCGAATTCTGCGACGTCGGACTGGTGATGAAAGTGGTAGGTCGGGATCTTCATCTCGGCCAACAGTGCCTTGGTGTGCACGGCCATCTCGACCTGACACGCCACCGGCTCCCGCAGCTCTCCACGGTAGGAGATGATCATCGGCAGCGGCATCCGGTAATATTGGATCAAGGTCGCCAGCGTGTTGATCGTGACACCAATCGCGGTGTTCTGCATGATGATCGCAGGGCGTTTGCCGCCCATGAACGCACCGGCACACAGGCCCATGCCCTCATCTTCCTTGTTGGATGGAATGTGAAAAATCTCGTCGCGTGCCTCGATCTCTTCGATCACACCGGCCAGCTGCTTGCAGGGGACTGTGGTGACAAAAGAGACGTCGTTGGCGACAAGATCATCGGTGATCTTCTTGTCGATGTTCATGGGTTTGGAGCCTTTCCAGAGAGTTATATTGAGTTATTCGGTACGGCGATGGACATGCACCGCGCAATTGGCATGGCGCACGACACGCGCCGCAGTGGAGCCCAGCAAAAAACGTCCGCGCCCCGGTTTATGTGAGCCGATGACGATCAGGTCGATCCCGTTTGCATCAGCGTAGTCAATGATGCCACGCGCCGAGTGACCCTTCACCAGCGCGGAAGTCACGTTGTCCATATCCTTGGTCTTTTCGGCCAATTGCGCTTTTGCAGCATCGAACCCCGCCTGCACGACCCCCGCGTCCAGATAAACACTCACCGAGCCTTGGGGTATTTCATAGACATGCAGGCCGACAATCTCACCGCCCTCGGCGCGCAAAGTTTCGGCAATAGCGAGCGTGTCGTGCGATATCCCGTGATCAAGGGCCATCGGAACCAGAATTTTATTATACATGATAAAACATCTCTCTCAGCCCCATGGATCCAGAATGATTTTCGGCGCGGCAACCGCCCCTTTGCGCAACTCGGCAAAGGCGGCAGCCCCTTGTGACAGCGGCATATGCCGACACCAGTCAAGCGCGCCCAGCGACCCGTCAAAGATCGCCGCAGCCGTATCGCGAAAATCTTGGGCGGTATAGGTATAGGTCCCGATAAATGTGATTTCCTGCAATGTCATACGCCTGATATCAAGGCCGCCTGCATCCTCGCCCAGACCCACATGCGCGATCACACCGCCCGGTGTCGCGAGGGCGGAAGCACTTGCGCGTGTCGCGGCATACCCGACCGCGTCAATAACGATAGAGTATTGACCTTCGGCCTGCGCAACAACCTGCTCTCCCAACCCGCCCAGATATTCGCGGCTTGCGGTATTCGGCTCGGATATTGTCACATCACGCACCCCCATCGCCCGCAGGGCGAGGGACGCGGCCAGTCCAATCGCACCACCACCGATGACCAGGGCACACTTGTCTGCTGCTACATGCAACGCCCCAAGCGCCAGGCGTACCGCGTGCCAGCTCACCGCCAATGGCTCGGCCAATGCGGCACGGGCAAGTGGGATACCGTGGGGCACAGTGACCAGATTGCTATCAGGCATTGCGACATATTGCGCAAATGCGCCCTCGCGCGGCTGCATCGAGATGATCTGGCGCTTGGGGCACAGGTTTTCTCGCGCAGACATACAGGCAGGACAGGTGCCACAAGTTACTAGCGGATTAACTGTCACGCGGCGGCCATCCATCGCGCCGCCCATTATAACGCCTGCCGCCTCATGCCCAAGGATCAGGGGTGCTGGCCTGCGCACGTCATGGCCCAGATAGGCGTGCATGTCCGAGCCGCAGATGCCAACGGCCTCGACGCGGATAAGATGCTCGTCCGCTGCGGCAACCGCGTCGGGCACCTCCCGAAAGCCAAGCGTTTCCACGCCATCATACACCAGCGCTTTCATTTTGCTGTAAACCCTCCGTCGACCATCAGTACCTGTCCCGTCACATAGGACGATGCGTCAGAGCATAAAAACAACAGTGGTCCGTCGAGATCTTCCAGCATGCCGTTGCGCCCCGCACAGGTTTGTGCAGCATTGCGTGCCGCACGCTCGGGGTCGGAAAAGACGGCTTGCGTCAACTCAGTCGGGAAAAATCCCGGACCAATAGCATTGGCGGTTATGCCATCGCGAGACCACGCCTCTGCCATGGCGCGGGTAAGCTGACCGATGCCTGCCTTGCTCGCGCCGTATGCGATGCCTGCCGGAAAGGCGCGTGTAGTCTGGAGCGAAGCAAAATTCACGATCCGTCCCCATCCTTTTGCCCGCATTGCAGGAACCATTGCTTGGGACAAGAAGAACGGCGCCGACAGGTTAAGGGCGAGTGTCGCATCCCACCCCGCACCTGTTACGTCGTCTGCGGCCTGTCGCGTGTTCACCCCTGCGGCATGCACAACAATATCGGGCGTACCAAATGGCGCAGAGATCGCTGCCACCAGCTCAGCAATGCCGTCTCGGTCCGCCACATCGGCGGCGACACTTGCGCCTCGCGTCTCCTGTGCGAGGTCGTCCAATGCATCCGCACGCCGGGCCACGCCCACGACCTGTGCGCCGGCCGCGGCAAGTGCGACCGCCGCGCGCCGTCCCAAACCGGAACTTGCACCCGTCACACAGGCCACGCGGCCTGTGAGATCAAACAGGGCGCGTGGATCAGCCATCGGCAGACAGATCGAAGTTTTCGCCGGGGAAGTATTTGGCCAACCGCACATCAGCAGCACGGGCATGGCCCTCCATCCCTTCAAGACGACTGATGCGCGCGGTGGCTTGGGCCACATCCTTGGACCCTTCGCGCGTGGCGCGCTGCCATGTGACGATCTTCATGTACTTATGAACGGACAAACCGCCCGTATAGCTTGCGGCGCCCGAAGTCGGCAGAACGTGGTTGGTGCCGGTCGCCTTGTCGCCATAGGATACGGTCGTTTCTTCGCCCAAAAAGAGCGAGCCATAGCAGGTGAGCCGCTCCAGCCACCATTCCAGATCAGAGGCCTGCACGGTGAGGTGCTCGGGCGCGTATTCGTCCGAACACGCAGCCATATCCTCACGGTCGGAGCAGACGATCACTTCGGCATAATCACGCCATGCAGCAAATGCGTTTTCGCGGTTCAAATCGGGCAGATCGTCGATGAGGTCGGGCACCATGCCCATTACCTTCTCCGCCAACGCGCGATCATCGGTGACCAGCCAAACAGGAGAGTTATATCCGTGCTCTGCCTGGCTCACCAGATCGGTGGCCACGATATGCGCGTCGGCGTCTTTATCCGCAAGAATGAGGCTGTCTGTCGGGCCTGCGATCATGTCGATGCCCACGCGGCCGAACAAGATACGCTTGGCCTCTGCTACGAACTGGTTACCGGGACCTACAAGGATGTTCGCCTTTGGTAATCCGAACAGGCCAAAGGTCATTGCCGCTACACCTTGCACACCACCCAGCGCCATAATCTTGTCCGCACCCGAAATATGGGCCGCATAGACAATCGCGGGGTTCACACCCGTGTCGGGACGTGGCGGCGAACAGGCTGTGATATGCTTGCAACCGGCCACTTTTGCAGTTGTCACTGTCATAACCGCGCTGGCGATGTGGCTGTAGCGTCCGCCGGGCACATAGCAGCCTGCGGCATCCACCGGGATCGCTTTTTGGCCTGCGATCAGACCCGGAACTATCTCAAGCTCTACGTCCGAGACCGTACTTTTCTGCACAGTGGCAAAGCGCTTTACGTTGTCATGGGCAAAGCGGATATCGGCCTTGAGCTTTTCAGGCACAAGCGCACATGCCGCCTCAATCTCCTCGGAGGTGAGCATCACATTGCCCTCATAGCGGTCAAACTTCTTGGCATATTCAAGCGCCACCGCATCGCCGCCCGCTTCGATATCGGCAAGGATCTTCTTGACCGTTTCATGGGTTTCGGATGCATCCGATTTCGCGGTCAGCGTCGCTTTTTTAAGGTATTCACGTGTCATGGGTTTGGTCCTACTTGAGAATATCGGGCAGCAAAGTCGTCGAGATGGCCGGGATATAAGCGATCAGCAGCACCACGAAGAACATGCAAAGTACAAAGGGAACGGCGCGCACCGCGATCTTTAGGATCGATTCACCGGTGATGCCAGAGACGACAAAGAGGTTCAGGCCAAGCGGTGGCGTGATAAAGCCCACCCCCAAGGCCGTGATCATCATGATACAAAACTGGATTTCATTCATGCCAATCTCGTCGGCCAGCGGCGCGAGGATCGGGGCGAGAATAACAATGTTGGGTGTCGTCTCCATCACACAGCCCGCCGCGATCAAAATCCCGATCATTAGCAGAATGAGCAACCAAGGTTCATTGGTGAGGGAGGTCACGGACGTCACGAACCCTTGCGGCACCCCCATAATAGCAAGTGCCTCGGCCAGCGGTGCGGAGAAGGCGATGATCGGTAGGATCACACCGTTGACCTTGGCGGAGCTGACGAGCATCGCGGGAAAGTCCGCAAGCTTGAGCGTACCAAGGATGAAGCCCATCAGGATGGTGACAACCACCGCCGTGGCACCCGCTTCTGTCGGGGTGAGGCGACCCGAGAAGATACCGTAAAAGATGATGCCGGGCACGATAAAAGCGTACCAGCCTGATTTGAGTGCGCGGCCCAGATTGGTCGCCCATTCAGCAAAGGTGATATTGCCGCCGCCCTCATAGCCGTGGATGCGGTTGACGATGAGGTTGGTGACCAGGATCGACAACAAGATAGCCAAACCGGGGATAAGGGCGGCCAGAAACAGTGTGGATGCCGATATGCCCAAAACCAGACCGATGATGATATATGCAATAGAGGGCGGAATGAGGATGCCGGTACAGGCCCCCGCCGCCACCAATGCGCAGGCGTATGGTCTTGGATATCCCGCCTCTACCAGCCGCGCGATGGTCATGCGCCCCACAGCAGCAGCGCCAGCCGCATCAGAGCCCGAGATGGCCGCGAACATGCCGCAAACCAGAACTGTCGCAGAACCAAAACCGCCCTTTGCAAAATTGGTCAATGCTTCGGCCACATCGAGGAATTTACGCGATAGCCCTGTTCTCACAAGCACATCGCCCGTCAGGATAAACAGCGGAATGGCCGTAAGCGCGAAGGCGTCGATACCCGAGAACAGGCTTTCGCCCACAAGGCTCATCGGGAGATCGCCGGACATATAGAGCATGATGATCGCAGCCGAGCCGATGGCGGCCCAGACAGGGACGGCCAGCGCGATCAGTGCGACAAAGAGGATCACAGGCAGGTAGAAATCCCACCCCAGCTCGACGGTTTGTGCAACTTGGTTCCAAAGCATCTGCGCGCTCCTTTAATCAAACAGCGTGTCGCCCTGATAGACGGGCGTGCCGTCTCTCAGGCTGCGGACATCGCGTAGAAACGATTGCAACAGACGCCAGATCACCAGCGTGAAACCCACCGGCACGGCCATCAGGAAGAACACTTTGGAAATGCGCAGCCCGTCCGTGACCGATCCGAATTTGAACGAGACATGCACAGTTTCGAACGAGGTATAAAGTGCCACGATGGCCACCAGAAACATCACGATATCGCCTAGGATATACATCAGCGCCTTCGGGCGCGGCGGTAGGTAATGCATGATCACATCAATGCGGATGTGCGCGCGTTCTTTCACTGCCGCAGCAGCACCGATCCACGCAAGATAGATGAAAGAGTAGCGGACCATCTCCTCCCCCCAAATCGAGGAGTAGGAGAACACCTCGCGGCGGAGCACCTCCACCGCCATTGTGGCCACCAGCATGACGTAGAAGGTTAACAGCAGCCAGCGTTCGGCATTTTGGTCTATTCGGCGCAACATTTTCATGGGACATCCTATCGTTCGGGCAAACAGTTACTCTCCCGCGCACAGCACAGGTTGGCCGTATCGGATAATATCTGTCGGGTGTGGCGGGCACACGGATGCACCCGCCAACGTGTCTTAGGCGTCGTGGACGTAATATTTGCCCTGCGTGCCTGCCGCTTCTTCCATCTTGGCGAAGTTGTCCATGGAACCGGCCAGCTCTGTCTTGGTGCTGTCCCATTCTGCCAACTGATAGCCGCCTGCCGCTTTCCAAGCGCCAAGTTGGTCTTCGGAGAGCGAGTGGAATTCAACACCGGATTTGGCCAGCTCGGACATAGCATAAGCGCGCGCGGACGGCACTTTTGCAAGGTTCTGGTGCGCAGTCATTTCCGAGCCCCACATGATACCTTCCTGAATGTCGGCAGGCATCGAATTGAACCATTCAAGGTTGCACGAGTAGACTTGGCTGTCTGGAACGGCCTGTGTAAATGTGACGTGGGACAGGATGTCCTTGAACCCGAATACATAGAGCGCGCCGACGGATGGATCGAGCGCATCAGCCACACCCTGTTTAATCGCGGATGGTGTTTCACCCCATGCGACGGGCGTGGGGTTCGCGCCAACCATACGGTAATATTGCTGCAGCATCTTGGAGCCGGGCACGCGGAACTTGATCCCCTGCATGTCGGACGGTGCCAGCACCGGACCTGCGCCCCCTTTGCGCACCGCGACGACGCGCGGGTCGATATTCACATAGAACAGTGCCTTGAAGCCTGCTGCTTCGACTTTGGGGTGGATTTCGGCGTTCCAGTAGTCGGAATTCACAAGGTTGGTGAACCGTTGGTTGGAGCCGCACAGATAAGGCATGTTGATCAGATCGACCGCTGATGCAAAAGGCGCGAAGTTCGCAAGCGAATGCTGTGCTGCCTGAATGGTGCCGCCCTGCACTTTTTGCACAAGATTGCCGCCTGAACCCAACTGCCCACCCGGTGCAAGCTTCACATAAACTTTGCCGTTGGTGGCGTTCTGGATGTTTTCCTTGAGGTCGAGCTGCATCAGCGGATAGCTGCGCGAGGCGCCCAGCACATAGGCGGTGGCAACCGTCATCACATGCTCGGCTGCCTTTTCGCGGTCACGCTCTTCATTTGCGGTCTGTGCGGATGCTTCGGACGACCAAAGCACGCCAGCGGCGCCTGCAACCATCGCAGCTGTAAAGCCGCCTGTTGCTGTCACCTTCATAAAATTACGGCGTGTGGCCGATTCAAGTTCGTTGCGATCATCAGTCATGGTGTCTCCTCCCGGTGGACATAATCAGCTGCCGTCTTTGTCTGCGCGGTCAGCTTCTTTTTTCAAAATGGCGACAACAAAAAGGATCGTCGCACCGAACAAGACCAGCATTTCCCCGACATCTCCCAGAATGACGGTCCCTGTGAATGCGCCCAGAGATACGTTGCCAAAATAGATGGCAAACACGACAATTGACGCAATTAGGAACATGGGAACCTCCCGATGGCTTTGTTCATGCCCCAGCGTAAGCGCTTCCTGCGCCTCAATGCAAGCGCTTACATCAGATATGATCAATCTATTGATCAACCCGACTGATAATTATGGATTTTCCAATTCGGGCATCTGTGGTATTGCAAAGACAAAGAGGACCAATAGCGAAAATGCGCACCGAACGCTCCATTCCCACGCTTGATGATGTGGCGCGCGCGGCTGGCGTATCGACCGCGACCGTCTCGCGGTGCATCAATGCGCCCGAACGTGTCGTGAAGGCCACCCGCAACCGCGTGATGAAGGCCATCGACAAGCTGGGCTATACGCCCAATTTCGGCGCGCGTGTGATGGCAGCCAAGCGGACGTTTACCATTGGTGCAATCATTCCCACGATGGAGAACGCGATATTCGCGCGCGGCTTGCAGGCGTTTCAGGAAGCACTGCACGCGCGCGGCTACACACTGTTGGTTTCCAGCACCGCCTACGACCCCAAGATCGAGGAAGAGCAAATCCGCGCACTCGTGGCACGCGGGGCGGACGGCCTGTTGCTCATCGGGTATGACCGTGACCCTGCCCTCTACCGCTATCTCGAGCGTCAGGCCGTGCCTGCCCTCATCGCATGGGCCTATGCGCCCCAGATCGACCAGCCCGCAATCGGATTTGATAACTGCGCGTCCATGAAAATGCTGGCAGAAGCGGTTCTGGCCCGCGGGCATAGGCGGGTCGGCATGATTTCGGCGCTGGTGAAAGGCAATGACCGCGCGGCGCAGCGTTTGGCAGGAATACAGAGCGCGATGTCTGCGCATGGTCTGCCGCCCGATGCGCTCACCGTGGTCGAAACCCCCTACGGGATCGAGACCGGCGAGGCAGCGATGCGCCGGTTGATGCAGATGGACGTCCCCCCTACGGTAGTGATGTGCGGCAACGATGTGCTGGCCGCTGGTGCATTGCGGGCCGCCACGACCATGGGCTTGTCGGTGCCTACCGATGTGTCCGTCACCGGTTTCGATGATATCGAGCTTGCCCGCATTCTCACCCCCAGCCTTACGACGGTACACGTGCCCCACCGCGAAATGGGCAGCAAAGCCGCTGCTGCACTCATCTCGCTGGTCGAGGGCACCCCAAGCGAGACATTGACCGAATTGCAAATCTCGCTGTGCATCCGCGACTCCCTCGGCGACGCCAAGGGCAGTTGAACTTTACCCGGCCAACAGGTCATATGGGGCAAACGGGGACACGCCAACAAATGCTCACATCACTCGAAGTATGCGCCGGTGCGGGCGGTCAGGCTCTGGGGCTTGAGAAGGCGGGCTTCAGCCATACCGCGCTGGTGGAAATCGACAAACATTGCTGTGCCACCCTGCGCCACAACCGGCCCGCGTGGAACGTCCTCGAAGAGGATATGTGCCTGTTCAAAGAACGCGCAGCACAGTTCAAAGGCGTCGATTTGTTTGCAGGCGGCCTGCCCTGCCCGCCGTTTTCGGTCGCAGGCAAACAATTGGGGGAGCGCGACGAGCGTAATCTGTTTAACGATGCAATCGACATTATCGCAGACGCCCGCCCTCGCGCCGTGATGATCGAAAACGTGCGCGGGTTTCTAGGCGCGGTGTTCCATGACTACCGCGAAAAGCTGAAAACCCAACTCGACAAACTGGGCTACCGCACGGATTGGCGATTGCTCAATGCATCAGACTATGGCGTGCCACAACTGCGTCCGCGCGTGGTCATCGTAGCCTTGCCGCACGCGCGCGCAGATTTCTTTGACTGGCCGGAGCCGAACCCGCATAACCCGCCCACCGTGGGGGAAACCCTGCGCGATATGATGGCGGCACGTGGCTGGCACGGCGCACAGGATTGGGCCGACAAGGCGGATGAGATTGCGCCCACCATTGTGGGTGGCTCAAAAAAGCATGGCGGGCCCGATTTGGGCCCCACCCGCGCACGCGCGGCATGGGCCACCTTGGGCGTGGAGGGTCGCACCATTGCGCCCGAAGCCCCCGATCCCTTCCACAACGCAATGCCGCGCCTTACGGTCCCCATGGTCGCGCGCATTCAGGGGTTTCCCGAGGACTGGCACTTTACCGGTGCCAAAACAAATGCCTACCGTCAGGTCGGCAACGCCTTTCCGCCCCCCGTGGCGCAAGCCGTCTCTGCCCAAATCGCGCGCGCCCTGCGCAAGCGGGTTCTGCATAGCGTAAGCGGCTGAGGTCACCTCGTGAAACAGCATGTACCAGACAGCTGCGTCACCCGGACCCACCCCGATCATGCCCTTCTAACCGGTATTGCCGCAGAGATCACAGCGCGCGCCGGCGGGCCGCAGGCCTTGGCCTGTAACTTCGCCGCGATGCTGCGCACTTGCGTTGATGATGTGATTATGACGCCAAAGACCGGCCGCCGCGCCTATGAAGAGCTTGAGAAGACCGAAAAAACCTATATCGGCACTCGGGTCGAGATTGAGCTGCGTGCGCTGTTGGATTTGCCCAAGGGGCGGCTTGATTGTGTGATCCGGGGCCATGATGTCGACATCAAGAATACGATGGGCGCAAACTGGATGATCCCGACAGAGGCGGTGAATGCCCCTTGCATCCTTGTGGCAGCAGATGAGGCGCGCGCGCTGTGTTATTTGGGTCTGATCGTTGCGCGGCCCAACTACCTCACTGCGGGCCAGAACAAGGACGCCAAACGGACCATAAGTGCCGCAGGCTTCACACACATCCATTGGCTTTTACGCGAACACCCCTACCCGCCGAATTTCTGGCGCACGGTACAACCCGACGTGATCACCCGCATCTTTCGCGGCCGTGCAGGCAACCACCGGATGGCGGCACTTTTTCGGGAAATACAAGGGCGACCAATTCTGCGCGATGTGGTCGAGGCGGTGGCACAACAACATGATTTCATGCGCCGTATCCGTGCTGACGGCGGCAAGGGCACCCGCGATCATCTGGCCCATGAGGGTATTTTGCTTCTGTCGGGGCACTATGACGCCAATCTGATTGCAGCACTTGATCTACCAACCTGTAATCACAGCGAATTCATCTCGTACCGCCCGATCAGTCAGCAACAGATCGACATCGCCACTGCACATGGATTCACGCTGGGCGGTCTGCTGCTTTGAACGTGCGGCGACTTTAGTTGATCGGGAACCTTCGTAGACACCGCGGCGCATTGCGCTGGTAATCCTCAAGCGTCGCGTCAATATCGCGCCTGTCGCGCATAGCTTCCATGGCGCGGCGTTTTTCTGTCCAGCTGCCACTCACATGACGCTCGAGGATAAGGATGGAAATGCCGATCAGCACGTCCTTCTCGTCCTCTCCCATCAATCCAGCACGGTTCAGGGTCACACCGGTAAAGGCCATCATGTTGGCGCAGCGAAGCGCGGAGGCTTCTTCCCCCTCATAGACGCGCTGTGCCGCTGACGCCGCCGGAAAAGGCATGGCCAGAACAACCAGCGCAAAGATCATGGCCCGCATCAAAAGACCTTGAATGTCATGGTCGTCAAAGACCGCTCAATCCCCTCGATGTCGAGAAGGTTGTCGTTGATATAGACCCCCACATCCGCATCGCCGGGAATGTACACTTTCATCAGCAGATCGAAATCGCCGGAGGTTGAATATAATTCCGAGTGGATTTCGCGCAATGCGATCGCCTCGGCGACACTATAGGTCGTGCCGGGACGGCAGCGGATCTGGATGAAAACACATGTACTCACGACGGGCGGCTCCTGCTGCGGGGGTGCTCATAGGCTGGCACGAAGCCACAAGGGCCGCAATCCCCCTTTCAACACTTGGCGCGCAGTCGTGCCCTGCTATAAGGACACAAATGCGTCAACGGAGGCCCCATTCATGCGCACGGCCACAATCACCCGCACCACAGCCGAAACCGACATCCACGTTGAAATAAACCTCGATGGGACAGGCATTTACGACAATGAAACCGGCGTCGGGTTTTTCGACCACATGCTGGATCAGTTGTCGCGGCACGCCCTGATCGACATGACCGTACGGTGCAAAGGTGATCTGCACATCGACGACCACCACACCGTTGAGGACGTAGGCATTGCACTGGGTCAGGCGCTCACGAAAGCTGTCGGTGATAAGCGCGGTATCGTGCGCTATGGCTCCTGCCTGCTGCCGATGGATGACGCGCTGGTGCGGGCCGCACTTGACCTGTCCGCACGCCCGTTTCTGGTTTGGAACGTCACGCTGCCTACTGCAAAGATAGGTTCCTTCGACACCGAATTGGTGCGCGAGTTCTTTCAGGCCTTTGCGACCCACGGCGGCATCACCCTGCACATCGACCAATTGCACGGCCTCAACAGCCACCACATCGCAGAGGCGGCATTCAAGGCTGTTGCCCGCGCGCTGCGCGACGCGTTGGAGCGTGATCCACGCAAATCGGACGCGATTCCGTCGACTAAAGGTACGCTCTGAATGCTGACCGCCATCATCGACTATGAGAGCGGCAATCTGCATTCAGCCCATAAAGCGTTCGAACGGATGGCCCGTGAGGCATACGCCGGTGAGGTTATCGTGACCGCAGATGCGGATGTAATCGCGCGTGCCGACAGGATCGTGCTGCCCGGTGATGGCGCGTTTCCCGCCTGCATGGCCGCCCTCAAGGGCAAAAGCGGCATCTACGATGCCATGATCGAGGCGGTCGAGGTTAAGGCACGCCCCTTCCTCGGCATTTGTGTCGGCATGCAGCTGATGGCATCTTGGGGCCGCGAATATGAGGACACACAGGGCCTTGATTGGGTCAGCGGCGAGGTGACGAAAATCACGCCCGCCGATCCTACGCTCAAGGTGCCGCACATGGGCTGGAACGATCTGGTACTCAGCACGCCGCATCCCGTGTTTGACGGCATTGTGACGGGCGATCACACTTATTTCGTGCACAGCTATCACATGGCGGTCAATGATCCTGCCCAGCGCCTTGCTTATGTCGATTATGCCAGTGAGGTTACCGCCGTGATCGGACGCGACAACATGATCGGTATGCAGTTCCACCCCGAAAAAAGCCAGGCCACCGGCCTTCGGATGATCACCAACTTTCTGCGCTGGAAGCCCTGAAGACACGCAGGTTGCGCCCCTAAACCCCTTCAAAACGCAAAAGGCGCGCATGTAATACACATACGCGCCTTGAGTAATTTGATGATCGAACCGGTTTAGTTGACGCGGCTCCACGTCTGTTTTTTGCAGATCGGACCAACGCAGCCGGATACTTTGAGCGTATTGCCCGACAGGCTCATTTTGGATTTGAACGTCTTGCCGGTGGATGGCTGCCAGATTTTGCCATCTTTATAGTCGCCACCGCCCGAAGAGGCCATGTCCCAAACCAGCTGTTTGCCGATGTTCTCGGACTTGTATTCGCCAGTGTTGTTGAACGTGCGCGCGATCACGCCGCACAGGTTCGCACCACATTTGCTCATGTTGACATAGGCATAGGCGCCATCGTCAACTTGGGTCTGCCATGTGCCCTCAACCGGATCGGCCCATGCCGCACCCGCGAAACCGATTGCAGCTACTGCTGCCGCAAAAATCATTCTCATGTGTGTTCCTCCCTGAAACTGCGTCGGATCATGGCCCAACCGCCCCCCCTTACGCAAGCCTGACCTTAGGTCGCGTTGCACTATGTGAAGTTCCGTGCAAAACCGCAGGCGACGCCTGTGCACAAGGACACTGACCCTATGATCCTCTATCCCGCAATTGATCTCAAAGACGGCCAAGCGGTCCGTCTTGTTCATGGTGACATGGACCGCTCGACCGTGTTCAACGACGATCCCGCCGCGCAAGCGCAGGCTTTTGTCGATGCGGGCTGCACGTGGTTGCATCTGGTCGACCTAAATGGTGCGTTTGCAGGGACACCCGTCAATGCAGCACCAGTCGAGGCAATTCTGAAACAGTGCAAGGTTCCCGCCCAGCTTGGCGGTGGTATTCGCGATATGGCCACGATCGAGGCATGGCTCGATAAAGGGTTGGCGCGAGTCATCCTTGGAACTGTCGCGGTAGAAAACCCCGATCTGGTGCGCGAGGCTGCGCGTGCCTTTCCCGGCAAAGTCGCGGTAGGCATTGATGCCCGCAATGGCCGTGTAGCCACTAAAGGCTGGGCGGAGGAAACCGACGTCATGGTCACCGATCTCGCCAAGTCGTTCGAGGACGCTGGGGTCGCTGCCATCATCTACACCGATATCCTGCGCGACGGTGCGATGGGCGGACCCAACATTGACGCCACCGCCGCACTGGCGCGCGCTGTCTCGATCCCCGTGATTGCATCAGGTGGCGTGTCCTCGCTGGCTGACCTGCAGGCGCTCAAAGCCACGAAGATCATTAGTGGGGCGATCTCGGGCCGCGCGCTATACGATGGGGCGATTGATCTGGGCGAAGCACTGAAAGCGCTGAAGGACTGATCCGCTTGCTCCCCTAACCCCGCTGGAGTACATAAAACCATGCTCAAAACCCGTATCATCCCCTGCCTTGATGTCGCTGATGGCCGTGTTGTCAAAGGCGTCAATTTTGTGGGCCTGCGCGATGCCGGCGATCCTGTTGATGCAGCTATTGCGTATGACGCCGCCGGCGCGGATGAGCTGTGCTTTCTCGACATTCATGCCACCCACGAAAATCGTGGCACGATGTTCGATCTGGTTCGTCGAACAGCGGAGCACTGCTATATACCCCTTACTGTTGGGGGCGGTGTGCGCAGTGCGGCGGATGTGCGTGCGCTTCTGTTGGCCGGTGCCGATAAGGTTAGTTTCAATTCTGCCGCTGTCGCAGATCCAGACGTGGTGGCGCAGGCCGCAGACCAGTTTGGAAGCCAATGCATTGTCGCGGCCATCGACGCAAAAACCGTCAGCCCCGGCAAATGGGAAATCTTCACCCACGGCGGGCGCAAATCCACCGGCATCGACGCCGTGGAATTCGCGATCACCATGATGGAAAAAGGTGCCGGTGAAATCCTGCTCACGTCAATGGACCGAGATGGCACAAAGCAGGGATTTAACCTGCCCCTCACCCGCGCCATCTCGGATGCGGTCACGATGCCGGTCATTGCGTCGGGCGGTGTCGGCACGCTTGATCATCTGGTGGACGGTGTAACCGAAGGCGGGGCTTCCGCCGTTCTGGCCGCCTCAATCTTCCACTTTGGCGATTTCACAATCCAGCAGGCAAAACAACACATGGCTGCGGCCGGCATTCCCATGAGGATCACATGACCCTTGATGATCTCTACGCCACCATTCGTGCCCGCAAATCAGCCGATCCCGCGTCGAGTTGGACCGCACAACTGCTTGCCAAAGGTCCAGAGAAATGCGCCGAGAAATTCGGTGAGGAAGCGATCGAGGCGATCATCGAGGCCGTGAAAGGCGACAAGGACGCCCTCACGAGTGAGGCTGCTGATGTCCTCTACCACCTGCTGGTGATGCTCGCGTCGCGGGACGTACCATTGACCAATGTTATGGACGTTCTGGCCAAACGGCAATCAAGCTCCGGTATCGCGGAGAAGGCATCCCGCTAGGCCGCTCCGATCTATGCGCTAAAGCTTGCTCGAGATTACGCCAGTGGCAAAGCCGCCTTTGCGCAATTCACCAAACAACCGCTGATATTCGATCTTCGGACAGCGGTTTTGCACAACATCCACGCCGCGCGCTTCTGCCTTCGCCGCTGCCTTCGCATGCTCGACCCCGATTTGCATCCAGATGGTGCCAAGGTCGGGAAACTGCGCCAGCGCTTCGTCCACAATCTCCGGTACCGCATCAGAGCGTCGGAAGATGTCGACCATATCCACCGGCTCACCTATATCGGACAATGACGCGATAACCGGCACACCAAACAGATCCTGGCCCACCAAACCGGGGTTCACCGGCACAACCTCATATCCACGCAAAGCCATATACCGCGCCACAAAATAGCTGGGCCGGACCGGATTTGCGGACACACCCACAATGGCCACCCGCTTGCTCCGCGTTAGAATATTTTTGAGGAAGGCATCGCTGTAGGTCATACCTGTACTCTAGCTTTGCTTTTTGCATAAAAAAACCTCCCGAACGACGTCGGGAGGTTATAAAGTGGGAACAGGGACAAAACGAAGTCCGGGCGTTCCAAGCCGGACCAATATACATAAGCTAGGCTTGCTGCATCCGGTTTAAAGAGTGCGTTGGGATAAAAGCCGCCTCATCACCGACTTGGGCCAAAACCCGCTCACTTCTGATTTAGTCAAAGATATCCTCAACAAAATCAAACGCTTCCTCGGCAAACTTGCGAAACAGGCTTTTGCGTTTCTTGCGATATTTTGACGGCTTTTCGTGTTTCTCATAGTACTTTTTCGACGCCTTGCGCGGCTTGGAAACCGCAGGCTGATGGGTGACAGCCGGACGCGGTACCGCCGCAGTCATCGGCATCGCCTTGAGTTTGTTCAAAGGCGCGCCACAGGCACCGCACGTCAACGTGTGATGCCCTGCGTCCAGTCGCAGCATCGCCCGCGTGCCACAATGACAACAGGTCGCGAATTTGGTCGGATGCGCGATGACCTCTCTCCTTAGCTATGTTCTCTAGTGGCATATAATGCGATTGCCGCCGCGTTTGAGACGTTGAGCGAGCCAAAGTCGCCGCCCGCGTCAATCCGCACCAGCGCATCAACCGTCAGCCGGGTTTTCTCACGCAGTCCCGGCCCTTCAGCCCCAAGGACCAGTGCCACAGGCCGGTCACGTTTACCCTCCACTGCCGTCTCAATGGTGATGTCCGCCTCTCCGTCAAGGCCCAGCACCAGATATCCCATATTTTGCAAAGCACGAATACCATCGGACAAATTACGGATGCGCAGATACGGCTGACGCTCCATCGCGCCGGAGGCTGATTTGGCAAGCGCGCCAGTCTCGGGCGCGGAATGGTGCCGCGTGCCGATCACTGCGGAGGCGCCTAGCACCTCTGCCGATCGCAGGATGGCACCCACGTTGTGCGGGTCCGTCACACGGTCAAGCAAGATCACGCGCGGGGCCGCGTCGCCGATGCACACATCCTCAAGCCGTCCCCAATCAAGCGGTTTGACCTCCATCGCCACTCCCTGATGCACAGAGCCTGGATCAATCGGTGGATGGAATTTTCGCGGATCTACAATTTGTGGCTCGATCCCAGATGCACTTACCGCATCCTCGAGCTTGGCCAGTGCGTTAGGTGTCACCATCAAGTTCAGTTTTTCGCGCGTAGGGTTGGACAAAGCATCGCGCACCGCGTGCAAGCCAAACAGCCAAAGCGTCTCCCGCGCATCGGCCTTTTTCCCTTGCTCTTTTTCCACGACCCATTTTGGTTTCTTCATGACGATCCCCTGACATTGCGCGTCTGTTCCCCCCTCTACCGCGTTGCGCGCAGCACGCCAAGCCTCGCCCGCATGATCACCCGCATGCCATCCCCGACCGGCCCATCTCGATCCCGCAAAACCACCGATTTAATGGTTGACGCCCCCCGGACCCGCAGGTAATCACCGCGCCAGTGGGCGACAGGCCGCAAGGTGTGGCAGGGGACTGTAACTCCCTCGCGGAGACGCACGCCTGGTTCGATTCCAGGGTCGCCCACCATAACGCTATTGCGTTGAAATCTCATAATTTGTTAGGTTACCCCCACTTAGGGGTCTCAGATTTAGACACATTTTGCGGGAATTTAGACACAATGCAGGCGAAGAAGGTCAAACATTTGATCGACAACAATGGCAGTTGGACCTATCGCCGCCGTGTTCCCATCAAACACCAGAAAAAACTGGGTTTCAAAATGTGGACCAAACCCTGTGGGGACGTTTCGTATTTGGAGGCAGTAGTGAAGGTTGCGGAATGGACTGCAACGCACGACGCAATCATCAAGCTACTCGATGATCCTCAGATGGCTGAAACAGTCCGACAAGAGACTGAATCGCATAAGATGAAGCCTGCAATCTCTGGCGTGATAAAAGCTCAAGAGATGGACATCCTACCCACCGAGTTTGACCCATTGGACGCTGCTGTTGCAGGTTTAAAGGCTGCGGATCAGAACATTGAGTTCGACAACCAAGACCGTTTGATCCGATATCGTGCAATACTAGAAGCGTCATTCGGTCCGCACGTTGCGGTTCCAAGTGACCCTGATAAGCGCGATGAATATGATCTGGTGAAACGGAAGTTGGAACGTCGGGTCGCTGATATCGCTGGAGACCCGAATACAATCGGTGCAATCGCGGAAGACTACTACAGAGAAAACCAAATCCGTTCGGGTACGCGGCGGAAGTATCGTGGCAATATCAAAAAGCTGACCGACTTCTTAGGTGACATTCCCTTAGCGCACGTAACATCGAAATCGTTGAGGAGGTTCAGGGATCAGCAGTCAGCACTCATGATCGCAACGTCCGTAGCGGCTGTTTTTACGCCAATTAGAGGCATGTTCAGATATGCAATTGAAGAAGAACTGATCGACACCAATCCAATGCAGTCCGTGGTGCTAAAAAGGGACAAGCGATCTATTCATGAACGAAAATGCATCCCCTATCCGCCACGGGAAATGAAGCGTTTGTTGAAAGCTATGGCTGAGCATTGGGGTTCCCCAAAACGCGGCCTAAGCGACGAGCGACGTATTGCTATCCACATGGTTTGCCGTGTGATGGCATTCAGTTGCCTGCGGCCCATAGAGGTCGTCAGGCTAGAACCAGAAGACGTTACGGACGAATGGATCAAGGTACGCGAATCCAAAACACCCTCATCATATCGTACAGTTCCGCTACACCCTGCCCTAGCTGACTTTCCCGCGTTTATGGCCGAAGGTGGCATGAAGCCATTTAGAAACATCAAAACTGATCAGGTCGAACCAGTTCGCTACAACTTCAGAATCCTGACACGTGAACTGATGGACCCACCAATAACGGAAAAGAAGAAAGTGTTGTACTCGTTGCGCTCAACTTTCTCGAATGCGATGCGCCGTGCGGGTGCTGACCCCGACATTCGCCGAGCAATCCTTGGTCATGCTGAAGGCGGAGCGTTAAACCATTATGATGATGGACCAGAGTTTTTCAAGAAACGTAAGTGGGTGAATGCGACGGACCCAACCGTCATTTACCCAGACACTGACGACAACTACGATGATGGGCTTGCAGATGATGAGTGATACAAAGAATTAATGGCGGTCACGCACCCGAAATTAGGTAAAAGCTCTCAGCAATAGTCGGACCGCGACGAAGACGCCGTTGGATCAGTTACGTTCAACGAGATCGATAAGCCGCAGGTATCTTGGGTCTGATGTTAGTGAAGCTTCGGTCTCAGCAATCAGCGCAAGTATTTGGGGAAGTTCATGGGCTGAACGTGTAAGCCTCGCAGGAGTGACCGTGTTCATAAGGTCCAAGGTTGCATCTGGATGTTGTACGCTGATCGGCTCTTCGTCGTCCAAGGCACGGGTGAACCGATAAAATGGATGACTGTCACCTTCGATGGGAACCAAGAACTGCTTCACTGCGGCATAAACCGCAGGGAAATCGTCTTTCGTATCGTCCAGCAAGCCTATCCATGATCCAACAGATGCACTGGTACGGAAAACACGTTCTCTTGGCCAAGCGTTCAAGATGAAGGGAATCACAAGCTGTTCCCAGCCATTGTCGTTTGACTGTCCAACGTCACCTAACCAGAAAATCAGTTGCCGACGTGTGTTGTCGCTCATGTTCCGCAGAACAGCCCGCATTTCCCTAGTATCCAAACCGTCAGGCTCACCTGATCGGAAAATACACATCCATGCCAGCCAACTAGCTGCATGTTCAGAGATATCTCGACCCCACGGAAATGTTTCAACCCAAGGATATAGCTCAAGCAGCAACGGTCTAATGGCGATTGCCAACTCAGATGTTGGATTCCGACCGCTATGCAAGAAGCCATTCCATGCGGGTTCTGCTGCTTGATGTTCGAAAGCCACAAGCGGGATTAAACGTTCTTCAGTCCATTTGGGATCGACAAAAAACAACCAATTCAGCTTACTCATACAGATTGCGACTGCATGATCGGTCCCTTCACCACCAGCAGCGAACAGCCGATCTAAGCGTGTTCGTATTTGCTCAGGTATGAAGGAACCAGCCTTCTGTTTCTTACCAGGCACGGCATCAAGTAGAGCTTCGGCGCACATCCCTAACGGCCCATTTATCGCATGATCGTAGGTCCTTCTTGATCGTTCAACAATCTCTCCGCCTACGCGAACATCTCCCAATCCACTTTCCGCTGCATCTTGTCCGCCACTTAGAATACCATCGACCGTATGGTCATAGACCAGCCAACCTAGTTGATTATCGAACTCAAGCACTTTGCCAAAATTCTGCTCTAACCACCGTGCGAGTGTGTGACCTAATGCGACCACCACTTCGTTCGGCAGACGGGTAAGCCTGTTCAAGAACACTCGGTACAAACGCGGTGGAACATCTTCGGGTAATTCATTGATGATGGCAGACCAAAACGTTTGCGGGTAGTCGCCAAGCTTGGCCGCACAAGTCAGCGCCGAAAGCGCCTTCCGAGGGTTCGCTTTGACTAGTCCCGTAAATGGCCGCTTCTCGGTGAAGCTGCGGAAATCCCTTTCCAGATCGGACTTCGCCTTCTCAACAACTTCATTGACGGGTAGGTCTAACACCGAGTCTGGGGCTTCATCCGTACCAACGAAGCCGAAATGTGAACCACGATTTGTCACGGTAGATATGGCCCAACCGTCATCCCACTCTGGAAGCCCACCAATAATTGTAGACAACCGCGTTGCATGGGCTTCAGAGAGGTCGCAGTCTTTAAGTTCAAGATATCGACCGTACCTAGCCGAAAACTCGCCACGGCGTTCGGGGTACACCTCATCGGACCAATGCGTCAACTGGTCTGGACCAGTTAGGATACGTTCGACCAATTGATCTTTTTCGGGACCAGAAAACTCCTCCCAACGATCAACGATGACAAACAGAAGTTCCCGCGCAACATCGAGGTCCCAAAAGGCATCCTGATCCATTGATGTGATGATCGCTGTAACCTCCGAGGGGGCAAACACCTCAGTCTTAGACAATGCAAAGAGCTTCAGTTTACGAAAGAAATATTCGTCGCCTGCATCCCATTTCAGGGCGTGTGCATTTGCCAAGTCAGGCCAAAGGACAGAAAGCCTTTCGAATAGTTCAAGAAGTAATCCCTGAACACGTGCCGCCTTAGGATGCCGCTCTTCCCCATCAACTTCACGATCTGGATAGCAAGTTGGTGTCTTGAAGTAAGACACCCCAAGGTCAGACAAAAGGCCAGACGCCGCCGACATCTGGTCTTCCAAAATGGTGATGATCGTGGTCAGCATTTCGTCTGGTACGTCTAGATTATCATTGTGACGGTCGAGGAATTTAACCTCAAACTGTGCAATGTCAGATAGGTTCAATTCATCCCAGTTTGGTGAAGGAGGTTTGGAACTTGGCAAACCTAGTGGGGCCGTAACCTTCAGTCGTGGCAAGGAAGCTCGATGAAAGTCACGAATGACGCTCGGCTTCCAACCTTCGTTTGCAATCCGCCGCTTGAGGTTAAACCATCCCCCATCCCATCGGCGGTTTCTTGCGTCGTTGTGGTGTTCCAGAATGAGGTTCCAAACATGGCGGGCTTGATCATGAAGCTCATCCTCCCTGTTCAAATGCCATTCGATCTGATCGCTCAGACGAGGGTGCAGCCCGTTCTGACGCGCAGCCCACCAAGCCACGACAGGGCTATTCATCGACATCCCGATCCACCTCTGAAGATGCGTAAGTCTCTTGGGCATGGCTTCACGCCCTTCAAACTGCCGCCCGCCAATCCGATGTGCTTCAGTCGGGTTTTCATCGCCGTGACGCCATTCCAGCATGTTGTCATTGCGAATGCCGCGTCGCTGATCGTCTTCACTAATAATACCTTGGTCGTCGTCTAAACCGTAGGCAATTAAAGGATCGAACGTCTCAGCGTCCTGACCGTACCCACTGCTTGGCTTTGCGGATCGAAGGTTGCTGTCTAGTACGCATATCCATTCAGGATGTGGCGTTGGCACGGCGTCAGCGAATAGCTTTGCTCCAGGTGATGAGCGAACAACATGCGCAACTTGCCCTCTGCCGTGGGGCGTCAGTTCTTTCGGGTCACTGGCCGCCGTAGCTATTACATTGCTTCGCCAAGCACGGGGATCATCCGACCTTATGGCCCAAGCTTCCATAGTCTCCCAAAGATGTGGATGGTCGGTGTAGGGAATAGCCGTGACCCCACGGTCACGCCATTTGGCTTCAATGTCCTCAGGCAGACCCTTGTCGAAGGCATAGAGCCTTGAGCGGTCAAATTGACCATCATGATTAAGGCCCTGTTATAGATACTTCACTGGTGGGTCCTCGGCTT
>JBATTJ010000069.1:0-2087 GCA_049670485.1 Sulfitobacter sp.
CTTAATTAGTCTCTCGCAACTCTCCATGCAATTTAACCGATCAAACGGTCTTCCCCAATAGCAGACTAACCCCTGAAATGTAACAACATTTCGATACTCTGATGCCTTAGTAACAATTTCAAGGACAAAAGAACGCACAGTGATAACGAAATCAGGACGGTTATTTGTAAAAAATAGCGAAAAACCGCTCAACAATTGACGAATGACAAAACTTTATTCCTGATAACATACATAATTGTTCTACATTGCTTTGAATATTCGCACAAAAAACATGACAGCTATCACAAGGTGATAACGGATAGGAAATCTGCTATACTGGCTGCTTGTTTATCACTTGATTTTATGGATATAAGGTCAATTAGTGAGAACATGACAATTTATGATCAACAGAAATGCCTTATGAAAGTGAATAACTTACTTTCATAAGGCAATATTTTTGTAAAAATTTTGTATTATCATCGCAGTCGAAAGCCAGTTAGTTGCAGTTTTGTGATTAACCTCTCAGTATGAGGCCGTTATTCAACATTATTGATACCTCGCTTTCAGGTATAACACTGTGATTAAATTTCCCCTGGGTAAAGATTGTCTGGAGACTGTCCTCAATGAAAAAGACCAAGATCGTATGTACGATTGGACCAAAAACTGAATCTGTAGAAATGCTGACTAAACTAGCTAACGCTGGTATGAACGTAATGCGTTTAAACTTCTCTCACGGTAACTTCGAAGAGCACGGTCAACGTATCGAAAACCTACGTGAAGTAATGGCTACATCTGCTCAGCCTCTAGCTATCTTGCTAGATACTAAAGGTCCTGAAATTCGTACTATCAAACTAGAAAATGGCGAAGATTTCGCTCTAGTTGCTGGTCAAGAATTCACATTCACAACTGATATTACAGTTGTTGGCAACCAAGACCGCGTTGCAGTAACTTACCCAGGTTTCGCTAAAGACCTTACTAAAGGTAACATCATCCTTGTTGATGATGGTCTAATCGAAATGGAAGTACTAGAAACAACTGAAACTGAAGTTAAGTGTAAAGTACTTAACAACGGTGACCTTGGTGAAAACAAAGGTGTTAACCTACCAGGCGTTTCTGTAAAGCTTCCTGCTCTTTCTGAAAAAGATAAAGCAGACCTAGTATTCGGTTGTGAGCAAGGCGTTGATTTCGTTGCTGCATCTTTCATTCGTAAAGAAGATGATGTTAAAGAGATCCGTGCTCTACTTACTGCTAACGGTGGCGAGAAGATTCAAATCATCTCTAAAATCGAAAACCAGGAAGGCGTTGATAACTTTGACTCTATCCTAGAAGCTTCTGACGGTATCATGGTTGCTCGTGGTGACCTTGGTGTTGAAATCCCAGTTGAAGAAGTTATCTTTGCTCAGAAGATGATGATCGAGAAATGTAATCGCGCACGTAAAGTTGTAATCACTGCAACTCAAATGCTTGATTCAATGATTAAGAACCCACGTCCAACTCGCGCTGAAGCGGGTGACGTTGCTAACGCAATCATGGATGGTACAGATGCAGTAATGCTTTCTGGCGAATCAGCTAAGGGTAAATACCCAATTGAAGCTGTAACTATCATGGCTCAAATCTGTAAGCGTACAGATTCAGTGTTAAAAGCAGAACTAGGTTCTCGTCTAGATAGCTCTCGTCTACGTATTACTGAAGCAGTATGTAAAGGTGCAGTAGATACTTCAGAGAAGCTAAATGCTCCTCTAATTATTGTTGCTACTGAAGCGGGTAAATCTGCACGCTCTATCCGTAAATACTTCCCAACAGCGAAAATTATTGCTGTAACAACAAACCAGAAAACAGCTGCTCAGCTTTGTTTAACGAAAGGTGTTACACCTATCGTTGTTGATGCTATCGACAGCACTGATGCATTCTACAGTCGCGGTAAAGAAATCGCGCTAGAAACTGGTCTTGGCGCTAAAGGCGATATCGTTGTTATGGTATCTGGCGCACTAGTTCCTTCTGGTACAACTAACACAGCTTCTGTACACGTACTTTAAGTCGTATACTGAGTTTTAAAATGGGAGCTTCGGCTCCCATTTTTGTATCTGGATACTTATAACGTATCGAAT
>JBATTJ010000070.1:0-19988 GCA_049670485.1 Sulfitobacter sp.
ATGTGGCGTGACGCGGACTATGCGCCGATCTACACCGACACGCTGAGCCTTGATATGAGCACGATCGTGCCTGCAATCTCGGGCCCCAAACGACCGCAGGACTACATTGCGCTGACCTCTGCGCATACTGCATTCGCGAAATACGTGAAGGGGGAGCGCAGCGGTAAAGATGCCTCCGCAAAGCAGGAAATCACATGGGAAGGTGAAGGCGGACAGCCGGAGCCACAGGTTATTCCCGGCGATGAAGGCAGCCACAAGCGCGGCTATGTCGCGACAAAAGATGGCAACTACCAGTTACACGACGGCTCGATCGTTATTGCGTCGATCACATCATGCACCAACACCTCTAACCCCTACGTCATGATCGGCGCAGGATTGGTGGCGCGCAAAGCACGCGCATTGGGCCTCACCCGCAAACCGTGGGTCAAGACATCGCTGGCCCCCGGTAGCCAAGTCGTCTCGGCCTATCTGGAGGCCGCAAACCTGCAGGAGGATCTGGACGCCATCGGCTTCAACCTTGTGGGCTATGGCTGCACGACCTGCATCGGCAACTCCGGCCCGCTGGAGCCTGCGATCAGCAAGGCGATCAACGACTATGACCTGATCGGCACGTCGATCCTGTCGGGCAACCGCAACTTTGAGGGGCGTATCTCGCCCGATGTGCGCGCCAACTATCTGGCCTCCCCGCCGCTTGTTGTGGCCTATGCGCTGGTCGGCGACATGAACCACGATCTGGCGAATTCTCCGCTGGGGCAGGACCGCGATGGCAATGACGTCTATCTGCGCGACATCTGGCCCACGTCAAAGGAAGTGGCGGAGCTGGTCGAGAAAACCGTCACCCGTGAGGCGTTCCAGACCAAATATGCCGACGTGTTCAAGGGCGACGAAAAATGGCAAGGGGTCGAGACCACCGACGCCAAGACATACGACTGGCCGGTACAATCCACCTATGTCCAGAACCCGCCCTACTTCCAAGGGATGAGCAAGGACCCCGGTGTGATCACCAACATTAAAGGCGCAAAAGTGCTGGCCGTTCTGGGTGACATGATTACGACCGATCACATTAGCCCTGCCGGTTCGTTCAAGGAAACAACGCCTGCCGGTCAATATCTGGTGGAGCGCCAAGTACCCGTGCGCGAATTCAACTCTTACGGCTCGCGTCGTGGCAACCACGAGGTCATGATGCGCGGCACATTCGCCAACATCCGCATCAAGAACGAGATGCTCGACGGTGTTGAGGGCGGCTATACCCGTGGGCCGGATGGTGCGCAGACCTCGATCTTTGATGCCGCTATGGCGCATCAGGAGGCGGGCACACCGCTGGTCATCTTTGGTGGCGAGCAATACGGCGCAGGCTCCTCACGCGACTGGGCGGCCAAGGGTACCGCCCTGCTGGGTGTCAAAGCTGTCATCGCCGAAAGCTTCGAGCGTATTCACCGCTCCAACCTTGTTGGCATGGGCGTGATCCCGTTCGAATTCACGGGTGGCGACAGCCGCAAGTCGCTGGGTCTGACCGGTGAGGAAACCGTGAGCATTTCCGGTCTCGACACCATCGAGCCACTTCAAGAGGTGCCCTGTACGATCACCATGGCCGACGGCACGGAAAAGAATATCACGCTGAAATGCCGGATCGATACCGCAATCGAGATTGAGTACATCGAGCACGGCGGCGTACTGCACTACGTACTGCGCGATCTTGCCAACAAGAGCATCGCCGCAGAGTAATCTGCGTGCAGCTATAGAAGAGAAAAGCCCCTGCTGATCAAATCGGCGGGGGCTTTTTCTTTGAATGCTAGGAGCTTCGCAACTCTCATTGGTTCGATTTTCGGAAATGGTGAACCAATATGGCTCGTTTCATTTGCAACAGTTTCCGCCCCCCAAGAGATAAAAAAGGCTCCAGCATCTGCTGGAGCCTTTCCTCATTCAGTCTGCCCTGCCTCAGCTTGGCGCGAAGGGCAGTGACGAGTGATGCAGGACAATCTTGGTCTCACCATTCTCGAGCTTTTCAAAGCCAAAGGTATACTCGACCTTCACCTCGTTGCCGTCCGGCTGCATGAAAAAGTAATTCCCCATCGTGAGCGCCGTGTCCCCGTTTATCAAAGTGCCTTCACTTTCCCAGCGGACATCCGTGTAGGGCGCGATTGCAAATCCACCATCCTCGGCCAGATCACCGCCCACGAAGTATGACAACGCTTCTTCGAAGGAGCCGCGGAACTGGTCCACGCTGGCAAGGGTTGGTTTGAACAAAACAGGACGCTCACCGTAGGCATAAAAGTTCTGGATGTGATCTGTCGCTGCCTGCCGGTAATCTCCACCATTCGTGTGGACCTCACCGATGTTGACGATCCCCTCGCCCCACGCATGCTTGAACTCCGTCACCTCCGGCAGAGTGAGGCCTGTCACGGCATCTTTCGTGCCTGCGTTTGTGATTGTTGCGGCACTGGCAAGAACGAGGGCTGCAGCGAAAATTGGTGTCTTTTTCATGTGTCTCTCCTGAGTGTTCAATTGTGTGTCTCTTGTACAAATGGAAATAGTAGCACCGCATCTATAATTCCAATTGTTAAAAGTACGATATTTGATAGCTTAAAGGCATTGATTGGGGAGAGGTGGAAATGCGTCCAACGCTAAGGCAATTACAGTATTTTGTGGCCGTCGCAGACCACAGTGCGTTTGGCACAGCCGCACAAATCCTCGCCGTGAGCCAGCCCAGCCTGTCCAAGCAACTTGCCATTATGGAGGATGAGCTTGGCGCGCCCTTGTTCGAGCGGACATCGCGCCGTGTAACGCTGACGCCTTTGGGTCAGCTGTTGCTGGGACGGGCGCGAATCATTCTGCAAGATGTGCGGGAGTTTCGAGCCGTTGCACAGGGGTCTTTCGGTCTGTTTGGTGACCGGCTGTCGATTGGTGTGCTCCCCTCAATCGGGGCATATTTCATGCCAATCGCCAACCGCAGGCTTCATGAGTTATATCCAGATCTACGTCTTGTGGTTCACGAGGCGGCGACCATGCAGCTGCTTGAGCGTTTGCGCGCTGGCAAGGTTGATGCGGTCATCGGAACGCCAACCAACTCCCCTGAATTCAAAAGCATCCCGCTGTTCACAGAAACGCTCTGGATTTGTGCGGCGAGCGATGATCCCCTGTCGCGCAGTCATACACCAGTCACCGCAGCCGACCTGAAAGGCCGCCCACTTTTGGCGCTCAGCCCCGAGTTTACGCTTGCCGATGTCGTGGACCGCCTCGCCAGCGAGGTCGGCGCCTACGTCAGCAGCGATTATCAGGGTGGCAGTCTGGACGCTGTGCGGCAGATGGCGGTGATGGGTGCTGGCATCGCGGTGCTCCCCTCTCTCTATGCGCTGGCAGAGGCGATACGCGATCCCGAGTTCGTGGTGCGGCGCATCGACCATCCCCTCGCGTTCCATGAGATCGCTCTGCATTGGCGGCGTGCGTCACCACTCAGTGCCGACTTTGAGGAACTGGCGGAGAAGCTGATGGATGTGAAGCGAGAGATAAGACGCGGACGCGCGGAGCAATTCGGGAGTTAGCGGCGTTGCCAGTGTAGATTTATCCCAGATCCACTTTGCTCTAAGGTTTGGTTGTCACTCGGGCAGACACTCAATTCTTGAAAACCAGAGACATGCGTGCCCCTGCTATTTCCCAAGCGCCGCTTCAAACGCGGGCACGAACCGCTGCTCGTAATCGCTGCCCACCAACGGACCGGCAAAGCGGAACAAAACAGTGCCATCTGCGTCCAGAATAAACGTCTCCGGTGGGGCCGTGACGCCCCAGTCGATTGCCGTGCGGCCCTGTGGATCAAAACCGATGCCCGCAAACGGATTATCATCGTCAATGAGGTATTTGGTCGCCGCGCGTTCGGTGTCTTTGAAATTGATCCCGACGATATTCACACCCTCGGCCTCCAGCTGCAACAGGCGCGGATGTTCGGCGCGGCAAGGCGGACACCAACTTGCCCAGAAGTTCACCAGCGTCACCTCGCCCGAAGCCAGCATATTAGTGGTCGCGTGCGGGAAGTCACCCAACGCACGCTCAGGCACGCCCGGTGCCTGCTGTCCGATCAACGTGGACGGCAATCCTTCGGGGTCTTCACGGTACATGCCCACAAAGGCCAGTGCGACAAATGCCGCAAACACCAATGGAGGCGCGATCATCAGTGGCTTAATCTTTGGCATGGCGCACCGTCTCTTCCTCAAGCCGGCGCAGCTGTGCACGCGCTTTTGAACCACGCCGCACGCTCATCACCAGAAGCCCCGCAATCAACAAAAGTGACACGCCATAGGCGCTCAGCACTTCGATGGCATATTTTCCAAGGTCAGGCATCACACGCTCCGGTCCAGTCGCACAGCCAGCGCACGGGCGCGACGCAGCGAGATTTCAGTGCCGGTGCGGTAGAGCACCAGCGCAATGAACAACAGGCTGAACCCCGCGATGGACACCACCAGCGGCAGCCAGAACACATCCGAGATGTTTTCTTCCTTGTCGAGGCTGAGGCTGGCACCCTGATGCAAACCCTGGCTCCAGAACAGCACCGCATATCGCGACATCAGCGCAAACACGGACCCCACAAGGCACAAAACGGAAGTTAGGTCTGCCGCGGTGTCAGGATCTTCGACGGCCTCCCACAAGGCGATGTACCCCAGATAAAACAAAAACAGGATCAGGAAGGAGGTCAGGCGCGGGTCCCATGCCCACCATGTCCCCCACATCGGCTGGCCCCAGATTGCCCCTGTCAAAAGTCCAATCACCGTCATCACAAGGCCCACCGGTGCGGCGGCCTTTGCGGCCAGCGCGCTGACGTGATGGCGACGGATAAGCCAGACCAACGACGCGATGAGCATCATGATCCACGCATTGATCGCGATCCACGCAGACGGCACGTGAATATATATGATCTTCACGGTAGATCCCTGGCGGAAATCATCGGGCGTGCCGAAAAAGCCCCAGATCAGACCCACACCGATGCCAATCGCCGCAGCGGCCCATGCAAAGGGCTGCACACGCGCGCTCAGCGCGAGGAATTTGACCGGATTTGCGTATTCCCAAAGTGACATATCAGGTATCTAGTGCTCCGTTGCTTCAGGCTCAATGGGTAACCATGCGATCACCGGATTGTCATCCGCAAAGCGCTCGCAGCGGCAAAAGGCAGCAACGCAATCGCACCAAGGCTGATCCCTGCCAGCAACAACAACGGCGTTTCGACCGCCATGCCGGCGGCACCGCGCCGCGCGGCCTCTGCCCCGAAAATCAGCGTTGGCACATAGAGCGGCAGCACCAGCAGCGACATAAGCAGACCGCCGCGTTTGATCCCCACAGTGAGGGCCGCACCGAAAGTGCCGATCATTGACAGCGCGGGCGTGCCCAATAGCAACGACACCACCAGCCAGAAAAACCCGTCCGCAGGCAGGTTGAGCAGGATGCCCAGAAACGGCGCCGCGACCACCAGCGGTAGGCCGGTCGTGATCCAATGAGCAAGCGCCTTAATGGCAAGCGCCGCTTCGAGCGGCAGCGGCGCAGTAGCAAGCACGTCAAGTGTGCCGTCCTCAAAATCGAGCGCCAGTAGGCGGTCAAGCGACAACAAACACGCCAGCAGCGCACCCAGCCAAAGGATGCCCGGCGCGATAGACGACAACAGCGCGCTTTGCGGTCCCACACTGAACGGGACAAGCACCGTGAGGATCAGAAAAAACGCAAGGCCAAGGCCAAAGCCGCCGCCCGCGCGCAGGGCCAGCCGCAAATCCCGGAGCAACAGGGCGATCACAAGAACGCCTCATCACTGGCACCGTGCAGCGATCTCGCGTCCGCACGCAGCGGCGTGACGTCCAGCACATCCGCCTCCAGCCCCAGATCAATATGGGTGGCAAGAATCGCCATGCCCCCGCCCGACAGATGGGCCCGCACTGCATTCGCAAATAGGGTGACCGCATCGGTGTCGAGCGACACAGTCGGCTCATCCAGAACCCAGATCGACCGACCCGTCACCATCAACCGCGCAAGCCCTGCACGCCGCTTTTGTCCCGCAGAGAGCGTTCCGGCCATGCGGTCCGCAAGAGGCTCAAGCCCGTAAGCCGCAAGTGCCGCGCCGGTGTCGCGCATGCCGTAGATAGCAGCCCAGAACGCAAGGTTTTCTACCACGCTCAGCTGCCCCTTGAGGCCATCGGCGTGACCCGCGTATCCGACACGGTCCGCTGCGCCCTCAATCTGGCCCGACAGCACCGGTTGCAGCCCCGCAATGGCCCGCAGCAATGTCGTTTTACCCGATCCGTTCGGTCCACGCAGAACAAGTGCGCGACCGGCCGACAGGGTAAACGACACCCCGCTCAGCACAGGCACACCGCCGCGCGCCACCGCTACATCGCAGACCTGCAAGTCCATCCTCAGACAGGAACCATCGCGAGGGCAACGCGCCGCCCCTCGCTCAGCAACACGTTATAGGTCCGTGCTGCCGCAGGGGATGCCATGGCTTCGACGCCGACACCCGCCTCTTCGAGCGATCCGCGCAGGCCTTTGGGCAAATGCGCTATCTCTGCGCCGGTCCCGATAAAGATCACATCACACTCGGGCACCAGCGCCTCAAGCGCTGCCACATCGTCCAAACCGGCCCATGTGCGGGTGCCCGACGGAGCCGCAATGACAGCACCCTCAATCACCTGACCGCCAATGCGGAAAAAGCCAGGGCCATATCCTTCGACAGGTTTTGCATCAGTAAATACGATTTCATTCAGGCGCATCGCTTATCCTTTCCAGAGTGGCAGACCGATGATAGCCGATGCCGCGATCACGATATAGGCCACCATACGAAATAGCCGCTCTGCCGAGGGGTCAAATAGTCGCGCACCAATGACATTCGCGATCAAGTTCGGGATGCCGACCAGCAGGCCCAAAAACGCAATCGGCCAGTTCATCAGCCCCAGCACCCACAGCAGCGGAAACAGCAGCAGATCAAGCGCCAGCAAATACAGCAGAAAATTCGCGCGTATCACCGAAATCGGCAGCGTGCTGGCCATATAGAGCATGATCACAGGCGGACCGGGGATGCCTGCAAAGCCGGTCATGAACCCGCCAAGCGCGCCTGCCCCAACCGTAAGACTCTGTGTCAACGCCCCTTTGAGCCGCCAACCGGACATGGTGAGCATCAGGAGCAACAGCACACTGCCCGACACAACCCAGCCGAACACCGTCGCATCCATTGTGCTAAGCGCCCAGACACCAAACGGCAGGGCAACAATCGCACCAAGGATCAGCAGGCCTACGTCGCGCGGCGCGCCGTCGCGCCACGCCGCACGGGCATTGGGCAGCGGGCCGACCAGCTCTGCACAAATGAGGAATATCACGGCCTCAACCGGCGAAAGCACCGAACTTGCCACCGGCATAATGATCATCGCAGAGCCGAAACCGGCGAACCCGCGCACCAGACCTGCAATAAACACCGCCCCTACCAGCCAGATCAGCCCATCGGTTCCGAGGGCTGTGGCCAGTAGATCAGGCATCTATGTTTGCGTATTGGTTTCCGGCGTTGGCGTCAGGCTTGGACCAGTCGCGCTTCACTCCGAAGTACAAAAGTGCGGCGGTGGCGACGAAGATCGACGAATAGGTACCAACAACAACACCCCAGATCATCGCGAATACGAAGCCGCGGATCACATCGCCGCCCAACACGAACAGGGCAATCAGCGCCAGCAGCGTGGTCACGGAGGTCATGAATGTCCGGCTCAGCGTCTCGTTGATCGAGATATTGAGCACTTCTTTCAATGGGCGCTTTTTGTATTTTCGCAAGTTTTCGCGCACGCGGTCAAACACCACCACCGTATCGTTGAGCGAGTAGCCTACGATGGTCAGCAAGGCCGCAATAATCGCCAGATCAAAGCGGATTTGAAGCTCGGAGAACACCCCGATCGTAAGCACCACGTCATGCACAAGTGCGAGCACCGCACCGGCCGCGAACTGCCATTCGAACCTGAGCCAGATATAGATCAGAACCGCGCCAATCGCTAAAACCACCGCGAGGATAGCAGTATTGATCAACTCGCCCGAGACTTTGGGACCCACGGATTCCACGGAAATAAACTTGATATCCGGTCGCACGACCTGAAGCGCGTTCTCGACAGCGAGGATCACTTCGGTTGTTACCGCCTCTTGCTCATCTTGGGCCTGAATACGGATCATCGCGACGTTCTGATCTTCGCGAAACTGCGGATCGAAGACTTCGGTGATAGAAATATCGCCCAGCTCAAGAACGCCAACCGCATCGCGGTATTCGGCCACATTCACAGGCAGCGGGCTTTCGGTGCGGATCGTGGTGCCGCCCCGAAAATCGATACCAAAATTCAGGCCCTGATACATAAACGACGCTGCGGCCACGACGACCATAAGCGCGGATATGCCAAGCCACAGCTTCCAGCGGGTGAAGAAATCAAAGCTCGTGTTATTTTTGACAAGTCTCAGGCGCATATCAAAGCTCAATCGTTTTGGGACGGCGGCGTTCAAACCAGATGACCACTATCAGACGTGTTACAAAGATCGCCGTGAAGACCGACGTGAGAATACCGAGGCCGAGCGTGATCGCAAAGCCACGTACCGGACCGGACCCCATCGCAAACAAGATTACCGCCGTTATGAAGGTGGTGATGTTTGCGTCAAGAATGGCGCTCAGCGCTTTTTCATAGCCCAAGGCGATGGCGCGTGCGGGACCTTTGGCGGTTTGCAGCTCTTCGCGGATACGCTCGAAGATCAGGACGTTGGCATCCACCGCCATCCCTACCGTCAGTACGATCCCCGCAATGCCGGGCAACGTGAGCGTGGCGCCAATGAGGCTCAGCAAGCCAAACAGCAAGGCCACGTTGATAATGAGCGCGATATTGGCGAACAACCCGAAAAGGCCATAGCTTGCAAACATGAAAAACAGCACCAGCGAGAAAGCCACAACCGTTGCGATCTTGCCTGCATCAATGCTGTCCTGTCCAAGCTCGGGGCCGATGGTCCGCTCTTCGAGAAACTCGAGTTGCGCGGGCAAGGCCCCTGCCCTCAAAAGAACCGACAGGCGCGTTGATTCCTCGACGTTAAAGTTGCCGGTGATGATGCCGGAGCCGCCGGGAATATGACTTTGAATGTTGGGCGCACTGACGACCTCGTCATCAAGAACAATGGCGAAGGGCGAGCCGATATTCTCGGCCGTATAGTCGCCGAATTTGCGCGCGCCTGTGGTGTTGAACCGGAAACTGACCGCAGGGCCACCATTCTGATCAAAGCTTGGCTGCGCATCGACCAACTCCTCACCCGTTACGACAGGCGCGCTTTCGATGACGTAATAAATACCCGGCTGATCCAGCGATGGCACGACTTCATTTCCGATGCCCGGACGCACGGTGGGGTCGGTGATGGTGCGCACGACAGGGTTAAACGTAAGCTGCGCCGTGGTGCCGATGATTTCCTTCAACTCCGCAGCGGAGCCGATGCCCGGAACTTGGATCAGAATGCGGTCTGTACCTTGGCGCTGGATCGTCGGTTCGCGCGTGCCAACTTCGTCAATCCGGCGTCGAATAATCTCGAGCGATTGTTGCATCGTGCGCTCGTCACTGGCGCTCCGCTCAGCCTCGGACAGGACAACGGTTATAATCCCGTCATTCCCGCTCACTTCAATGTCAGTAGCGCCAACGCCGGTTAGCGTTTGCACCGGCTGGGCCAGCCCGCGCACGATGCGCAACGCTTCGCCCATCTGTTCCGGATCATTGAGGCGGACCTTCAACTCACCGGCTGAAGATTGCTGCAAGTTGACGGGGCTGATACCGCGCACGGCATTTCGCACCTCGGGCCACATCGCCTCGAGACGCGAGGCGTAAACCTCTTCAACCCGCACTTCAGCCAGCAGATGTGCACCGCCGCGCAGATCGAGGCCCAGATTAACGAGGTTGTTTGGCAAGAAATCCGGCCATAGCGCGCGCTGTGCTTCCAACTCCGGCGTCGCACCCGACAGCTCAATCTCTTTTACCGCATCGTTATGGCCCTCAACTACGCTGTAAAAGCCATTCGGCATCGCGAGCAGCAGCCCGACCGCGCAGGTCAGCCAGATGGCGATGCGTTTCCATACGGATATCTGGAGCATATCGCCCGCCTTTTGTCTTGTCGCAGCCGAAGTTTACTTGGCCGGTTCGGTTTTGCTGATCACGGTGGCGATGGTGCTTTGGATCACGCGGACTTTGACACCCTCGGAAATCTCGACTTCCAGTTCGCCATCGTCTTTGACTTTTACGACCTTGCCGACAATCCCGCCTTGGGTGACGACCTGATCACCGCGCCGCAACGCCGTAACCATCGCCTGGTGATCCTTGAGCTTTTTCTGCTGCGGACGGATCAGCAGGAAATACATGATCGCAAAGATAAGGATCAGCGGGATAAATTGCTCAATGCCTGACATAATCGGTCCTTTAATAGCGGCTTGCGGGGCACGGCCCCGTGGTCTGAAGTTCGCCAGAACCTATGCGCCGCAACGCAGCTTTGCAAGGCAGTGCTGGGACCAAAACGCCGCTTTGCCCGAGATTTCGCAAACTGTTTCCTGCCCCCCTATGCCAGTCGGAAATAATGGGCCATAACCCCGCCCATACGATTCATTCAAGTGAGGACAGACCGATGCATGACATTCGTGCCATACGCGAAAACCCCGATGCTTTTGACGCTGCGTGCGCGCGGCGCGGCGACGGGCCTGTCTCCTCCTCTATTCTGGAACTCGACATCGCGCGGCGGGCGAAAATTCAGGCCGCAGAAGCCGCTCAGGCCGACCAGAACGCCGCCTCGAAACAGGTGGGAGCCGCAAAGGCAAAAGGCGACGATGCCGAATTCGAGCGTCTGCGCGCCTTGGTTTCCGAGAAAAAAGCCGAAGTGGCCGCGATGCAGGCCGAGGCAAAAGATCTCGATGCGCAGCTGACCGATATGCTGGCGCGTATCCCGAACCTGCCCGCGACCGATGTGCCCGAGGGCAAGGACGAAAATGACAACGTTGAGGTAAAGCGTTGGGGCGATGTGCCGGAGTTCGGCTTTGCCGCGCGCGAGCATTATGACCTCGACAGTGTCGCCGCCTCCATGGATTTCGAGACGGCGGCAAAAACCTCCGGCGCACGTTTCGTCATGCTTAAACGCGGCGTGGCGCGCATCCACCGTGCGCTGTCGCAATTCATGCTCGACACCCATGTCGACGAGAACGGCCTGACAGAGATGAACACCCCCGTGCTGGTGCGCGACGAGGCAATGTATGGCACGGATAAGCTGCCAAAGTTCGGAACAGAAAGCTACCGTACCGAGGAAGGCATGTGGCTTGTCCCGACCTCCGAAGTGCCGCTGACTTATACGGTTGCAGGTGAAACGCTTGACGCGGCCGATCTGCCGCGCCGGATGGCAGCCCACACCCTGTGCTTCCGCTCGGAAGCGGGATCGGCGGGGCGCGACACTTCCGGCATGCTTCGCCAGCACCAGTTCGAGAAGGTCGAGATGGTCTCGATCACCCTGCCCGATGCGTCCGACGCGGAGCAGACGCGCATGCTGGCTTGTGCCGAAGGGATCCTTGAGAAACTGGGTATTCCTTATCGCACGGTGCTGCTGTGCACGGGCGACATGGGATTTGGCGCGCGGCGCACCTTTGATATTGAGGCGTGGCTGCCCGGCCAGAATGCCTACCGCGAGATCAGCTCCGTCTCGACCACCGGTGATTTTCAGGCGCGCCGCATGAACGCGCGGTTCCGACCCGAAGATGGCGGCAAGCCACAGTTCCTGCACACGCTCAACGGTTCCGGCCTTGCGGTCGGGCGGTGTCTGATCGCCGTGCTGGAAAATGGCCAACAAGAAGACGGCACCGTCGTGCTGCCTGCGGTGCTTGCCCCCTATCTGGGCGGCAAAACAATGCTGGGCAAAGACGGCTTGCTGGCCTGACACGCTACCGCTGTGACGTGCTTTTGTGGTCTTGCGGTTTTGCAACCGGCGCGTCCCCGAACAGCGCGGGCATCAGGCTTTTGAGCGAACGGGGGCGGTAATCGCGCCGCCCCTGCACCCGCGTATTGGCCCCCGCATGCAGATCGAGCGCGTGACCTGGCCCTTGCCGCCATTTGAGAAACTGCCCAGCAACCTGATAGAACAGAGCCGGTTGCGAGAGTGACAGGCTGTTGGCCATCGGGTCTGGCACATGGTCGAGCAAGTCTTCCATATCAATCTCGAGACCGGCCTCGGACGCGCCGCGCGCAATCCAGTCAAGTGGATCACCCGTAAGCGCACGCGCCTTGGCATCCGATCCGCCAACAATCGAATGTGTGCCGATGAACCAGACCTGCTGGTAGGGGCGGTTTTCACTGCGGTCGCCCTTGTTCAGGCCGCGGTCATCGCGCGACGCCTCGAGGTTGTGCCAAAGTGCGGGGTGGTAGAACACGCGCCGCTCGTCCAATGCCACAGCATGGCGCGCCGCCTTGACCATCGACGTGAGCGCAGTGTCGTGAAAATGGTATTTCTTGTTCCACATATTCGCGACCGGCCCCAGCACTGAGGCGGGCACTCCAAGGGAGCCGACCGTGTCCCAAACACCCAGATAGCTGATTTTGACCACATGCATGCCCTCCGGATCATCAGAACGCGGATGCACCAGCCGCCAATCCAGATCAGATTGTGAGGTCGCTGCACGCGGCGACAGACTGCGCCGTTTTTGCAGCACATGCAGGGCGTCCGGATGATTCTCGGTCCCCGGTTTACGATACAGCGCAAATGCTTTTTCCACATTCACCTCAGTCGGTTCAGCCAGAATACCGCATTTACGGATCATCCCGACCAGCGAGCGTGCGGTATAGGCACCACGTGAAAACCCGAAAACGAAAATCTCGTCACCCGCCTCGTATTGCGTGCACAGGGTGGTGTAGGCGTTTTTGATATGATCGTTGAGACCCCAACCGAACGCCCCGCCGCCCACCTTTATCGCCGCTTTGCGAAACATACCCGGCGCATCTGTCCCAGTGCCCACGCCTTCGAAATAATGGGTGTGCTGCGCGTTAGTGGAGGGTGTTTTGTCGAACAATCGCACGACATGGGTCGGCTGCGCCATTGTCGGTGAATTCCACGTACCATCGCAGAAAATAGCGATCCGTGCCATTGGCAAACCTCCTGAGTGCTATATGTCCGTTACACTTATACAGCTTCGACCAGAAAGGTCCCCATGTCACGTACCGCAACCGCAATTCTCGCGTTTATTCTTGCCGCACTCTTTGCGCTTTCTCCTGTATTTGTTCAGGATTTTGGCGGATTTGAGCCCGATCAATTCCCCGTGCCACAAATCGATCCTGCGGTTCAGCCTGCGGGCTATGCCTTTGCAATCTGGGGTCCGATCTATCTGTGGCTGATGGTCGGGTTGGGATATGGCGTTTGGAAACGCCGAGATGATGCGGCATGGGACCCGATGCGCCGCGCGCTCATCCCGTCGCTTGCGGTGGGTGCTATATGGCTCGCCGTGGCCGTGGCAAGCCCGATCTGGGCGTCAGTGCTGATCTGGATCATGCTCATCACCGCCCTCATCGCCCTCTTTCGCAGTCCAGTGGAGGACCGCTGGTTCGCATCCCTGCCTGTGGGTCTTTATGCAGGCTGGCTCAGTGCGGCCTCTTGTGTCTCGCTGGGATTGTTGGCCGCAGGCTACGGCATCCTTGATGGCAGCACGGCGGCCCTTGCGGCGATCTTTCTGGCGCTTGTGATTGCGTCAGCCGTGCAAAGCCAGCTGCGCCACGCGCCCAGCTACGGGCTTGCCGTGATCTGGGCGCTTATGGCGATTGTCGTGCACAACCTCGAGCAGCAGAATATGACCGTTGCGGCCTTGGCCGGTGGTGGTGCGATTGCAATGATGCTGCCCACGTTCAAAGCATGGCGCGCAAGCCGCTAAGCCTACCGGCTGCCGTCGTTGCGGTTGCTGCCAATGTGTTTGCGCAGCTTTGACGGCGGTGCCTTTTTGCGCCCTTTGTAGGGGTTGGCATCAGACTGCCCACGCATCCACAGACGGATCGGCGTGCCCGGCATATCAAAATCAACGCGCAACCCGTTGACCAAATAGCGGCTGTAGCTTTCCGGCACTTTGTCAGGGTGGCTACACATCACGACGAAACCCGGGGGCCGTGTTTTGGCCTGTGTCATATAGCGCATTTTGATCCGCTTGCCCTGCGGCGCGGGGGGCGGGTGCGCCTCGATCATGCCCGCTAGCCAGCGGTTAAGCTGCGCCGTGGTCACGCGGCGGTTCCACATATCATAGGCGCGCATGATTGCCTGTTGCAGACGGTCGATCCCCCTGCCCGTCTTTGCGGACACGGTAATCAACGGCGCACCGCGCAGCTGTGGCAACAGCCGCTCAAAGCTTTCCTTGAGGTCTTTGAGCTTGCCTTGGCGGTCTTCCTCGATGTCCCATTTGTTTACGGCAATCACAACCGCGCGGCCTTCACGCTCGGCCAGATCGGCAATGCGCAAATCCTGCTGCTCGAACGGGATTTCCGCATCCAGCAGGACGACGACTACCTCGGCGAACTTCACCGCACGCAGACCGTCACTGACGCTGAGCTTTTCGAGTTTTTCCTGAATCTTGGCCTTTTTGCGCATGCCGGCCGTGTCGAAAATCCGCATCGGCACGCCCACACCGTCCGGCCCCGCCCATTCGGTGATGAGGGAGATGGCATCGCGGGTGATCCCCGCCTCTGGTCCTGTCAGCAGGCGGTCTTCTTTGACGATCTGGTTGATCAGCGTGGATTTACCCGCATTGGGGCGTCCCACAACGGCAACCTGCAACGGTTTGGCGCGGGTCGGCACGGGTACAGCGCCTAACTCGTCTGCTTCTTCCTCGCTCAGCTCCACATCAATTTCGGGCGCATCATCTCGGGCACGCTCGGCAAATCCGTCAGCCAGCGGCATCAGGATTGTATAAAGATCGGGAAAGCCCTCGCCGTGCTCGGCAGACAGGCGGATCGGCTCCCCAAGGCCTAGCGAGTATGCCTCAAGCACGCCTGCTTCGGCGGCGTTGCCTTCTGCTTTGTTGGCGACAAGGATCACCTTGGCAGAGCGTTTGCGCAGGATATCCGCGAACACCAGATCGGAAGGCGTGACGCCCACGCGCGCGTCGATCATAAACATACAGATATCGGCCATATCCACGGCCCGCTCTGTCAGGCGGCGCATCCGGCCCTGAAGGCTGTCATCGGTGACCTCTTCGAGGCCCGCAGTGTCAATCACGGTAAAGCGCAGGTCCGCCAAACGCGCCGCACCCTCGCGTAGATCGCGCGTGACGCCGGGCTGGTCATCCACCAAGGCCAGACGTTTGCCCACAAGACGGTTGAACAGCGTGGATTTGCCCACATTGGGACGACCCACGATTGCGAGGGTGAAAGACATCAAACAGCTCCAAACGGATATAGACCCGCGCCATAACTCAAAGCCGCGCCTTGCGAAAGCCCTAGCAGGGGCGGCTGATCAGTAGCGCACGTTTAGCGGTAGGCCAGCAACTGGCCTTTTGCGGTCACGACATACAGCGTACGGCCCGCCACGACAGGTGCAGAGGTTGCACCGCCGGGGATTTCAACAGCAGAAACAAGCGTGCCGTTTGTCGGATCAAAGCTGCGCAGCAATCCGTCACCCGAGGCTACGATCACACGCCCTCCCGCTACAACCGGACCGTGGTGCGGTACAATCGCGCTTTGACGTCTTGGCCGTGTTTTGGTGAAATTCGGAAGCTCGACACCCCAGATTTTTGCACCGTCCGCCGCATCAAGGCGCAGCAGCTCGTTCAGATCGCTCAGCACGAAGACAGAACCGCCCACAGGCCAGACAGGCCCGATGGCACCATCGCGCGCCGACCAAAGCCGTTCACCGGAGCCCAGATCAAGTGCTGCGATGCGACCCGACTGGTTGCCCACAAAAAGACGGTCGCCCGATACGACAGGTGGCGCCGTCACATCAGAGATATTGCTCAGCGCGCGGCCCGTGCGTTTACCCAGCACCGAAGCGGTCCAGCGGTTCAGCCCGCCGCGGCGGAAAACCGCCTGCACTTCGCCGGAGCCAAATGCGAAAATCGCAAGATCATCGGTGAGTGCGGGTGCAGGTGCGCCCAGAACATTATTGGAATCGGCGGTGGTCCCGATCTGCCATGCGACCGTGCCGTCATTGCGGTTGATCGCCCAGCCCGTGCTATCGCCTGCCGTGACATAAACAAGATCGCCGCGCACAGTCGGCGTGCCCGATCCCGTCGCGTCCAGTTGCTGTTTCCAGCGTACGCCACCCGTGTTTGCATCCAATGCGGCCAGAACGCCGAACCCTATAGAAATGTAGACTGTTCCATCCGCCACCACGAGGCCGCCACCGGTGGCATCCCCCTCCTGATCGCGGGCGGGGCGCAAATCGGCCTGCCACAAGGTCGCGCCGGAAGTCGACGTAGCAGTCACAATGGATTGAGCATCAAGGGTGAACACCCGACCCCCTGCAACAACAGGATCTGCGGTAATGCGGTGCTTGCGGCTGTCGCCTTCGCCGATGTCAGCGGCCCATTGCAGCGTCAGCGCACCGCCCAAGGCAGGATGGCTCACCCGTGTGGCGGCACTGCCTGTGGTGTGGGTCCATTCGGCGTTCGCTTGCTGTGCAGGCAAAGAGATCGCGCGGTTCTGGTTTCCGGTGAAGGCAGCAGGTGCGCCGAAATCATCGCCGGGATTTTGCAAGACCGAGCGGATATCCTCACGGGCACCGGGCAGAATGACCTCGGGCTCGGAGCAGGCACTCAAGAACAAGGCAGCGCCCAACAGCCCGAACAGAGTTGTGCGCGCAGGCAGTGCGGGACCGCCGCGAAGTGTACTGCGATGCGAAGGAATCCGTGTCTGTGTCATGGCCTGCTCACTTTGGTATGCGTCTAACCGGTTGCTCCACTATCAGGAACTTGGCGGTGCTGCACCCTTATCCGTTACTGTCGTTTTGGGGATTGCCGTTCAGGTCAGGCTCCCCACCCAATGCCACAATCACCTGCAATGCGCGTTGTTGCAAGTCCGGTGTCACCTGTGCATCGCTGAGCACGCCTTGGTATAGGGCGATGGCCCCTGCAATGTCCTGCTCTTCGATGGCAATAAGCGCGAGTTGTTCCTGCGCCATCAAACGCAATGTGCCGCCTGCGGCACTTAACGCTTCGAAGCCTTGAATGCGATCAGCGGCGGGCAGCGTTTCGGACTGCAATGTCAGGGATTTAAACTGTGCGATCTGGCGGTAGACCTGCGGAATATCGGGGTTCACTGCAACCGCATCCAAATTAACAACAGCCCCCTCGAGATCATCTGCCGCTGTCTGCTCCGTCGCGGTCAGCAGCGCGAGCATGGCGGCAGCTTGCGGCGTTTCGGTTTGCACCGATTGCAAGCCAGCGACACGCGCGGCGGCCTCATCGCTCTCAAGTGCGGCCAACATCGCATCACCAAGCCCTTCGGCCTGCGCACGGGCCTGCGCCTTGCGGTACTCGGAGAACGCAGCACCACCAACAACCAGTAAAACCGCCAACACAGCGATCCAGCCATAGCGTTTGAGCGCGCCCATCATCTGGTCGCGCCGCAACTCTTCGGTGACTTCTTCGATAAATCCGTCGCTATTGCTCATCGGGCAGTGGCCTCTGACTTGGTCTGTTTCGCCCCTCTTAACGAACGTGCAGGTCCAAGCCAAGAGCCAAGCGCCCTGCATATAATCCCGCCCTCACGCACAAGCCGCAATAACGTGACCTCGGCCGTGCAAAATAAATGCAATCTGAACTGGGCAGTTCACTTTCGTTGCACTAGTATATAGCCAAATTTGCACACATCGGGCGGCATACTGCTTTACGCACGCCCTGCTCACCAGACGAGGCTTCATATGCGTATCTTCCCTATTCTTGCCGCTGTCGCGATGGCAGCCCTGTTGTATATGGCAATTCTGGAGCGTCCGACCCTTATGGGATTCTTTGGTGTCGATGCCGCCGAAGCGCCTGAAGCGGAGGAAGCCGCCGAGGCCGAGCAGGCGGACACACCCGCCGACAAACGTGTCAAAGTGGTGGTCGAACAGCTCAAGGCGCAAAGCATCGACAGTGCCGTTGTCCTGCGCGGTCAAACGGCGGCGGCGCGTCAGGTCGATGTGCGCGCCGAGACATCCGCCATCGTCATCTCCGAGCCGTTGCGCAAAGGCGCGCAGATCGAAGCAGGACAGGTCATGTGCCGCCTCAATGAAGGCACGCGGCGTGGTGCACTGGATCAGGCCCGCGCCCAGCTGGCCGAGGCGCAATCGCGCGTACCCGAATCCGAGGCACGCGTAGAAGAGGCACGCGCCCGTCTTGAAGAAGCACAGATCAACCAGAACGCCTCCGCGCGCCTCAACGCGGACGGTTTCGCCTCAACCACACGATTGGCAAGCTCGGACGCCGCGGTTGCTACCGCGCAGGCCGGTGTCAGCTCTGCACAATCGGGGCTAAGTGCTGCACGTTCCGGCATTGAGGGCGCGCAAGCCGCCGTTGCCAGTGCGCAAGCAGAGCTTGACCGGTTGGTGATCAAGGCCCCGTTCAGCGGCCTTCTGGAGAGTGACACCGCCGAGCTTGGCTCGTTTTTACAGCCCGGTGCGTTGTGTGCGACGATCATCCAGCTTGATCCGGTCAAACTGGTCGGCTTTGTGCCCGAAACCGAGGTGAACCGCGTCAAAGTGGGTGCAATGGCGGCTGCACGGCTGGCGACAGATGGCGGTGGCAATGTGCAGGGCCGCGTGACCTTCCTGTCGCGCTCCGCCGATCCACAAACACGCACTTTCCTCACGGAAATCGAAGTGGCCAACCCCGACCTTGCAATCCGCGATGGTCAAACTGCAGAAATCCTTATCTCGTCGGCAGGTGCCGAAGCGCATCTGGTGCCGCAAAGCGCGCTCACCCTCAATGACGAGGGCACGTTGGGTCTGCGGCTGGTGAGCCCTGACAACATCGTTGAATTTCACGCCGCTACCTTGATCCGCGACACCCCCGATGGCGTCTGGGTGACGGGCCTACCCGCTGTCGCGAACGTGATCGTGGTCGGTCAGGAATATGTTATCGAAGGGGTCGAAGTTTCTCCCACCCGCAAAGAGGTTACACAATGACAGGTATCGTTGACTGGGCCGCCTCGCGGGCACGTATGGTGCTTGCGTTCATTCTACTGAGCCTTGTCGTCGGTGCCTACGCCTACACTACCCTGCCCAAAGAGGGCGAACCGGACATCGAAATCCCCGCGCTTTTCATCTCTGTGCCCTTCCCCGGCATCTCGGCTGCGGATTCGGAAACACTCCTGCTTAAACCGATGGAGACAGAGCTGAGCGATCTGGACGGGCTGAAAACCATGTCTGGCACAGCGGGCGAGAACTTTGCCGGTCTCGCGCTAGAGTTCGAGTTTGGCTGGGACAAAACCTCGATCATTGCGGATGTGCGCGATGCCATGGGCACCGCCGAGGCACAGTTCCCCGAAGGGGCCGAAACCTATTCCATCAACGAGATCAACTTTTCCGAATTTCCCATCATCATCGTCAACCTGACCGGCCCCGTGCCCGAACGGACGATGGCGCGCTTTGCCAAGCAGTTACAGGACGACCTTGAAAGCCTCGACGCCGTACTGGAGGCGGGGATTGCAGGCAACCGTGACGAAATGCTCGAAGTGCTGATTGATCCACTCAAGCTTGAATCCTATGACGTGACCGCTGGCGAGCTGATCCAGACGGTCCAGAACAACAACCAGTTGATCGCCGCAGGTGAGATTGAAAGCGCCAATGGCGCGTTCTCAGTCAAAATCCCTTCCAGCTTTGACGATCCGCGCGATGTCTATGACCTTCCTGTGCAAACCAACGGCGACCGCGTTGTGACCCTTGGCGATCTGGCGGAAATCAATCTTACGTTCGAGGACCGCGCAGGCACCGCACGGTTTGACGGTCAATCCTCTGTGGCGTTGCAGGTGGTCAAACGCAAAGGTTTCAAC
>JBATTJ010000071.1:0-1977 GCA_049670485.1 Sulfitobacter sp.
GCTTCGAGGGCTGGCTCAAACAGCACGTGAGCAAAGACGTTGCGTCGTTTTTGGAGACAAAAGAACCGACATGGCACCATCTTCATAAGATGCTTTCTCGTCACGGGGTGAGTCTGAGAAAACGGGGAGCGGGATTAGTTGTGTCCCACGATAGGGAAAAGCTCTTTGTGAAGGCTTCCAGCGTTCACCGGGGATTGAGCCTTAAAAAACTTGAGGACAGGCTAGGAGACTTCGAGACAGCAGGGAAGGGGACTCGTGAGCCGAAGGAGAATTCTTACCAGGGGGGAAGCGCCGCCGCAAAAGAGCTATACGTTCGATACCGAAAGGAACTGGAAGTTCGACAAAAACGGCGGGAAACTCAGCGAGCGGATGCCAATGCGGCAAATGCGAAAGCAAAGGCCGGAATCTCAGCTTCGATCAAAGCCGCCAAGAGTAAGGTGCTTGAGACCGAAAGTGATTTGAAATTGCGCAGGGCCAAACTCAAGCAGCTGACTTTTCTAAGAGCGCAGCAAATGGAGACACAAGCGGCCATTCACAAGCCGAGGATGGACGAGATTAAAGCAGCAAATGCCCACGAGACTTGGCACCAGTATTTGACCAGAAAAGCAAAGGAAGGCGATTCAGCAGCGATTGTGGCTCTGCAGCGCCGAGGTGCGGAAGTCCTATCCCAAGGCGAAAACGAAATTTCCGGGAAAGGCGAGTGGGGAAGTGTTGGCACAACTTACCGCGATCTTTCCTGCGTAGTTTCCGCGAACGGTCGCGTCACCTACCGCACAAAAGAGAAAAAAGAGATCCTCGACTACGGCAGACGTCTGGTGGTAGGTGCAAATTTAGACGAAAAGACCATCACCGCGACTTTGCAGCTCGCCGTAGCAAAATACGGAAACAAGCTCGAACTTAGAGGCTCTCAACCCTTTAAAGAGGCTGTCAGAAAATACGCCAAAAAGATCACCCCGGAGATTTCATTTACAGAAAAGGACTTAAACCTTGCTGGGAAATTGCGGTGACGTTCTGATAAACATTGTGCCAGTTGAGCCTACTTTTCGGCTTCAAACTGACCTTCGTATTTTTTCGAAGGTTCGCACTCGTTCAAATTCAGAGCCCGGCGATGAGAGAAAAAAACGGCTACCTGTCTTTCACCCGCAACACGAAGAAGTTGAAGGAGGAGAAGGAACGGCTTCGAGCTGAAGGCTACCCGCTTGGTAGGGTGCGGGAGTTGGTCCATTCAACCGCCAAGCAGCTTGAACTTCCAAATGATGCGGTGCTCATTCCCGCGCCTTCGACCTCGCGAACGAACCGAATCCCCTTCGAGCTTTGTCTTGCGGTAATTGAGAAGCAGCAAATACCCATCGCCAGTGATCTGCTAGTTACTAGGAACATAGTAAAGGCGGCAAACAAAGGAGCGCTTGGGAAACTCCGTGATCCAGTAACCATCGCAGCGACTGGCGACCTCGAAATTTTGAGAGGAAAAACTGTTTTCGTTGTCGATGACGTTGTCACCACGGGCGAGACAACCGACGCAATGAGGGAAACTCTCGCCTCGAAGGGGATTTTCGTTTCAGGAGTCATCAGCATGGCCCAGAGTGAATTTTACCTGACACGCGACAGCGATTTGAAGAGAATTACCGAGAAGCTAGGCGACCCGCCTTTGAACGAAGAACTTGAAACCGTGCTTCGGGGGCGTATCCGCCATCGAGCGAACTACATTGAAAGGATTATCAACGATGCAAACCGACCTCAAATTAGAAGCCTTGTCGTCGCTTACGCTGAACGACTTGGAAAGCTTGACGAGCGAACAAGAAACTACCTTGGAAGCGCTAAGGCAATGGATTCACGACTTCAATCTCGGGAAGGCCGATAAGCCTGAACTCACTCCCGAAACGCTTGATCTGGTTTCTGTCTTTTCCGCCAAGCGAATGGCGGCGGAGTCGTTGGCTCATTAGCATAAAGAAAGACTATGACCTCCAAAGATGAAGC
>JBATTJ010000072.1:0-2738 GCA_049670485.1 Sulfitobacter sp.
CTATTAACTAAACTGCGGTACAAGCTGCTCAGCCAACGTATCCAACTTTCCCAAATCTTCCTTCTCAAACTTCTTGTTGCGGAAGTTCTCGAGTACTTCGGGAAGCTGACGTTCTACTTCGCTCAGGTACAGTTTTTCAAAATCTTTGATCTTGTTCACCGGCACGTCCTTCATGCGGTTGTTGGTGCCCAGGTGGATGATGGCAACCTGCTTCTCCACGGAAACGGGAGAGTACTGGGGCTGCTTCAACATTTCCACGTTACGCTTACCTTTCTCCAGGATGTTCTGGGTGGAGGCATCGAGGTCGGAACCAAACTTGGCGAAAGCTTCGAGTTCGCGGTAGGAAGCCTGGTCGAGCTTCAGCGTACCGGAAACCTTCTTCATCGGCTTGATCTGTGCGTTACCACCTACCCGTGATACGGAAATACCTACGTCGATGGCGGGGCGGATACCGTTGTTGAATAAGGTAGACGTGAGGAAGATCTGCCCGTCGGTAATGGAGATCACGTTAGTCGGGATGTACGCCGATACGTCGCCGGCCTGGGTTTCGATGATCGGTAGTGCGGTCAGGGAACCACCCCCCTTAACGATGCCCGCGTTCTTGAGAGTATCGGGCAGGTCGTTCATGCTCTGGGCAATCGCGTCATCGTTAATGATCTTGGCGGCACGTTCGAGCAGGCGACTGTGCAGGTAGAAAACATCACCGGGGTAAGCTTCACGTCCCGGTGGGCGGCGAAGGAGAAGAGATACTTCCCGGTAAGCAACGGCCTGCTTGGAAAGATCATCGTAAATGATCAGCGCCGGGCGGCCCGTATCACGGAAGAACTCACCAATGGCGGCACCGGAGAAGGGGGCGAAGTACTGAAGTGGAGCCGGGTCGGCGGCGGAGGAGGCTACGATGGTCGTGTAAGCCAAAGCACCGTTCTCTTCGAGCGTCTTGGCAATCTGAGCAACGGTGGAAGCCTTCTGTCCACAAGCTACGTAGATACAGTAAACCGTCTCTCCGCGTTCGTGAAATTCCCGCTGGTTGAGGATCGTATCAATGGCGATGGCCGACTTACCCGTCTGGCGGTCACCAATGATGAGTTCCCGCTGGCCGCGGCCGATCGGAATCATGGCGTCGATGGCCTTGATACCGGTCTGCAGAGGTTCGGTTACCGGCTGGCGGTAAATTACACCGGGAGCCTTACGCTCGAGGGGCATCTCGTAAGTGGTTCCGACGATGGGGCCTTTTCCGTCCATCGGCTGACCGAGTGGATCGACAACACGGCCGACCATGCCCTCACCAACTTTGATGGAGGCGATACGTCCGGTCCGGCTAACGCGGCTACCTTCCTGAATACCCTTGGAAGTACCCATGAGTACAACACCCACGTTATCTTCTTCCAGGTTAAGGACGATCGCTTCCGTTCCGTTGGGGAAGGTCACGAGTTCACCCGCCTGGGCGTTTTCGAGACCGTAAACGCGGGCGATACCGTCACCCACCTGAAGTACGGTACCGTATTCTTCCAACTCGGCCTGCGTATTCGCGCCGCTAAGTTGTGCTTTGATGATACCGCTGATTTCGTCGGGCTTAATTCCAGCCATGGTTGCTATGCTTTAAGTTGCTTGCGATTATAAGTTGTTGCCTGCTTAAAAGCCGGCCTAGGCAATCTCCTTACGAAGTTCACCTAATTTGTGCTTGACGCTGGCGTCGTACACTTTACCATCGAACTCAAGGATGAACCCGCCAATGATGGAAGGGTCAACTTTAGGTTCGAGATCGACGGAAGCTTCCGTCTTGCCACTGGAGATCAGTTGCTGCTTGATGGTTGCCAGTTCCTTAGCCGAAAGGGCCGTGGCACTGGTGACCTGCACGGTGCTGATCTTCATCAGTTCCTTGTATTGTTTATCGAAGGCCTTCAGAATACCGGGGAGATCGCTTTCACGGCCTTTGCTGATGACTGTGCCGACGAAGAGCTTGGTTAATTGTTGGACACCGGCTTTATCCAGGAGTTCCGTAAGGATCGCCTTCTTTTTGCCGGGGTTAATGATGGGGCTGGCCAGAACCATCGCCAAATCGCGGTTACCGGCCATGGTAACTAGCTGGTCGACGTCACCCTTGATGACTTCGAGTTCCTTTTGCTCCAGGGCCAGGTCCAGCAGGGACTTCGCGTAACGGTCGGCTACTCTTTGGTTAGTCATGATCGGTTTAGTTTAGGTTCCGGACGAGTTCGTTGACGAGGGTCGTCTGGTTAACGTCACTCTTCAGGTCTTTGCGCAGCACCTTCTCGGCGATATCAATGGCCATGTTACCCACTTCTTTCTTGAGGTCGGCCATGGCACTGTCGCGGGCGATAGTAATCTCCCGTTGAGCGTCGGCGCTTACTTTTTGAGCAGCTTCCTTCGCTTCGGTAACGGCTTCGTCCTTTCGCTTCTTTGCGAAGGCTTCGGCGTCAGCTACGATGCGGGTACTTTCCTCGCGGGCTTCGGCGAGTAGTTGCTGATTGTCCGCCTTCATTTGGGCCATCTGCGCCTGGACGAGTTTGGCTTCGTCGATGGATTCCTGAATCTCAGTGTTCCGCTTCTTGAGAGCGTTCTGGATCGGCTCCCACGCCACCTTCGCCAGGATAGCGTAAAGGACCAAAAAGATGATTACCGTCCAGAATATCAGACCGAAGTCGGGCTTGATCACGCTGAAGTCAGCAAGAAAGAGCGTAGACATGGAGATTAATTTATACTCCCTTGCGGAAGATTAT
>JBATTJ010000073.1:0-41766 GCA_049670485.1 Sulfitobacter sp.
GCTCTTTTCACGCACCCAAAACTCGCAACATTTCACGACTAATGATATGGCGCTGTATCTCTGAAGTCCCATCCCATATCCGCTCGACGCGGGCATCACGCCAGAAACGTTCCAGCGGAAAATCATCCATCAAACCCATACCGCCGTGTACTTGTATTGCCGCATCCGTGACACGCGCAAGCATTTCACTTGCATACAATTTAGCGGAAGCAATTTCGCGATTTGCAGGCAAGCCTTTGTCCAACCTGTCTGCTGCAGCAAGTGTAAGTAAATCTGCTGCATCAATCTCTGTCACCATATCGGCGAGTTGAAAAGAAACCCCCTGAAACTTGCCGATCTTTTGGCCAAACTGCTCCCGCTCAGCTGCATAATTAAGTGCATATTCAAATGCGCGTCGCGCACGGCCTACGCTCATAGCAGCAACGGTGATCCTCGTGGCGTAAAGCCATGTATTCATGACCTCAAAGCCGCTATCGACCTCACCGAGGACCTGTACGTCAGGCAAGCGGCAATCATCAAATTCTAGGATCATGTTTTTGTACCCGCGGTGGCTCACAGACCGGTATCCGTCACGAATTATGAAGCCCTTAGTGCCACGATCAACCAAAAATGCCGTTATACGCTTTTTAGGTCCTTTCGAGGTCTGATCTTCACCCGTAGCGATAAAGACGATAATAAAATCCGCATGCTCCGCGCCGGAAATGAAGTGTTTGGACCCGTTGACGATCCAATCCCCGCCGTCACGTACTGCACTGCATTTCATGCCGCGCACATCCGAACCTGCACCAGGCTCGGTCATGGCGAGCGCGTCCATCCGCTCTCCACGTACTGCTGGCATGAGATAGCGCTCTATCTGCTCACCCTCGCAAGCCATCAGTATATTCTGTGGACGGCCAAAGAAATGATTGAGCGCCATCGAGCCGCGGCCCAACTCACGTTCCACCAGTGCAAATTCGAGGTGGTTCAGTCCAGCACAGCCAACGCTTTCAGGAAAATTACAGGCATAAAATCCCAGATCAATTGTCTTTTGTTTGATCTCGCGCGCAATCTCTGCAGGCACTTCGCCTGTACACTCGACCAGATCTTCATGCGGATAAATCTCTTTCTCCACAAAACTCCGCACGGTATCGGCGATCATATTATTTTCTTCGGTCAGACCATAGATCATGAGGCTGCCCCGATCTTGCCCTGCTCAGTTCGCATAATCACTGTTCTCATCATCCAAAATTGCTTTCAGCTCTGCCAGATGCCGCGCATCTTGTTCGGGGTATTCTTCCAATTCGCGTGCTGTTTTCTCCGCGATATCGTCGCTAATCCGACGCAGAGGCAGTCCGGTTTGCAGCGCGCGGATATACGTTTCTGCCGCGCGCTCAAAATAATAGAGCCGGTTGAAAGTATCAGCGACAGTATCCCCGATCACCAGCACACCGTGGCTGCCCATGACCATGACTTTTTGCTTGGGGTCGGTCAGCAGCGCAGCACAGCGCGCTCCTTCATCCTCAAACGCCAAGCCACCGTAGTCTTCGTCAATCACCACACGGTTGAAAAACGTACAGCAATTCTGATCAATCGCTGGCAGGCGGCTGTCCTCCAAGCAGGCCAGAACCGTCGCGAAAATAGAATGCACATGCATCACGCAGCGCGCATGCGGAACCGCGGCGTGTACGCCGCCATGCAACCCCCATGCTGTTGGATCAGGCGCATTTGGTCCGGCGTAAGTCTCAGAGTTGTCGGCATCGATCAACAGCAAATCACTCGCTTTGATCCGGCTGAAATGCATCTGGTTAGGGTTCATCAAAAACTGCGTGCCGCTGTCATTGACGGCCATTGAGAAATGGTTCGCCACCCCCTCGTGCATATCGAGACGCTCGGTCCATCTAAATGCCGCAGCCAAATCGATACGCTCTTGCCAGTGCTGCATGTTCTGTTTCATTGCCACCCTTTCTTGTACCTACACCCGACCAGTCGGAGTGTGCCTCGTCCATCCTGTCTGCGACATCGCAGTCTCTAATTCAACGCACGGCTTGGAACCCACGCATAGCCGTTGGCGCACAAAATATACGCCTCGCGCAGGCCATGCGGTTTATCTGCGGGTTCTTGTAATATGATGCCACCAACTTCCTGCGCTAACCCGCAGGCGATATCGGGGTCCGTGTCGTAGAGCCTGATCTCTGCTCCGCCGCCCCTTGGTGGCGTCTCAGGCACCAGCGAAAGCAAGGGATTGGCATGATATGTTCCGTCACTGTGGAGTTGAAAAACCGCTGTGCCATAGACCATGATTGCGAAATCTGGCGTTGCCTGGTGCGCTTTCATACTAAAAACATGCTCGAGGAAGGCTACTTGGGCCAAAACATCACGGACGAGCAGGTTCAAGCCCATCCCGCGAAGTCCTGCACCAAACTCAGGCGCGCCGATTGTGTCATACTCCATCTAATCTACTCCCGCTTGAACCTGCTTCGACCCTGTGAAATATTGCGACATGACACAAGCAACATTCCCCTCATGGCCCGAAGTGGCCGCCGATCTGGTCAATTCCGCCGCCGGGCGCAGCCCTGCCGATATGATCATCACAGGCGGCATCTGGGTCAACGTTCACACCCGTGAAGTCTTGCCCGACCACGACATCGCCATCGTGCGCGGTCGCATCGCCTTTGTCGGTCCTGATGCAGGGCATTGCAAAGGGCCGGATACCAAGATCATCGAAGCGCTGGGCCGCTATATGATTCCAGGTCTCTGCGATGGGCATATGCACATCGAAAGCGGGATGCTCACCCCTGCAGAATTTTCGCGCGCAGTCATTCCGCATGGCACCACCAGCATGTTCACCGATCCGCACGAGATTGCGAATGTGCTCGGCCTTGCCGGTGTGCGCATGATGCACGACGAAGCGCTGATGCAACCGATCAACATTTTCACGCAGATGCCATCCTGTGCGCCGTCTGCGCCAGGGATGGAGACGACGGGTTTCGAGATCACCGCCGGTGATGTGGCCGAAGCGATGGCATGGCCCGGTATCATCGGCCTTGGCGAGATGATGAATTTCCCCGGTGTGAGCAATGCCGACCCTCAAATGCTGGCCGAGATTGCAGCGACTCAAAACGCTGGCAAGACCGTGGGCGGCCACTATGCCTCGCCTGACCTTGGGCCCGCGTTTGCAGCTTACGTTGCGGGCGGACCTGCAGATGATCACGAAGGTACGTGTGAGGCAGATGCGGTTGCCCGCATGCGTCAAGGGATGCGCGCGATGATCCGCCTCGGCTCTGCGTGGTATGACGTCGAAAGCCAGATCACAGCAATCACCGAGCGCGGCCTTGATCCACGCAATATGATTCTGTGCACCGATGATTGTCACGCCAGCACGCTGGTGAATGACGGGCACATGAACCGTGTGGTGCGCCATGCCATCGACTGCGGGTGTGATCCACTGGTGGCCTTGCAAATGGCAACGATCAATACGGCCACCCATTTCGGGCTCGAGCGTGAAATAGGCTCACTCACACCGGGGCGGCGTGCCGATGTGATCCTGACGTCTGATCTGAAAACCCTGCCCATCGAGACAGTAATCGCGCGCGGTGAGATCATAGCGCAGGACGGTAACTGCATAGTGGAATGTCCGCATTACGATTGGCCAATGCACGCACGCCAGACCGTTAATATGGCGCGGGAATTGAATGCAAACGACTTTGGCATCCCTGCCCCTGAAGGGGCGAATTCTGTGACCGCGAATGTCATCGGCGTTGTGGAAAATCAGGCCCCGACTAGAGCGCTCCAGTTCGAGCTGCCGGTGACCAGCGGGCGTGTCACGGCCCACGGCGATGTGGCGCAGATTGCACTGGTCGAACGTCACCGCGCTACGGGTGGCGTGGTCAATGCACTGGTGTCCGGCTTTGGCTATACTGGCAAGATGGCAATGGCCTCGACCGTAGCGCACGACAGCCACCATATGATCGTCGTGGGCACAGATACGGACCAGATGGCGCTGGCAGCGAACCACCTGCGTGACCTTGGAGGTGGCATCACGATCTTCAAGAACGACGCACAGCTTGTCACCATCGACCTACCTATCGCAGGTCTCATGTCGGACAGCCCAGCGGCGGATGTCGCTGCGAAAACCGACGCGATGATGCAGGCAATGCGGGACTGCGGGTGCACACTCAACAATGCCTATATGCAGCATTCTTTGCTGGCGCTTGTGGTCATACCCGAACTGCGCATTTCTGATCTTGGCTTGGTGGATGTCCGCACCTTCGAATTTATCGACGTCATACAGGCGTAACCGACATATGGCCTGATGAGGCAAAAGGCGGCAGTGTGTTGCCGCAAGAACAATGGGCAATTTAGACCCCAAGAACAAATGAGAGCACTAAAATGAACAACGCAAAGATCCTGACACCGGACGCCCCGCACGCAAAAGCATTTACCGACGCCACTGCCGCAGTTGATTGCCTGACAGAACTCTATGCGCAGGCTGTCGATTTTCTGCGCACCGAGTTTTCCAGCGCTATTTCAGACACGCCGCCAGACTGTCGCATTCGTGCATTCTATCCCGAAGTCCGCTTTACCACTTCGTCCTACGCTCATGCCGATACCCGCCTCAGCTTTGGTCATGTGTCGGGTCCCGGCACCTATGCGGCCACGATCACGCGGCCTGACTTGTTTCGCAACTACCTGATCCAACAAATTGGGCTATTAATTGAAAATCACGACCAGCCGGTGATCATCGGCCTATCAGAGACGCCAATCCCTGTGCATTTTGCGGTGACTGGCGATGCGGACATCACCATCCCGCAAGAGGGTGCCGCAGATTTCACCCTTCGGGATATATTTGATGTGCCGGACCTCAGTACAACGAACGACGATATCGTAAACGGCACCTACGTATCCCCTGACGGTGTAGGCCCGCTTGCACCCTTTACGGCCCAGCGCGTTGACTATTCCCTTGCACGCCTCGCTCATTATACGGCCACGGACCCAGAGCATTTTCAGTGTCATGTGCTGTTCACCAACTACCAGTTTTATGTGACCGAGTTCGAGGATTACGCCCGTGCCATGCTGCGTGATAAATCCAGCGGCTACACCTCTTTCGTCTCAACCGGCAATCAGGAGATCACGGATGCCGATGCCCCGATTGAAACGCCACTGAAGTTGCCGCAGATGCCAACCTACCACCTCAAGCGAGCCAATGGCTCCGGCATCACGCTGGTCAATATTGGTGTCGGTCCTTCCAACGCCAAAACAGCAACCGATCACATCGCCGTGCTGCGACCGCATGCGTGGCTGATGGTCGGTCATTGTGCCGGTCTTCGCAACACTCAAGCACTGGGTGATTTCGTCCTTGCCCACGCCTACCTACGGGAGGATCACGTACTTGATGACGATCTACCGGTATGGGTGCCTATTCCCGCACTGGCCGAGATCCAGATCGCGCTGGAAAAAGCGGTGGCACAAGTGACCCAACTGGAGGGCTACGAGCTCAAGCGGATCATGCGCACCGGTACGGTCGCCACCATCGATAACCGCAATTGGGAATTGCGCGACCAATCAGGCCCTGTGCAACGCCTGAGCCAGTCCCGTGCCGTAGCACTAGATATGGAAAGTGCGACTATCGCCGCCAACGGCTACAGGTTTCGGGTGCCCTATGGCACCTTGCTATGTGTCTCTGACAAGCCGCTGCATGGGGAGTTGAAGCTGCCCGGTATGGCCTCGGACTTCTATAAAACCCAAGTATCGCGGCATTTGATGATCGGTATCCGCGCGATGGAGCAGCTGCGCGATATGCCGCTTGAACGCATCCACAGTCGTAAATTGCGGTCATTTGACGAAACTGCCTTCCTCTGAAGGCCTTAATCGGCAGAAAAATGCAGAAAACCTCATATTTTTTGCGATCCAGCACCATCATTCGTTGTGTTTTGATACTACATACCGTTACATTCCGGCTATGAGGCCCAACATCGGGCAATCGAGGAGATTTAAAATGACGAACAAACCAATGACAAAAACACAACTCGTCGCCGCATTGGCCGATGATATGGGCACCGACAAAAAAGCAGCGGGTGCCGCACTCGACGCCGTTTGTGGCCTGATCACGAAAGAAGTTTCCGGCGGTGGTGCCGTGACCCTTCCAGGCGTTGGCAAAATCTATTGCCGTGAGCGGCCTGAGCGCATGGTTCGCAACCCTGCAACCGGTGAGCAGTTCAAAAAAGACGCCGACAAAGTTGTCAAAATGACAATCGCGAAAGCACTGAAAGACAGCGTTAACGGCTAATCGTCGTACCGCAGACAGTATTACAAAGGGGTCGCTGATATAACAGCGGCCCCTTTTGTATTTGAAGGCTCTCAATCCAGCGGTTGCACCTGTTCACCTTGTGCCAGAAGGTCACAACAAGCATCCGCAAAGGCAGACAGCAGCACATGGATATTCGCGCAATCGTTTTGGGCCTTGCTTTCGCGCTCATGTGGTCCTCTGCCTTCACCTCCGCACGCATTATCGTTGCAGATGCCACACCGCTGTTTGCACTGTCGTTGCGGTATCTTGTATCCGGTGTGATTGGCGTGGGTATCGCCCTTGCCTTGGGTCAAAGCTGGCGACTGACGCGGGCGCAATGGCGCGCCACAATCGGTTTCGGTATCCTTCAGAACGCGGTTTATCTAGGCCTTTTCTTTATCGCCATGCAAACCATCGAAGCATCATTCGCCGCCATCATCGCATCGACAATGCCCCTCATGGTGGCGCTCGCCGCATGGCTTTTCATGGGTGATCGTTTGGGACGTTTGGGCGTGGCAGGCCTGATTATCGGATTGATCGGCGTAGGGCTCATCATGGGCACACGGATCACTCAAGGCGCCGATCTGGTGAGTGTGGTCATCTGCGTCATTGGTGTGCTGGCGCTTACCATTGCCACGCTAACGGTGCGCGGTGCCTCAGCGGGGGGAAATCTGCTGATGGTCGTAGGTCTCCAGATGTTGGTCGGTTGTGTGGCGTTGGTGATTGTCACACTCCTATTCGAAACACCCAGCGTGACGCCAAGCTGGCCGCTGGCAATCGCATTCATCTACACCTGTCTGGTGCCAGGACTGACGGCAACTTGGGTCTGGTTTATGCTAGTGGGGCGCATTGGAGCGACACGCGCCGCGACATTCCACTTCCTCAACCCGTTTTTTGGCGTGGCAATCGCCGCAGTATTGCTAAACGAGGCCTTGGGCCCCCGTGATATCCTTGGCGCTGTCATCATCGGCGCAGGTATCCTTGCGGTGCAGATATCGCGCACAAAAAGCGCTTAGCTACCTTAGACCTGAAAGCATTGAAGCCTATTTCAGCAGCGCCTCAATCGCATCAGGGATCGCACCACGATCAGGTCGCTCGCTCGCACCCCATGTTTCAACCACGTTACCCTCACCGTCAATCAGGACCTTGTTAAAGTTCCATCGCGGCTCGAATCCTGTCAACGATTTTACGTCTTGATAAAACGGATGTGCGTCCTCACCCAAAATAGGCATAACATCTGTCATTGGCACCGTCAGGTTAAAGTTGATTTCGCAGAATTCCTTGATCTCTTCGGTACTGCCCAGCTCTTGATTGAAATCATCAGACGGCACCGTCAGCACAAGCAAACCCTGCGCGCTGTATCGGTCATGCAGCGCCTGCAACCCGTCGTATTGTGGGGTAAATCCGCATTGCGACGCAGTATTTACAACCAAGATAGGTTGGCCTGCAAAGTCTGCCAGTGCGATCATGCCGCCATCAATTGAAGGAAATACAGCATCACGTGGGGCGCCCGAAACTGCACCAGCTGACATCACAAGAACCGCATATAAAACAAATCGCATGATATATCCTCCTATATTTAATACGCAGCAAGACAGCGCATGGTTCACAATCAACCACCAGATTGCACATCCCCCTTTGATTTTTGTCCAAACACCCCCATCTACTGTCCCAAACAAAGCGCAAGGAGAAGCCCATGCCAGAGTATTCCAAAAACCCCGATGTCATCGCGACCCTGTCGCCCGAAGAGTTCCACGTCACCCAAGAAAGCGGAACAGAACGGCCCGGCACCGGCAAGCTGCTCAACAATAAGGAACCGGGAATTTACGTTGATATCGTTTCCGGTGAGCCCCTGTTTGCCTCGTCTGACAAATACGAGAGCGGATGCGGCTGGCCGAGCTTTACCAAAGCTATCGAGAATGTGGTCGAGATCAAGGATACCACCCTTGGTATGATGCGCACCGAAGTGCGTAGCAGCCATGGAGACAGCCACCTCGGCCATGTCTTTCCCGATGGCCCGCGTGACCGCGGTGGCTTGCGCTATTGTATTAACTCCGCGTCGCTTCGGTTTATCCATCGCGACGATATGGAGGCAGAAGGCTATAGCAAATATATCAATCAAGTGGAGGACGTAGCATGAGTACGGAACGCGCAGTTTTGGCAGGTGGATGTTTTTGGGGGATGCAGGATCTGATCCGCAAACGCGCGGGCGTCGTTAGCACCCGTGTTGGATATTCCGGCGGTGACGTGCCCGATGCAACCTACCGCAACCATGGCACCCACGCCGAAGCGATCGAAGTCATCTTTAATCCCTCCATCATAAGCTACCGCGAAGTTTTGGAACTGTTCTTCCAAATCCATGATCCGACGACGCTGAACCGTCAGGGTAATGACCGCGGGATGAGCTATCGCTCCGCGATCTATTTCAAGGATGAAGATCAAAAAGCCGTCGCCCTTGATACGATTGCGGATATCGAAGCGTCCGGCATCTGGCCAGGCAAGGTGGTCACCGAAGTCGAGCCGGTATCAGATTTCTGGGAGGCCGAGCCGGAGCATCAGGATTATCTGGAGCGTATTCCAAACGGCTACACCTGTCATTTCCCGCGCGCAGATTGGGTGTTGCCAAAACGCGCCGCCGCGGAATAAACAACAGCCCGAGCCGGTCTTTAATCGGATCGGCTCAGGCTTTTTCAGTAGCCACACGTGGCCGTCCCGATGCCTCGACGGATACATCAGCTTCCACGAAAATTTCGCGGCCCTCAACACCCGCGACCTTTAGATCGCGCGTGACATTTACCTGAATATCAATCGCACCGGCAGCTTCTGCTGCTGCAATCGCCCGGGTCCGAAGCACATCTTCAAGACAGGACAGCGCCGCATCCGAATCGCCAAAATCCCGCGGACCTTCTACCAGATGCACACGGTATCGCCCCTCGCTCGGGGATGTCACTGTGCCCGCTTCGCGTATCGCGACACGACCAACAACCGCGCCAATGGCATTGGCAACACCAGCATGCTCGGGCAGTATCATCTCGCATCCCAGCAGTTTTCCAACCGCCGGATAGTATGTACTTGCCGACGCCCCCAGACCGATCACAGGCACAGCGAGACCGGTTTCAAGACGCACCAGCCCTGTGTGCCCGCCCAGCCCACGCTGCATCAACACATGACGCGCCAGAACCGCAGGCTCTATGTCGAACGCTGTATCTTCCTCTGCAAATGCACTTTCCAACAATGCTAGCGCCGTTTGGTGCTCTAATTGTGCGATGATAATCCGCGCCATCTGTTTCGGCTCTGGTGCGAGCCTGTTGCCCGATCCTGTTCTTTTTCGCCCGAATAATACCAATGCTTTTTCCGCCGCACTCACATCCCATGCATCTGTCAGGCCAAGCACATGGCTCGCGTCGGAGGGGGTCACGCCGGCGATCTGCACCAGCCCGCGCTCCACCAGCCGCGCAAGTGCACCCGCTTCAATCCGCGAGACCAGCACAGCGCCCAGCGGATGTACCGCGTCACCGATCCGGTCAAGCAGCGTCTGCTCACGCGCACTGATGCCATCAGTCGTCTGTCCTGCGACCCCCCTAACGAACCGGCCGTCATGCTCCCCCGGTGTCGTGGCACTCAATTGCGCATCAAGGGCCCGGTGCACCGTCTCGGGCGCCTCAACAGCGATCAGGGAAACGGGCAGCACCCGACCAGGTCCAAGCGTTACACCGCCCTGCAAACCGCTCGAGATAAAATGCGCCTCGCTGTCGCCGCCAAGGCCGGTTGTGCGCATTGCGACCGCTTCAACCATCGTGCGGTACGGTCCCACCCGCGCACCGTCGGGGTCAATTGCAGGCTTCCCGTCCCTCAGCAGTGCGACATCCGTCGTCGTGCCGCCAATATCCGACACAAGTGCATGATCAGCGCCCGTCATCCAGCGTGCACCGACGATAGACGCCGCAGGTCCGCTTAGAATTGTCTCGATGGGACGCTCACGGGCCTGAACGCTCGAGATCAGCGCACCATCCCCGCGCACCACCATCAAAGGCGCATGCACGCCGAGCGTCAACAGCGTATCCTCCGCACGCCCGATCAACCGGTCAATCATCCCGATCAGGCGCGCGTTGAGGATCGCTGTCATCGCGCGTTTGGGTCCGTTGAGCTTTGCCGACAGCTGGTGCGAAGCGGACACAGGACGGCCCGTTGCTTCCGCTATGACAGCCATCGCACGCAATTCATGTGCGGGGTTGCGCGTCGCAAATTGGGAGGCGACAGCAAAACCACCCACTCCCTTATGATGTTCAGCTAGGAAAGCACGCAAACCAGCCTCGTCAAACGGAACCGCTTCGCCGCCTGCGTGATCATGCCCCCCGGCAAGCACGACATGTGGATCACCGCGCAGCGCGTCCAGAAGACCATGCTTTTCCAAATCCCGCTCATTGAAACCGATATAGATCAGCGCCACGCGCCCGCCTTGCCCCTCGACAAGTGCGTTGGTGGCAAGTGTCGTGGACAAAGACGCAAGTGCGATATCACCCGCTGCCACACCCGACTGCGCCAGCACGGCGCGCACCGCACCACCAACACCAATCGCCAAATCCTGACGGGTGGTCAGTGCCTTCGCACTTGAAACGACCTCATGATCATCACGAATAATCACCGCATCCGTATAGGTTCCGCCCGTATCTACGCCCAGCAGTAACGCCATGGGTTTCTCCTCTAGAGTGTTGAGGGTTTCCTATCTGACGCCGACGCCAAAACCAGCCCCAATTGCGTCATGCATCAGCCAATCGCGCCACAGCCCAGCGCGCGGCATCAGAAACGGCTGCGTCCGCATCTTCGCACAGTGCCTGCGCCGATAACCGCAACGCTGCGTCTGCCGAATTTCCGATGGCATAGAGCACATTACGAACAAAACGATCACGACCAATCCGCTTGATCGGGGAGCCGGAAAACAGCGCCCGAAACGCCGGATCATCAAGTCCTACCAACTCTTTGAGCGTCCCACCGGCATTTCCATGATAGCGGATGTCACTTGCAGCTACGGCGAACTTGTTCCACGGGCACACTGCCAGGCAATCGTCGCAACCATATATCCTATTGCCCAAAGCGGCACGAAGCTCAGGATCAACCGGACCACGGTGCTCAATCGTCAGATATGAAATGCAACGGCGCGCATCAAGTTGGTAAGGCGCCGGAAATGCATCCGTAGGGCAGACGTCCTGACAGGCTGTGCAGCTGCCACAGTGGTCAATCTCCGGCGCATCCGGTTCAAGCTCCAACGTGGTAAAAACAGACCCTAAAAAGGCCCAATTGCCCCAATCGCGGCTCAGCACATTAGTATGTTTGCCCTGCCACCCCAAGCCAGCGGCCTGTGCGAGTGCCTTTTCTGGTACGGGGGCAGTATCCACAAATACCTTCACCTCACACGGCTCCTGCGCGATGAGCCAGCGCGCCAACCGCTTGAGCCGCTTTTTCACGACATCATGATAGTCGCGACCCTGCGCATAGACTGATATTGCGCCCAATTCAGGCCGCTCAAGTACGGCCAGCGGATCGTGCTCGGGTGCATAACTCTCTGCCAACATAATCACGGATCGCGCTTGAGGCCACAGAACCGACGGATCGCCCCGCCAGCTGACGCGCTCTTCCATCCAGCCCATCTGTCCGTGATAGCCCGCTTGCAGGAATGCATCCAACCGCGCGGGTACTTTTGGCACTGCATCCGGCCGACAGATGCGGCAGGAGACAAAGCCTGCGTCCAATGCTTCGCGGGTCAATTGCTGCTTAAGGTCCATTCTTCATTTGTCCTTAAACTTAAAATTGAAACTCACGGATGTCCGCTGCTTCAGAAATCCAGATCGTTGTAGTGCTTTGGCGGTGTGAAGCCCGGCACTTGATCAGCAAGGATCGAGCGGAATGCGGGTCGCGATTTGATTTTCGCGTACCAGTCTTTAACCTCAGGGCAGCTGTTCCAATCCACATCCGAAATATAATCAAGCGATGACAGATGTGCCGCAGCGGCAAAATCAGCCAAGGTCATTACATCGCCCGCCAGCCAGCGCCGATGGTCCAACAACCATGTCATGTAGCCCAGATGAAACTTGATTGCCCGCGCGCCTGCTTTGACATTTTTACTGTCCGGATAACCCGCTTTCATCATCTTCTTGTTCACCCGCTCATAGAGCAGTTTTGACGTGACTTCGTGGTGGAATTTATCATCGAACCAACTCACCAGTCTACGCACTTCAAGCTTGAGCGCCGGATCGGACGGCAGCAAAGATGGTTCGGGTCGGGTCTCTTCAATATACTCACAGATCGCTGCACTCTCGGACATCATGATCCCGTCAAGGCGCAACACGGGAACCTTCCCGGCAGGATTACGCCGCATAAAGTCCGGATCCTGCTCCCAATACCGTTCTTCGACCAGATCGACTTCAACCTTCTTTTCGGCAAGGCTCAGCCGGACTTTACGACAGAAAGGCGATAGAGGGACGTGGTATAGGCGGGCCATAATTAATCCGATGCTAAGGCGTAGACTCTAAATGCCTTGCGCGGGCGGATTATTCAACTCTCGAAACAGCTCGCGCGCCCGTCTGCGCGGATTGTGGCAGCACCCGACCGTATTTGCGACGACCGTTTGCTCAGATACGCTGTGGGCCGTGCTGCATTGCGTGTTTTCGGAGATGGAAGAATTGCGGCAAGCTGCGACGCCTGTCGCGCTGAAAGGTCAGCAGCGTTCACATTGAAATAATGTTGCGCCGCCGCCTGCACGCCAAAGACACCTTCGTCAAACTCGGCCACGTTGAGATAGACTTCGAGAATGCGGCGTTTGGGCCAAACCACCTCGACCAGTGGTGTTATCCCCGCCTCAAGCGCTTTGCGCACCCATGTCCGGCCATGCCACAAATAGACGTTTTTCACTGTCTGCTGGCTCAGAGTGGAGGCGCCCCGGTTCGAGCCTTCCTCTATCGCAAGCCGGATAGCTTTGACATCAAATCCCCAATGCTCGCAGAAATTCGCATCTTCTGCTGCGACAATGGCGCGGACCATAACTGGCGCAATTCGCTCTATCGGAATCCATTGCTGCTCAACACCGCCAAGGCGCCGGCCTTCGCTAAACATATACGCAGTAGTCGGCGGGTTAACGTATCGGCCCAACAAAATGGCAGCTGCTACAAGCAAAATTGCAACGGCAAAACCACGCCAGATCAAACGGCGCATACGCGAGCCGAGCGTGCCGCCCGACTGCTTTGCCCCGCGCTTGTTCGTTTTGGATTTTGTGGTGCGTTTTGCCATACGTCAGCTATAGCTGCGCCTTGGCTTTTTGTGAACGCGTTGCGCCATATACCGGAATATTGATCCAAAATGTGACCTTCGGGTTACCGCGGAAATAAACTTGTGCCAGCGCTCTGCTTGAGCACTGGCACAAAGGTTTGGTTTCTATTCCGCAGGTATTGCCTGCTCTTCAACAGCCAAGGGCGCGGGAATACGCTTCAGCATCTCTTTGGGACAGATCTGCACAAAGTTCGCCTTCTCCAAGTCCCAATGTTGCAGAATATCGCGTGCTTTGCGGCTTTCGGTTTCGGCCGCGTGCTGCTCGATGAGGGTCTTGAGTTGGTGCTCCCAATGATCGATCGTCACCGCACATTGCACCAACGTCTCATGGTTCATCATATCCGTTGCGCGACCATCAGGATCATAAAGGTACGCCATACCACCGGTCATACCGGCCCCAAAGTTCGCACCAATCTCGCCCAGAATGACAGCAACACCACCGGTCATGTATTCACACCCGTTGCTGCCGCAGCCCTCGATCACCACCTGCGCACCCGAGTTGCGGACCGCAAACCGCTCCCCCGCACGCCCAGCGGCGAACAGATAACCGTCGGTCGCACCGTACAGCACCGTGTTCCCGATGATCGTGTTCTCGGACGCGACGATCGTGCTATTCATTTGGGGGCGCACGACGATGGTACCACCAGACAGACCTTTTCCCACATAATCGTTGGCATCACCCGCCACGATTAACTTGAGACCCGGCGCGGCAAACGCACCAAGGGATTGTCCAGCACTACCCGTCAGGTTCACCGTCAAATGGTTGGATTGCAGATCATTACGCATGCCAAAACGCTTGACGATATGGCTCGAGGTGCGAGTGCCAACAGAACGGTGCGTGTTTTGCACTGCATAGCTAAGCTGCATCTTCTCGCCGTCCTCAAGGAACCGTTTTGCGTCCGCCACAATTTGCGCGTCGAGCGTGTCAGGCACTGGGTTACGGGGTTTTGAGCGGTCATAGACAGCGTCCATCTCAGCATCGACCGAGATCAATAGCGGGTTGAGGTCCAGATCATCCAGATGCGCCGACCCACGTGATACCTGCGTGAGCAAATCCGCCCGACCAATCACCTCATCCAGACTACGTGCACCGATGCTGGCGAGAATTTCGCGCACTTCAGTTGCATAGAAAGTGATCAGGTTTACGACCTTATCCGCATTGCCCGTAAATTTCGCGCGCAGGTCCTCGTCCTGCGTACAGACACCAACGGGGCAGGTATTGCTTTGGCACTGTCGCACCATGATACACCCCATCGCGATCAGTGCAGCAGTCCCGATACCGTATTCTTCTGCACCCAACATCGCGGCGATGACGATGTCGCGCCCTGTGCGCAGACCACCGTCGGTGCGCAAGGTCACGCGCCCGCGCAATTTGTTCATCGACAAAACCTGATGCGCTTCTGTCAGGCCCATCTCCCATGGGAGGCCCGCGTATTTAATCGACGTAGCGGGGGATGCCCCCGTACCACCGTTATGGCCCGAGATCAGAATAATATCCGCTTTCGCCTTTGCCACACCTGCGGCAATGGTGCCGACGCCGGAAGACGCCACAAGCTTGACCGTAACCTTACAGCGTGGGTTGATCTGCTTGAGGTCATAGATAAGCTGGGCCAAATCCTCAATTGAATAGATATCGTGGTGCGGCGGGGGCGAAATCAATGTCACACCCGGCGTCGAATGGCGCAGCCGCGCGATGAGCTCGGTCACTTTCATACCGGGCAGCTGGCCGCCTTCGCCGGGCTTAGCACCCTGCGCCACTTTGATTTCAAGCTCTTCGCACTGGTTAAGGTATTCCGCCGTGACGCCAAAGCGTCCCGATGCGACCTGCTTGATCTTGGCGCTTGGGTTGTCGCCATTTGGCTCCGGCAGGAAGTGCGCGGGATCTTCACCGCCCTCACCACTGTCTGATTTGGCACCAATACGGTTCATCGCCACGTTGAGGGTTTTATGCGCTTCGGGGCTGAGTGCGCCCAGTGACATGCCCGGTGTAACAAACCGTTTGCGGATCGCCGTGATGCTCTCGACCTCTTCGATCGGGATCGGTTCACCCAGCTTTTTCAGCTGCAGCAAATCGCGCAGGTGTATTGGTGGATTACTCTGCATCTTGGCGGAATACTGTTTCCACATCTCGTAAGACGCGCGATTACACGCAGCCTGAAGCATGTGCATAGACGTCGCTTCCCACGCATGCGACTCGCCTGTTTTGCGCGATTTATAAAAGCCACCGATTGGCATGACAGTGTCATTGCCAGCCCAACCTTTGGCGTGAACCTCCTCCGCCTTACGCTGGATACCGATAACACCAATGCCAGAAATCCGGCTTGTCATGCCGGGGAAATACTCCGCGCACATTGCACGCGACAAACCGACCGCTTCAAAATTCAGGCCACCCCGGTAGGATGACACGACCGAAATCCCCATCTTGGCCATAATTTTGAGCAGGCCCTGATCAATCGCCTCTCGGTAGCGGGCCATGGCGACCGTCAGGTCCACGTCCAACAGCCCGCGACCAATACGATCCGCAAGCGAATCCTGAGCCAGATAGGCATTCACCACAGTAGCACCACACCCGATCAGCACGGCAAAATAATGCGGATCGATACATTCAGCAGACCGAACGCTAAGCGAGCAAAAGGTGCGTAGCCCTTTGCGCGTCAGATGCGAATGGACCGCAGATGTGGCCAAAATCATCGGCATCGCAACTTTGTCGGTACTGCTGTTCTGATCAGTAAGCACGATGTGGCCCGCACCCGAACGTACGGCGTCCTCTGCTTCTGCCCGTATCCGCGTGAGGGCGGCATTCAGGTTCGACGAACCCGCCTCAAAGGTACAGTCCAGCGTGACGGTGTCCGCGTTGAAATGCCCCATCAACTCGTCAAACTGCGCATTGCCGACAAACGGGCTGTCCAGAACGATAATCTCTGTCTGGCTGCTGTCCTCATCAAGGACGTTCTTGAGGTTGCCGAACCGCGTCTTGAGGCTCATTACGCGGAACTCACGCAAGGAATCAATAGGCGGGTTGGTCACTTGAGAAAAATTCTGGCGGAAGAAGTGGCTCAGCGGGCGATATTTCTTGGACAAGACCGCTGATGGCGTATCATCGCCCATAGATGCGAGTGTTTCTTTGCCATCTTCCGCCATCGGAGCAAGGATTTGCTCCAGTTCTTCGATTGTGTAGCCCGCCGCAATCTGGCGACGGCGCAATTCATTGCCCTCGAATATAGCCTTCTCGGTCACGTCGAGCAGGGCATCGTCCAGCTCATTGATCTTACCAACCCAGTCGCCAAATGGACGCGCCGCGGCCAATTTATCCTTGATCTCTGTATCACCGAACAGCTGACCTTCTTGCATATCCACAGCCAAAAGCTGCCCCGGACCAAGTGCGCCTTTACGAACGACGCGCGCCTCATTAAGGGGGACCATGCCGACTTCGGAGCCAGCTATCAGCATACCGTCTGAAGTTACGACGTACCGCATCGGGCGCAGACCATTGCGATCCAGACCCGCGCAGACCCAGCGACCATCAGTCATCGCAAGAGCGGCAGGACCATCCCAAGGTTCCATCACGGAGTTGCAGTAGGAATACATATCGCGCCACGCCTGTGGCAGCTCAATGGCCTGTTTAGACCAAGATTCTGGCACCAGCATTGTCTTGGCCATCGGCGCAGAGCGGCCAGCACGCACCAAAACTTCGAAAACAGAGTCTAATGCAGCGGAATCCGACGATCCTGCTGAAACGATTGGCTTGATATCATCGGCCATATCTCCAAATGTCGACGACGCCATGCGGATTTCATGGCTCTTCATCCAGTTGAGGTTGCCTTTGAGTGTGTTGATCTCACCGTTGTGGGCCAGCATGCGAAACGGCTGCGCCAACCACCACTGCGGAAAGGTGTTGGTGCTATAACGTTGGTGATAAATCGCAAACGCACTCTCGAAACGTGGGTCCATCAAGTCGGGATAAAACTCCGCCACCTGTTCAGCCAGCATCATGCCCTTATAGATGATCGAGCGGCACGACATGGACGCGATATAGAGCGTAGGTACCTGTGCCGCGATAGCCGCCTTCTCGATCCGGCGGCGGATCACATACAATTCGCGCTCGAACGTCTCTTCGTCGACACCTTTGGCGTTCGAAATAAGGATCTGCTCAATTTCGGGCCGTGTCGCATTCGCCTTTTCGCCAAGACACTCCACTTTGACAGGCACGTGGCGCCAGCCATAGATGTAATAGCCCATCCGCAGGATTTCAGTCTCTACGATTGTCCGGCAAGTTTCTTGCGCGGCGAAATTCGTGCGCGGCAAGAACACCTGCCCTACAGCCAGCATTTCATTCATGCGCGGCGTATGGCCCGTCCGCTCCACTTGATCATAGAAAAAAGGCACAGGAATCTGGACGTGAATGCCCGCACCATCGCCGGTTTTGCCATCCGCATCAACCGCACCACGGTGCCAAATAGCCTTAAGCGCCTTGATCCCGTTTTCCACCACTTCACGCGACCGCGATCCGTCAATGTTCACCACCAGACCAACACCGCACGAAGAGTGCTCCTCCTCCGGTGAGTACATGCCTTTTTCAGCCATGAACGCGCGCTTTGCTTCCTCGCGGGCTACCCAAGCGTCATCATATTTGGTCATTTGGCGTCTCCATCTTGTGGCGCAAACAGTGCGATTGTCTGTGTGGTCGTCAATTTCTTATGGTTGCCTGACAGACCGTATCCCTGCGGACATTTATCGGCAAAAAATTCTATTTTCAGCGCGCCGCCGCCAGCATTGTCAAACAAACCCGCTGCCAGATTGCGTGCCCCGTTGTGCTGTGTCCCGTACCAGAGCGTAGAACCGCAAATGCTACAAAATCCGCGTTCTCCCCACTCGGAGGATGCGTAGCTTTTTGCAGGCCCTGAAATGATAATGCTGTCCGGCATAGTTTCCAGCGAGAAAAACGCGCCCGATGTATGGCGGCGGCACATATCACAGTGGCAGGCCCGTAAACGGGGCTCTTCGACACCGGCACTGATCCGCACCGCACCGCAAAGGCACTGGCCCTGAATCTGCTCTGACATCAAAGCTATTCCGCCGCGACGGCGGCAACGCCGTTAAACTGCTCTATGATCGCTTCGGCACAATCGCGGCCATCCTTAATCGCCCAGACCACCAGCGATGCACCGCGCACAATGTCACCGACGGCAAAAACGCCCTCCGCTTCGGTGCGGCCTGTAATGTAGTTGGCCTTGACTGTGCCCCAGCGATTGACCGGTAGGTCAGGACACTCCCAAAGCGTCGGCAAATCCTCAGCCTCAAAGCCAAGTGCCATGACCACCAGATCAGCCTCTTCGACATAATCGGAACCCTCAATCACTTCGGGCGCCTGCCGTCCGGTCGCGTCAGGCTGACCCAGCCGCATTTTCTGGACCACCACGCCGCTGATCGGATCACCGGTGAACCCTTTGGGCGCGCTCAGCCATTCGAACACAACGCCTTCTTCCTCGGCATTTGCGACCTCGCGCTGGCTGCCAGGCATATTGGCACGGTCACGGCGGTACAGGCATTTCACCGATGTCGCGCCCTGACGGATCGACGTTCGCACGCAGTCCATCGCCGTATCACCACCACCAATCACCACCACACGCTTGCCGTTGGCATTCAGGCTACCGTCATCAAAGGCAGGCACATCATCACCAAAGCTTTTTCTGTTGCTCACCGTCAAAAAATCGAGCGCGGGCACAAGGCCGGACGCTCCGACACCGGGAGCGGACAAATCACGACTTTTGTACACACCAGTTGCGATGATAACTGCGTTATGTGCCGCGCGAATATCGGCAAAACTGATATCCTCGCCGACCGCGCAGTTAAGCTTGAACGTGACGCCGCCTTGTGCCAGCTGATCATTGCGGCGCATCACCACATCTTTCTCAAGCTTGAAGCCGGGAATGCCATAGGTCATCAATCCGCCCGCACGGTCATAGCGGTCGTAAACGGTGACCTGCACACCTGCACGGCGCAGAAAATCCGCAGCAGCAAGGCCACCCGGACCTGCACCGATAATACCAACACTCTCGGTCCGTTCAGAATTCGGCACAATAGGTTTGACCCAGCCTTTTTCCCATGCGGTATCGGTGATGTATTTTTCAACCGAACCGATAGTAACCGTTCCATGGCCGGACGATTCAATGACACAGTTGCCTTCGCACAAACGGTCCTGCGGGCAAATACGGCCGCAGATTTCGGGGAACGTATTGGTCGCTTGAGAAATCTCGTAGGCTTCTTCCAACCGCCCCTCAGCCGTCAGGCGCAGCCAATCGGGAATGTTGTTGTGCAATGGGCAATGGGTCTGGCAATAGGGCACACCGCACTGGCTACACCGACTTGATTGCTCCTTGGCTTTCGCCTCCGCATATTCGGCATAGATTTCGTTAAAATCCTCACGGCGCAGGTTTGGCGGACGCTTTTCCGGCATATCCCGCTCAACGCTGGTGAATTTCAACATAGGTTGCTTTGCCATGGTGCTTGATCCTCAATCCCGTCAGGTCACTCGGATAACCGAAGTGGGTTGAGAATAAAAGGCAGCATAGCTGACCTATATGTGACTTTATTGCGCCGCGCTGCAGCAATGCAATCCAAATTCAGAACATTTAATTCCGAATCGGACCTACATGCCTAAAACCCGTTGTAAAGAAGTGCAATTGCAAGCGATCCTACAATGATACGCCACCAGCCGAACAAGGCGTATCCATGCTTACTCACATATCCAAGCACCCATTTCACAACGATTACGGCAGTAATAAAAGCCATGATAAATCCGACAACGATTTCGTTGAGCGCCGATGCATCAAGGACATCGCGATTCTTGTACAGGTCATAGGAGAACGCGCCTGCCATCGTCGGCATCGACAAAAAGAACGAAAATTCTGCCGCTGCACGCTTGTTGGCACCCAACATCAGCGCACCGACAATCGTAGCGCCAGACCGCGATACGCCCGGAACCATGGCCAGACATTGGATAAATCCAATTTTCACCGCCATCGGTAGAGGCAATTTCATAGCGTCATCGTGTTCAGGTTCAGGCGCGATACGGTCTACAAAAATCAGGATAAAACCCCCCAGAACGAGCATGACAGCGATCAGCATCGGCGTCTCAAACAACACCGTCTTGATAAAACCGTGGGCCATAACACCGATCACCGCAGCAGGCAAAAAGGCCAGCAGCACGGACAGGATAAAACGGCGTGCTTGCGGATCATTGGGAGCGGCAACAAAGACTGTCGTCAGCTTACTCGCGTACAGAGTCAAAATCGCCAGTACAGCGCCAAGTTGGATCACGACCTCAAAGGTGTTGCCCGCACTATTGAAACGCAAAAAATGACCGACTAGCAACAAATGCCCCGTCGAGGAGACCGGTATAAACTCGGTCAGCCCTTCGAGCATGCCCAAAAAGGCTGCTACGATCGTCGTATTGTCCATCAGTTGGAACGCAGATTACGCGCAGATTCCTTGATTGCGTCATACTGACCTGACGGACGGAAGCGCCATAGATATTCTGGTAGCACGGACACCATCGCCACCGGCTCGATCCCCAGGTCTGCAAAACCGTTGACACCTTCGGTGACCACATTGTCTTGGCGCAGGTTCTTGACTTGATCACGGGTGATCATGCCGTTTTTGATCAATCCCAGACTCAGTTTTTGCAGCATGTCAAAACCGAAAGCCATCGCTGTCGCGGCAAAGAATGGAATATTGAGCACCAGACGACGGCGACGGATCACGTCCAGCATAAGGGTCATTAGTTCCCGGAAACTCATCGTAACAGGCCCGCCCAATTCATAGACGCCCTCAGCCTTGCCAAGGACACCCTCAACTGCGGCCTTGGCCACATCATCAACATATACAGGTTGAAATTGCGTATCCGCTCCCACAACCGGTAGGACGGGTCCGAGCCGCGCCATACCCGCAAACCGATTGAAAAACTGGTCTTCCGACCCGAAGACGATAGAAGGTCGCACGATCATCGCATTCGGCTGATGCTTGAGCACGCCTGCCTCGCCTTCTGCTTTGGTTCGGGCATAATCGCTTCCGCTTTTCATATCCGCGCCAATGGCCGAGATATGTACCATACGGGTGATCCCCGCAGCCTTCGCCAATCGCGCGATCCGCTCCGGACCCTCAGCCTGCACCGCGTAAAAGGTATTCTTGCCCGTCTCCGCCAGAACACCGACACAATTCACGACCGCATCTGCGCCCTGCAAAACAGATGCAACAGAGGCATCGTCACGGATATTGCATAGAACAGGCTCAACCTGACCGACAGCACCGTATGTGCGCACAAACATCGCCTCATTTGGACGGCGCACTGCGACCCGCACACGCCAGCCTGCCTTCGCCATCCGTCGCGCAATATAACGCCCGACAAAGCCCGAACCGCCATAGATCGTTACCAGTTTAGACATGATGCACCCTTCGCGATTGTCGGAACGGGTGTACCCCTACGTTGCTTCTCAAACAAGGCGCAAAAAATTCTGCACCGCGTTGGCAACCAGAACAAAGCCAGCCTGCATAAATACAATTGACAGCCTTGGCTTCTCCGCTTAGACGACGCCCTTACGATACGTGCCCAGATGGCGGAATGGTAGACGCGCTAGCTTCAGGTGCTAGTACTGGCAACGGTGTGGAGGTTCGAGTCCTCTTCTGGGCACCACTTTTCCAAACAAAGCTTTATACTCGCCGTGCTCTGAGGTGCTCCTCGCAGGTATTGTCGGCCCGGCGAATGCCACCGGACCGGATTTTCCTCAGACAAATCTGTTTACAATGTTCTCGAGAATTTCTTGGCGGCCCGATTTTGGCTGTGGTCCTGACCCCGATGGATCGACCAGACCTGCAATACCCGACAAATCCATATCAAGTATGGCCGCAGCCTCCGGTGACTGCCATCCGGCGTAGCGTTGTGATCTTGCCGTCTCGAGTGCACCGTCTTCCAGCATGGCCGCAGCAGCTTTTAGCCCGCGTGCGCACACATCCATCGCCCCGGCATGTGCGGCGATCAGATCTTCAGCATCAAGCGATTGGCGGCGTAATTTCGCATCAAAGTTTGTGCCGCCTTTGGTCAAGCCGCCACCTTTCAGAATCTCATAATAGGCGAGGGCCACCTCGGGAACGTTGTTCGGAAACTGGTCCGTGTCCCAACCGGACTGATAATCATTCCGGTTCATGTCGATTGAGCCGAAAATACCAAGCGCATTGGCCATCGCGATCTCATGCTCAAAGCTATGACCTGCAAGAATGGCATGGCCCTGTTCAATGTTGACCTGCACTTCATCCTCGAGACCAAACCGCTTGAGAAATCCGTAGACCGTAGCCACGTCGTAATCATATTGATGCTTGGTCGGTTCCTGCGGTTTAGGCTCTATCAAGATGGCACCTTTAAACCCAATTTTGTGTTTATACTCGACCACCTTGGTTAAAAAGCGGCCCATATGATCCATCTCTTGACCCAGATCAGTATTCAGGAGAGACTCGTATCCCTCACGCCCGCCCCAAAGCACATAGTTCTCACCGCCAAGCGCGTGAGTGGCATCCATGCAAAGCTTCACAGTGGCCGCAGACCAGGCAAATACATCAGGATCGGGGTTGGACGCTGCTCCTGACATGAACCGACGGTTCGAGAAGAGATTGGCAGTGCCCCACAACAGGCGGATTTTACGTGTGTCCATCTTCTCCGCAAAGATGTCCGTGATTGTTTTAAAGTTTCGCTCACTTTCGGCAAACGTCGCCCCTTCGGGCCTAATATCAGCGTCGTGGAAACAGAAAAACGGCACATTCAGGATATCGAACATCTCGAACGCCACATCAGCTTTGAGCTTGGCATCCGCGATGGTCTCACCAAACCAAGGGCGCTCAAAGGTCTGCCCACCGAACGGATCGCCGCCCGGCCAGGCAAAACTGTGCCAATAGGCGACAGCAAAACGCAGGTGTTCCTCCATCCGTTTGCCCATCACAATCTCATCGGGATTATAATGGCGAAAGGCCAAACCGTCTGCCTCGGGTGCATAAGTGAGAGGAGTCAGATCAGGGAAAAAGCGGCTCATTTTAGGTCCTTACGAGTGGGTCAAAGTGTCTTGATCGCTGCATAGGCAGCTTGGTATCGGTCATGTTTATCAACAAAAGCACATGTTAGAGACTGATCGGGCTCAAAACTGCGTGCGATCTCCGGTGAGGTGGCAATACTCTGATCTGCGCCGGTCGCTGCCATCATGCCCAACCGCGCAGCACCCATCGCCGCGCCAAAATCACCATCATCCGGAAGATGCAGCGGGAAGTCGAGGACCGTGGCAAGCAGGCCGAGCCAGTACTCAGATCGAGCGCCCCCACCCATAGCGAGCGCACCATTGATCTGTGTCCCGGTGCTGGCCAGTGCATCACGACAATCGGCAAAGGCAAATGCCACTCCTTCGAGCACAGCACGCGTAGCGGCCTCGGCATCAGTTGCATGATCAAGGTGCAAAAACTGCCCTCTGATTTGAGCATCATTGTGAGGGGTACGCTCCCCCCCAAGATAAGGCAGGAACAGGGTCTTTGATGGTGCCGTTAGCGGGCCAAGATTTTGGGTAAGCGCACTCGCTGATTTGCCAGTTAGCCGCGACAGCCACTCAAGCGCGTCAGTCGCCGCAAGGATCACACCCATCTGGTGCCAGGTATCGGGGACTGCATGGCAAAAGCTGTGAACCGCACTTGCCGGATCAGGCCGGTACGCAGCATTGGCCGCAAACAGCACACCCGAGGTACCGAGGGAAACGAATGCGGTCCCGTCCTTGATCACGCCTGCACCGACTGCCGTCGCCGCGTTGTCTCCGGCACCGCCAGCCACGACGACGTGCTGCGCACCAAGGATTGCAGCAAGCCCGGACCGCAAAGTGCCGGATGCCTCAGAACCTTCCACCAGACTTGGCATATGCCCCCGCGTTAGCGAACATGCTGCCAGCAGTTCATCCGACCAATCCCGCGCACCCGTGTCAAACCATGCTGTTCCAGCCGCGTCGGACATCTCGGAAACATACTCCCCCGTCAAAAACAGTCGCAGCGCGTCTTTTGGAAGAAGAATTTTTGCCACTTTATTGAAAGTATCAGGCTCTAATCGGCGGATCCATTCAACTTTAGGAGACGTAAATCCAGGGAAAACGATATTGCCCGTTGTTGCTCTAAATTGAGGATTTGCGTCCATTTCAGCGGCTTCAACATGACTGCGAGTGTCGTTCCACAACATGCAGGGCCGCAGCGGAACATCGTCTTTGTCGAAAAGTGTTGCACCATGCATATGACCGGACAGACCGATGCCCTGTACCGTACTGCAATCAACCTGCGCTGCGATTGCATTCAACGCCTGTTCCGCCGCGATGAACCAGCTTGCGGGGTCCTGCTCGGACCAGCCACCTTGCGGGCGTGACACGGTGAGAGGGACGGTGTGTTCGGCTAGAATCTTCTGTGCGTCATCAATCAGGATCGCCTTGAGTGAGGACGTGCCAAGATCGAGGCCAATAAACATCAGGCAGTAGCCTTCGGGTTCTTGCCGAGGATAATCATCGACAGAATGTCATCTTCGGTCACGTCCTCGACCCGCTCCGTTCCGACCATTTGACCGTTTTTCATCACTGACACGCGGTCGCACAGATCCATCATTTCGCGCGTATCGTGCGAGATCAGAAAAATTCCCAAACCTTGTTTTTTCAGCTCCTGAATGAGCTCCGCAACCATGGCCGTCTCATGTACACCGAGAGCTGCCGTAGGCTCATCCATGATTAGAATTTTCGCGTTGAAATAAACCGCCCGTGCGATTGCAACTGACTGCCGCTGCCCGCCAGAAAGGGCTGACACAGGCTCTTTGAGCTTTTTAAAATTGGGGTTGAGACGGGCCATGATCTTCCGGGTTTCCGCTTCCATCCTGTCATCATCAACAAAGCCGAGCGCGGTCGTGAGTTCGCGCCCTAAAAACAGGTTTGATGCGGCATCAAGGTTATCGGCCAGCGCCAAAGTCTGGTAAATTGTCTCGATATTCTGGTCGCGGGCATCGCGAGGTGACGTAATAGACACCTTCTTTCCACCAATAAAAATCTCGCCACTGTCCATCTTGTATGCCCCTGAAAGCATCTTGATCAGGGTAGATTTACCAGCACCGTTGTGACCCAACAGACCAACAACTTCGCCTGGATAGAGACTGATACTCACACGGTCGACCGCCTGCACACCACCAAAGGCAATAGAGACGTTTTTCATTTCTACGAGGGGCGTGTCCATCATTTCGCTCCTGTTCTTTTTCTATATTGAATGTCGATGAATACGGCGAAGACCAGCACCGCACCTACGACAATATTCTGGAGGGGCGCATCAACGCCAACCATCGCCATCCCTGATTGAAGCGACTGCATGATCAGCGCACCAAGGATTGCCCCGTAAATGGTACCAATCCCCCCTGATAGAGCCGTACCACCGATCACGGCAGCAGCGATCACGCGTAGCTCATCCAGCGTTCCCAGATCATTTGAGTGGTTGGCAAGGCGCGCTGAAGCCACAACAGCGGAGATCGCGCACAACACACCCATCAGCGCAAAGACTTTGACGGTGAGCATGCGGGTATTGATACCAGACAGCTCAGCCGCATCAGGATTCCCACCCGTCGCAAAGATGTACCGGCCAAATCGGGTGCGACGGGCAATGACGGTCATCATGACAGCGATCGCCAGCAACAGCAGGACTGAGATTGGGATGCCGTAAACAGGATTACACCCTTCAGCGACTTCACACCCGAACTTGGCAGGGTCACGAGCGACGACGCGTGACGGCACCTCGTAATTCGTGAGGATAGCGACGAAACCAGCGATTGACCCCGTACAAACCGCTACAAGACTCAGCTCTGCCCACATCGGCTTGACCGGGAAACCATGCGCGGTTTTTGTCCGGCGTGCACGGAAGATAAGCAAGATACAGGCAAGGATCGCAACACCGCCCAGCGCCCAACTGAGCGGGCCACCAAGTGTGCCGTTTATGCCGCCAAAGGTCATGAAAGTCTGATCAAGCGGGCCAATGGTTTGGCCGCTTGTTTGGTACCAACCGACATTACGCCACACCAGAAAGCCGCCCAATGTCACAATGAACGCAGGAATCCCCTGATAACCGATCAGCCAGCCGTTGAACGCACCAATCGCGCCGCCCAGTATCACACCTGCAGAAATCGCGATCCATGGGATGGCCCAATGGCCAATCTCAAGGCCCAAGCCCGGCAGAAACCGCACCTGCGTCATCGCCATAAGGGCAGAGCACGCAGCCAGGACCGCACCAACGGAAAGGTCAATGTGCCGTGTGACGATTACAAAAACCATGCCCGTAGCCATAATCGCCACGGAAGCCGTCTGGATTGTGAGATTGAAGATGTTGCGCGGCGTAAGAAAGCGACCATCCGTGAGAATATTGAACACAACCGCAACCAGAACAAAGGCGCCGATCATACCCAGCAAGCGGGTATCGAGTTCAAGCGTATTCATGAGGCTGCGACGCGGCGCGGGCGTACTGGTATCAGTGGTCTGGTCGGTCATAGGGCGGGCCTCGCAACTGTGCAGATGGGCGCCGCGGAGCAGGTCCGCGACAGATGCATGCAGATAAGTGGATAAATGAAAGTCTGGCTCGGACACTAGCAGCCGAGGGGGTTACGAGGCGATATAATACCGCCCCGTAAATTATCTCCAGTTAACTTAGCCGCAAGGCGCAGGACCTTCGGATACACCTTGGCAAAGTGCGTCTTTTTCGATCCAGCCTGCGTCAGTGACAGCAGTCAGATTGTCTTTTGTAACAGGCACTGGTGCCAGAAACTTGGCGGTCATTTTGGTGCCTGCGGGGGATTTCCACTCAGCCGCGCCATCAACAGCACTCATGTCGCCCTTGGACTTTGCAAGTGCGACAGCGATTTCGCCTGCCGCTTTGCCCAGCTCACGTGCGTCTTTCCAGACAGATACAGTCTGCGTGCCCAATGCGACACGGTTCAATGCGGCGTGGTCGCCATCTTGGCCCGATACTGGAATGCCTTCCATGCCTTGCGCAGTGAGAGCAGCAACAACACCACCGGCAGTGCCGTCGTTGGATGCCACAACAGCATCAACACCGTTGTCGTTCGCCGTCAGGATCTGCTCCATGTTGCGCTGTGCGTTGGCTGGCAGCCAGCCATCGGTGTAGGCTTCATCGACGATTGTAATGTCACCGGCGTCGATCGCGGCTTGCAGGACTTCCTGCTGACCACCGCGCAGGAAGTCTGCGTTTGGATCAGTCGGGGAACCTTTGATCATGACGTAACGGCCTGTTGGCGCTTCGGCCAGAACAGCACGGGCCTGCATGCGACCAACTTCGACGTTGTCGAACGTCAGATAGAACGCGCGGTTGTCTTCAATCAGACGGTCATACCCTACGACAGGGATGCCTTCGGCAGCAGCCGCTTCGATGGCAGGGCCGATTGCTGCACTGTCTTGTGCAAGAATGATAAGTGCATCAACGCCTTGGGCGATCAGGCTCTCTACATCGGACAGCTGTTTTGCCGAAGAAGATTGCGCATCGGCAGACAGGTATGCGGCACCGGCAGCATCAAGCGCGCCTTTGATGGCAGCTTCATCTGTTTTCCAGCGTTCTTCCTGAAAGTTGGACCAGCTTACGCCAACGGTCATGGCATGCCCATCTGCCCAAGCGGCGGACGTGAAACCTGCGACAGCTACGGCTGCCGCTGCGATTAACTTTTTCATGTGTTCCTCCCAGAATCATTTTCCCTCCCATGCTGGAAGAGAGCCGAGCCATTTCCCCGGTTAGTGTAACCATGTCTGATTTAATTCAGTTGTCAAAATAAAAATCATGGCTGAATTGAAATTTTCGCATTTATTCCTTCCTCTTTTAGGAAAATCGCGCCATCCTTAGAAAAGGAGAGGGTTAATTTCATGCCAGCGCAGGTCTTTAATTTCAGGTATCGAACTTATGGATGGTGATTTCAGCCATAGTGGTGCCGCGCTTTCTCAGGGCTGTGGTCCCATGCTTGGCGATTCTCCAGACCAACAAAAACCGCTGAAGCAGCGAGTTTTCGAGCATGTGCGCGCGCAAGGAACAGCCGCACGCAGCGATATCAGCCGCGCGCTCGAGATCAGCCCTGGTTCGGCGACAACGCTAACCGCCGATCTGATTCGGGCGGGCTTGCTCCGCGAGATTGCCCAAACCGGACGTGATAATAGCAGAGGCCGCCCGCGTGTAGATCTTGAGATTGTGCCGGATTCCGGCTTTGTGATCGGGATCAAACTCGGCGATACCGATCACACCGCTGTTCTCTCGGATTTCGCAGGAACACTGATTTGTCACACTAGTGTGGTGCATGCGCTGCCTGCTCGGACCGTTTGCGATGTGCTTGACGAAGTTGAGGCGCTAATCTGCGCCCTTTTGACTAAATCAGACCGATCAATGCGCGACATTCGTGGGATCGGGATCGGTCTTGCGGGATTGATTGACCATGCGCACGGGCTGGTGCGGTGGTCTCCCCTTCTTGTGGATAAAGATCAACCGTTTGGGTCTGCCGCCGAAAGCCGCTTTGGTCAGCCTGTCGTACTTGAAAACGATGCCAATATGCTGACGCTGTCGGAATTATGGTTCGGCTCTGGTCGAGCCAAAAGCGATTTTGCTGTGGTTACGATTGAAAATGGCGTTGGTATGGGTCTGGTGCTCAACAACCAGTTGTATCGCGGCTCTCTGGGGATGGGACTGGAGCTGGGTCATACAAAGGTTCAGATGGACGGCGCATTGTGCCGGTGCGGCCAGCGCGGCTGTCTCGAAGCCTATACCGCAGACTATGCTTTAGTGCGCGAGGCTGCGACAGCGCTCAACCTTCCGATTGAAAAACAGATCAGCTTTCAATCCGTATTGGAGACATTGTTCACAGAGGCCTCGAAGGGCAATGCGTCAGCCCAAAAGATTTTTCAGCGCGCGGGTCGGTTTCTGGCCTTGGGTCTATCGAATGTCGTGCACCTGTTTGACCCAGCCCTGATCATCCTTTCGGGCCAGCAAAAAACATATGATTTTATGTATGGCGGTGATGTTTTGGCCGATGTGCAGGCTCTCACACTCTCGCGGGGCAAAATGCCATGCCTTGTGGAAGTTCACCGCCATTCCGATCTGAATTGGGCGCGCGGTGCAACGGCACGGGCGCTTTCCCATGTGACGGATGCCATGTTCAACGCGGATACCACCGCGTGAAAGGTATGCTTTTTGGTTTTCTGTGCCTGATTGGTGTCGGCGCTTCGGCGCAAGTTATGTTCGAAGACCGCTCCGACGGTTTACTCCCACATATCTATTCCGGCGGATGGGAGCATTTTGTTGGTGGCGGCGTCGCGGTATTTGACTGTGACGGCGATGAACTGCCTGACTTGTTCGCTGCGGGCGGTGAAAGCACTGCCAAACTGATGCGCAACACAGGTGATTTCCAATTTAAAGCCGCCGACCTGCAAGAGTTAACAAATGTGACGGGCGCATACCCGCTCGACATCGACGCGGACGGCAAAATGGATTTATTTGTCCTGCGTGTTGGCCCCAATGTCGTGCTGCGGGGTGTGGGCGATTGCAGGTTCACCGATGCTACGCAAAATTGGGGCATTCCGGCAGGCGATGCGTGGAGCACGTCATTTACCGCATGGTGGGACGACCAAAACGACCAACCCCATATGACCGTCGGCAATTATGTTGACCGAAAAGATCCTGATGGGCCATTCGAGGCATGTGATGACAACATGGTTCTAACACCTACACCTCAGGGATATGAGCATACAACGCTTGCACCCGGACATTGCGCGTTGTCCATGCTCGCAGCACAGGATGCGTCGGGGAAACTGCGGCTGCGAATTTCGAACGACCGCCATTATTATGTGTCTGGCGGAAAAGAACAAATGTGGGATATCGCAAATACACGATTTCTGACACCTGATGACGGCTGGCCCGACCTGTCAGTCTGGGGCATGGGCATCGCCTCGCGCGATATTACAGGCGACGGGCGGGACGAAGTTGTGCTGACCTCTATGGGTGATCAGCTTTTGCAGCTGGCAGGCAATGACGGCTACAGCGCCGCACCGTTTGAGATGGGCACATATGCGCAGCGCCCCCATGTGGGTGGAGACGGGCGACCATCAACCGGATGGCATGCGGAATTTGGCGATGTAGACAATGACGGGCGTGCCGATCTGTTTATTGCCAAGGGTAATGTGGACCAGATGCCCGGCATGGCCACGCGCGACCCCAACAACCTTTTGATGCAGCAGGCCGATGGCACATTTGCCGAAGTTGCCACCGACGCGGGCGTCGCAACGATGGAACGCGCGCGCGGTGCGGCACTCGCAGACTTTGACTTGGACGGGCGGCTTGATCTTGTAGTGATGAACCGTCGCGCGTCAATGGAGCTTTACCGCAATATCACTGCCGACACCGGCAATTGGGTCCGCATCGCACTGCACCAAAAAGGCGGCAACCCTGATGCAATCGGTGCGCGGATCGAGATCACTGCTGGTGAGCATATGCAGTCTCTACAAAAGCTTGTTGGTGGTGGTCATGCAGGCGGGCAATCGCTGCCGCTCCACATCGGGTTGGGTGTGGACGTCACTGCGCAGGTATCGGTGCATTGGCCCGATGGTACGCAAAGCACGCATATGGTTACAGCAGGTGAAACCACGCATCTTTGGAAGCCTGACTAATGCCCGCTGACCGGCAACCCACTTGGCACGGCAGCAGGAATGCCGAGGCGTCCGGCAATTGCGGCAGTATCCGTCAACGTGTCCAAAAACGCGACAATCTGCGCGATCTCCGTCTCGCTCAGCGACACAGGCTCGACCCGCACTGCGGCGGCGATTGCCGCAACCTGTTTGGGGTCTTGCATGATAATGAAGTCATCAACAGCCATCACGGGCAGGTCAACGGCAGAGGCATCAAACGCGGCAAGTCCCGCAACCGGATCAGAATGCGCGGTGATAAACTCATGCAAATCCGCATGTCCACCCGCGTGACCGTAAGGGCCGGTATGGACAACATTGCGCAAAGACGGTGTGCGGAAAGCAAACATATCCGCACGATCACCCGTCACCAGATGACGCCCGGTGTCGTCATGGTTGCTTTGAAATTGGGCCGATTTCCCCGGCCCAATCTGGGGCGCACCCATCGCATGAAATTGGTGGTCGGTTTGGAACGGACCACTGTGGCAGGATGCGCATTTGGCGTCGCCGTAAAACAACTTTTGCCCATCCAGCGCAGCCCCCTGAAGCTGAGCCTCATCGCGCAAAACGGCATCAAAGGGTGCCATATCGGATCGCCATTCAAACTCGATGAAAGCCGCAATGGCATTCGAAATATCGGTAAACGCAATGTCTTCGGCATGGCTAATATGTGGATAGGTTGCGCGGAATTGATCCGCATAAACCGGCACCTCCGCAATACGGCGCGCAATCAGATCCCACGCTCCGCCCTCTCCGGTGATCAAACCTTGGCGAACGGTGCGGCCAATGTCGTTTTCGCGAAATCCACCGGCCATTTCATCTCGGCTGAGCACCGGAAACATGGTTTGGGCCGACAAAACCGAGGCAAAGCCGGTGACCATATCCGCGTCCATCGGCGTGCGGATACCACCCGGTTGCGTGACGTCTGCCTGCAACCGTCCATCGTGAAACATGGTGGTAAATTCATACGCACCCAGATTGAACAGCGCAGGCGCGTTACGCGGTATCCGTTCTTCTGGCATCTGCACAAGGTCGACGCGCCGATCGGGTCCAAGGCCCACACCTCCCTCCCCGATTGCCAAGGCGACACCGTCGGCAGTCGCAAACTTGGGGTGATGACAGGTCGCACAAGCAATGTTGCGGTTGCCCGACAAAATAGGATCATAAAACAGCAATTGACCCAGCGCCGCTTCGTTTTGCGATACAGGCGCGAAAAGGCTATCGGTGACGGGCGCAGGCAACGGTTCTGCTACAACGACACCTGCATACAAAAATACAGCGGAAAGAAGGGGTGCAATGCGCATACTTTGGCGTCCATAAGGTCCTGTAATTACGAAGGAGACTATCGCGAATGGCTATAGGTGCAAAGACGCTTTTGCTTGCTGATGTGGGGGGCACCAACACACGTGTTGCAGTTGTGCGTGACGGCGCACCTGCGGATATGCGGCATTTTGATAACGCCTCGTTCAGCAGTGTGTACGACCTGCTGCAAAACTATGTCACCGCTGCCGGTGTTAGTCAGGTACACGCCTGTAGCGTTGCGATGGCAGGTCCGGTTCGCGGCGGACAAGGGCGGCTGACAAACAGGGATTGGCACATCACATCCGACGGTCTGCGGGATGCGTTTACCGGCGCTCACTCCGTTCTGTTGAATGATCTGACCGCCCTCGGCTATGCGGTTCAAAGCTTGCCTGCGCAGAGCGTCAAAGTACTGGATCATCCGGCTAGTGCTGCGCCCAACGGGCAATCGCTGGTGGTGGGAATGGGCACCGGGTTTAACCTGTGTCCCGTGTTGTCCGGTCCGAACGGGCAGGTTCATTGCCTCGAAGTCGAGATGGGGCATGCCACGCTTCCCGCAACCCTCAGGGACGCGCTGGCCCAGCACTTGGGCGACGGTGCCGCACGGTTTGTCACCTTGGAGGATTTGTTTTCCGGCATAGGGCTAGCACAGTTTCACACCGCACGGACAGGCGAAGCGATCAACGCAAAAGACATCGTCCACAGCAGTGGCACGGGCAGTCAATCCGCCCATGAGACGCTTGATATTTACACGACGCTACTTGGTTTGCTGTGCCACGAGCTGGCATTTCAATACATGCCGATGGACGGAATCTACTTTGCCGGCAGCGTGGCGCGTGGCGTTCTCACCACGCAATATCAGGCCAATCTGGACGTGGGCGGCTCAAGTGTCGGCAAGCTTGGAAATCTGGCCAGTGCCATTCCAAAAATTGTTATTTTGGAAGATGCCGCGGCCTTACAGGGATGCCGCGTGGCGCTCGAACTTTCGGGTTATTATTGAACCTTTTTGGATCGCGCGCTGCTCTAAAACAGTGATTTACACATCACCAGTTGAATTTTCTCTTTTTCTATATCCTTAAACGGGAACCTTCTCTATATTTATTAAGGGATCGTCTTCAAAAGGCTCTAGAAATGCGTGCAGCAGCTACTCGGAACATTGGTTCGCAGGACATCCGTGACGAAGCTGCCACGCTGCGAACGCTCAATGCATTTGCTGTCGATCTGATCTCAATCCCGAGTGTTGAGGACCTGTTCTGGTATGTCGCCCAGAATGTGGTGGGCCAGCTGAATTTTGTCGATTGCGTCATATATCAGGCGGACGATGCCCAAACTGAGCTGACGCAGGTTGCCGCACTGGGTGAGAAAAACCCGTTCGGCCGGAGCATTCTCAACCCGCTCAAACTGCCGTTCGGTCAGGGCATCACCGGTCAGGTCGCCCAGACTCGCGAGGCAATCGTGGTCAATGATCTTCAGCTGGATGAAAATTACATCAGCGATACCCAACCGGCCCGTTCCGAGATTTGCGTGCCTCTTATTTGTGGCAACCGCATCGTCGGTGTCATCGACAGCGAGCATCCAGACCCGTCGGCGTTTGGCGATGCAGAGCTTGAGGTTTTGATTACAATTGCGGCTTTGACCAGTGCAAAGCTTGAGCTTCTGTCAGAGGCCGGCCGCTCCAAACAACGGTATCATGATCTGGTGGAGGCCCACGCGCAGCTCAGCCGGGAAACCACAAACCGCAAAGCGCTTGAAACGGAGCTGTTCAACGCCCGCAGGCTCGAAGCTGTCGGCCGTTTGACTGGTCGCTTTGCGCATGAATTCAACAACCTACTCACTGTGATTGCCGGCAATCTCGAATTTCTGGAAGAAGGGATCCAAGACCCCGATATGATGGAGACATTGAACGCGGCACAGATCGCGGCGCAACGAGGCGGCAAGCTGATAAGTTCGATGCTGGCATACTCCCAACGCACCCGCCTCACACCCGAAGTGGCGGATTTGAACAAGATCATTCAATCGTACTTGGAACACACACAGGATTCAGGTCACGGGGCCGTAAGAACCAATCTGGCGTCAAATGTCCGGCCCATTAATGTGGACCTATCTGTATTTGAGACCGTTCTTACGCATCTGTTGATGAATGCCCGTGATGCCATGCCTGACGGGCGCGAAATTGCAATGATGACCCAAAATATCACCCATAGCCTAGGGGATAAACGTGCTGTCGCAACGCCGTTGCAGCCGGGATCATATGTCCGGTTGAGCGTTCGGGACGAGGGTGCTGGTATTTCCGACCAAGCGTCACAGCAAATTTTCGACCCGTTCTTTACGACCAAACCGGTCGGTGCGGGCATCGGTCTGGGCCTGTCGATGGTTTTAGGATTCATGCAGCAATCAGGCGGGTCTGTCGAAGTGGTCAGCGCGCCGGGCAAAGGTGCTACATTCCACCTATATTTTCCGTGCCAATAATGCGCCACGAACAACCATCCCGATCACCCAATACGAATAGTTTGTTAACCTTAAAATGTTAACCAAAAGTAACTTTAACTGGAGGTAAACATGGCGATTTTGGATACGAACTGGGCGGCCGAAAACAAGCAACTCCCCCTCATAAGTGTCAGCGAGCTGTACGGCACGGACCGTAACCGCATCATGGATATTGCCGATGCCATGGGTGAGGCCGCCCGCACTTTTGGTTTTTTCCGGATATGCGATCATGGCATAGACAGAACATTGATCGAGGCGACGTATCAGGCCAGCGCCGATTTTTTCGCGCAGCCTGATGTGTTCAAACAGCAATACTACATCGGCAAAAGTTCGAACCACCGCGGTTACGTTCCGTTCACGGAAAAAGGAGATTACCCCGATGAGGTTCACCGCAGCTATGAGGCGTTCGACATGGGGTTGGACCTGCCGCACGACGACCCCGACTACATCTCAGGCAACAGGGTTTTGGGGCCAAACGTCTGGCCGGATATGATCGGGTTCCGCGAAACCGTGGCGGAGTATTATGGCAAGGTTTCTAAACTGGGTCGTTTGATCTGTGGCGCGCTTGAGGCCCACCTTGATCTGCCCACCGGCGCAATGACCAACCAGATGAGCAAGCCGATCTCACAGCTCCGGCTGCTGCACTATGTCCGGCAGGCCAACACAAAGAACCACAAGTCGGTGAACATGGGTGCACATACTGACTATGAGTGCCTTACGTTGCTGAATACCCGCAATAAAGGGTTGCAGGTGATGGTGGGAGAGGACAGCTGGATTGATGTGCCAGTCGACCCGAATGCCCTCATCGTGAACATTGGCGATATGATGGAGGCGTGGACCAACGGCATCTTCCGCTCAACGCCACACCGTGTTCTGAACCTCAGCCCGGAGCGGTTTTCGCTGCCTTATTTCGTGGCAACCAATCATGATACGTTGATCAAACCATTTAACCAATTGGTGCGTGATGATCGCCCCAGCCAGTATGAACCGTTTATGGCCGGTGCCCACCTCGAGCGTATGCTTGTCCGAGATTTTCCCTACTTCAAACACAGAGCTCACGGCGGCACAGAAGCCGTTACTTCATCCGTTCACAACCCGTTCGAGCAACGGTTAAAGCAAAGCGTTCCCTGATATATGCCTCCTTTCGAAAATCTCCTTGCCGTGCTGATCGCTGGCTTCTTGCTCAGCGCGACACCCGGCCCTTCAATGCTCTATGTCCTGTCGCGCAGCGTCGGGCAAAGCCGGTCGGCCGGCCTTGCCTCCGCTCTAGGTCTTGCATTGGGGGGTATGGTGCTGGCCGTTGCTACAGCACTTGGTCTGGCAAAGCTTTTCGAGGCCTATCCGACAATTGTCATTCTATTGAAATACGCAGGCTCTACATATCTTGCGTGGCTCGGTACGACGATGATCCTCAATGCCCGCGCTCAGGCAAAAACCGCTCTGCAGGTGAATGAAGTCGCCGCGCGGCCCTTCGCCCAGATTATCTGGCAAGGGGTCCTGGTTGAACTGCTCAACCCGAAAACAGTTCTGTTTTTTGCGCTGTTCCTACCGCCGTTTGTAGATACAGGATTTGCCCAAGCGGATGTCCAGACCCAGCTTTTGGTTCTGGGCATATTGGTGCCGTTGACGGCCATTCCATCAGATATCCTGATCGCCTATTTGGGCGGGACATTGGCAGCCTCAATCAACGGACATAAAAAATTCCGGGAAAGGATGGCGCTGACCGGTGGCCTCATCCTAATCGCGATTGCTGTGAATCTTCACTTGGGCTTTTTATAACCGCGCACCCTACTCTCCATTTCCTTCCAGAAATGCACGGGCGCGTGCCGTCCACCCTCTTGGCAAACCATGGCCGCCATCGTGCATATCAAAGCGCACCGGCGCCCCCTCGCAGGAAGCATCCCAAATCCGACTGTGGAAATCTTCGGTAATCTCGATCTCGTCAGGGTTCGAGCGGCAGCCGTTCGCTGCACGCGCACGCTCTAGCGCATCCCAAACGCTTCCCTGATGCCAGTCGCGGATACCGCGCCCCTCAAATGGAACCTGTCCATCGGCAAAACCATGGACCTGCATGACTGGCAAACCGGCAAGGCCCGCACAATCGGTTATATTTGGTCGCCGCAATGCGCCTGCCACGCTTACCATGCCTGCCAAACGGTCACCGGCCTCACAAGCAAGCTTCCATGCCATGGACCCGCCCGCGGAAAACCCTGCGGCGTACAACCGATCAAGGTCGAAAGTGGCATGCTTTGCAGCGTCTTCAAGAACCGCAAACGTAAAAGCCACATCATCGCGGGGTGCCCCATCGCGTGCAGGATAGGAGCGCGGGCCATCCCCTGCGCGGTATCCATTGGGTGCAACTACAGCATACCCCTGCTCTACAAAATCCTTCTGCAATCCACCGCTCCGGTGAATTGATGCGCCGTTGCCACGATGACCGTGATACCAGATCAAAACAGGGTGTGGACCGTCCCCGTCAGGCAGGCGCAGATGATAGCTGCCACCCTCAAGTGTGCAGGGCGTCTCGGGCCCACATTCCTGCGCGGCGGCAGGAAGAGCAAGAAGACCAAGAGCGGCAATGATTGAGATACGGATCATGTGTGTGCCTCCATGTGTTCATTCTTGGGTGCCAAGCACATCCAATAAGGTCAATGGATGGATTATCACGATGTTGCGCGCCGCTCCCTCAGCGGTAGTGCAGCGATTGCCCGCGGTGGAAGACCTGAACCTTCTCCGGTGCGGCCATAAGCTGGATCGAAGTTCCGCGGATATTGTTATGCACACCTGGAAGCTTACCGATCACGGCGCCCCCTGCCGCCTGTTCCTCGAAATAAAGCAAGGTAACTTCGCCCAGCGCTTCAGTAAAGTTTACGACACCCTCGAACAGGAAATCGCCCGACGCTTTCACAAGGTCCTCGGGACGCACACCGACATTCACCCGCATTCCTTTGTCCTGCGATGTCGTTGTGACCGAAGACACCGTAGTGCCGCCGCCATCGAGTTTTACAGTCGTCTGCGCACCGGTTTTGGTGATCTCGCCCGATAATAGGTTCATCGCCGGAGAGCCGATAAACTGCGCCACAAATTCGTTTTCAGGACGCTCATACAGCTCAAGCGGCGTGCCAACCTGCGCGATACCCTTATCGGCAAGAACCACGATGCGGGTTGCCAGCGTCATCGCCTCGACCTGATCATGGGTCACATAGACCATCGTCGATTCTGGCATTTGTTCTTTGAGCTGAGCAATCTCGATCCGTGTGGCGACCCGTAGCGCCGCATCAAGATTCGAGAGCGGCTCGTCAAACAGATACACTTTGGGATCGCGCACGATTGAACGGCCAATGGCCACACGCTGGCGCTGACCGCCCGACAAGGCTTTTGGCAAACGGTCAAGGTATTCGGTGAGCTGCAACTTCTCCGCAACGCGCGTGATGGCTGCGTCAATTTCAGACGCGCTTTTCTTGGCCAGCTTCAGGGCGAACGCCATGTTATCGCGCACCGTCATATGCGGATAAAGCGCATAGGATTGGAACACCATCGCGATGCCACGCTCGGAGGGAGGCAGGTTATTGACCACTTCACCATCAATCTCGAGGGTGCCGCCAGTGATCTTTTCCAGCCCCGCAATCATTCGTAGTAGGGTCGATTTTCCACAGCCGGACGGCCCGACAAACACCACAAGCTCGCCGGTGGCGATGTCCAGATCAATATTCTTGAGCACTTCGACATTGCCATATGATTTGGCGATGCCCGTCAGTTTAAGATTGGCCATTCAAGGCTCCTTCCGGTCGCTGGAATGCATAGCGATACAAGCCTGCCATGGGGCAAGAGTGAGCATCCCGCTATGAATGTCGGGCACTGCACCCACGTCAGTGCCGAGCGCAGTCCACATCCCCGCAGGCACATCAACTGTTGCAGGCTCAGAGGACAGATTAAAGGCGCAGAATATCTGCGCGTCGCCCAAGGTTCTGACAAAGCTTAGCACTTCGTTCTTTGCTCTGAGGTCTGACAAGGCTCCCTTACCCAGCACAGGATTCATTTTACGCAGTTTGATCGCACGACGGTAGTGGTGCAAAAGCGCGCCATCGTCCGCCTCTTGGGCAGCAGCAGCGTGGTGAATATGCTCGGGGCTGACGGGGAGCCATGGCTTACCGGTTGTGAAGCCGCCATTCTGGTTCGAGGCCTCCCATGCAATCGGGCTGCGGCATCCGTCGCGGCCTTTGAACTCAGGCCAAAACTCGAATCCGTACGGGTCCTGTAGATCTTCATACGCGATATCGGCCTCACCGTGGCCCAATTCCTCACCCTGATACAGGCACGCAGAGCCGCGCAAACACATGAGCATAATGACAAACAGCCGTTGCTCAGCAGGAGACAACTCCCAGCGGGTGGCATGGCGCATCACGTCATGGTTTGAAAATGCCCAGCATGCCCAGCCTTCGCCAGCCACATCAGCAACCTTCGAAAAAACCTCTGAAATGCGCGCTGCAGTCGGCTTCTCCTTGGCCAGCAGCTCGAACGCATAGCACATATGCACATATTCATCGCCAGCAGTGTATTGGCCCAGCAACTCCAACCCGAACTGCGCATCGCCCACTTCACCAACCGCCGCAGCGCCAGGATACTCATCCAGCAATGTACGAAACCGGCGCAGAAACCCAAGGTTCTCCGGCTGGTTCTTGGAATATACATGCTCTTGGTGGTTGTATGGATTGACGGACGGCGCGATGTTGGCGTTCCGCTTTTCAGGTGGCAACGCGGGATTATCGCGCAGCTGTTTGTCTGCAAAATAAAAGTTGATCGTATCGAGCCGGAAACCGTCGACACCCCGATCAAGCCAGAACCGCGTCGCATCCAGCACCGCCTCCTGCACCGCAGGTGTGTGCAGATTGAGGTCCGGTTGACTGCTCAGGAAGTTATGCAGGTAATACTGCTCACGGCGCGGATCCCAATGCCATGCGGGACCGCCAAATATAGACAACCAGTTGTTGGGCGCTGTGCCATCCGGTTTGGCATCGGCCCACACGTACCAGTCTGACTTATCATTCGTGCGATCCACCCGACTTTGCGCAAACCATGGATGCTGATCCGACGAATGGGACAGAACAAGGTCAATCATGACTTTAACACCGTGGTGGTGTGCTGCGGCTATCATCTCGTCAAAATCAATGAGCGTTCCGAACATCGGATCAACGCCGCAATAATCACTGACATCATATCCGAAATCTTTCATCGGCGAGGTGAAAAACGGCGAAATCCAGATCGCGTCAACGCCCAGCGATGCGATATAAGGCAACCGCTGCATGATCCCTTTGAGATCACCGATACCATCACCATTGCTGTCCTGAAAACTGCGCGGGTAAATCTGGTAAATCACGGCACCGCGCCACCAATCGGTATCAACGGCCAATGTATCTGCGGGCGTGGGAGATACGTTCATATTCATTAACGGGTCTTTCGTTTACTTGACGGAGCCGGCCAGCAGGCCGCGCACCAGATATTTCTGCATGGCAAAGAACACCGCGAGCGGCACAGCAATAGAGACAAAAGCGGAAGTCGCCAGTATCTCCCAATTGCCGCCGCGCGTGCCCAAAAGTTCGACAATTTGCTTGGTCATCACCGTAGTCTCTCCCGTGGAGTCGATCAGAAACACAAGCGAGACAAGAAGGTCATTCCACGTCCACAAAAACTGGAAAATCGCAAAAGAGGCCAAGGCGGGAAACGACAACGGCAGAACGATCTTCACAAACACCTGAAAATCAGTAGCACCATCAACGCGCGCATTCTCGATGATATCGCGCGGCAGTCCGACCATATAGTTGCGCAAAAGATAAATCGCGAGCGGTAAACCAAAGCCGGTATGCGCAAGCCACACACCAAAATACCCTTTTCCGATCCCTACCTCATTGTGCAGTTTCAGCAGCGGGATGAGAGCCAACTGCAACGGCACCACAAGCAGACCGACCACCGCAGCAATCAGCAGCGCACGGCCCGGAAAATCCATCCAAGCCAGCGCATAGGCCGCAAACGCGGCGATCAAAATCGGGATTATGGTCGCCGGAATAGTCACGGTAAGCGTATTGAAAAACGCCTTTGCCATCCCCTCGCGGTTGGTGGGATCAAACAGTACGTCCTGATAATTCTGCAATGTAAATTCAGGTGGTGTTGTCGCGGTGACAAAAACTCGGGTGCCGCGGCTGCCGGTAAATTCCTCGGCGTTCTCCATCCGGTAATCACCGTTAGCCTGCACAGTGACGGTCCCCCCATCGCGCAATTCGCCAGCATCGCCCGCGACATATGTGTCAATCTCGCGTGAGGACAGACCCCAAACCGAAATCTTGGCTTCGGCTTCGGTCTCGAACAGATTTCCTTCAATCACGTAAGTGCCGTCGATTAATGTTTGGGTATCAGGCTCGGCAGAGCGCAGCGTGAGGTTCTGCTCGGACGGGAACATCGCATTCCACCAACCCGATGTCGCGATCTGGTCCGACGTGCGAAACGACGACACCAGCAATCCCACCGTCGGGAACAACCAAAGCGCCACCAATACTACGACAGAGATATGAACTGCCCATGTTAGGCTCGATTTTGTACCGGCAATATTATCCATGATCGCCCCCCCCCTCAGCGCATTTC
>JBATTJ010000074.1:0-1512 GCA_049670485.1 Sulfitobacter sp.
TTAGAAACCGTCATTTCGGCTGTGTAAGGGTGGCTGTGTGAGGGTGACAGGAAATAGCAACGTATGACATTTGTGACAAATGGCTAAAAAACTTGATCACACAACCCGCCAATCCATCGCCAAGAAACTCACAGAGGGCGTTCGTCCGCAGGTGCTTGCCCGCGAATACGGCGTCACTGTGCGCACGGTTTATCGCTGTGCGCAGCTCATGCGGGACATTCAGATCGAGAGAGGCAGCAGGACCGAAGTGATCGTGTGCCGCGTCTCACCTGCGGACCTCGCCCAGTTCGATGCCAAGCTGAAAGAGGCTGGCATTCGTAACCGCAGCGAAGCACTGCGCAATGTGATCCGCAACACGGGCGGCATGGCGATGCCCGATGCGGAGCTGGCTGAGGCGTTGCTGTCGATGAAGGGGGCGCTGAACAAGGTTGGCAACAACGTGACCCAGATCGCCAAGCGAATGAACGACGCCAAAAACCAAGGACAGCCCCTGCCGTTTGCAGAGGAGGACCTGATGGAGATGCGGCATCTCGCGGGGTTTATTCTGGATTTTGCAGACGATGCCGACCTTATGGCAAGAGGTCGCAGGGCCGCCTTGGAGCTGAAGATTTCTGACGAGCTGAAGCGCATGGCTGAACGCGGTGTTTGAGGGGCCAAGGGACGGCTGACATAATCACAGGCCAGTGGACAAACTGAATGCAAAGCCATATGGTAGCGTAAGGTATTACCTTTTAGTGGAGAGACACATGGCATCGGTAACATCCGTGAAACTTGATGATGACATGAAAGGGCGCGTCCAGCATCTCGCCGAAGCTCGGAAACGCACATCGCACTGGATCATGCGCGAAGCTATCTCGCAGTATGTCGAGCGCGAAGAAAAGCGCGAGGCGCTGCGCCAGGATGTTCTTGAAGCGTGGAACGAGTATCAAGAAACTGGGCTGCACGCGACTGCCGAAGAAGTCGATCAATGGCTTGCAAGCTGGGGAACCGAAAACGAACAGCCTGCTCCTGAATGTCACAAGTAAAATTTGCTCCGGCAGTAATCCGTGATCTGCAACGGTTGCGTGATTTTCTGCGCCCGAAGAATGCTGATGCTGCGCATCGGGCTGGTGACGCTATCCGGCAGGGCGTGAAGATACTTTCTGCGCAGCCACGCCTCGGACGGATGACCGATGATCTTCCTGAACAGTTTCGGGAATGGCCCATCGACTTTGGCGATAGCGGCTATGTTGTGCGCTATCGGATCAGCGATGATGCCGTGACCATCCTTGCAATCCGGCATCAGAAAGAGGTTGGTTATCAAGCGTCATAGGAGCTGGAGGCCGTTCGAAAGCGGTGGTTTTTGGGAGGGTTGTGCGGACGCGGCGAAGGGCGACTTCTGTGTTCAATTCAGACAAACTATTGCAGTGATGATGCCGCGCTCATAGGGAATGGAGCGCCCGACTAGCGCAGTAAGTTGTCTACAACACGCCGGGCAGCTTCGCGGCGCGTTTGGGCGTCGAGGACGTCTTG
>JBATTJ010000075.1:0-28327 GCA_049670485.1 Sulfitobacter sp.
TGCTCGATCGAGATGGCAGGCGACAGCCCCGAGATGTGATCCACATCGGGTTTCTGCATCATATCAAGAAATTGACGGGCATAGGCGCTCAGACTTTCGACATAGCGGCGCTGCCCTTCGGCATAGATGGTATCAAACGCGAGGCTTGATTTACCCGAACCCGACAGGCCCGTGATCACGACCAGCTGGTCGCGCGGTATATCCACGTCGATGTTTTTGAGATTATGTTCGCGCGCGCCGCGCACTTCGATGTTCTTCAGCTCAGCCATAGCGGCACCCCCGTCATTCCTACCTGACATAGGCGCAGCGGCGGGATTCTCCAATGAAGAAATGTGAACAAACAGTAAACGTCAGGTTTTTCTGCGCAGCCCTGCAAGAAGGAGGTGCAAGATCAGCCCCATAGCAAACGCAGCACCCGCCAGAACCGGCAGACTGACATAGCCCCACGCGGTCAGGCCCACAGCCATCACAGGAATACCAAGCGTATTGCCCAGATTGCCAAGCTGCGCCATCGCACCGTTGGCCTGCCCCTGTTCTTGGGGGGTCGCATTAAGCTGCGGCACACTGGCGAAGCTGGCCCCTTGGATCAGCCCCATGGACGCGGCCAACGCAAGGCACGCCAGCGCATCCGCAGGCACCACCCAAAGCCACACCATACACAGCATCGACAGCGCAAAGCCGAGGATCACAACGTTCACAGCCGCAAAGTGCCGCAACAGAAACACGCCAACGGTCATCGACACACCAATCCCCACCAGCGGGATCGCCCCGATGACAAAACCGCGCACGGCAGGGTCAAGATAGGGTGGCAGTACGGTGAGCAGCGACACAAAGCAAAAGGTGTAGAACAGCCAGCCGATTGCCGGTGCTGCGATGCGCGGAGAGGCATAGATGGCGCGGTGGACGCCAAGAAGGGAGGCGATGGTAAATTCAGGCGCGGCCCCATCCTGTGCAATACGGTGCAAACGCGGACTTAGGTACAGCGCGAAACCAGCCATATAGACCGCATGCAGCGCAAAGAGCGCGGGCAGCCCTGCGGTCAGCGCCAGAGGACGTCCGACCCACGCCATCGCCGCGAAGGCCACGCCAAAGAACGTCCCCCACAAGGTCAGAGCGATACCACGCTGCGGACCGGTCGCGATTTGCGAAATCAGCGTGGGTGCCGCGACCACAATGGCGAGGTGCGATGCCCCCTCCACCAGCCGCAGCGCGAACATAACGGGAAGCGGCGGCAACACCGCTTGGGCCAGAGAGACCGCTGCGCCAAGCCACAGTGCCCAAAGGAGCGCACGGCGGAACCCGATGCGCGAGACGAGCATCGCTGCCACAGCGCCCAGCACAATGCCGGTCACACCGATCATCGAGATCAGCCAACCAACGGCAATCCCGCCCTCAGGATACGCCAGCCCCAAAAGGTCATAGACAACAGCAAATTTCGCGTATTGCATCGCCGCCCCAAGGCCCGCCCCCCAAAGCGCGAGGATGAGCGGCCATGACCTGCTCATCAGCTGCGCTCGGCCATGGCCCACGCACAGACAGGCATCGCGGGATCGTCGGTGATGTCGTCGGTGGCCTCATCGTATTCGGGCGGCCAGTCTTTTTCGAGGTTGCGCTGTGCGACATGGCGGTTGCCCCATTGGAACGACTGGATCAAATGCTCTTCAAACCCACATTCGATCAGCAGGTTTTTGAGGCCGCGCGCGGACCAGCGTGAATTGTCCATAGGAGCTGCGTGAAACGGCACATGGAATGGCACAGCGACCCAGAACTTCCCGCCTTTTTTCAGCATGCGCCGCACATGTTTGGTCGCAACATAGGGCCGGTCAAGGTGCTCCCAAACCTGATTTGCAAGGATTAGATCAAATTTTCGCGGCTTGCCCGTCTCCGCATCCACATAAGGACCTGCGCAGATGTCATACTCCGGATAGCGGAACTGCTCATAGGATTTGAAATCGAATTGCGTGCCGTAATGGCCCGAAATTTCGGCAACTTTTAGAGTTTGCGGATTGAGCTTCTGGATCATCCGGCGGGAAGCCGGACCCATGACGACGCGATTGAGACTTACCATTCTCCGGTTATGTCAGCGGGCGTCATGCGGGTCCAGCTTAAAGGCGCAGCCTACATATGGATGGCTTTGTCGTAGGCGTCCAAAACGGATTCGTGCATCATCTCCGATAGGGTCGGATGCGGGAACACCGTGTTCATCAGGTCTTCTTCGGTAGTTTCAAGCTGGCGACCAACGACATAGCCCTGAATCAGTTCAGTGACTTCAGCACCGATCATGTGTGCGCCCAACAGCTCACCGGTTTTGGCGTTGAAGATGGTTTTGATCATGCCCTCTTCTTCGCCCAAAGCGATGGCTTTCCCGTTACCGATAAAGGGAAAACGCCCGACTTTGATCTCAAAGCCCAGCTCTTTTGCCTTTGCTTCGGTATAACCGACAGAAGCCACCTGTGGATGGCAATAGGTGCAGCCTGCGATGCTTTCGGCTTTGACCGGATGCGCGTGCTTGCCCGCGATCAGTTCTGCAACCATGACGCCCTCGTGGGATGCTTTGTGCGCAAGCCATGGCGCGCCCGCGATGTCACCGATGGCATAAAGGCCATCGACACCCGTGCGGCAATATTCGTCCGTGATCACGTGGGTGCGGTCAATCTTGACGCCCAACTCTTCAAGCCCGAGGTTTTCGACATTGCCCACGATGCCAACGGCACTGATGACAGTGTCAAACTCGTGCTTCTCGATCTTACCGCCAACTTCGATATGGGCCGTAACCTTGTCGCCTGCGCGGTCCAACTTCTTGACCATCGCCTTTTGCATGATCTTCATGCCCTGTTTCTCGAACGACTTTTTGGCAAAGGCGGAAATCTCTGCATCTTCGACGGGCAGGACGCGGTCCATCACTTCAACCACTGTCGTGTCAGCGCCTAGCGTGTTGTAGAAACTGGCAAATTCGATGCCAATCGCACCAGAACCAATCACCAGCAACTTCTTGGGCATGTGAACCGGTTGAAGCGCATGGCGGTAGGTCCAGACAAGCTTGCCATCGGCCTCAAGGCCCGGCAGTTCGCGTGCACGGGCGCCGGTTGCCAAAACGATGTTCTTGGCCGTGAGGTTCTCGGTACCCTTCTCGGTCTTGACGCTGACCTTTCCCTTTGCGGGGATCGTCGCGTCGCCCATCACGACGGTGATTTTGTTTTTCTTCATCAGGTGGCCGATACCACCAGACAGCTGACCTGCAACCTTGCGGGAACGTTTGACTACAGCACTCAGATCATAATCGACACCATCGCATTTGAGGCCGAATTCCTTGGCACGGTGCATCAAATGAAACACCTCCGAGGAGCGCAGCATCGCCTTTGTTGGAATACAGCCCCAGTTGAGGCAAATGCCACCAAGGTTTTCACGCTCGATGATACAGACCTTCATGCCCAACTGGGACGCGCGGATCGCCGCCACATAGCCGCCAGGCCCCGCACCAATCACAATCAGATCATAAGAAGTCTCAGCCATGGGGCACCCCGTCTTGTCTGCGAAAAAGATAGTTTACCACTAAACCATCCGGTCCTGTGCGGCAATGGCTCCGTCGCAATGACAGCGATGCGCGTGCAAGTTTAACGTTGCTTGAGAAACCAGCCGACGGACAGGCCGATGGCGCCAAGAATCATCGTGAAATATGCGATTGGAATGATGAAATGCGCACGCCCTTGCAGCCCCTCTGCCCATGGGCCGATGTTGGGGAATGTCAGTAAGGCGACACCGATTGCCAGTACCGCTACCGAAAGCCAGCGAAGTGTGGGTGAAGTCATGTGGTCCTCCTGTATCTGATCAGGAGAAACATGCGGGGGGCCATTAGAGTTCCCGCCCTTGTGTCACGCTGCCATATTTGCCTCAATCTGCCGCAGGGTGTGACTATACCCGCCCTGTACCGCATAGCGCGCTTCACTGGCGGTATCGGTGCGCGACAGCACACCGTTGCGATAGGGAAAGCGGCCGAACTGGCGGATCACTTCGCGGTGGGCCTTTGCATGCAACAGGTTGCTTTCGCCGCTTTGCGGCATCCGCTCAACCAGAAGGCGGATACAACGATCCTGATCACACAGGTTTTCCGAATGCATCAAAGGCAGGTAGAAGAACTGCCGCGCAGGGCCGTCGATTTTGAGATCCCAGCCTTTTTTGATAGCCTGCTTCGCCACGGCGAGGGCCACAGAATCAAGGGCAAATGCGCGCGCATCACCGCGAAACATATTGCGGCTGAACTGATCGGCCACGATGAGATAGGCGAGTGTGGCAGATGGATAGGTCAGCCAAAGGCTCAAACCGCCCTCCGCTGCGGCCTCCCATGCGTCCATGAATTTGTCGGTGATCTGCGCGTCGACCGTATCATCAGCCTCGTACCAGCCTTTTGGACCCACATGGTCCAGCCAGAATTCAAGGACTTCCTCAGAACTCACCATCGTCACACTCCCTGCCCGCAAGTATTTACCCACGCTCAGTTAACGTCAGCCACGCATCAATTCCTACACACGAATTGCAACAAAACTGTCACCGTTTGCGCCAACATTGCCATGACTGCCGCGCAAAGTTTCCTTTAGGTCACAAGATGTTGCCAAATCAGGACGGTGGTGTTGCGGTTTTTTGCTCTTCTGCGTCGGTCTCGATTGCATATTCCTGAGCAATTTCCATCGCAACGCGGGTGGATGTCGGACCCATCGGAACAAAGGCACCTGTGTCCTCGCTCGAGATACCCGACCGCACGGTCGACCGGTAACCGGCATAAATGATCAAAGCGCCAAACAGTACCGCCGTGAACAGATAGAACCCCCCCGGCCCCAGCGACGTGCCCATCATCCAACCGGTGATCACCGGCCCCAGAATGGCGCCCAACCCGTTGATAAACAGTAGCCCACCGGAAGCGGCGGCCATGTCGTCATGCTCCAGAAAGTCGTTGGTGTGCGCGATGAGCAGGGAATAAAGCGGATTGGCCATGCCTCCGACAATGAAGGCCGATACCAGCAGCACCCAGAAGATATGCCCTTGCAGCATCCCGAGGATGCAGCCCGCACCGCCGATGACCGATACGATGATGACCAGAAAACGCCGATCCATGCGGTCCGAAATCCAGCCAATGGGGTATTGCAGAAACACCGCCCCCACAAAGAAAGTCGCCACAAAGGTCGAGATTTGCGCAACGCTAAGCCCCGCCTCTGCGCCATATACGGACGACATGCCGAACTGCGCCGAGAAGATGCCGCCGAGCAGGAACATGCCCACACAGCCCAGCGGGGAGTAGCCCATCAACTCCCGCAGGCTCATGGGCTTTGTCGTCTCGAATGCGGGTGTCGGGCTGATCGACAGCAGAATGGGCGTGATCGCCACACTCACCAGAACCGACGGGATGACAAACAGGATAAAGCCATCCGGCTCCGCCACCAGCAACAACGCCTGTGCCGTCACAATACCCAGCGTTTGCACGATCATGTAAAGCGAAAGCGCCTGCCCGCGATTGGAGTTGTCGGCCGCGTTGTTGAGCCAGCTTTCAGCGGTGACATACACGGCAGAAAAGCAAAAACCGATCAACACACGCCCTAGTGTCCAAACCCAGATATGGGGGAATGTCGGATACAAGATCATCACGGCAGAGATTGCCGATGCGAGTGCTGCGAAAACACGCACGTGGCCCACCCGCCGGATCATCCCCGGTGCAAGGCGCGAGCCCCCCAAAAAGCCGGCAAAATAGGCCGACATCACAATGGACATCGCAAATGTGTCAAAGCCTTCGATCTCACCGCGGATGCCCAGCAATGTGCCTTGCATGCCGTTTCCCAGCATCAAAAGGAACATTCCGAACAAGAGCGCCCATGCGCTGCCAAGAACCTGTAGCATGACGTGCCTCCTTATCCTGACCCACCCCTAACGGCAGGTGACGGGCGGTGATGGATCAATAGCGACTCAGTCAGTCGCTTTCACGCGGCGGTATCAGCAGCGATGCATCTCCGTAAGAGAAAAATCGGTAGTTTTCATGAACGGCATGCGAATAAATATCGCGGATGGTTTGCGGCCCCATCAGCGCGGATACCAGCATCATCAGGGTCGAGCGTGGCAGGTGGAAGTTGGTCATCAGTGCGTCGGCGACGTGAAAGCGGAAACCCGGCGTGATGAAGATATCGGTGTCCCCTTCCCATGCGGTGATCGACCCCTCCCGCGCAGCCGTTTCAATCAGGCGCAGGGCGGTTGTGCCCACAGGGATCACACGGCCTCCTGTCGCTTTGGTCTGCGATATTTCGGCGGCGGCCTGCGCGCTCACCTGTCCCCATTCGGCGTGCATTTTATGCTCGGAAATATTATCGACTTTCACCGGCAGGAACGTACCCGCGCCGACGTGCAGCGTCACATAGGTAAAATCGACCCCCATCGCCGCCAACGCGGCAAGCAGGGGCGCATCGAAATGCAGCGATGCCGTGGGTGCCGCCACAGCGCCGGTGTTCTTGGCCCAGACTGTTTGGTAGTCTGTGAAATCCTGCACATCCGCCGCACGTTTGGCGGCAATATAGGGCGGGAGTGGCATGGCACCTGCCGCGTTAAGTGCAGCGTCAAAATCCTCGCCTGTTTGGTCAAACCGAAGGTAAGCTTGCCCGTCTGCCACATGCTCGAACGTGGCCCGCAAGTCGTCCGAGAAGACGATTTCCTCACCGGGTTTCAGTTTTTTGAGCGGTTTGACCAGTGCAGACCAAACGGCCCCATCGGCCTGCGGCTCGAGCAATGTGGCCTCGATCTTGGCGGCGACGGGCCCCTGCGTGCTGTTGCGGTGACGCAAACCGCTCAGGCGCGCGGGGATCACGCGGGTGTCGTTGAGCACAAGCCGGTCGCCCTTGCGCAGCCAGCCTGTCAGGTCCGTCACGCGCGCGTCATGGATTGCGGTACCATCGGCCACCAGAAGACGTGCAGAGGAGCGCGGCTGCGCCGGGCGCACTGCAATCAATTCATCGGGCAGGTCAAAGTTAAAATCACTGAGTTTCATGCGCTGCCCATAGCGGTCTTCGCCTGCGTGATCAACGCGGATTGGTGCCTAATTCGACCGGCCGGGGGCGGTTTCACCTTCCACGCGTGGCAGTTGGGTTTGCGGCGCGCGAAAGATATTGCGAAGCCCCCCCGGTGCGAGCACCGACAGCGGGTTTACCGAAACCTTGGGTGCCTTCGCTGCGCCATTCAGGGTGTAGTTGAAGCCTAAAAGCCCCTCCCCCTTGCGCGTAAACAGCGACCCTATGCCGTTGAGAAGATAGACCGGCGTGATCACGCCCTGCATGGCGATCTGGCCCGTGTCGGTGGCAAAAACACCGTCCATCGACAGGCCCAGCGACGCACCAACCGCACTGCCACGGCTCAGCGTGATACGGCCGGGGGTAAGGCGGAACTCGGCCTCTACCTCCTCGAAATAGATGCCATCGCCGTTCATCTCGTTGACCAAACCCACGACCGAGATCGCATTCACCAGGGCCGCGATCGAGGGGGCATCACGGATGGACACACCATTCACCGAAAGCTGTCCGTCAAACGCGCCTCCACTGCCCACGGGCAGCAATGCCAGATCAAGTGTCCCGCCAACCGCTTGTTGCGCCACACCGGCCGAGCGCAGCACGCCGCCCGCGTCGGCGGACGTGATGCGGATGGCACTGCGCCCCCGCTGTGGCACCACGCGGCCCGAAATGCCCGTGCCACTGTTGACCCGCGCCTCAAACGGCCCGTCGAGCCCGCCTGTGGTGTTGAACCGGCCGGCAAAACCCTGAAGCCAGATCGTATCGGTGAGCTGCAACCGGTCGAGCGTGACCCGCATCGGTGGACCGGCGGGTCCGGCGCTTCCACCACCGCCGCCCCCGCCAAATTCCGCGCGGCGCAGATCAAGCTTGCCACCGCGCACCACGACCTGCGGCGCGCGCCCTGCTCCCTGACCCACCAATGCGGCACGCACGTCGAGCCAGTCATTGAGCCTGACACGGCTCAGCTCCATCACTTCAAGACCGCCACCCTCCGCCAGCTTGATAGATCCGCGCGCAGACAGCCCCGCCCCCTCAAGCGACATTTCCGTCACCTCCGGGTTCGCGCCCAGACGCACGGCGGCACGCAAGCGCCCGCCCGCATCCGCAGGTTTGCGCCACCCGATTTGAGGTATTTGCAATCTGGCCCCGCGAAGATCGGACGTCAGGGTCATTTGCGGCGCTTTTCCACGCTCGAACGCAATGGCAACCTCGGCTGCGGCGGCACCCGTCAGCATACCGTCCGGCAGTGCCACGTTGAACGCCTTGAGCGCGGCAGGCGTGATGCGGGCGGTCCCGCTCGCGCTGCTTTTGTCGGAACCGGGACCGATGGGCTGCTGCCACTCTCCGTCAAAGATCACACCGTCCAGCGCCCCGCGCCCCGCGATCTGCACGCCTGTATTACTTGCGACAAGGGCCATGCGCTGCGCCGTCAGCGCGCGCCCTTTGATGAGCTGCGTGCTGGAAAAATCGCTCAGCGTTGCAGTGGCGTCAAACAAGACATCCGCCGGACTGCCCCCTTTTTTGAGCGGGAACGACAGCGTGCCCGCCATCTCGACCTGCCCTGTGCCCAGCTCCACTGGCAGGCCGGTCTTGCGCATCACCTCCATAGGCGGCTGATCCAATGCCCAAAGTGCCGCACTTACCGAAGAGCGGGTGTTAAGACGCACGACCGCTGGCGCACCGTCCTTGACCGCCAGATCGGGGATGATGAAGGCGGAGCGCTCAACCGTGACGGTGCCGCCCGTTTCCGCCGCAACCTCACCGCTGTCCACCGCCACGACAAAGCGGTTTTCGTTCAGACTGGCATGACCACGCGCGCCTGTGATGGGCGGCAGGTTGCGCAGGAATTTGACCGTGGCATCGGTATATTCGAACCCGATGTAAGTGCGCGACGGCTCTCCCGGTGCGATGCGCAAGGCGAAATCGGCATCGTTGATCTCTCCGGCCAACAGATTTTCAGCCAGCCATTTGCGTGTCTTGGCCTTGATCGTCTCGGGCCACAGAGCAATCACACGTTGCGACGGGATATGCGGCGCACTTGCGTCCAGAACCACGCGCCAGCCTTCCGGCTCTGCGACCAGCATGCCAGAGGCGTGCCGCGTCTCGCCTTGATCAAAGATATCGAGCCGCCCGATATCGACCTTGAACGGGGCGGTTTGGAGCCGGAAATCAAGCTCCGCCCCTTCCATCACAATCGGCTCTGGATAAAGGCCCATCGGGTTGGCTTGCAGTTGCGTGATCGCAAACTGACCGACCAGCGCTTCAAGCGTGCCACTGCGCAATCCGGTTAGGGTAGCGGTGCCCTCGGCCCGTGCAGTGACCCATTTACTGGCAACCGAAAGCTCGTCGAACTGCAACACCCCCTCAGCGGCATCATAGGAGAAATAGCTGCGTGCGGCGTCAAACGGGATGGGCAGTGTGCCCGCGTTGGGCTGCACCACGCCCGCCCCAATCTGGAGCGTGGCGTTGAGCGGTGCAAGTGTCCCGTCGGCGCGCACGCCCGAGCGTACAGCGCCGGAGATTGGCGCGCGCAAGGCTCCCATCCACGCAAATGCCGGACTTTGCGTGGCGATATCACCGGCAGAGGCATCTTTGAGCTGCACGCCAAATTGCGCCTCCTGCGCGCCGATGACGCTGGTATAATTGGCGGCCAGCGTTGTCACACCCCCGCCATTGCCCAGCAGTGCCAGATCCGCCGAGACCACCAGCGCGCCATCGACCCGCTCGGCAAGGAGGCGCCCTCCATCGAGGGTAAATGCCTGCTCCGCCCGCCTGTCGATGTATTGTAACGTGAGGCCACGCATCTCCGCGCTTTCCAATGCGGCGAGGCCCGGCTGCAGCAGTACGGCGTCCATTTGGCGCACCAGATCCCCAAGGTTGGCCACCGGATTTTGCGTGCGGTCCGCGCGCAAACCGGTCTGCACCGCCAATGTACCATCCTCGTTTCGGATCAGGGTCGCGAACACACCGCGCAAGGCCACTTCGGCCGGTTGTATGTCGCCCGCGCGCAAAGCCTGCATCGAAAACCGTACGCGTGCCTCGGAGACGCGGATGATCTCTGCCCCCTGCACATCAGCGACGGCCACATCGCGCAAACGCACGCGCGGACGCCAGCCTTCCTCCATCAGCAACCGCATCTCGCCAAAGCTGATCTTTACCTGCGGAAATTCAGTCAAAAGGCGCTCTTCGATGCGCGTCTCGGCCCAGCCGGGCAACACGACGGGGCGGTCATAGAGGAAATAAACAAGGCCCACAGCAATGACCGTCAACAGCACCAATATCGCCCAAATCGCATTGAACAGCCCCAAAAGCAGCAAGAGCCAGCCGCGCTTGCGGCGGCGGGGTGCTGCATTTTCTGCCGGTTGCGGGGCGGTATCGGTCATCAGGGTAGCGTTACTCATACATGGGACAGATTTCGCGGGTCGACGGGGTTGGCGATTGGCGTCGACGCCTTACTATGGCAGAGGTAGCGCACCACTCCAAGGCCGCGCCCATCACAGATCGGAGATTTGACATGCCAGACGTATCCCACCCCGCCCCCGACTTCACCCTGCCCGTCACAGGCGGTGGCAATCTCACGCTGAGCGCGCTCAAAGGCACGCCAGTTGTGCTGTTTTTCTATCCCCGCGACGACACGCCGGGCTGCACCAAAGAAAGCATCGGCTTTTCCGCGCATCTGGCAGATTTTGAAGCGGCGGGCGCGAAAGTGTTCGGGATATCCCGCGACACCATGGCCAAGCACGACAAGTTTGCGGCCAAACATGATCTGACCGTGCCGCTTTTGTCGGACGAGGCCGGAAGTGTCACCGAAGACTATGGCGTCTGGGTCGAGAAGAACATGTACGGTAAGAAATCCATGGGGATCGAGCGGGCGACCTATCTGATCGGTGCAGATGGCACCATCGCACAGGTCTGGCGCAAGGTGAAAGTACCCGGCCACGTCGAAGAGGTGCTGGAGGCAGTGCGCGCGCTATGATGCCGCTGGCGCAGATGGCGGAAGCGGTTCTGCGCAAGGCAGACGGGCGTGAAAAGACGGCATTGTCACATGAATTCGCAGCCCAGTGGCGGGCAGCACGTGCGGATGGCAGCCTCCCCGAGATCGGCACCGCCAATCCACCTGCGCAGCCCGCGCGCCCCACCACGCCAACTTTGCTAAGCCCGCGCGACGTGCCGCACCGCAAGCCCGGCAGTCCAGAGGGACGGATCGCCCTTCTGCATGCCGTGGCGCATATCGAATTGAACGCTGTCGACCTGCATTGGGACATCATCGCACGCTTTTGCCACGTGAAAATGCCGATTGGCTACTATGACGACTGGGTGAAAGCCGCCGATGAGGAATCCAAACATTTCAATCTGATGTGCGATTGCCTTGAAGAAGAAGGCAGTCATTACGGGGCCTTGCCTGCCCACGCAGGCATGTGGCGCGCCGCCGAGGACACGGCAGAGGATTTCATGGGTCGGCTTGCAGTCGTGCCCATGGTTCTGGAAGCGCGCGGCCTTGATGTGACGCCTAACATGATCCGCATCTTCAAACAGGCAAAAGCCACCAGCGCCGTTGCCGCCCTCGAGATTATATACGCCGAGGAAGTGCACCACGTTGCCTACGGCTCGAAGTGGTTCCACTTTTTGTGCGGGCGTCACGATCTGGACCCCACAGTCAAGTTCCACGCCCTTGTGCGGACCTATTTCCATGGGCAACTCAAGCCACCATTCAATGAAGAGAAGCGCGCCGAAGCAGGCATTCCGCCTGATTTTTACTGGCCACTGGCCCAATCCACTTAAACAGCGGCGCATAATCCGCTGGAATCGGCGGATTTCTGCCCATTTCACAGTCAAACAGGCGGCAGGCCGTCACAGGCTGCCAGAAGGGTTGCCGGATGATGGTGTGAAAGTTATTGCGGTACCGTTAACGGAGCCGTGAGGGACACGCGGATCCGTGACGGGACATAGGGATTGAATAAACGTGCGTACACAGTTGGCGATTAAAACTCATGCCTTTTTGGAAAAACACTTTCCTGAGCGGCGCGTCTTCCTAAAATCGGATAATGACACACGATTCATCCGCCTGCGCCCTGCCACACAGCTTTTGGCATTTGCAGGATCTGCGGCACTTGTCGCGTGGGCAATCGTAGCCACCGCGATCATCTTGATGGACAGCATCGGATCCGGCAATTTCCGTGAGCAAGCCAAACGCGACCAACGCACCTATCAGGCACGCCTCAATGATCTGAGCGCGCAGCGCGACAGCCGCGCGGAAGAAGCGCTTGCCGCGCAGCAACGGTTTAATGCCGCCCTCACCCAAATTTCCGTGATGCAGTCAGAGCTTTTGTCCTCAGAAACACGCCGCCGCGAACTTGAGACCGGCATTGACGTGATCCAGTCCACACTGCGCGACACGATGCAGGACCGCCAGACGGCGCGTGCGCAGGTTGCGGCACTGCAATCAGAAGGGGGTGGCGCAATCCAAGTGGCCGCCAGCACCGCACCGATGGATTTTCTGGCCGATGCATTGGCCAAAACAGCAGAAGAGCGTGATCAGGTCTTGCTCGACTCGCAGGATGCGCTGCTGAAAGCCGACGAGCTGAACCAGACAATCGCGGTCATGCAGGAACAAAACGACGCTATATTCCGCCAGCTTGAAGAAGCCATGACTGTCTCCGTGGCCCCGCTTGACCGGATGTTCCGCGCGGCCGGCATGCCGACGGACCGGATGCTTGATACTGTGCGCCGTGGTTATTCAGGTCAGGGCGGGCCGCTGACGCCGCTGACCTTTACCACACGCGGCGACAGGCCCACCGCCGACACCTTGCGCGCCAACCGTTTGTTGAACCAGATGGACCGTCTCAACCTCTACCGTTTGGCCGCGTCCAAAGCGCCATTTGCGAATCCGGTAAAGGATTCGTTCCGCTTCACTTCGCAGTTCGGCTTCCGTCGTGATCCGAAAACCGGCGGACGCCGGATGCACCAAGGCGTCGACTTTGCCGCGGGCATGGGCACACCACTCTATGCCACGGCGGACGGTGTTGTGACTCACGCGGGTTGGGGCTCAGGATATGGACGTTTGGTCAAAATCCAGCATGAATTCGGCATCGAGACCCGCTATGCACATATGTCAAAAATGCGCGTGAAGGTCGGTCAAAGAGTGTCGCGCGGCGACCGGATTGGTGATATGGGTGCATCAGGACGGGTGACCGGCGTGCATCTACACTATGAAGTGCGCGTCGGCGGAAAAGCCGTCAATCCAATGATCTATATCAAGGCAGCCAACGATGTTTTCTAAGAGCAAAATCAACGATCCGGCCCCAAGCGTCGACACATCCAACACCACATCGCCGTCGTCTGCGGCCCCTTCCGTCCCGTCCTCCTCGCAAAAACCAAGCGAGTTCAAGGCAAGCGCGCCGAAGGCCAAGCCACCGGCCTCAGTGCTCTCCGCTGATCTGCACGTCACGGGCAACATGAAGACCACCGGCGATATTCAGGTTGAAGGCACGGTAGAGGGCGACATTCGCGCGCACCTGCTGACCATCGGTGAGACCGCAACGATCAAAGGCGAAGTGATTGCCGATGACGTGGTGATCAATGGCCGCATCGTCGGCCGCGTGCGTGGCCTCAAGGTGCGTTTGACATCCTCCGCGCGCGTCGAGGGGGACATCATCCACAAAACCATCGCCATCGAGAGCGGTGCGCATTTTGAAGGCTCCGTGCAGCGTCAGGATGATCCGCTTAACCCCGGTTCAAAAGCCACACCAACACAGAAAGCCAACCCTGCGTCCTAAGCGCGAGACGGGCTGTAAATTACAAACGCCGTGGGCTGACGCCTGCGGTGTTTTTTGTGTTGCGTAGGGTTTGTGTGGTTTGATGTTTGCGAAGCTGAGCAACGGGCTTTAGATAAGGCAGCAGTTAAACTCGACAACGACGCAGAACCACTCACGCCGAGGGCCGCGCGCGGACTGCAAGGGGCTGTATTCGATTTCAGGGCAATAGCACCGGCATCGACATCTGCAGCCTCTCCGCTTGGTAGCTTTGCCTATTAACCGGCCTTCATACCGCCAATAGCGATGTCGGACGCGCCAGAGGAGTCATTTGCAATCACGCCGATCTTCATTGTGGGATATCTCTCAAAGGGCCACCGTCCAGCCGCGTGATATGCGGTGCCATCCCTTGGGGAAACAGCGTCCTTACAAGAGGATCATGGCCCGGAATGATGAGGCTCGGCGTGCTTGCCAAACGCTTCAATGTGGCGAACCCGTCAAGCATATCCTGTAGATCGACAACGATCGGAAACGGCTTTTGGGCCATGACATTTTCATAATAATGCGCCGCGTCAGACGCCATCACCAGCCACCCGGCATTGGTGTGGACCCGCACGCATTGCAGGCCCCGTGAATGACCGCCGATACAGTGCACCGTAACGCCCTCAGCCACCTGCCCTTCCCCGTCGTGAAAGATCACGCGACCGGCATACAAACGTTTGACCGCCTCACAGATATGATCCGCCGTAAACGGCATGCGCAGGGTATCATGGCACATGCACGGACCCGTGGCATATGCCATTTCGGCGGCTTGGATATGCAACGTGGCGTTGGGAAACAGATGCAAACCGCCCGCATGGTCATAGTGCAGATGGGTGACGATGACGGTCGTCACCTCGTCAGGCGTTATCCCCAGCGGGGCAAGGGCGTCGACCGGATCCATGCGCACGGGGCGGTCGCGGGCTGTGGCCTCTGCCCTGTCGTATCCGGTATCGACCAATATCGTCTCACCCGGGCGGCGTAGGACCCAAATGTAATAATCCATCGCATGGGGGGCGTCATGGTTGTCGTCAAACAGGAAGCTATCGGCGCGGGTGCGCGCGTTACGGTCGGCATATTTGACCGCATGAACTTCCCATCCGTTCATTGCGTGACCTGCGCAAAGGTGCGGATATCCTTGGTGGCGATCATATCCTCAACCGCCCTGTCGAAGTTCTTGAAATGCCCTGTCGCCAGATGCGCGTCAAAGCCTGCGCGGTCTGTGTAAAGTTCGTAAAGGAACACCTCATCAGGGTGTGCAGGATCAGTCGCGACATCGAATTGCAGGCATGCGGCCTCGTCTGACAAGCTGCTTTGCGCATTGGCGTGCATCAACGGCATGAACCGTTCAAGCGCGCCGGATTTGATCTGGAATGTGACGACAACGGCATAGGGCATCAGGCAACCTTTCTGCGCAGACGCGCAAACATGCGGCGCACCACCGGCAATTGGGATGCTATGAGGGCGATGTTCATCACCAGAAGTATAGCTGCGCCGGGGCGACTGATAAAGACCGACAGATCCCCTTCGGAGATCAGCAGGGAGCGGCGGAACGTTTCATCGAACAATCCGCCAAGGATCACACCAATCACCAGCGGCGCGATCGGGTAGCGCATCATGTTCATAAAGTAGGCGACGAACCCCACGCCGAGCATCAGGTATAGGTCATTGATCCCGCCGCCCACACTGAACGAGCCGATGGTTGTCAACACCATGACCACCGGCAAAAACACGGTCTGCGGGATGCGCAGGATTTTGATGAAAATGCGCGCGGTAAACAGCCCCATCAGGGCCATGGTGAACGATGCCATCACCATGATCGCCGCCACCCTGAGGATAATCTCGGGATCAATTGTTGGACCCGGTATGATGTTGTTGATCGTAAATGCCCCCATGAGGGCAGCGGCAGGTGGTGAGCCGGGGATGCCCAGCACCAAAAGCGGGATCAGCGCGCCGCCAATGCAGGCGTTGTTCGCCGTCTCGGAGCATAGAAGCCCGTCAATGGACCCTTTGCCGAAATTCGCGCCATCGGGGCTGACTGATTTGCCGACGCCGTAGCTCACCCAGCCGGCAACGTCCTCCCCCACACCGGGAAGTGCGCCGACGCTTGTACCGATCACACCAGAACGGGCAATGGTGGGCATATGTTTGCGGATCGTCTTGAGATTAGGCATGATGCGCCCCTCAAGTTGGACCATTTTGCCCAGTTCCATCACCCGCAGACCGTCGATGATCTGGGGAACGGCAAAAGCGCCCATGAGCACTGGTACAACCTGAAACCCCGACAGCAGATAAGACCAGCCAAAGGTATAACGCGGCTCTGACAACAGGGGATCAAGGCCGACCATCGCCATCGCCAGACCGATGAGGCCCGCAATCCACCCTTTGATCACCAGATCCTCGGACATGAGCGTGCCGGACAGCAGAATACCGAACAATGCCAGCAGCGCCTTTTCCGGACTTGCGATATTTTTGGACACCAGCAACAGCACCCAGACAAAGATCAGGAGTGCCGCCGTGCCGATGAGTGTGCCGATAAAGCTTGCCGTAGTGGTGAGGCCCAATGCTTCGCCGCCGCGACCTGCCTTGGCGAGTGGGTAGCCGTCCATAGCCGTCGCCGCAGAGGCCGCTGTGCCCGGAATGTTGAGCAGGATCGTGGGGTATGAACCACCATAGATCGCGCCGACGTAGGCCCCCAGAAGGGCAATCAGGGAATAATCCAACGGGATCTTGTTGCCGAAAAAGCCGGTCAGGATCGTCACTGCAAGGGTCGCAGTGAGGCCCGGCAATGCACCAAACACAATGCCCAGAAACACCGAGGATATGAGATAGATGTAAGTGACCGGATCGGCAGCAAGGCTATAGAATGCGCCGCCGAACCCCGACAGCTGTGTCAGCAGAAAATCCATCAATTTCTCCAGATCGGGCGGATGTTGACGTAATACTGGTATTCGATCTGACTGAAAATCAGCCCGCTGCGGTTGGGCACGTTCTGGCGAAACCCGAACGCCATCGCACAGACCAGAACGACAGGGACAATCACCGCAATAAGCGGTGTTGCGCGTGCGACGGCATCACGCGGACCGCGCCATGCCACAACGCTCAGCACGATCCAGATCAGCAAGGTCAGCGCGTCGTCATCATGGGGCTTGGCCCATTGCGACTGTGGCAGGTGCATGATGAGCGCATAGAGCGCTGGCACCGCAACTGCGGCCGCAGCGGTGACCATGCGGCGCGGATTGCCGGTGTGAAAGCCATAGATCAGTGCGGTGATCACCAGCCCGCTGCACAGGATGAAATCAACCCGTGGCACGAGGCCGATGATGTAGAGGCCAATGATCACGCCGATGGTGCCAAATCGGATAGCCTCGGATCTGTTCCAGCCGATGCCGACCGCGCTCAGGGCCGTTCTGGCGCCGCCTGCGCGGACCGAGATAACAAGCAGGACAAGGGCCAGGACAAGCAACGCGCTGAAGACGCCCAACGGCACGATAGCGGCAGAGTTGTACCAATTGGCACCACTGACACCGGCGCGGTTGCCGCCGAAAAGAGGAATGTAGGAGGTGCGCCACAGGAAAAAAACCGACGCGGCGATCAGTGCAAGTGCAGCCCAGAAATCACGGGCGCGCAGCACGGCGATATCATTTGCGGTGTCCGCGTCTTTGTCCATATCCGGCCCCCCTGTGTCGATGATGATGTCTCAGGTATCGGGGCGCGCGCGCATCAAAAATCGCGCGCGCCCCGTTTCGTCAGTGCAGATGCATCTGCTTATTCGCAGGCAATGCCCAGCGTGGAGGGATCGACTTCGGCAGCACCCAGCTCTTTGAGGGTACAGGCAAATGTCTCTTCAAGGTTGGCGAAAAGGGCTGTTGCTTCGGCACCGGACTGACCGCCGATGTCGTATTTGTTGGCTGTGGCCCATTCGGCGACAGTATCCCCTGCCATGGCCTTATCGAATGCTTCAACCAGTGCGGCCTTCACCTCGTCGGAGGCGGAGTTATGGATGGCAAAGCCGATTGCCTGTTTGAGTGGCAGGTATTGGTCCAGACCGTCATAGAGATCAAAGGCCGAAGGAACCGTGATACCGCCAATCGTGGCTTCGTCCGGTGTCAGCATCGCTAGCGGCCGCAGCAATCCACCCTCAATCAAGGCTGCTTGTTCGGCGAGGGACGTGACGACGAGGGCGACTTCACCTGCCAATGCGGCCTCTTGACCCGGTGCGGAGCCACCGTAGGGGATGAAGTTAAACTGCGCGCCTGTGCCGTTCTGGATGGCCAGCAGGTTGAGGTGGTGAATGGACCCTGCCCCGGATGCTGCTGCTGGAATGGACCCCGGATCGGCTTTGGCTGCATCGACAAGCTCTGCAAGTGTTGTGTAAGGACTTTCTGCGGGAACGGAGATCAGATCGGGCGAACCACCCACAATGAACGGGAACCAATAGTCAAACCGTTGGTCCCAGCCGCCTTGGACCGCAGCCGTCACGTTGGATTCTGACAAACCAACAAGTGTATAGCCATCGTCCGCTTGGTTCTGGACATAGACCATGCCGTTCGACCCGGCGACACCGCCGGTTTGGTTGATCACGTTGATGCTGACCGGCAGGTGCTTTTCCATCTCTGCCATGATCATGCGGTTGATACTGTCGGTGCCGCCGCCCGCGCCCCAGACAACTGCCGTGGTGATATCGCGGAATGGATATTCCTGCGCCATCGCGGCGGTTCCCAGTCCGGTGATAAGGGCTGCAGCCCCTGCGATCCGTCCAAAAGTCGTTTTCATTTTGCTTCCTCCCTGAAGACTTGAAAAACTGTGCGTTTATTGTTGCATTTATTTATGTATGCATTAATTAATGCTCTGTCAACGCGAGATACACAGCAACAGATTTCAGGCCGTGAGGCAGACCGGAACGAGGGACCAGATGAACAACAGTTTTGAGATTGCAGTCTTCCATGGAGACGGAATTGGCCCTGAAATCATGCACCCTACCGTCGAGATCCTGCGCAACATCGCCAAACACCGGACCTATGATCTGGCGTTTACCGATTGTGCAGCAGGTGCCGCACATTACGCTCAAACCGGTGACGCCCTGCCCGCCACCTCCATGAAAGTGGCCCGCAAATCGGATGCGATCCTGCTGTCTGCGATGGGGCTGCCTACGGTACGTTATGATGACGGCACAGAAATCTCCCCGCAGATCGACCTGCGCAAGGCACTCACCCTGTTTGCCGGTGTGCGCCCTGTCCGCATTTTTCCGGGCCAGCGCACGCCACTCAACATGCCTGAGGGTCGTGAGGTTGATTTTGTACTGATCCGCGAGAGCACGGAAGGGTTGTTCTATTCGCAGGGCACCGGTGAGGTGACCAAGGATTCTGCGCGCGAAACCCTGCTCATCACCCGCGACATCTCTGAAAAGCTGTTTCGCTTTGCTTTCAGGCTTGCCGGTGATCGCAAGGCAAAGGGCCGCAGCCCCGGTCGCGTCACTTGTGTCGATAAGGCGAATGTATTTCGCGCCTTTGCCTTCTTTCGCGAAATTTTCGACGGGATCGCGGCGGAGTTTCCCGATCTGGTGGCCGATCATGCCTATGTGGATGCGACTGCCCTTTGGATGGTGCAAAAGCCGTGGGATTTTGATGTGCTGGTCACTGAAAATATGTTTGGCGATATCCTCTCCGATCTTGGCGCAGGCCTCATGGGAGGCTTGGGCGTGGCCCCGTCCGCCGATATCGGCTTGGACAATGCGGTGTTTCAGCCGTGCCATGGCTCTGCGCCTGACATTGCGGGCATGGGCAAAGCCAATCCAATGGCTATGATCCTGTCAGCGGCGATGATGCTTGACTGGCTCGGGACGAAACACGACAGGGAGGATATGATGGAGGACGGTGCACGCCTGCAAAAAGCGGTCGAGGATGTGATCGCGCGCGGTGACGGGCTCACGCCTGATTTGGGTGGCACGGGCACAACCGCCTCGATCAGCGAGGCGATCCTCACAGAGCTTGCCCTATGACACTTAAAGTGGCCTGTGTCGGTGCCGGGTATTTCAGCCAGTTCCATTACGGCAGCTGGTCCCGCATTGCGCGTGCCACAGTTGTCGGATCCTGCGACAGCGAGATCGAAAAGGCCCGCGCAACCGGCCTGCCCGCCTATGATGATCTAACAAAGATGCTGGCCGAGACGGCGCCGGATGTCCTTGATGTGATCCTGCCCGCCAGTGGCCATGCCGCGGTCATTCGCACAGCGCTTGCCGCGGGGATCAAAACGCTGATCTGTCAAAAACCGTTCTGCGCGGATCTGGCCGAGGCGGTGGAGATTACCGCACTGGCGGAAGATGCAGGCGCGCGCATTATCATTCACGAAAATTTCAGGTTTCAGCCATGGTTCAGAGCGATCCGCCGCGCGCTAGACGACGGCCTGATCGGCACGGTACAGCAGGTCACCTTCCGCTTGCGTCCGGGTGACGGGCAAGGACCGCGTGCCTATCTGGACCGGCAGCCGTATTTTCAAACGATGGAGAAGCTGCTCATCCATGAGACAGGCGTGCATTATGTCGACACTTTCCGGTATTTGCTGGGCGATCCCACGGCGGTTTATGCAGACCTGCGCAAAATGAACCCGGTGATTACCGGTGAGGATGCGGGATATGTGCTTTTTGATCATGCAAATGATGCGCGTGCATTGCTGGACGGGAACCGCCACCTTGACCACGCGGCTACCAATCTGCGCTGTACCATGGGCGAAGGGTTGGTTGAGGGCACGGAGGGCACATTAACCCTGACCGGTGACGGTGCTGTGCAGTTTCGCAAACATTCCACAACCGAGTTGATCGAGGTTCTGGGACCGAATACATGGGACGGGTTCGGCGGCGACTGCGTGCACCACTTGCAATCCCATGTCGTTGCAGGCCTGTTGGATGGAGAAACCTTCGAGAACGAGGCCCGCGCCTATCTGCAGGTCATCCGTATTGAAAACGCAATTTACGCCTCTGCGCAAGAGGCCCGAAAACTGGAGATTTGACCGGATGGACGCGAACGCATCAAAACCACTCTCGAGCAGCCACCGCGCCGTCGAGCGGTTGCGCCATCTGATCTTTAGTGGGGAGTTGGCCGCAGGTTCCAACCACCTCGAGAGCGAGCTTGCCACACGTCTGGATATGTCACGCACGCCCGTGCGGGAGGCCGCACTCGCGCTTGAGGCGCAAGGCCTGCTTGAGCTGCGGCCCCGCAAGGGCGTGCGCATCCTCGCCCTCTCCCCCGATGACATGCGTGAAATCTATGATGTGCTGACAGCGCTTGAAAGTCTTGCAGCCTATAACGCAGCAAACGCGGGTTTCGAGGAGGCGGAACTGGCGGGGCTTGCGCAGGCAATCGACAATATGGACGCCGCCCTTGAGCGGGATGACCTGCGCGCATGGGCCGATGCCGATGACCAGTTCCACAGCGAGCTTGTCCGCCTTGGCGGCAACAGCCGGATCATCAGCGTGGTGTCGATGATGGTTGATCAGGTGCGGCGCGCGCGGGCGATGACGCTGTTCATGCGCGACAAACCCCATAAATCGAACCACGATCACCGGCAGGTTATGGAGGCAATCCGCAAGGGCCAAGCCGATGTAGCCCACCGCATCCACCACGCCCACCGCACACAAGCACAGACAACGCTGCTTGATCTTCTGGACAAACATCAGCTGCGCAGCATCTAGAGCTGCAAGCATCTGGCAAGAAAAAAGGCGCCCCTTGCAAGGCGCCTTTTCCAGATCAATTATGCGGTGTGCGTCACTCCGTGACGGTGACCGTTTTCATCATGTCAGGCTCACCGATGACGGCACCATTGGCGCCCGTGCCGCGCTTGATTGCGTCCACAACATCCTGTCCGCCGGTGACACGACCAACGACCGTGTATTGACCGTTCAAAAACGGTGCGTCGTCAAACATGATAAAGAACTGGCTGTTGGCTGAATCGGGGCTTTGGGCCCGTGCCATGCCAATCACGCCCTTTTCATAAGTCACATCGGAAAACTCGGCTTTAAGATCGGGCATATCGGACCCGCCCGAACCGGCGCGGCGCAAGTCAGAGCCAAGGCGGCCATGCTCAACATCACCGGTTTGGGCCATGAAACCCTCGATCACGCGGTGAAACACGACACCGTCATATTTACCATCTGCGGCCAATGTCGTGATCCGCTCCACGTGCTGTGGTGCCAGATCTTCGAGCAGGTCGATGGTGATGGTGCCATTGGCCTCGCCCACGACTTCGATTTCGAGGCCGGAGGCTGCGATGGGCCCTGCGAGGAGAGTGGCGAGGATGCCGCCTGCAATAACGCTACGCATCTGCGGCCACCTTCACGCTGACCATGCGGTCGGGGTTGGCCGGTGGCTCGCCTTTGGCGATGTTGTCCACATGCTCCATACCGGAAATGACCTGGCCATAGACGGTGTATTGACCGTTGAGGAAGTCATTGTCTTTGAAGTTGATAAAGAACTGGCTGTTGGCCGAGTTCGGGTTGGCAGAGCGTGCCGCACCAATGCTGCCGCGCGCGTGGGGAATTTTCGAGAACTCTGCGGGCACATCAGGATGCTCGGAGCCACCTGTACCGGCGCCCCGCGGGTTGTAGTCTTTTTCCATATTGCCGTGCTGCACATCGCCGGTTTGGGCCATGAAGCCGTCAATCACGCGGTGGAAGGCAACGTTGTCATAAGCACCTGCACGCACCAGCGTCTTCATACGCTCGACGTGTTGCGGTGCGACATCTGGCAACAGCTCGATGGTGACGGTGCCGTCTTTGAGTTCCATCAGAATCGTGTTTTCGGGGTCTTTGATCTCGGCCATGGGGCGCTCCTTCATAAATATTTCCCGATACCTAAGGCGGTAACGCACAATTGCCAAGGCGGTCATTGACGCAGGGGCGGATAACGGCAAAACAACACGCAAGTTTGAACACAGACGCAGAGGATCATGCAAGATGGGCTGGAAATCACTCGACGACATGGAGTTGAACGGCAAGCGGGTTTTGGTGCGGGTCGACATCAACGTGCCTGTGGAAAATGGTACCGTCACCGATGCCACAAGGATCAAGCGGATCGTGCCAACGGTGCATGACATCCTGGCCAAGGGCGGCAAACCTGTGTTGTTAGCGCATTTCGGCCGACCCAAGGGAAAGGTCAACCTCGACATGAGCTTGCGGCAGGTCCTGCCCGCGCTCAAGTCAGCGCTCAACCGGTCCGTGGCTTTGGTCGAAACCCTTGAGGCGGCGGAAGCCATGACCGCAGAGGCGACAGCCGCAGATGTGATCCTGATCGAGAACATCCGCTTTCATGCGGGCGAAGAAGCAAATGATCCGGCGTTCGCCGCGCGTCTGGCAAAACTTGGTGATGTCTACTGTAACGATGCGTTTTCGGCCGCACACCGCGCGCATGCCTCTACGGCGGGGATCGCACAGTATTTGCCGTCCTGCGCGGGCCGTTTGATGCAGGCAGAACTTTCGGCGCTCGAGGCTGCCCTGTCCAACCCCGAACGTCCCGTTGGTGCGGTTGTGGGAGGTGCAAAAGTCTCCACCAAAATCGCACTTCTTGAAAATCTGGTGCAGCGCCTTGATCTGTTGGTGATCGGCGGCGGCATGGCCAACACTTTCCTTGCCGCGCAGGGCGCGCAACTGGGCGCGTCCCTGTCCGAGCCCGATTATATGGAGACCGCACGCGACATCATGGACAAAGCGTCCAAAGCCGGATGCCGTATCCTTCTACCCGTCGACGGATTGGTTGCACGCGAGTTCAAGGCAGGCGCGGCGCATGACGTGGTGCTATTGTCCTCCAAGACCGTGTTGGAGGACGCGCAGATGGTGCTGGATGCAGGGCCGGACACGGTCGAGCAGGTGCGCGTCGGGATTGAAGGCCTCAAAACCCTGATCTGGAACGGACCGATGGGAGCGTTCGAGATTGCACCGTTTGACACCGCCACTGTTGCCGCAGCCAAGATCGCGGCCAAGCAGACCCGCAATGGTGTGCTTGTTTCTGTCGCGGGCGGTGGCGATACGGTGGCCGCCCTTAACAAGGCCGGTGTGGCGGATAACTTTACGTATATTTCCACAGCAGGTGGTGCGTTTCTGGAATGGATGGAGGGTAAGGCCCTGCCCGGAGTAAAAGCACTTGGCGGCTGATCCTGCATCCAATTCGCAACAAAACATGGCCTAAAACGAAATAACAGAATCATAGGGGATTCCCTTTGCGAATCGGCTGTGGCATAGTTGGTTTATCGCCCGACAAGAGGCGTCTCCGAGGCAGATTTCGTTCCTTTCTTACGGCAGGCACATCCACATGACCAAACCCGCATTCGGCCCCATTCTGTTCTTCGCGATTGCTTTCGCGCTGAGCCTGTATTTCATGTTTGCCGCCGTGCAGGGCGACTATGGCCTGTTTCGCCGCGCCGAAATTCTGGCCGAGGCACATACCATGCGCGACCAACTTGGTGCGGTACGGGCCGAAGTGGTGCAAATGGAAAACCTAACGCGCCGATTGTCCGACGACTATCTCGACCTTGATCTACTGGATGAGCAGGCCCGCTCCGTTCTGGGCATGGTGCGCGCGGACGAGATTGTGATCCGCTAAACAGACCTGCATGGCAGCTGTGAACAAACCCCTGTGGTCAACCGCATTCGAATCCTGTACTATATAGTTTAACGTTAAACTATTATTGGCATCAACCTGTAATGCCAAGGGGAGGACTGCCTTATGGCTGCCAAAAAGCCGAGTGCCAAAACGACCAAACCAAACGTCTCAGCCGATGAGTTGAAGGCCTATTACCACGATATGCTGCTGATCCGGCGCTTCGAGGAAAAAGCAGGACAGCTTTACGGGATGGGCCTGATCGGCGGCTTTTGCCACCTCTATATCGGGCAGGAAGCGGTTGTTGTAGGCCTTGAGGCGGCAGCGGAGGAAGGCGACAAGCGCATTACATCCTACCGCGATCACGGTCACATGCTGGCCTGTGGCATGGACCCTAACGGCGTTATGGCCGAATTGACGGGCCGCGAAGGTGGCTATTCCAAGGGCAAAGGTGGCTCTATGCACATGTTCTCGAAAGAGAAGCATTTTTATGGCGGCCACGGGATCGTTGCAGCGCAGGTGCCACTGGGTGCCGGTCTGGCATTTTCGGACAAATACAAAGGCAATGACCGCGTGACCTTCACCTACTTCGGGGACGGTGCGGCAAATCAGGGTCAGGTCTATGAAGCCTATAACATGGCGGAAATCTGGAACCTGCCGTGCATCTTCGTGATCGAAAACAACCAATACGCCATGGGCACCTCGACCAAACGCTCTACCCACTCCCCCAGCTATTGGGAGCGCGGTGCCGCTTATGGCATCCCCGGTGAAGAAGTGGACGGCATGGACGTGCTGGCCGTGAAGGAAGCGGGCGAAAAGGCTGTCGCCCACTGCCGCGCGGGCAAAGGCCCCTATATTCTCGAGATCAAAACCTACCGCTATCGCGGCCACTCCATGTCTGATCCGGCAAAATACCGGACCCGTGAGGAGGTCCAGAAAATGCGCGACGAGCGTGACCCCATCGAACAGATACGCAGCCTGCTTCTGACCGGCAAGCACGCGACCGAAGAGGACCTCAAAACCATCGACAAGGACATCAAGGCCATCGTAAACGAGAGTGCCGAATTCGCCAAAAACAGCCCCGAGCCGCATCTTGATGAGCTGTGGACCGATATTTACGCTACTGAAATTCCACAGGAGGCTTGAAACATGGCTACCGAAATACTGATGCCCGCCCTGAGCCCCACCATGGAAGAAGGCACGCTGGCCAAGTGGCTGGTCAAGGAGGGTGATACCGTCTCCTCCGGCGATATCATGGCCGAGATCGAAACCGACAAAGCGACCATGGAATTTGAAGCTGTGGACGAAGGTGTGATGGGCAAAATCCTGATTGCAGAAGGCACTGAAGGTGTGAAAGTGAACACAGCTATCGCCATTTTGCTGGAAGAAGGCGAAGACGCCTCGGCGATGGAAACTGCCGCCGAAAAACCGGCAAGCGCGCCTGTCCCCGCAGACAAAGAGCAATCGTCCGAGACTGCACCCGCCGCAGGTATGGCCCATCCCGAACCAGTCGTGGACACCTCCCCCGACTGGCCCGAGGGCACCACGCTCAAGCAGCAAACCGTACGCGAAGCCTTGCGCGATGGCATGGCAGAGGAAATGCGCCGCGATGATGACGTTTTCATCATGGGTGAAGAAGTCGCTGAATATCAGGGGGCGTATAAAATCACCCAAGGGATGCTCGACGAGTTCGGCGAGAAACGAGTGATCGACACACCTATTACCGAGCACGGCTTTGCCGGTATCGCGGTTGGTGCGTCCTTTGGCGGTCTGAAGCCGATTTTGGAGTTCATGACATTCAACTTCGCCATGCAGGCGATTGACCACATCATCAACTCGGCAGCCAAGACGCTCTATATGTCTGGTGGCCAAATGGGCGCGCCAATCGTTTTCCGCGGCCCCAATGGTGCGGCGGCTCGTGTGGGTGCCCAACACTCCCAAGACTATGCAGCGTGGTACATGCAAGTGCCTGGTCTCAAAGTCGCGATGCCATACTCCGCCTCTGACTACAAAGGATTGATGAAAACCGCCATCCGCGACCCCAATCCGGTGATTTTCCTCGAAAACGAAATCCTCTATGGTCGCTCCTTTGATGTGCCGGAGATCGACGACTATACGGTCCCGTTTGGCAAAGCGCGCATCTGGCGTGAAGGCGATGATGTCACAATCGTGAGCTTCGGCATCGGCATGACCTACGCGCTGGAGGCCGCTGACAAGCTTGCAGAGGAAGGTATCATGGCCGAGGTGATTGACCTACGCACCCTGCGCCCAATGGACACCGGTGCGATCCTCAAATCAGTCAAGAAAACAAACCGTTTGGTCACCGTCGAGGAAGGCTGGCCGCAAGGCTCTGTCGGGAGCTATATCAGCTCGGTCGTGATGCAGGAGGCGTTTGACTATCTCGACGCGCCCGTCATCTGCTGCACCGGTAAGGACGTCCCGATGCCCTATGCGGCGAACCTCGAAAAACACGCATTGTTGACATCGGACGAAGTCGTCGATGCCGTCAAACGTGTCACATACAAATAAGGAGCGGACAGTATGCCCATTGAAATCCTCATGCCCGCCCTCTCGCCCACCATGGAAGAAGGCACCTTGGCCAAATGGCTGGTGAAGGAAGGCGATACAGTCTCCTCCGGCGATGTGATGTGCGAGATCGAAACCGACAAAGCGACAATGGAATTTGAAGCCGTTGACGAAGGGGTGATCGGAAAAATACTCATCGCCGAGGGTACTGAAGGCGTCAAAGTCAACGCTGCCATCGCCGTTCTGCTCGAAGATGGCGAAAGCGCCGATGACATCGGCACAGCCTCTGCACCAAGTGCGAAAAGCGAAAGCAACGCGGCCCCGGCAGAGGCTTCTGACAAAACCGCGCCGGAAAAAGGTTATGGCCGCGGTGAGACAGACGCCAATCCTACCCCCGCAGGTTCGAAACCTGACGGCAGCCGCATATTTGCGTCACCACTGGCCCGCCGCATCGCTGCGCAAAAAGGTCTCGATCTGGCACAAATCAAAGGCTCCGGCCCGCACGGACGTATCGTAAAGGCCGACGTCGAAGGTCTGAGCGAGACAAAAGCGCCTGCTGCTGCTGCCACTACGGCTACTCCCGCTGCCGGCCCTGCCGCTCCTACAGGAGCTTCAAGCGATGCCATCGCCAAAATGTACGAAGGCCGCGAGTACGAGGAGGTCACCCTCAACGGCATGCGCAAAACCATCGCTGCACGCCTTACCGAGGCGAAACAAACCGTGCCGCACTTCTACCTGCGCCGCGATATTCAACTCGACGCGCTCATGGCGTTCCGCGCGCAATTGAACAAACAGCTTGAGCCGCGTGGCGTAAAGCTTTCGGTCAATGACTTTATCATCAAGGCCTGCGCGCTGGCTCTGCAACAGGTGCCAGATGCCAATGCGGTCTGGGCCGGTGATAAAGTGTTCAAGCTCAAACCCTCGGACGTCGCCGTAGCAGTCGCCATTGAAGGCGGCCTGTTCACGCCTGTGTTGCAAGATGCAGAGATAAAATCACTCTCCACATTGAGTGCCGAGATGAAGGACCTCGCCGCCCGCGCCCGTGACCGCAAACTTGCGCCGCACGAATACCAAGGCGGCAGCTTTGCCATATCCAATCTGGGCATGTTCGGCATCGATAACTTCGATGCCGTGATCAACCCGCCCCATGGTGCGATCCTTGCTGTGGGTGCCGGTACCAAAAAGCCTGTCGTAGGCAAAGATGGCGAATTGGGCATCGCGACAGTCATGTCGGTCACTCTGTCGGTCGATCACCGCGTCATTGATGGTGCATTGGGAGCAGAACTGCTCAACGCGATCAAAGACAATCTCGAAGCACCCATGACAATGCTCGCCTGACTTTCTTCTGGCCTGAAATACTCTGGGGAGTGTGAGGGGCTAGCCC
>JBATTJ010000076.1:0-43113 GCA_049670485.1 Sulfitobacter sp.
GTCGATGGTGGCCTGCTTGTGCGTATCGAAAGTCCAGAACGCCCAACTGAACAAATCAATCGAAGGATCGCGGTGCACGAACGCCATGTCGGTGGGCGCAGGCTCCGCAATCGCGCCGCCGTAAAACTCCATCGCGATGAAGCAGGTTTTATCCGGCGCATCCAGAAAATGATCAACCACATTGCGCCAGCGGCCGGCAGAATGGTGCGTGTTGATAAGCCACCCTTCTACCAGCGGCTTGGTGTTCATCGAAACCGTCGGCATGTCATTGCCCGGTGGATTCGCCGTTTGCAGCAGCAACTCGTTGAGGCGGGTATAGTGGTGTTTGTGGGTCCAGATCTCGACATCCTTTTCAGGATTTTCAAGCGTGGCCAACAGCGGACCAAGGGCCGCCTGCGCCTCTTCGCGTGTTCCGTCATACAGACCGCGCAGTGACAGGCAGGGGATCTGCCCCGCTGGATGATCCGCATCCGGCAGGTACATCAACAACGCCTGATGCCCCATCTTGGGCGGGCCGGAATTTGAATATTCCGCCTGTAGCTGCTCCAACACGCGGCACACGCGCTGGATGTCAGCCTCGTTTTTGTGCCGCATGTTCCAGCGCAGCCCGAACCCGAAAAACTTACGCTCCAACCGCACCGGGTTATACACCACCTCCAGCAAGATACCGAACTGGTTGCCGGTCCCGCCGCGCACCGCCCAGAATAAATCCTCGTTCTGTTGGGCATTCGCCGTCACGATCGATCCGTCCGCCAGCGCCAGGCGCACACCCGTCACACGGTCACAGTTCATGCCAAACAGGCGCGCGGTAAATCCGTATCCGCCGCCCATCATATAGCCCGCAACATTCACCGTCTCGCACCCGCCGCCCGTCAGGTGCAGACCATGGTGATCAAGCATTCTGTTAAGTTTGCGAAAGGAGACACCGGGACCGCAGCGCACACTTGGCGTATCCTCATCCACCACCAGATGGTTCAATCCGGCAGTATCAATTACGACCTGATCATTGACCGAATAACCGGCGGTGCAATGACCACCCGACCGCGCCGTCACCAGCAATCGCGATTTGCGGGCAAACTCCAACGCGGCCAGCACGTCCGTTTCACACTCACAGAACACAATAACCTGTGGATATTGCTGGTAGGTGTGCATGAACACCATCCGGTCGTCGTTGTATCCCGGCGCCCCTGCAACCTGCACACGCCCGCTCAGCTTTTGCTGCAGCTTGTCGAAATGCTTTTGCTTGTAATTCGGTAGTCCGGTTTCTTTTGTCTTAAATGTCTTCCACTGCGCAGGGCGGTGGTGATGTTGGCGATGATCACCGTGGGTCATAATATTTCCCCCTGAAGAAAGTGTTAACTATTTTTTAACCACCTGTCACCTGACAATGTTACAGAAACTTCACGGAATATTTTCAAACCTGAACTGCTATTTCCGAAGCCCAAAATTGAGGCTGCGCCATCGTTTTAAGCATCCGCATTCAGCAAAATAATAATCTTGACTAATTTAATCAGAAACCTTGCGCCGCATTTAAAATTAGTATCTGAGTGTTTTAGTAAGTCAAACAAACCTTCGGAGATTCTATGTCACGTTCCCTCACACTCCTCGCCGCAACCCTGACCACATCACTGGTCGCAATTGGCCCCATCGCGGCCAGCGCCGAAGGTGAGCTTAACCTCTATTCATCACGGCATTATGACACCGATGAGCGGCTTTATTCCGACTTCACCGAAGCGACCGGCATCACCATCAACCGCATCGAGGGCAAAGGCGACGAGCTGATCGCGCGGATGCAGGCGGAGGGTGCAAACTCCCCTGCCGATGTTCTACTGACAGTCGATACCTCCCGTCTCGAGCGCGCCAAAGAAGCCGGCGTGCTGCAAGCCATCGACAGCGATATTCTCGAGACCCGCATTCCCGCCAACATTCAGGACGAAGGCAACGAATGGTTCGGTTTCAGCCAGCGCGCCCGCATTATCTTTTACGACAAGGCCGAAGTTGAGAACCCGCCGCAGTCCTATCTCGAGCTTGCCGATCCAGCCTACAAAGGTATGGTCTGTCACCGCTCTTCCACGAACGTCTACTCCCAAACCCTGCTGGCCGCAGTGATCGAAAACCACGGTGCTGAAGCCGCCAAAACCTGGGCCCAAGGCGTCGTTGATAACTTTGCCCGCGAGCCCCAAGGTGGTGACACCGACCAGTTGCGCGCGCTGGTCTCCGGCCAATGCGACATCGCGATTTCCAACACCTATTATTTCGCCCGCGCACTTCGCACCGAGGTCGATGGCCTGCCCGAGGATGCCCGTGAAAACATCGGCTGGGTCTTTCCCGCACAAAATGCCGAAGGCGCGCATATGAACCTGTCGGGCGGTGGTGTGGCACTCAACGCACCAAACAAAGAGAACGCGATCAAGTTCATGGAGTACCTCGCCTCCGATCAGGCGCAGCAGTATTTCTCGGCGGGCAATGACGAATATCCTGCCGTACCCGGCGTCGCACTCAGCCCGTCAGTCGCGGCCTTGGGCCTGTTCCGCCCCGATGCCGTGAACCTGAGCAAGGTCGCCAAAAACGTGGCCCAAGCACAGCAGATCTTCAACCAAGTCGGTTGGAAGTAACCCCTGAATGCACTTGGGCAGCGGTCACTCAGGACCGCTGCCCGAACCAGATGGAGGCCGCTATGACACTTCTCCCCCACACCAATCGGGCCACGGCACGATGACACAATCCACGTCCACGCCACCGCCCGTCATACCACCGGTACAATCCGCCCCCCTGCCCGCCTATGATGCCCGTGAAATCATGCGCGACGGCGCGCAGGCCCAGCTTTTGCTGGACGGCAAAACCTATATCCTGCGCATCACCCGCGCGGGCAAACTGATCCTGACAAAGTGATCAGTGCCGCTTGTACTCCCCCGCCTCTATCCCCAGCTTAAAGATACGTTAGCAAGGTTTAACATGGCCAAAATTCCAAGCCCCTGCATAGACGTTTGCAAATTCAAGCGTGAAGGCCATTGCATCGGGTGTTCCATGACAAAGGCCCAGAAATCAATTTTTAAACAGCTCAAGAAGTCAGAGCACCGCGCGGGATTTGTTAAAATGCTCACCGCGCAGCAGGCGCAACTGGGCAAATACAAACACTGGGATGCGGCCTATCGCAAGCTGCTGGTGAAACGGAAAATCGCGGCCGAGGATATCCTCTGACCGCGATCCAAATCCGTCTGCTTTGCGCGGTTTATCCTGCGAGGTGGGCGCGCAGGAACCATGCAAATTTTTCGTGCTGCTGACCGCGTGCAATGCACAGATCCTCGGTCAACGTATCGCCATGGCTTGCGGCAATCTCTCCGCATCCGGCCAATGTCGCAGCCAGCGTTTCTTGCGCTTCTTTCATCATGCGGATCATTTCCTGATCGGTCGCATGCCCGTCATGCTCGGATACTTTGGAGCGTTTGAGCATCGTGGCCAACACACCTTCGGCGTGCATATCAAGAGCACGCACACGTTCGGCCAGATCATCCTGAGCGACAAAATGGTCCTCATAGATCGTCTGGAACAATTCATGCAGCGGGCCAAATGCCATGCCTTTCACGTTCCAATGAAAATTCTGAGCGAGCATCGTCGTCACGGCGGTTTCGGCCACGGATTGGTTCAATGCATCGGCAATTGCGGTCTGCGCGTCTGTTGTCAACGCGGCGGCTGTCTGGGTCATGTCTCACCTCTTGGACTGGACTGAATTGGCTGGCTGGCGCTCTGCGTGCTGGCTGTAAAAACAACATAAGCATCTGCAGGATTTTGCCAAGGGGTATTTAGAATAATTCTAAACTGGGTGGAATTGATCAGATATCCGACCCAACAGAAACCCGATATAGCGCCGGTCAGCGACCCGCACGCGCGAGGCCAGCAAAAATCGCAAACTGTTACTGTCATCTGTGGCAATACACGACAGACACCGCATCACCCATGCCTCATCAAACGACAGCGCCGACACCCCCGGCGTATGCCAGACCATCCGTTTACTCACTGCATCAGGCAGGCAGCGCACAAATGTATCAACAAACGTCCGCTTCGCATCCTCGCCCTGCACATGCAGCAGCGCACAAGCCTCGAATAAATCAGCCCGCGCCGCCGCGCGGCATCCCATCGCAGCCATCCGCAACCGGTTGAGCACATCACTTTGCCCAAGCGCCACCTGCGGAATATCATCAGGTCTCGGCTGCACCTCGGGAAAGAATGATTGTTTTGCAAGTATCATATCAACGATCCGTTTACGTCTCACGATCACCAGAGGGGCTCTCACCTCTCTATACCTGACAATAGTTATAAGGAATTCATCTCCGGTTAAACAGATAAATGGATAGCTGCTCAAAATGTCACAGATGGTTGATACCCGCGTCACGCGCTATGACAGACACAGACCTGAACAGGAGAGCATGATGATCATCTACGGACTAAGCACTTGTGCGATATGTACCAAAGCCCGCAAAGCCCTTGAGAACGTGCGCCGCGATGTGGAATTTCGCGACATCCGCGCCGACCCGCTGAGCGAGGAGGAGCTGGCCACGCTGATCACCGAATTTGGCGATCGTCTGGTTGATCGCACTTCTAACGACTACCGCGCGCTGAATGACTGGCTCAAAAACTCCGAGGCCGACGCACAGATCGCGGCCAAGCCCAAGGTGATGATGCGCCCCGTTATTCACCACGGCGACACCTATTATCTGGGCTGGGATGCGGATGTGCAAAAGGCGCTTCTGGGCTAACGGACCCGTGCCCAGAATTTCGATCTACCGGCAAATTGCGTACGCAGCTGCGCCACGTATTGGGAGTGGGTCGGGAACCCTTGGTAATCCGTAATTTCGATATCAGCCGCCGTACAATCCATCAGGTGATCTGCGGCGGTCGCGTAATCGGCGGTGCGGCGTTCCCAAAGGATATCGTCGATCACCACCCGCCACAAAAGCGTCGCCGCCAGCGCATAGCGGTCGCGCAACGCATCGGCAGCAGGGGTCAGAATATGACCGATCCCGATATCAAGCTCGGCAATCCGCCGCTCCGTCAGTTGCGCCGCCGCCGCAAGGTCCGGCCAGCCTAAAAAGAACACCAGAGCCGCAGGCGCGCTATGATGCGTCAACGCATGCGCCTTCGCCGCTTCCTCCGCCTCGATATCATCAAAGTCCGGCATCTGTTTGAGGTGATCACGCAGGCTTTGGATATCGAGGGTCTCGGTAAACACCTCCCACCGGTGACGCTGCGCCGCTTCCGCCTGTCCCAACGCCATCAGACTCTGCGTATAGGCACGGTCCCATCGTGGATCGCGCGCGCCGCCGTCCTGCGCCTGCATCAAGATATCAAGTGCCTCTTGCGCACGGTCTTGTTCCAGCAAAATCTCCGCCACCTCGGCAGCAATCTGCGGGCGGGCCAGATCATCGGCGCGGTACTGCGCGATATAGCCGTTCACATCCCCCTGCGCGCGCGCAACCTGTTGCAATGAAACCCGCCTCAAACGCGCTTGCGGACCCTCTTTGTGTTGTCCACTTGTCCCCCGCAACTCACGCAAAAACTGCAAGGCTGCGTGGGTCTCGTCCGGCGCTTGCCCCGTTTCCTCCTCTGCCAGAATAGCGGCCTTGAGATGCGCAAGACCCACCTCTCCCAATGTGAGCGCGAGCAGCTCGATGATCCCATCAAACGCACCGTAGGCATCCTCGCCCACCGCCTCCCACACACGCCGCGCAAGGTCGGACAGGTCAAGCTGCGCCCGCGGTCCGATCTCGGCAAATTGGGCGCGGGCAGTGGCAAACACCTGCGCCACCTCGCCCCGACTGTCATCAACACGCTCGAACACCGACGGGGCCATCTGCGTAAACTGCCACAGCAGATCAAACGCCTCCGACGGCACATCAGGCGCAATCTTTTGCGTGATCATATCCGCCTGCGTTTGCAAATCACGGATGAGCGCGCGGCGCTTGCGCCACCCCACATAACCCTTGGACCGCCGGATCGAGGTGAGCCGTTTGCGCACATCATGGGCCAGTTCCGCAGGCCCCAGATTGTGGCTCAACTCCAACCGCAGCCGCCGCTTGATCTCGGCGCTGCCGGTGCTGACCTCGATGAGCAGATCAGCCAGCCGCTCGGGTCCGAGGGCGGCAAGGTTGGCCGCATTGAGGGTCTTTTTCGACATGATGTCTTTCCGCCTTGGTACCTGATCGGGGCGCAGTAATCGCCGCACGCATCTTTGCAGGCCCGCCTCCACAACCTCAAGACTGATGCTGCAAAATTCACTTCCACATCGCCCATGCCCGCGCTAGCGTTGCCGCGTCCCCAACAGATTGAGCCGTGATGACCGACACCCATATCTCCACCCATGATGCCGCCACAGACGACCGCAACGATGATATCAAAATCTATGTGGATGGCGCGCTTTTGCACCGCGACGATGCAAAAGTGTCAGTCTACGATTCCGGCTTCATGCTGGGCGATGGCATCTGGGAGGGCCTGCGCCTGTATGACGGGCATCTGTCATTTCTGGACGAACACCTCGACCGCCTTTATGAGGCCGCGCTTTATATCGACCTTGATATCGGCATGACCCGTTCGGAACTGACCGCCGCTATATGGCAGACCTTGCAGGCCAACGACATGCATACGGACGTGCATTTGCGCGTGATGGTGACGCGCGGTCGCAAGAAAAAGCCGTTCCAGCATCCCCATCTGAGTATCTTTGGCGCAACGGTCGTCATCATCGCCGAGCATTCAAAACCCGATAGCAGCATTGTGGAGCGGGGCATCAGGTTGCACACCGTACCCCACCACCGTGGCCTGCCCCTAACCCAGGATTCCAAACTCAATTCACATTCAAAACTCAACTGCATTATCGCACTCAACCACGCGATACGCGCAGGCGCGGACGAGGCGCTGATGCTTGATCCTTTCGGCTTTGTGAACACGACCAACGCCTGCAACTTTTTCATCGTACGCAAGGGCGCGGTTTGGACCTCGACAGGCGACTATTGCATGAACGGGATCACACGCCAAAAGGTGATTGATCTGTGCCGCGCCAACGATATTCCGGTGTTTGAGCGTAACTATTCCCTCGTCGATACTTACGGCGCTGACGAGGTATTCCTGACCGGCACCTTTGGCGCGCAATCGCCCGTGTTCGAGATTGACGGGCGGGTCATCGGCGGGGCAAAGGCGGGACCGGTGTTCCACCGCATCCGGCAACTCTATAAAGACCTGATCGCTGATCAAATCAAACAGCACAGATGATCCGTCTGCTCTGCCTCCTGCTCGCGTTGCTAGTGCCCGCAACCCTCAGTGCCGAAACACTGCGCCTGGCCGTGACCACATCGTTCGAGAATTCGGGGCTGGCCGATGTGCTGCGGCCGGCAATCAAACGCGACCTTGATCTGGACCTGCAACTGCTCGTCGTCGGCACTGGACAGGCTCTAAAGCTGGGAGAAGCGGGCGATGTTGATGCCGTTCTTGTCCATTCGCGCAGCGCCGAAGAGGCGTTTGTCGCTGCCGGTCACGCCACCCACCGGCGCGAAATTATGTATAATGATTTTGTCCTCATCGGTCCTGCCGGTGATCCCGCCGACATTTCATCCGCACCCTCGGCCACCGTTGCCCTTGCGCGGATTGCGACCACAGGCGCGCTTTTCGTCTCGCGCGGCGACGACAGTGGCACGCATAAGATGGAACAATCGCTTTGGGCACGCGCGGATATTACCCCCGATACACTGGACGGCTACCGCGCCGTTGGGGCCGGCATGGGTGCTGCGCTCAACACGGCCAGCGCGCTTGACGCCTATATCCTGTCCGACCGGCCCACATGGCTCACCTTCGGGAACAAGCGCGGTCTGGCATTGCTCTTTGCGGGCGATCCGGTGCTGTTCAATCCCTATTCCCTGCTGCCCGTGAACCCCGCATGCCACAGCCACGTGCGCGCCGATGCGGTCGCCCGGCTTGAAGCGTGGCTTGTCGGCCCACGCGGCCGTGCCGTGATCGAAGGGTACATGCACGATGGCCAGCCTTTGTTCGTTCACAGTGCCGTACTGGATTAGCGGCCCTGCGCGCGCCAATCCTGCAACCCGCGTGACAGGCGCTCCAAACCGTCATGCAAGTTGACCGACGCACCGCCCCCCACACCGAGGCGAATATGGCACGGTTGGTCATACGCACTGCCCGGCAACAAAAACGTGCGGTAGGGATCGGCAAGCAGGAACCGTGCAAACGCGTCGCTGTCGATATCACCCTGCAGCCGCGCCAAACCAATCAGACCCGCAGAAGGCGACACCCAGCTTAGGCCCTCCTGCTCTGCCATCCATTCATTCATCTGTACAAGATGCGCGCGCCCTGCCCCGCGCGCCTCCTCCAACGCCGTCTCATACCGTTCAGGTCGAAGTGCAATTTCCGCGATCACCTCGCCCATGATATTCATAATCTCCGACGAATTTTCACGCAGGATCACCGCATCGCGGATCATCTGCGCATCACGGCAAATCATCCAACCCGTGCGCAACCCTTGCAGCCCCAATGCCTTACTCACAGAGCCGGTTGTGATGCCGCGCGGATACAGACCCGCAATCGACGGCCCGCGCGGCCCCTTCCATTCAAGGCCCGCATATACCTCATCCACCAACAGCCACGCCCCGACGCGGTCAGCCATCTGCACGATCTGCTCCAGCGTTGCCGCGTCCATCACATCGCCCGTGGGATTGTTCGGGTTGGTCAGGAAAATCATCCGCGTGCGCGACGTGATCGCATCCGACAGTCGATCAAGCGGCAGTTGCCAGTTGTCCACCTCGTGTCTTGTCACCTTTATCACCTTGGCGCCGATCGCCTTGGCCAGAACTTCGGCCTGCGGCCAACCGGGTGTCTCAATGACAATCTCGTCGTCAGGCTCCAACAGCTGCATGATCGCCAGATAATTCGCCTCTGCCGCGCCGGCCGTGATCAAGACATCCGCAGGGTCGCACACATCCGACAGCCCTGCCTGCCGCAACACATGCTCCTTCAACTCCGGCAAGCCGCTGAAATCACGGTTGTTCCAATCAAGCGGCATATCAGGGTCGAGGTCCGGCAGAAACTCCCGCAGGGTCGGGGATTGCGCCAGCGAAAATCCCACAATCGCTTCAGGTTCCGCCGTCGTCGTCTCCAGAAGATATTGAAACAGCGTGTGTATCTTGACTTTCATATCGTGCCCCCGTTTTGTTTTCCCATGAGAGACCTTCCCGCCTTAAAGGGCAAACCCATTCGTCTTGCCGTCCTCGACTATGGCCTGTTTCAGGTGCATGCAAACGGGCGCATCATCGGCATTTGCGGCTATGTGATCCAGACGGACGCGGATGAAACCGTGCTGATCGACACCGGTTTTCCCGCCAAATACGCGGTGAATGCGGATGCCGCCACCGCAGAGGATGATCTGGGCAGTTTTGGCCGCGTCCTGTCGGTGACGCTGGACAATATGCCAACCGCGCAACTGGCCAAGCTGGGTCTTGTGCCCTCCGATGTCACGCTCATGATCCAGAGCCATACACACATCGACCACGTGGGCCACATGCACGCCTTTGCCCATGCGCCCATCCTGATCGCCGCGGCAGAACGCGCCCTGCCCCGCCCGCTGTATTGGTCAGGCAAACAGGTGATGGAATGGCCCGACGCAGAATACCTACCGGTGCATAAGGATACGACGCTTGGCCATGGGTTCGACGTGCTGCTCTGCCCCGGTCATGCGCCGGGACAACTTGCCTTTCTGCTGGAGCTGCCAAAAACCGGCGCGGTCCTGCTCACCTCCGACGCGATCAGCAGGGCAAGCGAGATTGACGAAGGCTTCGCCGGATCATGGGATGTACCGTTGGCCATCCATCACGGTGCGCGACTGATGCAAATTGCGGCGCACCGTGACGCCCGCGTCATCTTTGGCCACTCCCCCGAACAATGGCCGGACCTGCCCAAGGCCCCCCATTGGTTCAAGTGATCGACCCTACCGCACGTCGCGCCCCTGATTGAGAATGATCACATTCCCGCTTGAGATATCGCCCGCAGGCGAGATCAAAAAGCCCACCCATGCGGCAATCTCGGAGGGCTGCATCGCGCGCCCGTGCGGCATCTGCGCAATCGCATTTTCCAACACTTCCTTGCTCACCACGCCGAACAATGGCGTTTCCGTCATCGCAGGCGCGATCGAATTTACCGAAATCTTGTCAGTCGCATAGCGCCGCGCGAGGTCCTTGGTCAGCGTATCAAGGGCCGCCTTGGAAGCACGGTAATGCGGCGGATCAAAAGCGTCAAAATTATAGGCTCCGTTGGAGGAGATATTAACAATTTTACGCACGCCTTCCCGCCCTGCCATCAGCTTAATCGCCGCCTGACAGCAATGAAACGCGCCCGAGAAGTTTAGCGCCATCTGACGCTCGAACTCATCCACGGGAATGTCGGGGAACTCCGACATCAGGCAGGTTCCTGCATTGTTAACAAGCGCGTCCAGACCACCATGCTGCTGCTTGGTCTGTGCAAAAGCATCTGCAATCGCGCCCGCATCCGTGAGGTCGGTGGCAATGCCGGTAAACGCTGGATCGCTTCCCAGCTCCTCCAGCCCCGCGCGGTCCACATCAAGGCCCACGACCGCCATTCCATCCGCAATCAGCCGGGCCACAATCGCGCGCCCCATGCCGCCTGCGGCTCCTGTCACCACTGCTACTTTCGTCATCACCGCACTCCTCATCACCAGCCTGATCTGTGCGACCCTAGGCAAACAGGACCACCTTGCACAAGCGCGGACATTCTTGCCCCGCTGCCTCGCCCACGATAGGCAAGAGACGTCCACCACCCACCTTCCCGCAACAAAGGTTTCCCAATGGAATTGAACACCGACTTTAGCAAACGTGTTGTCATCGACAGCGAAACGATTCCATGGACCCCCTCCCCGATGGCGGGCGTTGACCGGCGGATGCTGGACCGGATCGGCGGCGAGGTGGCGCGCGCAACCTCCATCGTGCGCTATGCACCGGGCAGCAAGTTTTCCGCCCACACCCATACCGGTGGAGAAGAGTTCATCGTCCTCGACGGCGTATTTCAGGATGAGCATGGCGATTATCCTGCGGGCACTTATGTGCGCAATCCACCGACCAGCGGCCACACACCGGGTGCCGCAGACGGCTGTGTCATCTTTGTAAAACTGTGGCAGTTCGACATGGCCGACCGTACGCAGTTTCGCAAAGATATGGCCGATACGCTGGCGGCGACAGTGGACGGGCTCGCCACAGCACAGCTGCACCGCGATGAATTTGAAACGGTCACCTATCACCACCTCGAACCCGCCGCGACCCTGACCTGCGCGGACGCCGGCGGGTCGGAGATGCTCGTGCTGGGCGGATCGGTCATCCAAGATGGCGAGACACTGACAAAAGGCGGGTGGTTGCGGCTTCCCGATGGGACAAACCTTACCGTCACGGCACAAAGCGACGGCGCGAAAATCTGGGTCAAAACCGGCCACCTCGCACACGCAAGACCGCCCGTCGTCTGATGTCACAGGGCCGGACCCTCATCGTAGGTGGTGGATTATGCGGTCTGGCCCTCGCCAATATGCTCGAGGACGCAGGCGCGGATTACCTGCTCGTTGAAGCGCGCGACCGTTTTGGTGGCCGGATCGAGACCGCACAGATTGATAATGGTATCTTCGATCTTGGTCCCGCATGGTTTTGGCCGGGTCAGCCGCGCATGGCAGCACTTATCGCCCGTCTCGGTCTGGAGAAGTTCACGCAATACGCTGAAGGCATGATATCTATCGAGGACGCGCAGGGTCATGTACAGCACGGGCGCGGGCAAATGCCGATGCAGGGATCGTTCCGCTTGCGAGGTGGTTTGTCTGCGCTGACCGATGCGCTTGCCGCGCGCCTTCCCCCCAACCGCAAATGCCTGAACTGTCCGGTGACGTCGATGCAGCGCGACGCTGGCATCATCACTGTGCAGTTTGCGGATGGCGCTGAGCAAACTGCAGACCGCGTGGTCCTCGCCCTCCCCCCACGCCTTGCGGCACAGATCACATACGCCCCTGCCCTTCCGGCAACTGCACTAGGCGCGATGCAACAACGTGATACGTGGATGGCCGGACAGGCAAAGGCGGTTGTGGTGTACAAGACCCCCTTCTGGCGTGAGGCCGGTCATTCCGGCGACGTGATGAGCCGCACAGGCCCGATGGTAGAGATACACGATACATCCGCGTCCGACAGCGGGCCCTTCGCGCTCTTCGGCTTTATCGGCGTGCCCCCACAGTTGCGCATGGACACGCAGGTTTTGGAACGCCAGATCGTCACACAACTGGCCCGCATATTTGGCACCCCGGCAGAGAGCCCCGAAGCAGTTGTCATCAAGGATTGGGCGCAGGACGCTTATACCGCCACATCTATGGATCTCGTGCCAAGCGGCAGTCATGGAGAGCCAACGTCGCTGCCGGAAGCCCGCACCTTATGGGAAGGCACGCTTGTCGTCTCGGGATCAGAAACAGCATCCCAGTTTTCCGGTTATCTCGAAGGTGCATTGCAAGCTGCGGAAACCTCCTTTGGCCACGTCACTTCACAGGGCAACTGACCACATACATGCCCAACAGGGGCCTGCGCGTGAATAGTCATTGCATTTTACACATGATGTGCCCTAATACAGGGACTAAGGCGGGATACACCGCCTCAGAGGCAGGCCGCCACATCACAATCGTGTAAAATCACGAACCCGTGGCGCAGAGGTGAAACCGATCATGGAGGCGCAGCAGAACCGTCATATCCTATAAAACAAAAGGCCCGGACGGTTGCAGCCATCCGAGCCTTACACGTCAATGTCCGCTTTGACACTGTCCGCTTGTTTGTACCTGACAGTACCATTGCGCCCGAATCGCCGCAAGCCCTAGCTGCGGCGCATGGAGCTTTTATGTCTGAAATCCTAGATTACGACCCTAACCGGGGCTTTGTCGCATTTCCCGTGGCCCTATTTGACCTCGACCTATCCCCTGGTGCATTCCGCACTTTGGCTGAATTGTGTCGCATGGCGAATGCGGAAGGCCAATGCTGGCCATCACTCGCCCAGATCGGCAAAAAACTTGGCCGCTCCCGTGCTTCGATTTCAGCCTATATTGCTGAACTGCGGAACACCGGTGTTCTGAGCACCGAAGAGCAGAAAATGGCCAATGGCTACAACTACCGCCTCCGTTATACGATCAGCTTTTGGAAGAAATGGCGCGCTGGTCTGGGCAAGACTACAAAATCCTCTTCCAAACCTGCACAACAGGCTGAACGCAGGGTTCAGCAGACTGAACGCCCGTTAAGAACTAAAAATCATATCCATAAAATACAACAGAGTCCGTCACAGGAATCAAATCTGATTTCAGATTGGCAACAGGCTGTTGGCAAAGCACCATACCCAAACTTCGCATCATGGCCTACCGAGATCTTGATGAAGCAAAGCAAAGCTACAATTAAGAACGCTGCGATGCCGTCGCAACTTATATCCGCGGATATATCCAATGCACTGAAGGTATTTGCGACAAAGCAAGGCTTGGCTGAGGCAACGCTTTGCGAAATAGAGCGTAATGAACTTAAAAGTCTGATCAAAACAAAGAGTATGCTCGAAAGGGTGATCCTCCATCTCGAAGAAATTTGGCAACCTCACTGGCGCAAGCTGCCGAATGTTCATCAGATCAAACGCCTTCTGAGCGATATGCCCGCAAGTCCAGGCCCTGAAGCGGAACAAAAACTGCTGAAGTCATACTTGCAACGATGGAAGCGCTATGAGCAAAGCTTGCCTTCGCCGGTGATCCGCCCCAATGTCGCAACAGCGCAATATCCGCGGATATAAAGATAATGGCATACGGACAGTTCGAACAGTTTATCCGCAATATGGGGCGGGTGATGACACAGGTAAACACCAAGCTTCAGCGTGATCTGACCATGCGAAGCCGCGTGTCGCGGCGGTTTTCCCAGACGGAAGTCGCCGAGTTTCTAGGCGTCGACACCACCTATCTGACCCGTATTGCCAAGGATGAGCCGCATTATCCCGAAGGTGAGCGAATTGGTCGTGAACGCAGCTTCTCTCCCTCCGAGATCCTGACCATACGCGGCATTCTCGCCAGTCGTCCGGGTGCGCGCCGCGATCATCTGTACTGGCGGCAGGCAGGTGACCCCCTCAAGGTGATCACCTTTGGGGCACAGAAGGGTGGGACGGGAAAGTCGCTTACAGCCGCGCATTTCGCGCAGTATCTTTCGTTGTTCTATGGACTGCGTGTCGGAATTATCGACGCCGATCCTCAGGCCACGGCAAGCCTTTACTTTGCCGACGCGGACCTGCCGCTTTTCGCGCCTGATACGCCGACACTGGCCGAATTCATGGGCGTGGATGAGCCCGGTGCCTCTGACCTGACCAAGCGTAGTGCGGAGGAGTTGAACGATATCTGGCGGCCGACCCCGTGGCCTGGCGTGCGGTTGATCCCCGGTGGCGCCAATATTCAGAACGGCGACATCAGCCTGTTTTTCCTGTCCCAGCGTGGGGGTGTGCCCGTCTACCGCGTGCTGCGCGATGCGATTGGGACATGGGGAGAGGGTCACCAGCCAACGACGATGATGGCTGATCTGCGCGATGCCGATGGCGCATTTGATCCGGCGCGGTTTGACACGGCGCTGAATGAAACCCTTGATGTGATTGTGATTGATCAACAGCCCTCGTTGACGCTGATGCAACTCAACGGTCTGATTGCAGCTGACAGCGTCGTGATTCCGCAGACGATGAAGGGTTTTGATCTTGCCACGCTTGCCACGTATATCGGCAACATCGGCGAGTACCTTGAATTCATCATGGGGTTTGAAGCGGACCTCGAGATCGGGAACGGAAATCACGTGGTGCTGCCGACGATTGTGCAAGAACAAAACAATCAGGATACTGACCAGATTGCCGACCTCTACCGCCGTGCGCCACGCGAAATATCGCAAGTGTGGTACACCCGCTCTGATGCGATCGCCAACGCGGCGGAAGAGTACAAGAGTATCTATGAATATCTGCCACCGCGCACGCGCCGCACGTCTGCACGGGCGTTTATGGCGAACGCAAACGCAGTGAACGACAGTCTGGTCGGGCGGGTTTTACCGCATTTGCCCATGCGTGGTTTTGCAGATGAGTTTATAAAAGAGAGGTGGGGCTGATGGCACGGAAACGGAAACTGGATGCAACGACCGTCCCGCTTGAGGATGAGATCGGGGAAGCAGGCAAGCCCGGTATGGGGGGCATGTGGGGCGGCACGGCGATGAACATGCTGCGCCAGCGTCTTGAGGACACCCGCGCGACGCTTACAGACGGAATTCTTAACGGCACCGTCGCGATTGAGCTTTTCCCCGCACAGATTGATGACCCGAGTGGCAGCGACCGACAGCAGGGTTGGGAGAAGGAGCCAGAGTTTCAGGCGTTGATCGACAACATTGCGCGGCGGGGGCAGACGCAGGCCATTCGTGTGCGGCCGGTCCATCCTGACTGGACCCCCGACCGTGATCATCCGCTTGATACGGCGGATCGTTTTATCATCCAATCGGGTCGGCGGCGGCTGACGGCCTGCCGGATGCTGGACCGCAAGGTTGTCGCTGTGATTGCCACTGTCGAGGGGGAGGCCGCCCTTGCCGATCTTGAGGAGCGGTTTCACGAGAACACCATGCGCCAGAACCTGAGCGGGTTTGAGGAATTGCTTTCGGTCGGGTTAATTGCTGATGCCCTAAGCGATCTGAGCCAGCAGGAGATTGCGCAGCGCTTGTCCGTGAGCCAGAATGACGTCTCGCTTGGTCGGGCGTGTGTCGAGTTGCATGACCAGATCGTCGCGAAAGTCGACATCGCCAACACACCAAAACGCGCCTTTCGGGAGATCATCCCGAAACTGCGTGGCGGTGCGGTTGAAGCGCCCAAACCCAAAGCAGTCGAGACAACCCGTGCTGAAAAAGGCGCGGTGAAGGTAGCCGTGAAACAGGGCAAAGGCCGCGCGTTTACTGTCCAGATTGAACCGGGAAAAGATATCAATGCGGATTGGCTGGCCAAATCATTGGTCAAGCTGATCGCGGATAAGACAAAGCAATAAGGACACCCCATGACACAGACGACATTGCGCGACCATTTGAGAAGCGCGGGCACCGATCCGGAGCTTATGATCTTGATCGAGGATATCGCCGCAGCGTGCCGTATGATCGCAGACAGGGTGCGGCACGGTGCGTTTGCCGATGTGTTGGGTGCGGCGGATACGCAGAACATCCAAGGCGAGACGCAAAAAGAACTCGACGTTATCTCGGACGAGATTTTCGAGCAGATCGTCGGGCGTAACCCCAAGCTTGCGGCACTTGTGTCCGAGGAAGTGGATGAGGTGAACTGGCTCAAGGATGCGCCGCAAGCCGGTGATTACATCGTCTACTACGACCCGCTTGATGGATCGTCCAATTTGGACGTAAACCTTTCTGTTGGAACGATTTTTTCGATTGTGCGCTGTGCTGGAAACCTCACACCCGATGCTGCCGCAGTTCAGATCAATGGAACGGAGCAGATTGCCGCTGGCTATGCTATTTACGGCCCCTCAACCGGGCTGGTGATTACAGCGGGGCAGGGGGTGGACGGCTTTACCCATCATCCGGGATCGGGTGAGTTTTTGCTAACGCAACCCGCAATGAGCATTCCGCCGCAGACCAAAGAGTTTGCCATCAACGCCTCACGCTATGATCTGTGGGAGGCGCCTGTGCGGCGATATATCGACGATTGTCTGCGCGGTGCGGACGGTCCGCGGGGCAAGGCGTTTAACATGCGCTGGTGTGCGTCCATGGTGGCGGATGTGCACCGAATTCTGACGCGGGGCGGTGTGTTTTTATACCCGATGGATCGGGGAAATGCGGGGCAGGGGGGCAAGCTGCGCCTGATGTATGAGGCAAACCCCATGGCGATGTTGGTAGAGCAGGCGGGCGGTGCGGCTTCAACCGGTCGGGGCAGGATTATGGAGGTGGCGCCGACAGGCCATCACCAGCGTGTGCCGGTTATCCTCGGCTCGTGTGATGAGGTGGCGGTGATTGAAAAGTATCACACAGAATAGGCTCTAACCTGCGTCTTCGAGTCCTTCGGCGATCCTTGAGTGTCCTTGCAGGATATCCTGATGGATCGCTTCGCCGACCGCTTCATAGTCTTGGTCCCGCAGCGCCGCGATTGCAATCGCATGCATGTCGGGCTGGGGGCTTGATTTTGCTTGGTCAACCATCACCCGAAGTGATGGGCCCACGCGGAGCCAGTGTGACGCGGCGGTGGACATCAGGATTTCCGCCTCTGAATGCGCATAGAGCGTCCAGTGAAAGACGTGATTATAGCGCAAGTAGTCATGCAGATTGCCTTGGGCGAGTGCTGTATTGATCTGGGCGTCGATCTGCTCCAGCGCGTCGATCTCTGCCGGTTCTATCCCAACGGCAGCGAGGCGAGCGATTTGCGGCTCTATTCCGGTGCGGGCATAGGTAAGCTCCTGCAACTGATCCATGGTCAGCTCGGGCACCATCAGGCGGCGGTTGTTGCTGGCGCGCAGCGCACCTTCGGCAGTCAGGCGGCGGATGGCCTCACGGGCCGGCGTGATGCCGGTTCCCAGCCGCTCGACGATGCCTTGGATCGTGACGGCCTCACCGGGGGCCAGCTCCCCGAAAAGGATCAGATCGCGTGCTTTGCGGTAGGTGACCTCGTGGGAGGGCAGGGAAGTTTGTGGGGACATTCAAGGAACCTGTGACCTGGGGGTGATCCCCATCATCGCAAGGATTTGCAGCCTTGGCCATGGGGATCAGACGCGCAGGGTTGCGTCAACTGCGCGGTCCCATGCTGCAGTGCGGATATCGCGTGTGTCAGAGTCTAATGCGGGCTTAAATGTCCTGTCCAATGCCCAATTGGCAGCGAACGTGTCATGATCGGGATAAATCCCCGCACGCCAACCGGCGAGCCACGCTGCACCAAGGGCAGTGGTTTCCGTCAAACGCGGGCGGTCCACGGGGGCGTTAATCATATCGCTGAGAAATTGCATGGCCCAATCGTTGGCCGCCATCCCGCCGTCCACACGCAGGGTGGCGGAGGGCGTGGCATCCTGCCAATCGGCATGCATGGCGTTGAGCAGATCGCGGGTCTGGAAGCCGATGCTTTCCAACGCGGCGCGCGCCATCTCTGCCGGTCCGGTGCCCCGGGTGAGGCCAAAGATCGCGCCGCGACATTCTGCATTCCAATAAGGCGCGCCGAGGCCGACAAAGGCGGGCACAATGATGACGTTTTGGTCAGGGTCTGATGCTTTGGCAAGGGTTGCGGTCTGGCCCGCGTCATCAATGATGCCCAACCCGTCGCGGAGCCATTGGACCACTGCGCCCGCAATAAATATCGACCCTTCGAGCGCATAGGTCGGAACGCCGTCAAGCTGGTAGGCGATGGTGGTGAGCAGGCGGTTTTGGGAGGTCACCGCCGTTGTGCCAGTGTTGAGCAGCGCAAAGCAGCCAGTGCCATAGGTGGATTTCAGCATGCCCGGCTCAAAACAGGCCTGCCCGATGGTGGCGGCCTGTTGATCGCCCGCAACACCAAGGATGGGCAGGGCCGCGCCGAAGTGTGCGGGATCGGTGACGCCAAAATCGGCTGCGCAATCATGGACCTGCGGCAGCATTTCGAGCGGGATATCCAGCAGGTCGCAAATCTGTGTGCTCCATTCGCCTTTGTGGATGTCATAGAGCATTGTGCGCGCGGCGTTGGTGGCATCCGTAACATGCGATGTGCCGCCCGTGAGGTTCCAGATCAGCCAGCTGTCGACAGTGCCGAATTTGAGCATGCCTGCGCGTGCCTGTTCCCGTGCGCCTTCGTGCTGGTCGAGAATCCATTTAAGCTTGGTCCCCGAAAAGTACGGATCGAGCAGCAAGCCGGTTTGGGTGGTGACCAGATCACCGTGCCCTGCGTCGCTCAGTGTGTCGCACATCGAGGCGGTGCGCCGGTCCTGCCAAACGATGGCATTCCCCAGTGTCTCACCAGTCTCTATGTTCCATACCAGTGTCGTTTCGCGCTGGTTCGTGATGCCGATGGCGGCGATGTCAGTGGCGCTCAGCGAAGCCTTCTCAAGCGCTTCGCGGCAGGTGGCCAATGTGGTCTGCCACAGATCTTGGGGATCATGTTCGACCCAGCCGGAATGTGGAAAATGCTGGGGGAATTCGCGTTGTGCGGTGGCTGTGACATTCATCATAGCGTCAAAGACAAGCGCGCGGGAGGATGTGGTCCCTTGGTCGATGGCAAGGATATGAGTAGCGGTCATGATGCCTCCGGCAGATCGTCAAGGAAAGTGGAAAGGTCGGCGGTTTGTGCGGTGCTGAACCGCAGGCCAAGTTTGGAGCGCCGCCACAGGATATCATCCGCGGTGCGGGCGTATTCGTGGTCCACGAGGTGGCGCACTTCGGCCTCTGTCAGGGTGTTTCCGAAATCGCGACCCAGATCATCCGTCGTTTTGGCATCCCCCAGAATACCCCGCGCATCGGTGCCATAAGCGCGAATGAGGCGGGTGGCCCAGCGGGTATCGAGAAAGGAGAAATCCGTATGCAGATCGGCAATGAGTTTGGCCACGTCAGCCACCGGAAAATCCCCACCGGGCAGGGGGGCGCCGGCGGTCCACTTTGGCGCAAGGTCGCCCAAATGGCCGCCGAGTTTATCCAGCGCATCCTCCGCCAGCACACGGTATGTGGTGATTTTTCCGCCAAAGATGTTCAGGAGAGCAGGGCCGGTGTCGTCAAGTTTGAGCACGTAATCGCGGGTGGCAGCCGATGCGGACGCGGCCCCGTCATCATAAAGCGGGCGCACGCCGGAATAGGTCCAGACGATGTCATCCGCAGTGATGGATTGCGCGAAATAATGGTTCGCGAATTCAAGCAGATAATCGCGCTCTTGCGGGGTGCAGACGGGTTCCTCGGAGGGGTCGGAATGTTCGGCGTCGGTGGTGCCGATGAGGGTGAAATCAGTCTCGTAGGGGATGGCAAAGATGATCCGCCCGTCTTCGCCCTGAAAGAAATAGCATTTGTCATGATCATAAAGCTTTGGCGTCACGATATGAGAGCCGCGCACGAGCCGCACGCCGTCAGTGACGTTTGTGCGCAGCTTGGTCTGGATGATGTCGCCGACCCATGGACCTGCGGCGTTCACAAGGGTGCGGGCGTGGTGGGTTCGGGGCCCGTCTGGGCCGTCCGTTTCCACCTGCCACAACCCGTCTACGCGCGCAGCGGAGGTGACGGTTGTGCGGGTCATGATTTCTGCGCCGCGCGCCTGTGCATCGCGCGCGTTGAGCACCACAAGGCGGCTGTCTTCTACCCAACAATCGGAATATTCGAACGCTTTTTCAAACCGTGGATGCAATGGCGCACCCTCGGGAGTGCCGTGTAGAGCAAGCGTGCGGGTCGCGGGGAGAATATCGCGGCCGCCAAGATTGTCGTATAAAAACAGACCCAGCCGGATGAGCCATGCAGGCCTGCGCCCGCGCATCCATGGCATGACAATATTGAGGACTTTGGAGGCAGGTGTTTCACCTTCAAACCGCATTTCGCGGTGGTAGGGCAGCACAAAGCGCATGGGCCACGAGATATGCGGCATGGCGCGCAAAAGCACTTCGCGTTCTTTCAGGGAGTGGCGCACGAGGCCAATCTCGAAATACTCCAGATACCGCAGACCACCGTGAAACAGCTTTGTCGAAGCCGAGGAGGTGCCGGAGGCCAGATCGTTCATTTCGGCCAGCTTCACGCTCAGGCCGCGGCCGGCCGCATCGCGCGCAATGCCGCATCCGTTGACGCCGCCGCCGATGATAAACAGGTCTGTGGGCGCGGTGTCGTTTTGGGGCATATGCCTGCCATTCTGATGTCGGGAAAGCGGTACGGGAGCACAGCAGGTTTAGCCCGCGCGCAGGTGCCATGCAAGAAGGGTGCGGTCGCCCGCGTATTTATCGGGGCGACGTGGTGGCCACGGGGCAGGTGATCAACTAGATGGCTGGAAAGGGCAACGTATGTGTCAGGTACGGATTATGACAGTGGAGCGGCGGACATGAAGGGATGGGGAGGCATGCTGCGACTTATGGCGGTGGCCTGTTTTAGTGCCGCGCTGTGTGGTCCGGTTGCCGCTGATCGTCCTGAGCGGGTGGTCTCGATCAATCTGTGCACTGATCAGCTTGCGATGTTGCTTGCGGCGCCTGCGCAGCTTGTCTCGGTCAGCCGGATCGCACTGGACGAGCATGTGTCGGCGATGGCGGCGCAGGCGGTGCAATACACGATCAACGCGGGGCGTGCGGAAGAAGTGCATGTGATGCGGCCTGATCTGGTGGTGGCAGGGGTCTATACCTCGCGTGAGACGATTGCGTTGCTGCGCCGTCTGGGCATCGAGGTGCAGCAGTTTGATGTTGTGCGGTCGTTGGCGGACGTGCGGGCGCGGATCACGCAGATGGGGGCCGCACTTGGGCGCGAAGCAGCGGCGGCTGCATTGATTGCGGAATTTGATATGACGCTTGCCAGCCTGCAGGCCGAGTTGCCCGCCACTGCGGAAAAACCGCGTGCAGCGCTGTATTATGCCAATGGCTACACCACGGGGGACAATTCGCTTGCCGCTGAGATTCTGGCCGCTGCGGGATTGCGCAATGCGCCTGCGGAGGCGGGGTTCGGGCGGGGCAAGCTGCCGCTGGAGATGTTGGCGATGATCGCACCCGATTTGATGATTACGGCGCGGCGATATGCGGGCGGTAGCCGTGCAGAAGAGATTTTGGATCATCCTGTGGTAAATCGTTTGCGCGGGCAGGCGGCGACCGCAGCGCTGACGGATCATGACTGGGTATGCGGCACGCCTTTTGTCACGCGGGCCATCGCCAATTTGATCGACGCCCAGAACACCCCCGAGGGGCAGGAATGATGCGGCTTTTCCCTGTCCTCATGCTGGGTGTTGCGGCTTTGTTTGTCGGCTCGCTTTTGATCGGGCCTGCGGGGATTGGTATCGGGGAAAGTATCACGGCGCTTTGGCGGGGCGGTGACGGGCCGGTGGCGATGGTGATGCGTGAAATCCGGCTTCCCCGTGCGCTTTTGGCGGTGATGATTGGCGGCAGCCTTGGACTTGCCGGTGCGGCGATGCAGGGGTATTTGCGCAACCCGCTGGCTGATCCCGGCCTCATCGGTGTGTCGGGGTCTGCCGCGTTGGGGGCGGTTTTGTCGATCCAGTTGGGAATTGCGGGCGTCGTTGCATTTGCGTTGCCTGCGTTTGCGTTGACGGGCGCGTTGGTGGGGGTTTTTGCGGTGCTGGCGTTGGCAGGGCCGCGCGGATCGTCACTCACGCTCATTCTGGCGGGGATCGCGATATCGGCATTGGCAGGCGCGCTGACGTCGTTGGTGCTGAACCTGTCGCCCAACCCGTTTGCCGCGAATGAAATCGTATTCTGGATGATGGGGTCTTTGGCAGACCGCTCGTTCGTGCATGTGGCGATTGCATTGCCGTTCATCGCGGTTGGTGCAGTCATGTTAGCCAGCCTGCGGCGCGGCCTTGATGCGCTGACATTGGGGGAGGACGCGGCGGCGGCTATGGGCATCAACCTGACCCGTCTGCGCCTGACACTGGTGGTCGGTACGGCGGCGGTCGTCGGTGCATCGACGGCGGTTGCGGGGGCCATCGGGTTCGTCGGGCTGGTCGTGCCGCACGTCTTGCGACCCTTCGTGAGCGCGCGGCCCGGTGCGCTTTTATGGGCGTCGGCGCTTGGGGGTGCAATTATGGTGCTGGCGGCGGATATTGCCGTACGGGTGATCCTGCCGGACCGTGATCTCAAACTGGGTGTGCTCACGGCCATTGTCGGCGCGCCGCTGTTTTTACACCTGATCTACCGTACGCGGCGGGAGGGGCTATGACTGTTCTTTCTGTTCGCCAACTTGGCGTGACCCTGCGCACAAAGCCCGTGCTTGAAGATATCTCCTTTGACGTGGACGCAGGGGAAATGGTCGGGCTGATCGGACCCAATGGGGCGGGCAAGACGACGCTGATGCGTGGTGTGCTGGGGCTTGTCCCGTCTGTGGGGCGGTCGTCGCTGTGCGAGATGACCGCTGACGCACGCAGCAAGCAGGTTGCATGGATGCCACAATCGCGGGAGATCGCGTGGCCCGTGAATGTGCGCACGCTGGTCGGTCTTGGACGGATACCGCACCTTGGGATGGGCGCAAAGCCCACGGCGAAGGACGCGGCGGCGGTTGAGCGTGCGTTGGCGCATATGGGCTTGGAGGGGTTTGCGGACCGGACCGCCACGCGCCTGTCGGGCGGGGAGCAGGCGCGGGTTTTGATTGCGCGCGCACTGGCGCAGGAAACACCGCTTTTGATGGCGGACGAGCCTGCAGCGGGCCTTGATCCCGGGCATCAAATCTCGACGATGACGTGTTTTGCGCAACTGGCCGCAGCAGGTGCGTCGGTGATCGTATCCTTGCATGATCTGGGGCTGGCTGCGCGCCATTGCACGCGCCTGTTGGTCGTCAACGGCGGCAAGTTTATCGCAGATGGGCCGCCACGAGAGGTGTTGACGCCTGCGTTGCTTCGCGATGTGTTTGGCATCACCGCCTTTACCGCCGATACGCCGGACGGTTTTGTGCTGCACCCGCTTGCGGCGGTGGAGTAAGGCGTCTGCCCTTTTAGGAGCGGGTTAGATATCGAGTGTGTTCTCCTTCTCCCACGCGGAGAAGTGGCTGCAATAGTCGTTCCATTCCTGCATCTTCATCTTGAGATAAGCGGCGGAGAATTCATGACCCATCGCGGCCTTTATACCCTCATCGGCATCATAGGCGCGCAGAGCGTCAAGCAGGTTGAGCGGCAGTTTGGGCGCATCCGTGATGGTATGGCCCTCGGCGTACATGTCGATGTCGTGGCGTTTGCCCGGATCGGCCTTTGACCGGATACCGGACAGGCCTGCGGCAATGATGATCGCCTGAAGCAGATAGGGGTTCACAGCGCCGTCGGGCAGGCGCAGCTCGAACCGTCCGGGGCCGGGAACGCGGACCATATGGGTGCGGTTGTTGCCGGTCCATGTGACCGTGTTGGGCGCCCATGTCGCGCCCGAGATGGTGCGCGGTGCGTTGATGCGTTTATAGCTGTTGACGGTGGGGTTGGTGATCGCAGCCAGCGCGCTTGCGTGTTTCATGATGCCACCAAGGAAATGCTTGCCGCGCTCGGACAGGCCGACTTCGCCTGTTTGGCCTGTGCCCTCTCCTGCGAAGACGTTGGTTTTTGCGTCCGTCCCTGCCGCATCCCAGACAGAGACGTGGGCATGGCAGCCATTGCCTGTCAGCCCTTCGATGGGTTTGGGCATGAATGTTGCGCGGTAGCCGTGTTTTTCGGCCACGCATTTGGCCATGAATTTGAAAAAGCTGTGCTTGTCTGCGGTCTTCAAAGCATCGTCAAAGTCCCAGTTCATTTCCCACTGGCCATTCGCGTCTTCGTGGTCGTTCTGGTAGGGGTTCCAGCCCAGCTCTAGCATATGATCTGAGATTTCGCGGATCACATCGAGGCGGCGCATGAACGCTTGCTGGTCATAGCACGGTTTGGCGGCGGTATCGTATGGATCGCTGATTTGGTTGCCGGCAGGAGTGAGCAAGAAGAACTCCGCTTCTACGCCCGTTTTGACGTGCATGCCATCGGCGGCGGCCTCCGCGATGAGTTTGCGCAGTACGTTGCGCGGTGCTTGGGCGACGTCCTCCCCCTCCATCACGCAATTGCCAGGCACCCATGCGATTTCTTTGTTCCACGGCAGGATGATCACGGCCTCGGGGTCCGGCACGGCCAGCATGTCAGGGTGTGCAGGAGTAAGGTCAAGCCATGTGGCAAAGCCCGCAAAACCCGCACCGTCCTTTTGCATATCCGCGATGGCGCGGGCAGGCACCAGCTTTGCCCGCTGGCCGCCAAACAGGTCGGTGAAGGAGATCATGAAGTATTTGACGCCGTTGTCCTTGGCGAATTTTGCGAGGTCGGTTGCCATTGATGTGCTCCCTGTTGTGGAAAAAGGCGGGGCGCGGTCCGTTGCCGGCCGCGCCCTTGTGTTGGATCAGTAAGATGTGTTGGGTTTGCCGGGGTACCAGTCTGTGCCTGCGAGCGGAATTTGCGCCATGGCCGCAGCTTCTATTGTAAGCGCCACCAGATCCTCAGGCTCGAGGTTATGCAGGTGGTTTTTGCCGCAGGCCCGCGCAATCGTTTGCGCCTCCAGCGTCATAACCTTGAGGTAGTTTTTGAGGCGGCGACCGCCCTCAATGGGATCGAACCGCGCCATAAGTTCAGGATCTTGAGTTGTAATGCCAGCAGGGTCGCGTCCTTCATGCCAGTCGTCGTACGCCCCCGCAGTGGTGCCGAGGGCGTTATATTCGGCCTCGTATTTCGGGTCGTTGTCGCCAAGGGCGATGAGTGCGGCAGACCCGATGGCGACCGCGTCCGCGCCCAATGCCATCGCCTTTGCCACATCCGCGCCCGACCGGATGCCACCCGACAGGATCAGCTGTACTTTGCGGTGCATGCCGAGGTCCTGAAGCGCCTGAACAGCGGGGCGAATGATTGCAAGCGTTGGCTGGCCCACATGCTCAATGAATACGTCCTGCGTTGCAGCGGTACCGCCCTGCATCCCGTCCAGCACGATGGCGTCTGCGCCTGCTTTGACCGCAAGTGTGATGTCATAATAGGGCCGCGCGCCTGCGACTTTGACATAAATAGGCACTTTCCACCCTGTAATTTCGCGCAGTTCGAGGATTTTGATCTCCAGATCATCGGGACCCGTCCAATCAGGATGGCGGCAGGCGGAGCGTTGGTCGATCCCCTTGGGCAGGTTGCGCATTTCTGCCACGCGGTCAGAGATCTTCTGGCCCAGAAGCATGCCACCGCCACCCGGTTTGGCCCCTTGACCTACGACAATCTCGATCGCATCGGCGCGGCGCAGGTCATCGGGGTTCATGCCATAGCGCGATGGCAGATATTGATAGACCAGCTTGTCGGAATGTCCCCGCTCCTCTGCGGTCATGCCGCCATCGCCGGTGGTGGTGGAGGTGCCCGCCGCCGATGCGCCGCGACCCAATGCCTCTTTGGCCGGACCGCTGAGCGCGCCGAACGACATGCCCGCGATGGTGATGGGAATATCAAGATGGATGGGATTTTCCGCGTGCAGCCCGCCGATGGTGACGGAGGTTTCACATTTCTCGCGGTACCCTTCGAGCGGGTAGCGCGAGATGGATGCGCCCATGAACAACAGATCGTCAAAGCTGGGCAGTTTGCGTTTTGCCCCGCCGCCGCGAATGTCGTAGATGCCCGTGGCCGCCGCGCGGCGGATGTCGCTGTTGACGTCGGGCGTGAAGGTCGCGGAGAGGCGCGGTGTGGTGGTCGGGATTTTTGTGTCGGTCATGGTTCAGATACCCTTAATACGCGCCGGCGTTATCAACATCGAAAGTGTAGAGAGTGCGCGCGGAGCCGTAGCGCGTGAACTCGGACGGGTCAGCGTCAATGCCCGCCTCGTCAAGCAGCCCTTGCAGGATCTCGATGTGCTCAGGGCGCATTTCTTTCTTCTCACAATCGGCGCCTAGTGATTTGACCGTGCCGCGCACGAAAAACCGTGCCTCGTAACAGCTGTCGCCAAGTGCGTCGCCCGCGTCTCCGCAGACCACAAGATTGCCCGATTGGCCCATAAACGCGGACATATGGCCGATGTTGCCCTGCACGACGATGTTCACGCCCTTCATGGAAATGCCGCAGCGCGAAGATGCGTTGCCTTTGACCACGATCAGACCGCCGTGGCCTGTGGCACCCAGATACTGGCTGGCGTCGCCTTCGATTATGATCTTGCCGGACATGATATTCTCGCCCGTGCCCGGACCGGCAGAACCGTGGATGTTCACTGTGGCGAGTTGGTTCATGCCGGCGCAATAGTATCCGGTGGACCCTTTGACCGTGACTTCGATGGGCGCGTTCAGACCGCAGGCGATGGCATGCGCGCCCTTTGCGTTCTCGATGGTCCAAGATGTCTGGTTGGTGTTGGTCGATTGCGCATGAAGCATTTTGTTCGTCTCGCGCAGGCCGGTTTGTTGAAGGTCGATTGTCTGCATGTCAGGCGGCCTTCTCGGTTGGGGTGGGTGCTGTGTCATGGCTCCAGAAATAGACAGTTGCCGGTTCCGGCTCCCATACGCGGGCATCCTCGATCCCCGGCAGATCGACCAGTGCGCGGTATTCGGAGCCGAAGGCTACGTATTGATCCGTCTCTGCCATCACCGCAGGTTTGCAGGCGATGGGATCACGGACCACGCCAAAGCCGTCTTTTGTACCGACCACAAAGGTGAAAAACCCGTCAAGATCATCAAGGCTGCGCTCAAGCGCCTCGCCCAAAGTGGCCCCGTTTTGCATTTGCCACGTGAGATAGGCGGCGCCGACTTCGGTGTCATTCTCCGTTTCGATGTGGATGCCGTCCCGGCGCAGTGTGCGGCGCAGGGAGTTGTGATTGCTCAGTGAGCCGTTGTGCACGAGGCATTGATCATCACCGGTGTTGAACGGATGTGCGCCCATGGTCGTCACGGCGGATTCGGTGGCCATGCGGGTGTGGCCGATGCCATGGGCGCCCGACATGCCAGCGAGGTCAAACCGCGCGGCCACGTCCTTGGGCAGGCCGACTTCTTTGTAGATCTCGATGCTGTCTCCCCTGCTCATCATGCGAATGGCGGGGTCGATCGTAGACAGTGCCATACGTGCCTGCGCGGTTGTGCCGGCGGGCAAATCGAGGATGGAATGGGTGCTGCGCACGGTCATTCGGACAGGCCCGCCAAGCACCTCTGACAGTTTTCCGTCAAGACCGGCAAACGATGCATCGGGCGTATCGGACTGTATCGTCATTTTGGTGCGCCCTGCTGTCTCCCCGCCATAAATCGCGATGCCCGCGCTGTCGGGGCCGCGGTCCGTCATGGTGATCAACATCGACGTCAGCATCTGGCCAAGCTGTGGCTCCAACGCTTTGTCCTTTAGAAAAAGGCCGACAATTCCGCACATATCTTTGTTCCCGACTCAAGCATGCGACCCAGGTGTCGCGGTTGCATTTCAACGCTATCAGTAAACCGGCAGAACTCAACCATCAGGAAATAAATTTTCATTTAAGGAGAGTGAAAGTGATGAAGATCTGATCAGTTTTTTTGCGGATAGCTGATGACAGACAGATACCGTGCGGGCAGCTTCACCAATACCTCCGGCCCATGAGGGGCATCAGCATCGAAAAAGAGTGAGTCGCCAGGTTTGAGCGGATAAACCTGTTTGCCATGGCGGTAGTCGACCTCACCCTCAAGCATATAAATTGTCTCGATCCCGCCATGTTGGAAGGTCGGAAAGACGTCCGATTGATCGGTCAAAGTAATCAGATAAGGCTCGACAATGACGCCGCTTGCGTTGGCACCGATATGGCCAAGCAGGTTGTATTGATGGTTGCCGCGTGTGCCGTCGCGGGCAAGCTCGACACCCTCACCGCGTTTGGTGTGAACGGCGGCGCGGGCTTCTTCAAATCCGTGAAAGAACGCGGTGAGCGGCACCGAGAGCGCATGCGCCAGCGTTTGCAGCGTCGTGAGGGAGGGGGAGGTGTTGCCGTTCTCGATCTTGGACAGCATCCCGATGGAGATGCCTGTCGCGGCCGATAATTCTGCCACGGTGAGTTCTTGCTTGCGGCGGAATGCGCGCACCTCGCGGCCAATGGCAACTTCGAGCACGTTTTCACGGTCGGACCGCAACCGGTGCGGGTTTTGCTCAAGGTTATTTGTCGCCATGTTCACATCTACTCCCGTAATGCCCCCGACGCATTACGCCAATGAGAACGCCGGACAAAGACCGGATTTCATAAGGTCACCGGTTTGGCACTACCCTAGCACGAATATCTCTATCGTAACATATGACCGCCCATGACAAAAAAGTTGAAATCGCGTTCATCATTTGGGCGCCTATTCATTCTATCAGGCGGTCGAATGGGCGGCATCGAGCAGCGCATGATGCAAGGACGCCGCAGAGGCGCGCGGCCCGAAGATGCGGATATGATCATCCGCCTGTTGCCGGATCACAAAACACCCCAGATGATGGATCACGGTCCGCTGCGCATCCCCCGCCTGCATCCTGCGGATCGCAACAGCGCAAAGCCGCTCGCTCATCTCCGCCATGGCATGCCCTGTCACATCAAAACAAACCCATGCGCCTGTTTGCTCCGTCACCGAGGCGGCGGCGGCGAAGATGGTTCTCATCTGATCGGCCAAGAGTTCATGGGTTTCACGGGGCGCGTCGATTATCCACTGATCCGGTCCCATCCAGAACGCAGCCTCGGGCGTGCGCAACACCGCTTTGCCAGCTTGCGGCACATCGCCCAGCAGGTTTTTGAGCGCGCGATGGCACGCTTTCTCCTGACCCATGCGCGCGGTGACAGAGACAAGCGCGCGGCCGTCGTTTTCCGTGATGGTAATATGGTCAAAGGTATCGACACGCGGAATTGCCCCACCAAGTGCGGTGACAGGCTTGAGATTATGCACGAAGCCGCTCCCCCTCTGGATCAATGAAATGGGCGCTGACAATTTCGACGTCAACCTGCACATTGGTGAGCGGGCTTACCAGCCGCATATGCTCCCCCAGACGGTTTGCGCCATCCTTGAGAAAGCCGAGTGCGATGGCGTGACCCAGATTTGGTGAATAGCAGGCGGAGGTGACATACCCTTGATCGTGGGCAGCATCCACGGGCCCGTCCTTTTGCATCAGATGTGCGCCGGCGGGCACGGGATCGGACCGGTCCAACGGCCTGATCCCGACAAGGCGCAAATCGCCCTCACGGTTCAGACCCTCGCGCCGTGACAGGACCACGCCGATGCTGTCCTTGGCCGTGCTGACCATACGCCCCATTCCGAGATTTTGCGCCGTGGTTGTGCCATTCAACTCATTGCCGGTGGCGTGGCCCTTCTCGATGCGCATCACGCCAAGAGCCTCGGTGCCGTAGGGAGTGACGTCAAATTCGGCGCCAACCTCCATGATCTTTCGGATGAGCGCGTCGCCGTATTCCGTAGGCACTGTAATCTCGAAGGCCAATTCTCCACTGAAGGAGATGCGGAAAAGCCGCGCGCGCAGACCGCCACAGATGGTAATATCCGCGCAGGCCATAAACGGAAACGCCGCGTCGGAGATATCGGTATCGACAATCTTCTCCAGCAGTTTTCGGCTGTTGGGACCTGCGACTGCGTATTGCGCCCAGGCTTCGGTGGTCGAGATAAGCTGCACATCCAGGTCGGGAAACAGGCATTGGCGCACAAACTCCATATGCCGGTAGACGGGCAGGGCGTTTGCGGTGGTGGTCGTGACGACAAAATGATCCTCCGCCAGCCGCGCGGCGGTGCCGTCGTCCATCGCGATCCCGTCCTCGCGCAGCATCAGGCCATAGCGGACCTTTCCCACCGCCAGCTTTGCAAAGCCGTTGCAGTAGATTTTATTGAGGAAGGTCGCCGCATCCGTGCCTTGCACATCGACTTTACCCAACGTGGTTACGTCGCATACGCCGACAGACGTGCGCGTGGCCAGCACCTCGCGGTCGACGCTGTGGCGCCACGTCGTCTCGCCCGCGCGGGGGAACCATTGCGCGCGCATCCAATTGCCCGTTTCGACAAATACGGCGCCTTGTTCTTTGGCCCATGCGTGCGACGGGGTGAGGCGGGTGGGGTGAAACTCCTTCCCCCGTGCGCGGCCCCCAAACACGCCGATGGCGGTGGGAGTATAGGGCGGGCGGAAAATGGTGGTACCGACGTCGGGGATGGTTTTGCCCGCAAGCTCCGCCATGATGGCAAGCCCGCCGATGTTGGATGTCTTGCCCTGATCCGTGGCCATGCCAAGGGTTGTATAACGCTTGAGATGCTCGACGGAGCGGAACCCCTCCTGATGGCTGAGCTTGATGTCTTTGACGGTCACATCGTTTTGCTGGTCAAGCCATGCGCGGTTGCAGCCCTCAACGTACCAGAAGGGTGTGATGTTGATGGGATCATCTTCGGCTTGGGGCAGGGCGGGCAGCTTGCCTTTGAGGGCGAGTGCTTTGCGTGCTGCTTGTGCGCCGCCGCGCAGCGCGCCGGTGGTGGACAAATCGCCGTTGGCGGCACCCGCCACGCTCATCCCCGGAGGAAGTGTACCGCCGGGCACAAAGGCGGCGAGATCGGCGCGCCATGTGGGGCGGCCCCGTTGATGGCAGGTCAGGTGCACATTCGGGTTCCAGCCCCCCGCCAGACCCAACGCGCCACATTCGAGCGTGCGCATGCGGCCATCCGCAAGGCGGACTTCGGCGAAGGTCAGGCCAAGGCGGCCCTTTGTATCGACCACGGTGCCGTTCAGAACCTCGTAATCAAGGCTGCGCGGCGCCTCAGGGCGAATATCGACGACGGCGGCGATTTTGACGCCTTTGGCGTGCAGATCCATGGCTGTGCGGTGGCCGTCGTCATTGTTGGTAAAGATTGCCACACGGCGGTCGGCAGCAACGGCAAACCGGTTGGCATAGGTGCGCAAGGCAGAGGCCAGCATGATGCCCGGACGGTCGTTGTTGTCAAAGGCAATGGGCCGCTCGATCGCACCGGCGGCAAGGATCGTGCGGCGCGTATAGATCCGCCACAGCACTTGCCGCGGTTTGCCCGCATCGGGTGTGTGCATGTGGTCGCTGACCCGTTCTACCGCGCCGTAGATGCCGTGATCGAATGCACCGATCACCGTTGTGCGCGGCATAACACGCACGTTTGGCAGCGCCGAAAACTCGGCTACCGTAGCGCTTGCCCACTCGGCACCTGACGCGTTGTCCAAGCTGTGTGTTTCACTGTTCAGGCGTCCGCCCATGCGGAAATCCTCGTCCGCGAGGATCACATCCGCACCGGCGCGACCCGCAGTCAGGGCCGCAGCAAGGCCCGCCGGACCCGCCCCGATGATCAGCAGATCGCAGTGCAGGAACCCTTTGTCATAGAGGTCCGGATCATCCTTGAGTGAGAGCGAGCCCAGCCCTGCCGCTTTGCGGATGATCGGCTCATAGAGCTTTTCCCAAAAGGCGGCAGGCCACATGAAGGTTTTGTAGTAGAAACCAGCGGTCAGAAAGGTCGAGAAACGGTCGTTGACGGACAACAGGTCGAATTTCAACGACCCCAGCCGGTTCTGGCTTTTTGCAACGAGGCCGTCGTAAAGCTCGGCTGTGGTGGCGCGGGTGTTGGGCTCTTGTCGCGCACCGCCGCGCAATTCGACCAATGCGTTCGGCTCTTCCGACCCTGCGGTGAGGGGGCCGCGCGGGCGGTGGTATTTGAACGACCGCCCCATCAGCCGCACACCATTGGCCAGCAGTGCAGAGGCCAGCGTATCACCCGCGTGGCCGGTATAATGCTTACCGTCGAACATGAATTTCCGAGTGATGCTGCGGTCGATCTGACCGTCCGAAAGCCGGTTCTTCTGGGTCATGTGCTACGCCCTTTTTCGCGCGCAACATCACGGGCAAGGGCGACCTTCGATATCTCGTGGGTGAGGGTGTTGCGCGTCACAACCAACCATGAGCGGTCGCCTGCCTCGTGAAACCACAACTCGTCATGCCAACCTGCGGGGTTGTCGCGCAGATAGCCGTATTCGTAGAAATCCTGCGCGGCGGTATCCGCATCCGGATCGGGCCGGTCGATCAGGCGCGCGTCCCCCATATAGGTGAACTCCGCGCTGTCGCGAGGGCCGAGGAGGGGGTGATCAATGATCATATAAACATGCTCGCGGATGGGGCAGGAGAGGGGAGGGGTGAATGAAGCGTCAGTGCAGGTTGGGTTGGTTTCCCATGCCTTTTTCGTCGATCATCAATCCTTTTTCAAAGCGGTCGAAACGGTAGTCTGTGGCATTGGGGTGCGGCGTGTCACGGGCCAGCAGGTGCGCGAAACACATGCCGGAGGCGGGCGTGGCCTTGAACCCGCCATAGCACCAGCCGCCATTGAAATAGAGGCCGTCGATATGGGTTTTGTCGATGATGGGGGAGCCGTCCATGGACATGTCCATGATGCCGCCCCACATCCGCAACAGGCGCGCGCGACCAAAGGCGGGAAAGATCGCCATGCCGCCTTCGCAGACGTCCTCGACCACGGGCAGGTTGCCGCGTTGGGCATAGGAGTTATATCCGTCGATATCGCCGCCAAAGACAAGACCGCCCTTGTCCGACTGGCTGCAATAGAAATGTCCCGCGCCGAATGTGACAACGCCAGGCATGACGGGTTTCAGACCCTCGGATACAAAGGCCTGCAACACGTGGCTCTCGATGGGTAGGCGCATGTTTGCCTTTGCCATCAATCGGCCGGAGGAGCCTGCAACAGCGCAGCCCACTTTGGCCGCACCGATAAAACCGCGCGTCGTCTCAACGCCGACGCATTTGCCGCTCTCGATCTTGAATCCGGTTACTTCGCAATTCTGGATAATGTCGACGCCGTGACTGTCGGCGCCGCGCGCATACCCCCACGCGACTGCGTCATGGCGCACTGTACCGCCGCGATGCTGGGCTAATCCGCCCTTGATCGGGAAGCGGGCGTCTTCGGTGTTGAGGTAAGGATAGCGCGCCTTGATCTGGGCGGTGGTCAGCATTTCGGCGTCCGCACCGTTGAGGATCATCGCATTGCCGCGCCGGATGAACGCGTCACGCTGCGCGTCCGAATGAATCAGATTGAGGATGCCGCGTTGGGAGACCATGGCGTTGAAGTTGAAATCCTGCTCCAACCCTTCCCACAGCTTGAGCGACATCTCGTAAAACGGTTCGTTCCCGTCGAGCAGATAGTTCGAGCGGATGATCGTCGTGTTGCGCCCGACATTGCCGCCGCCGATCCACCCTTTTTCCAGCACGGCAATCCGTTTTTGACCAAACTTCGATGCGAGGTAATACGCCGTGGCAAGCCCGTGACCACCACCACCGATGATGACAATGTCATAGCTGCTTTGCGGCTCAGGCTCACGCCATGCCGGTGTCCAGCCCTTGTGGCCGGTCAATGCTTCTTTGATGACCCGTAATCCGGAAAACCGCATCATGAACTTCCTCTTTGTCACAGGTTCGCCGACTGCGTTCGGGATGTCACGGCAAGTTTGCACGTGAAGCCATCAAAACGCGACATAGGGTATAATTTTTGAACAGGTGAGGTCGTTTCAACGAAAGCGTGAACTTTGTAATGGTGCTTATGCAACAACTGATGTCCGAGGTCGCAAGGAAAAACTGATCGCGAGTGGAACTCCCGTCGACCAGCACCGGCGTCATGGTCGGCCACGCGCGCCTCAAAAATATCGATCCTGATAACATCATTGCCAAAGCGCTGAATCTCCTTCGCGAGGGTGATCCTGAAATTATCCAAACCGATCACACCAAATGTGCGGCTGCTCTTCATTTCCATCGTCAGACTTCGCTGATCAAGACCGTTCATGCTACCGGATTTAAGGTGTTATATATTGACCGGAGAAGCCACTGCGCAATTGCGATATCCAACGATGTGCCCAACATTAGGAGAGCCCTGTCTTCGGGCTGCCCCCATCGCTCAGCGCACAACTTACAGTCTCGAAAATTCACTATGACCGCCCCCTTGAAAGGGGATCCATCTGCACCCCATTTCAAGGTGTTGGCCCGAGAGACGCATATCGTTTGCGGCCGGTAGCCACGCATGACAGGACGGTCATAATCTTGGATTACTTACAGCTTTTACTTGGTTTCGCCTTGCTGGTTGCAGGCGGCGAGGCGTTGGTGCGCGGTGCTGTATCGGTTGCCGCCAAATTCGGGGTTTCACCCCTTCTGATCGGTCTGACGCTTGTGGGCTTCGGCACATCGACGCCTGAGCTGGTCACCAGCTTGCAGGCGGCATGGTCCGGCTTTCCGGGCATTGCAGTCGGGAACGTCGTAGGGTCCAACATCGCAAATATCCTGCTCATCCTTGGTGTCGCTGCGGTCATTGCTCCGATGGCGATTGATCAGGTGGCCTTTCGCCGTGACGGCATGGCAATTGCGGTAGCAACTGCGCTTGCTGTGGGCGTTATCCTGCTGGGTGTGCTTGACCGCTGGATGGGGGGTGTCCTGCTCGCTGCATTGATCGCCTATATCTGGATCGCCTATAAAACCGATGTGGCGCTGCCTTCGAATGACGATGCCGCAGACGCAGCGATAGCTTCAAGCTCGGTCTGGCCCGCCCTTGCCCTCGCTATCGGCGGAATCGTGGTGACTGTATTGGGCGCACGCCTGACTGTCGATGCCGCCGTGACGCTGGCGCTTTTGTGGGGGATGAGCGAGACCGTCGTGGGCCTGACAGTGGTCGCTGTGGGCACCTCGCTGCCTGAGCTGGTCACTTCGGTCATGGCAGCTTTGCGACGCGAGTCAGGTCTCGCCTTCGGCAACGTCGTGGGGTCCAACATCTACAACATTCTTGGTATCATGGGCGTCACAGCGTTGGTCCATCCCATCCCGATCCCGCCCCAGATTGCCCAGTTCGATGGCTGGGTCATGGTGGCGGCGACACTTGCGCTGATCTTTGCCGTGCTGGCATGGCGGCGGATCGGGCGGGCCACCGGCCTTGTCTTCCTCGGGGCTTATGCCGCCTATACCGGATGGCTGATCGCAGGGATTTAGCGCTACTTCTCACGTAACTTTATTCAAGCAGGGACAGATAATGCCTCAGATGCGCCACTGTATCATCACGCTCGCATTTGCAGGCACCGCCCTGCTTGTTTGCACAATTGCAGCCATTGCGCAGACGGTCGACAGGTCGGCAGATGTTAAAGCAATGGGCGCATGTTCGGCGTGCATTCTCACCGGACAGGATTTCGCCGATCGCAAACTGACGGGGATCGATTTCGACTCAGCCCGCCTCAGCGATGTGGTATTTGACCGTGCCGCCCTGAACATCGCCGTTTTTGATGGCGCTATCCTGCGAGGAGTCAGTTTCGACGGGGCAGACCTCAAGGGGGCCAGTTTCGTGGGAGCACAGCTTTATAATGTGACGTTCGAAGGCACTGATTTGGGCGGCGCGGTTTTTGAAGGGGCTGTTCTCGAAGAAACTGATCTCCAATCAGGGCGTTTGTGTAACACGCAGGTGCCGGGCGATATCATGGACAATTCAGGCTGCGAATGAATATGATTTCCCCAGAGGGCCCCCGTCATGACGAAACGGGCGATAGAGCACTGTCGCAGGTGCTACGGCTTTTGCTTGCGGACAACCGGGACCGCATCAGCCTCAATGATATCATTGGACTGCTCGGGGAGCGCAGCTTTGTGCCGCTCCTCATCGTCTTTGCTATACCGAACCTGTTTTTCTTCGTTCCGGGAGGATCAGTTCTCACCGGTCCTCCGCTTATCTTTATCGCAGGGCAGTTGGTTCTGGGCCGGCCAGCGGTCTGGTTGCCGGATTTTCTGGGAGAGCGGTCGCTCAACAGCGCAGCTTTTGCACGGATCGTCACACGAGCGCTGCCATGGGTGGAATGGTTCGAGCGTTTGGCGCGTCCGCGCTACTGGATTTTGCCTCAAGGGATCGCAGAGAGGACCATCGGCACCGCCGCCCTTGTGATGTCTATATTCATGTTTCTGCCCATACCCTTCGGAAACACTTTGCCTGCCTTGTCCGTTATTATGCTGGGGCTCGGCCTTAGTGCGCGGGACGGTCTTTGGCTGCTCGCAGGCTTCACTGTAAGTCTGGCATCTTTTGCCGTAGTCGCTGCGGTTTTTTTCGTGGGCGGCGTTGCAATGGCTACGATTTTCTAACGGCCCCGCGAAAAGTCAGGCGCGCCGCGTTATCAGGAGCTTGTCGATACGGCGCCTGTCCATATCGACAACTTCGATGGTCCAATTCTCCAGCTTCGCCTTTTCGCCGACTTGAGGTAGACGCCCGAACTGCTCCAGAACAAACCCCGCAGCGGTATCATAGTCGCGCCCGCTATCCACAGTCAGATCCAACAGCTCGCACAGCTCGTCCACCGGCATCCAGCCGGACACCAAATAGGATCCGTCGTCGCGCGCAAAAAGTTTGGGCTCATCCTCCGTTTCGTCCGGAAATTCGCCGGTGATTGCTTGCAAGACATCCATCGGTGTGACCACCCCTTGCAGGTGACCGTATTCGTCATAGACCAACAGCATGTGGGCGGGTGCTGTGCGCAAAAGGTCGATTACTTCGGTCGCCGGCAACCCTTCGCGGACCACAGGAGCGTCGCGCAGGAGGGCGCGTAAATCGAAATCATCCTGCGCCAGCGCAGGGGCCAGTATATCACGGGTCAGTAGGATCCCGATGACATTGTCCTGCCCTCTTTCCCAAACCGGCAAACGGGACCGGCTCGTCCGGTGCAATGCGGCCAGCACTTCCGCCTTCGTGGCGCTTATGTCGATCATTTCGAGATCGAGCCGTGACGTCATCAGCCCGCGTGCTGTCCGGTCCGCGACCCGCATGACCCCTGCGATCATCCGGCCTTCGGCAGGTTTCATCGCACCTGTGCTTTCGGCCTCCGCAATGATGAGACGGACTTCTTCATCACTTACAATTGCAATTTGTGAGCCAGACTGCCCCAGAAGATACAGCACAGCCTGACCGGAGTAGGACAGCACCCAGATCAGAGGCGAAGCCACTTTTGCCACGATCCGCATCATGGGTGCGACCCTTACCGCAATGGCTTCTGGCGCTTTGAGGGCAATCTGCTTTGGAACAAGTTCGCCGATAATGAGTGACAGATAGGTGATTGCCACAACCACCATCCCCACGCCAAGCGGTTGGGCAATTGCTGCTGACATCCCTTGTGCGATCAACACCTCTGACAGGCGTGTGCCGAGAGTTGCACCAGAAACTGCACCGTTCAGTACGCCTACCAACGTGATCCCGATTTGCACGCTGGACAAAAACCTGGCCGGATCCGCAGCCAGTGCCAAGGCAGTCGCGGCGGCCCTGTTGCCTGTGGCCGCCATGACCTTCAACCGCGTGGGTCGGGCCGACACAATTGCCAGTTCTGACATGGCAAACAGCCCGTTGACCAGTGTGAGCAGAATGACGATCGCAATTTCGAAATACATGTGTTTTGCTTACTTAATAATAGGGACATAGCCAATGCCGGTGGGAGGCGAAAAGCGGTGGTTCAGCTTCGGAAAATGCGCAATGCGCTCAACAAAGCGTCCCACACATCCACAAAACGCGCGTAGAAATGCTCCCGCGCAGTATAGTGTTTTGTACCGGTTCCAACCAGATTGTCTTCGATCGCATCAACAAGGCGCAATAACCTACGGCGGTGAATGCCCAAATGCGTCTGAATGGGGTCCGCGACAATACCCGCGAAGGCGCCTAAGACAGACCCCAGCATCAACAACCCTGCTACATTTGCAGCTAATAACCATGCAGAAGTGGCAGCAGGAAAAACACCATACCACATCGCGCCCGCCGTCTGGCCCAGCGGAAAATTCGCGACCGCAGTTTCCAAAGCGAGGGCATTTGCCAGTGTCGGTGCCATCGAAATCATGCCGGGTGTTACTGCGTGAAATACCAGCCCCCCGATGACGAGCGCGAGAAGCGCATTTGTAATATCCGCGACTGCCGATCGTGCGCCTGAGTATTCCGCAAGCGCAGTAGTGATTTGGACGGAGACCCCTGTTATCCCTTCCACATTTTCTTTGTTCCGAAAAATACTGCGGAACTGTGGTGCAGCAAGGATTTCGCGCGATAATCCGGCACTGTCGAGGGACGTGCCGTGTGGCAACCGGACACCAAGCAAGTCGGCAACAACCGCTGCCTCAATATGAGCTGCCACCCGGGTGCGCAAAACAACGCGCCGTCCCCGCAGCCAGCGGGCCGCGCGCCTCAACCGCAAAATGCCGCACAAAGCCGCCAATATACGGGTCAGCACCAGCAACGGGGACAACATCACATTTACAGGCGCACGCAGTATGTCGCCGCCCACTGCATGCCTGTGCAAAAGCAGTGATCCGCGCAGGCTAAAGTACCGTGCGACAAAACCGTCGACCCCGAGGCGCAGCTTTGTGAAATATGCGAACCCAGATGTGGTGCCGCTTATTTGGTCTTCGGGAGGGGCAACAGGCAGGATCATTGTGGTGGTTCACCGTTTCCTTTCGGGAAGTTTCGGACCGCATCGCGGAAATGCGTCGGGACCCTTACGTCACAGTATCCATACCGTAAATCACCCTGAGTGTAGGGTTTTTCAAGCTATTTCGAAATTAAGCCGCAGCGCAGGTCGCGCAATTGAGCTCTTTATTTTTTAGCCCTTCTTGCAGAGCGCCAGCCGCCATCACACCTGTAGAAATGTCGGTAAAATTTTTACCGTCCGGAGCTCTCTGATTGCACCATATCACCAAATTCTCGGGTCCATCTGGCGCTTTCACGGCCCGAGAAGGTAGCTGTCGGTCTTGCAAGGACGACACCGAAGGATTGCGGTCTACCTGTTCTGCTGAATACTGGCGATCAGGCATCCCCTGTTTGATGATTGTTCTTACCCTTGCTCTCGCGATCTTGGTGGCACAGGGTTCATATCTGGCGAAACCCGCGCAGGCATCCGACACCACAGTGCCGGAGGTGTTACAAAAACTTGCGGTTCTGGCTGCCGCGCATGACCACAGAGGAAACAACCCCGTTGTCGGGGATACGCCTCCCGTTGTCCTATCGGGCGCATTCCGTTTGCCGCAGGTTGAAAAAACACAGGCGCAAATCGTTTCCGGACGCATCCTCTCAAACGGCTCTTACCTATTGGATATCCGCCCCCCAGTGCGTGCCCCGCCTGAAAATTGAACATCGCCTCTCCGTTTTCTGATTTCAGGCTTTTAAGGATATCCAACATGCGCCGACCAAAATGGGTCATCGCGACCTATACCATGCTGCTGCTTCTTGCAGTGCTCGCGGCACTCCCGAATTTTCTTTCCTCCCAGATGCGCGGCAAGCTTCCGCTTTGGACTACGCGCGAGGCTGTTTCACTTGGCCTTGACCTGCAAGGCGGCGCGCATCTTTTGCTGGCGGTCAACCGCGAGGATTTGACCGCCTCGCGCATGCAGGATTTGCGCGAGGTCGTTGTCGCCGAAATGCAGCTTTTGGGGCTGGATCCTGCGACAGTGCGCGCGCAAGACAACAGCCTGATCGTGCCTACCAGCGACGCTTTGGAAGCAGCTTTAAAGTCCGCGCTGACCCGCGAACTCCAGCAGGGGAGCGCCCCCGATTTCACACTTGAGACATCCCGCGGTACGCTCTTGCTGTCCCTCTCGCAGGCCGGGCTTGATCGCGCCGCGACACAGGCCGCAGACGCGAGCCTTGAAGTCATTCGCAACCGCGTGGATCAGGTCGGCGTGACAGAGCCGGTCATAAACCGCGTAGGCGCTGACAGGATCCTTGTGCAGATGCCCGGTGTTGAGAACCCGGCACAGCTTCGCGCGCTTTTGGGCTCGACTGCGAAAATGAGCTTCCAGATGGTGGCTCCTGCCGCAGGTCCGGGCGTCTCTATGCTGCCGATGAGTGACGGGTCTGGCGTCATCGCGGTGCGAGATGCTGTGGCCTTGTCCGGTGACCATCTGGAGCAGGCCGCCGCCGCCTTTGCGCCCGATACGGGCATGCCCATGGTGACATTCGGATTTGACCGGCAGGGCGCTACTGCCTTTGCCGACATCACCGCAGCAAACGTCGGGCGGCAATTTGCCGTTGTGCTGGACGGTAAAGTCCTCACCGCGCCAGTGATCCAGCAAGCGATCCCCGGCGGGAATGGCCAGATCACCGGAAATTTCACGGCAGAAGAAGCCCAGACGCTGAGCGTGCTGCTCACCTCGGGCGCGCTGCCTACCTCGCTTGACGTGATTGAGGAGCGCAGCGTGGGTGCCTCTCTTGGCAGCGATTCAATCCGTTCGGGTCTTGTGACAGGTGCGGCGGGACTGGCCCTTGTAGTAGCGATGATGGTGGGTCTTTATGGCGGTTGGGGGCTGCTGGCGAGCGGCTTTCTCGCGCTCAACGTGATGCTGACCCTCACGGCGATGGGGCTGCTTGGGGCAACGCTCACCTTACCGGGTATCGCGGGCATCATCCTGTGCCTCGGTATTGCGGTAGACAGTAACATCCTGATTTTCAGCCGCATCCGCGAACAGACCCGCACCGGCTCTGTTGCTATCAAGGCCCTCACAAAAGGCTACGGTCAAGCATGGGCCACCATCTTTGACGCAAACATCACAACGCTGCTGGCGATGGTCCTGCTGTTCCTGTTTGGTGCAGGGCCAATACGGGGTTTCGCTGTCACCATGACCCTGGGCATTATAATCTCGATGTTTACCGCCGTGGTCCTGATGCGCTTTGTGATGGAAACCGTGGTGCGGGCGCGCAAACCTGCACGGTTGGATATTGCGCCCTTGGTCGGGACAGTGCCCGCACCGGGTGCCTTTTCGTTCATGCGCCGCGGACTGCTGGCGATGATGGTTTCGGCCGTCCTGTCGGTAGGCGCACTTGGCGCTTTGATTTTCCCTAGCCTGACCCTTGGCATTGATTTTACAGGTGGGGTGCAGATGGTCTTGCGCGCCGACACGCCCGTGCCTTTACCGCAATTGCGCAGCGTCCTTGCCACGCAAGTATCGGGCGATGCGAGCCTGCAAGCGTTCGATGACCAAACCGAAGCCCTGATCCGTATTCAGGGGGATGCCAGTCAGGCAACCGTAACAGCCGTGGAGCAGGCCGTGACAAGCATCATACCGCAGGCAATATTCACGCAGATTGATTTGGTAGGGCCAACCGTAAGCGGTGAGCTTGCCATGACCGGCTTGCTGGCGCTTGGCCTCGCGGTGCTTGGTATGTTGTTCTATATCTGGGCGCGGTTCGAGTGGCATTTCGCGGCCAGTGCAATCGTGGTGATGTTTCTGGATGTCACCAAGACGTTTGGCGTCATTGCGTTGATGGGGTGGGAGGTGAACCTGACGACCATTGTAGCCCTGCTGACCCTGATCGGCTATTCTGTGAATGACAAGGTTGTCGTCTATGACCGCATTCGCGAAACACTGGCCCAAGGAGGCGACAGGCCATTGTCAGAGGTCATCGACACCAGTCTTAATCAGGTGCTGGCACGATGTATCTTCACCTCCGCCACGACGCTTCTGGCCATTGTGCCCATGGGGATATGGGGCGGTCCCACCGTGGCGACTTTCGCTTTGCCGCTGATCACAGGAGTGGTGATCGCCACAGCCTCTTCCCTGTTTATCGCAGGTCCGTTGTTGAATTTTCTGGCGCGTCCGAGGGGAGCTGTCAATCTGACCACCAAAGCTTCGACATTTCCTAATAAATAGTCGGCCCTGCGAAATTCCCCAAGGCAAAATCTGCCTTGGGGCCTTCACGGCATATCGTAAGTAGCTGACACTTAGATAAATTTGCGTACTATGATCACCCTGAGGGGCTGAACATGAGCACAAGCTCGGTAACGGGAAATCCGCAATACGCTGTTGGGGTTTAGAAAAACGGTAAGCTGGGCTCAGGATCCATTAATTTAGGTTGATGCTGTTATGGCGAGATGCTTCAAACTTGCAAATTACAGGGGGTTCATGGGTCATCTATTTTGGCTGAGCGAAGATCAATGGTGCGGCTTCGGTGGTATTTCCTGAAAGCCACAGTGTGCTATGTGTCGATGACTGGTTGGCACGTTAGCGACCATATCGGTGTACGTGCCTCGTGAGCAGTCTTCCCGCAGCTGCGCGGATACCGGGGGATCGTGGCTATGACGCGGACTGCTTTCGTTAAGATATTATAAATATGTGGCTAATGCCGTTCATTCTAGGCCGAAAGTTGCGCGACAAAGCCAGTATATAAGACAAACGAAGATACAAACGACGAAACCGGATCGAGATCAGATTTGGACGTTTGAAGTATTGGGCGTGCATTTTAACCCGTTATGATAGATGCCTGAAGGTATTCCAGTCAGTCATCGAGCCGCAGTATGTGCGTTGATACCTGCATTGTCCTCTCCTCCCAAAGAAAAAAGGATGGGTTTCCCCATCCTTTCATTGTCAGTCGGTTGCAGAGTGGTACGAGGGAACAAACCGCCCTGCAACTTTCCACTCTGTTCTTAGAAGCCAAGAACCAGAGACAAGCCGACGCT
>JBATTJ010000077.1:0-34229 GCA_049670485.1 Sulfitobacter sp.
CGGGCCGTTACAATCTCTGCAAAGACAGGGACCGTTTCGGAGAGTGCGCGCATCTCGACCGGTTGCACCCCTACAGCGGCTGGCCCGCCTTGGGCGATCGCAGTCCCTGACAGGAGCAGCGACAGCATCGTGGCAGTCAAAAACAAGGGGATCAAATGGCGCATGAAAATACATCTCCGTCTACTGCAGACAAGATAGCACGCCGTCGGCAAGGTCAAATACACCTTTGCGTTTAATGGAGGTTTCGAGGCCGACCAAGCAGGCCGCCTTAATTTTCGAGCATCCCCTACCCTGTGGACCGGACCACCAAATCCGCAGACAAAGCGTGCTGCATCATCCGTCTCGCGTTCGGCAGGTCGTTCGCCTCCGCCCGTCGGGTGGCCCCCTCCATCTCATGCCCATATGTCAGCCACCGCGCGACAAGCCGCTTTTGCAACTCTTCCATCGGCGTCTCGAGCAAAATGCTGTAGTCCCACAGGTGCGCGAGATCCCGCCATGGCGCCTCATCCAGCAAGAGGTAATTGCCCTCTACCAGAACGGTTGTATCTGCTGCCCCGATACTAGCACCTGCAGAGACGACACAATCATTAGTACGGTCAAAGGTCGGGACCGAAATTGCAGTTTGCGAGCGCACTGCTTTGATGATGGCGGTGAAGCCCACCACATCGAATGTTTCTGGCGCACCTTTGCGTGACAGCAGGCCGTGCGCTTCAAGGTCTTCATTGCTGCGGTGGAAACCGTCCATCGGCAATACGCACGATCCCGACATCTGCAAATGCAGAGCATGGGCCAGCGTGGACTTACCACTTGCCGGAGCGCCCGCGATTGCAATGATCCGCCGCCCGTTGTGGAGCGGCAGGGCGTTCAGCTTTGTGACTATACCTTCGAGGTCGATCAAGCGCTGATCGCCTCAACGGGTGCCTCTTTTGCGCCAGTCATAAAGGCGACCGCATCCGACATGGTATAGTCTTTGGGATTGATCACGCACAGACGCTTGCCCAGCCGGTGGATGTGAATGCGGTCAGCAACCTCGAACACATGCGGCATGTTGTGGCTGATCAGGATGATCGGGATACCCCGTGATTTCACGTCCTGAATAAGCTCAAGCACCTTGCGCGATTCCTTGACGCCGAGTGCGGCAGTCGGCTCATCCAGAATGATGACCTTCGATCCGAACGCAGCAGCACGTGCGACTGCTACACCTTGTCGCTGCCCACCCGAAAGCGTCTCAACCGCCTGATTGATGTTCTGGATCGTCATGAGCCCAAGTTCGGTTAGTTTATCGCGTGCCATCTGCTCCATACGGGGGCGGTCAAGCTGTCGAAAAATCGTTCCCCTGATGCCGGGCCTGCGAATTTCGCGGCCCATAAACATATTGTCGGCAATCGACAACGCAGGCGACATGGCGAGGGTTTGATACACCGTCTCGATCCCCGCCTCCCGCGCCTGAATGGGAGAGCGGAATTTGATCTCTTTTCCCTCAAGGTACACTTTCCCTTCATCAGGAACCACAGCACCGGAGACCGCCTTGATCAGGGAGGATTTGCCGGCACCGTTATCGCCAATCACTGCCAAAATCTCACCCGGCATCAAATCAAAGTCGCAATGATCAAGTGCCGTCACCTTGCCGTAGCGTTTTACAAGGCCGCGGCCTTTCAGGATCGGTTCCATCATGCTGCCACCTTTCTGATCCATTGATCGACCGCCACAGCGGCAATGATAAGCACCCCGATGAGCAGATAGGTCCATTGCGCGTCAGCCCCCATCAGGCGCAGACCCAAGGTAAATACACCCACAATAAGCGCGCCAAAAAACGTACCCAGGATGGAGCCGCGTCCACCGAACAATGAGATACCACCAATCACGACCGCTGTGATGCTCTCGATATTCAGAAGCTGACCTGAGGTCGGAGAAACCGAACCGATCCGCCCGATGAGCGCCCATCCCGCAACGCCACATATCAAACCTGCGACAGCATAGACGGAGATGATGGTACGCTTGACGTTCACACCCGAAAGCTCCGCTGCTTCAGGATCATCGCCCACGGCATAGACGTGCCTCCCCCACGCGGTGTGGCGCAGAACATAAGCGAGCAGGATTACCAGCAGCACTAGAAACAGCACACCCACGGTAAAAACAGCCCCACCGATATTAAATTTCGCCCCCAGCAATTGCAGCAGCGGCGCGTTCTCCGCGATCTCCTGACTGCGGATCGTTTCATTGGAGGAATACAGAAAATTGGCCGCGAGCACGATCTGCCACATGCCAAGGGTCACGATAAACGGCGGCAGTTTCATCACTGCCACAAGCCAGCCGTTCAGGTAGCCAATCGCCGTGCCCGCAATCAGCCCGCAGGCCACCGCAACCTCGACCGGTATGCCATACCGGAACGTAAACTGCCCCATCACAACGGACGAGATCACGGCAATCGCGCCCACACTCAAATCAATACCTGCCGTCAGGATGATGAGCGATTGGGCCGCGGCAACGATACCAACGATCTGTACCTGCTGAAGAATGAGCGTCAGTGCGAAGGGCGAAAAGAATTTAGACCCGAGCAACAGGCCGAACACCACCACGGATGCGACCAGTACAATAAGTGGAACAAGCGCGGGGTTGGTATGGAGCAGATGTTGTAAGGTCCCCATGAACCCGCGGTGCGGGTCATCAAACTTGGCGACCCCGTCATTTTTGGTATCGACGTCTGACATCGTATTCCCCCTCCCGATTTAGCGAAAAGGGGCGAACAACGCCGCCCCTTTTTAATATTCTAGGCCAATTGATGGTTGTTTGTCTTTAGCCCCAGCAGAGCTTTGTACCCTCAGCGGTGTCGATGCTATCGACCCCTTCCACCGGCTTGTCGGTGACCAATGCCACACCTGTGTCAAAAAAGTCTTTGCCCGGTGTCGGCTCCGGTTTGGTGCCGTCTTTGGCCCATGCTTCAATTGCCTCGATACCTTTAGAGGCCATCAGCAGCGGATATTGCTGGGAAGTGGCACCGATGACGCCATCCTTGATGTTCTCAATACCGGGGCAGCCACCATCGACCGATACGATCAGCACGTCATTCTCGCGACCGATAGACTTGAGCGCCTCATAGGCACCGGCGGCTGCGGGTTCATTAATGGTATAGACCACATTGATCTCGGGATCGGTCGCGAGAAGGTTCTCCATCGCCTTGCGGCCACCCTCTTCGTTGCCTGCTGTTACGTCGTTGCCGATGATGCGCGGATCCGTCTCATCGCCCCATTTTGTGGGATCGCCCAGATCAATGCCAAACCCCTGCAAAAAGCCCTGATCCCGCAGAACGCCAACGGTGGGTTGCGACACAGCAAGATCCAGCATCGCGATTTTGGCATTTGCAGCCTCATCACCGAGCGTGGCTGCGGCCCATTTGCCGATCAGTTCCCCCGCAAGAAAGTTGTCAGTGGCGAATGTAGCGTCCGCCGCGTCAATTGGGGAAAGCGGCGTGTCGAGGGCAATGACGACCAGACCGGCATCACGCGCCTGCTGTACTGAGGAGACGATCGACGATGTATCGGATGCGGTCAAAAGGATACCCTTCGCGCCATCAGCAATGCAGGTCTCAATCGCGGCAACTTGTGTTTCATGATCACCATCAACCTTACCGGCGAAGGATTTGAGCGTCACGCCCAGTTCTTCCGCTTTGGCCTCTGCACCCTCTTTCATCTTTACGAAGAACGGGTTTGTATCGGTTTTTGTGATCAAGCAAGCGGTGATTGCGTGGCCGTCAGCCATCGCAGCACCGGTCATTGCGGTCAGCGCAAGAGTCGTTGTTGCTAGTAAATTCTTCATAAAGTCCTCCCAGACGTTGTCCGATTGATCGGATCCATGCTCCACAAAATGCGGAATTACCCTTGAATAGGGCGATTCCTTCCCACACGTCAATAAATAAATAAACTTGATTTATTAATCCAATCTGTAATGTTTTACCCAACGTAGTTTGCGTGTAAGGCCTATGGACATGGACGGGTCGAAAATCAGAACGCTCACCGGTGGCTTGAACCAACGCGGTTTACGCGACCATAACGAACGTTTGCTGCTCTCCATGCTACAGCGTTATGGCGCCATGCCGGGAAGCGATCTGGCGCGGGTCGCTGGCCTGTCACCACAGACTGTCTCCGTCATCCTTCGCAAGCTTGAAAAAGACGGACTGCTGGAACGCGGCACGCCGGTGCGTGGCAAAGTCGGCAAACCCTCCGTCCCGATGAAATTGGCAGCAGATGGTGCATTTTCGCTGGGGGTGAATATCGGTCGGCGAAGTGCCAAGGTCGTGCTGATGGATTTCCTTGGCACCGTGCGCGATGAGCGGTCAACTCATTTTCCCTATCCCCTACCTGCCGATGTATTCGCGTTTATCGAACAAGGCTGCGCCGAATTGACCGGCACCCTGCCCGAGGCATTGCGGGATCGCATTTGTGGCATCGGCATCGCCGCGCCGTTCGAATTGTGGAACTGGCACGAGATGGTCGGTGCAAGTGCCGAAGAGTTCTCCGCTTGGAAAGACACCAATTTTCACGAAGAGATCGCGCATTTCTCTGCTTTGCCTGTGCATATCGTCAACGATGCGACAGCAGCCTGTAGGGCCGAGCATATCTATGGCCGTGGCAAGGAATTTCGCGACTATGCCTATTTCTTTGTAGCCGCATTTGTCGGTGGTGGCATCGTTTTGAACCACTCCGTCTTTGAGGGCCATCAGGGCAACGCAGGCGCGCTTGGTTCGCTGCGTAGCGTCGGGCCAAACGGAGAAAGCCGCCAATTGATCGACATCGCTTCCATTCACCTGCTTGAAGCGCGCCTGTCCGAAGTCGGCCTTGATCCAAGCGGTCTGTGGAACAGTGACGACTGGAGCCCTTATGAGCGCTATGTCGAACCGTGGATCAGGCAAACCGCGCAAGAGCTGGCGAAGGCGGCGCTGTCGACCTGTGCCGTCATTGATTTTGAAGCCGTGATGATCGACGGCAGCTTGCCCCCGAACGTCAAACACACACTGGTCGAGCGTATCCGCAGATATATTGCCAATCAGGACACGCGCGGGCTGATCCCACCAAAGGTCGAAGCCGGTGAGATGGGTCGCAAAGCTCGCGAAATCGGGGCCGCCTGCGGGCCAATCTGGTCGCAATTTCTGCTCAAATCAAACGCAGGTCTTTCCTGATACCAGAAACCATAATGCTCAGCTAAAGGCGCACCAGCCAACATCACAGGTTCAGAATGAAACGCTCGCACATCAACACCATCATGCAGCACGGGGATGAAATGATCCGCTCCTTCGGCTTTTCCCTGCCGCCCTTTGCCTATTGGACCCCGTCCGAATTCAAAGCCAACGCGGCGCGCGCGCAGCCCCTTGTGTCGGCGGGCTGCGGTTGGGACATTACGGACTACGGCGAAGGACGTTTTGACAAGATGGGACTGTTCCTTTTCACGTTGCGCAATGGGCGTCTGAACGATCTGCGCCGTGGCGGGGGCATGTGTTATGCAGAAAAACTGCTGATATCCCGGCAGGATCAGCTTAGCCCGATGCACACGCATGTGCAAAAGGCAGAAGATATCATCAATCGCGGGGGTGCCATGCTGGTGGTCGAGCTTTTTGGCTCTGACCCCGACGGGAATTTTGACGAGAACGCTGGCGGCACAGTGCTGTGTGACGGAATCGTGCGCCACTACAGTGCCGGTGAAAAGATCACTCTTGGGCCCGGCGAAAGTGTGACGTTGATGCCCGGCGATTGGCATGCCTTTTGGGGAGAGGGCGGTGATGTGCTCATCGGGGAAGTGTCAACGGTGAACGATGACGTCACCGATAACCTCTTTCGTGAGCCAATCGGACGCTTTACGCAAGTGGAAGAAGACACCGCGCCCCGCCATTTATTGGTGAGTGATTACGCAACGTGGCTCGGATAAACACGGATCGCCGACCATTTGAGCAAAACCGGCATGACCGGCGCAGGTGCGGCCTTAACGATTGACCGGAACTGTGCCATTATGCACATGCATGACGACGTATTGATTACAAAGCAATTAAGACCGGAAGACAAAGTTGGCATTCCAGCCTGGACCAGAATTCGCCGTAACCCCGATACAGGCCGCTCTGCTCTCAGAGAGTGGCCTCTCAGCGCGTCCTTGGGTCAACGTAGAGCAGATCGTCGTACAGTTCGGCAACGACCCCGTGACAACAAAGCAAATTCGCGCAGGGCTGGACGCCCTCGCCCAGCGCTATGATGCGCTCCGTTTGATCATCAGGCAGGACGAAACAGGGCGTTTGCGGCAAAAAGTCGAAGAGTTGCATACCCTGCCTTTTGAGGTTCGCAATAATGCTGATGCGCTAGAGGCGTCGCGGCACCAACAGATTGAGACGTTTCTGACAGAAGATCGCCAACATGGTTTTGCATTGGACGGTAGTGTCCTATGGCGCGCCCGTCTTCTTGCGTGGGACACTGCACAGCCCGTATTGGTCCTGACTTTTCATCATGCGATCGTAGACGGACGCAGCATGGTGCAACTGACACGCGCGCTTTTGGATTTCCTGAAAACTGGTCAGCTTCAACCTGAAACCAGCGACACAGTTTCGTTCAGCGCTTTCTGTACTACCATGACGGACAAAGTGCCGAACGCTGAAGACGCGGCACAGTATTTCGCCGCATATCTTGCAAAGTCCGAGGATACCGGCACGCTTACGTTGCCCGGTCTCGGCAGCCTTGAACCGGATGCAAAGCACAAGCGGCAGATTACACGCACCTTGTCTGTCGATCAAAGTACAAACCTGAGGCAGGTCGCCGAAAAATGCGATGCGACGCTTGCCAACATTGTTCAGGGAGCTTGGGGCCTGCTTCTGGCACGGTGGCAGGGCGTCGAGACGGTGACGTTCGGCGGCGTGCGATCAGGTCGCCATGCCTTCGCCAATTGCCAAGACACTATCGGCTGTTTGATAAACACGCTGCCCACCTGCGTGACGCTTGATCATGACCTCACTGTGTCGGGCATGCTCAAGCCGCTGCGCAAACATATGCTGGCCCTGCGTCCGTTCGAGCAGACGCCCGCTGAACTGATCCGGCGTGCCACCGGCCTGCATGGCGCGAAGCGCTTGTTCGAAACTGCCGTCATGTTTGAAAACGCTGGCATGGAGCAACTTGTGTTCGGCGAAAGCCTTGCACAGAACGTCGAAAAGATCGAGCTTCGCGAAGAAGGGGGTATGCCTCTGATGCTCTCGGTCTATGCGGAAGATGCGATCAAGATCCTGTTCGAATACGATCCCTCCATCGTCGCACCCGACATGGCAGACCGTATGTTTGAAAATCTGGTGCAACTATTGGAACGTCTCTCTCGCGCCGACGCGGACACCAGAATTGCCGACATCGATATGCTCGGCGATAGCGAGCGTCAGACGCTGCTGGAATGGGCAGAACCCGATACATCCTTGGATGCGGTTGGCACCTGTCTGGTGCGAAAATTCAGGCAGGTCGTCGAGAGCGCGCCGGACGCCGTGGCCCTTGAGCATATCGGACAGGACGAGGCACTCACCTTCGCGCAGTTGGATCACCGCACGGACAAGATGGCAAACGCTCTGGCGGCAGATGGCGCGCAGGCCGGTACAATTGTTGCCGTAAATCTTGCGCGATCTTTTGATTTTGTGGTCGCCGTTATTGCGACGTTAAAAACCGGTGCAGCCTTTATGCCCGTAGACCCCGCACATCCTGATGCGGTGCAGGCCCATATGATCACCAATAGTGCTGCTGAAATAACGGTGCGGGACGGGCGCATTGAGAGTATGAGTGAAGGGACTATTCAGACGGACGCGGGCATGCAGCCCCTGCCTTGTCCTGATGACAACACAAATGAGCTGGCCTACGTCATCTACACCTCAGGCTCCACCGGAACGCCGAAGGGTGTTGAGGTTTCACGCGGTAACCTGCTGGCCCATCTTGGGGCGCTGACGACCGCTTTTGGCACCACCCCGAAGGACAGATGCCTGCAATTTGCAGGCCTGTCGTTTGACGTGGCTATCGAAGAGATTTTCACTGCCCTTATGGCGGGTGCAACGGTCGTGCTGCGCGATGAAGAAATGGCGCAATCGGCATCCACCTTTCTGGATAAAGTCGAGCGTGAGGCGATCACTTTACTCAATATTCCGACGGCATTCTGGACAGTATTGACGGGATATTTACAGACAAGCGGGCGTTCTTTGCCCACCTGCGTCCGCTTGGTTGTTGTCGGTGGAGAGCGCATTCCGCCGCAGGTATTGGCCCAATGGCAGGCCCTTGCACTTGGGCCGCGGTGGCTCAACGGGTATGGCCCGACCGAAACGACAATAACCTGCACTTTGTTTGAACCGACATCGGGGCAGGCATATGAGGAAGTCCCAATCGGGCGACCAACGGCGCATGCGCGCGCTTATATTCTGGCATCCGACGGCAGCCTTGCACCCAAAGGTGCTGTTGGTGAATTGGTCATTGGTGGTCCGGCTGTCTCACGCGGATATATCGGTCTGCCGCATGAAACGGCAAAGGTGTTCAGGCCAAACGCCCTTGCTCAGACGGGTAGGGTTTACCGTACCGGTGATCGTGCCCAGTGGCTCGCGGACGGGAACCTCAGGTTTCTGGGCCGACAGGATCGGCAGATCAAAGTGCGCGGCCATCGCATTGAACTGGGCCATATCGAGCGTACGGTGCAAGACTGTGTTGCGACCGCCGAAGTGCTTTGCGGTGTTCTGGACAAAGATATGGCATCTGCACAACTTGTCGCTTGGATCGCCTGTACAGATCAGCCGGATATGGCGACGCTTGCCAGAGCGGTTGCTGCAAAGTTGCCGACCTACATGCGCCCCGCACTGGTACATCTGACGGAATTTCCCCGCACCCCGAACCAGAAGATTGACCGCGCCGCCCTGCCTGCTCCGGCCCGCGCGCATACGCCCAATACACAAGACGCTTCAGAGGCCAGCGCACTTGTCGCGCAAATCTGCTTGGAGATGGCAGAGGTGCTCAACCTGACCCAAGTCGAACCCGATCAGAGCTTTTTCGATCTGGGCGGGCACTCATTGCTGTCGATCGAGTTCATTGGCCGGATCGAGATCGCGACCGGTAAAAAGCTTGGTTTTGTCGATTTTCACGACAACCCGTCACCGCGCGCCCTGTCACACGTTCTTCGGGCGGAGGGCGATACAGCCGAGAACATTGTTCCGATCCAGCCGGACGGTCACAAAGCGCCTGTATTTGCCATCCATATTCTGGGTGCCAACGAGGAGTATTTTCGCCCACTCGCCCAGCACCTAGGACGTGACCAGCCCGTCATCGGCATCTCCATCGGCTCCATGAACGAGGACACGCCAACCGGCGTCGAGTTCACGGCCAGCAGATATTGCAAAGCGATCAACGACTATCAGCCCGAAGGTCCTATCCACCTGATGGCCGCATCATTGGGCAGCTACATCGCCTTCGAGCTTGCACGACAACTCAGGGACAGTGGCCGCGAAGTTGGCATGCTTGCGTTTTTCGACGCAACCGGTCCGGACGGTATTTCAGGCGTCACAGGTATCAAAAAGGTTAGCGCCTATGCGACGCGCGCACGCTATGCCGGATGGGGCTATCCGCTGGTGGTGGTGAAAAACCGCATCCACAACTGGCGCACCAAACTTGCCGTGCGCCAGATCAACGACACCGCCGAGCCGGACAAAACACAAGTGCCGCGCACCGTCTTCGAGTTTATCGCTGCCAACGAAATGGCGGTCCAGAACTACACACCGCAACCCATCGACATCCCCCTCACGATCTTCCGCTCCAAGGGGAGTGTGTTTGACACTGATGAAGTCAAAGTTAACGGGCTTGGTTGGGCATCCGTAGCGCAGGCTGGATTTCAGGTGATCAACGTTCCAGGTGGCCACCTGACCATGCTTCAGGAACCTTTTGTCGAGACTCTGGCGAAAAAAATCCAAGGGGCCTTGGGCCCCGCAGACGTCCAAAACGACTAGGTCAAAGCAGCGATTGTGTGCCGGAGTGCTGCTCAAAGTTTGCCAGACACCAACAGACTAGTACGCAGCAAAATCTGCCTTCGTCGCCCGCAAAAGCAGACTCGACAAGTTGGCATTGCATTGCTATGAGGCAGCTTCCTGCAACTCATTGCAACTTTTATCTAGAAAGGTGGTGAAAACCACATGCAGGTTAGTGTTCGTGACAACAACGTCGATCAGGCGCTTCGTGCCCTGAAGAAAAAGCTACAGCGTGAAGGCGTATTTCGTGAAATGAAGCTCAAGCAACATTTCGAGAAACCGTCCGAGAAAAAAGCACGCAACAAAGCTGAAGCGATCCGCCGTGCGCGCAAATTGGCGCGCAAAAAGTTGGAACGCGAAGGGTGAGTTAATCACGCTTTTTCCGAGACAAACTCTATCCCCCGCTCCTCTGGCGATCGGGGGATAGAGCAACAAAATTTCCATCAACGCTATCTTGCCAACTTGAGGCCCCATTGTTTAGCGCCGCACTTCAAGCTAAAAACTACGCAATCATAAAGACGTCATAGCGCGTCGATTTCCCGGCAATTGTATGTGAACACGCGCGCACGCCCGCAATCGGGTCTGCCTTTGCGGGCCACTTCAGCACGACACGTTTGCGCGCATGATCCAGTGCCACACGCACCAAATCTGCAGCATCGTCATCGGTCCCGACAATATCGCGAACTTGCCGCAGTTCGCGTTTAACCAAAGCAGAGCTTTTTCGCGGCGGATGCATAGGGTCAATCAGGATCGCATCAGCGGGCAGTTTGGGCAATAATTGCTTTGCATCACCGTGCAAGAGGGTCATCCGCCCTACGATCTCGGAGATTACCCCCCCCTCCTGTGCGGCACGCGCCAATCCATCCGCAAGCAACGCATGCATTTGCGCCGACCGCTCGATCAGGGTGACCTCTGCGCCAAGTGATGCAAGCAGGAAAGCATCCCGCCCCAGTCCGGCGGTTGCATCGACGATCATGGGCGTTTTACCGGCACGCAACCCCATCGCCTTTGGCAGCGCCTGCCCCCGACCACCACCAAACCGAAGCCGGTGCCCAACTGCCCCGTTCACAAAATCAACACGCAACGCGCTAGTACTTTCGGCCATACCCTCAATTTCAACTTTTGATACCGCGCCACAAATTCCATCGCGCAAAATGATCCAGCACATTTTTATTGGTCGATTGTTCCTGTTTGTTGCATGATACGCAGCCCTGCTACCAGCATATCTGAGTCTAGATGAATACCGGACCGAAGATAGATCGTTCAGCGTGCTTCAGGTTTTCCAGGAAGAAGATATCCAAATGAGATCATACTGCTCGAGTCCTCAGATTTCTGGCTGTTTTCGATATCGCAACAGTTGTTTCTAAAAACCACCTAATCTTGCCCACAATCTGGACACATTCTGCTCCTAGTCCTGTTGGTGAATTTGAATGAATGACAAGGTGGCTATTATGCTAATCTCCGTGGTTGTGCCCTGTATGAACGAAGAAGCCTCTATTCCGGGCTTGGCCGCGCGTCTGTCGGATGTGATTGCCCCATACGGTGACCGCGCCGAGATTTTGTTAGTGGACGATGGCTCTACTGATGCCACATGGGCCGCGATCGAAGCGGTTTGCGCCACCCGTGCTTGTGTACGGGGCATCAAGCTTTCTGCCAACCGTGGCCATCAAATTGCACTGACCGCAGGCTTAGAGGCCGCACAGGGCGAGCGGATATTCATGCTAGATGCTGATCTACAGGATCCCCCGGAACTGCTTGGCGATATGATGGGCATGATGGACCGTGGATATGACGTGGTCTATGGACGGCGGAGCGAGCGGCAGGGCGAAACCGTCTTCAAGCGCGCAACCGCCTGGGTCTTCTACCGCGCGCTCAACGCCATGTCCGACATTGATATCCCCCGCGATACCGGCGATTTCCGCCTTGTAAGCCGCAAAGCATTGGATGCTGTATTGTCCATGTCGGAGCGCGCGCGTTTTGTACGCGGCATGTTCGCCTGGGCAGGCTTTCGCCAGATCGGGATCGAATACACCCGCGCACCGCGCGAGTTGGGCGAGACAAAATATCCCCTGCGCAAGATGGTCCGCTTTGCCGTTGATGCAATGACCGCCTTCTCCACCAAACCGCTCAAGTTTGCCACACGCATGTCATTCGCCAGTCTGGGTTTTTCCGCACTGATGATGGTCTACGTCGTTCACTCCCTCATCGTGTACCAGACCGCGCCGGGGTGGGCGTCGGTGGTGTTGGTGATTAGCCTGTTCTCAGGTGTGCAACTGCTCACACTGGGCATCTTAGGCGAATACATTGGTCGCCTGTATGTCGAGGCAAAGAACCGTCCGCTCTATTTCGTCTCCGAAGATACGTGCAGCGCCGAAATGGTACCGCTGCGCCGGGTCGTCTGAGGATATGACACGCATGGGTCGGATATCGCGCTTTGCGCTGGTGGGTGTAGGCGTCGCCGCATTCTATGTGGTGCTTTACGTGCTGTTCTTGCGCGCGGGACTGGCACAAGGCGCCGCAAACGCGCTGGCCTTTGGCATCGCGGTGCTTGTTCAATATGCTGGTCAAACCCGACTGACGTTTCAACGCCAACTCAACGATGGTGCGCAAATGGTCCGGTTTGGCACAATGATCGCTGGCGGGTTTATCACATCCGCGCTGATCACCGGGATCGTCGCACCATATCTGCTGCTTGACCCCTGGATCGCTGCAGCTTTGGCCGCTGTGATCTTGCCGGTCCAGAACTTCATCCTCATGACCCTGTGGGTCTTTTCAAACCCCGCAACCTGAAAGCACGCTTCTCATGTCACATATTTATTCCGATACATTTTTCGACTACATCGACAAAGGCGCGCGCAGCTCTGCACAACATTTGCTTGGACTGCTGAACCCGTTGCTTAAACCTGCATCCGTCCTTGATCTGGGCTCAGGCCGCGGTGTCTGGCTGGATGAATGGCGCAAAGCGGGAGTAGAAGACGTGCTTGCCGTTGATGGTGATTATGTGAACCGCGATCAGCTGGCTGTGCCACGCGAAAACTTTATGGCAGCGGACCTGACCACGCCGGTGTTTACAGACCGCCGCTTTGATCTCGCACAAAGCCTCGAGGTCGGAGAGCACCTGCCCACCTCCGCATCCGAGACATTGGTCGACAGCCTTACACGGGCATCCGATCGCGTGTTGTTTTCCGCCGCAGTCACCGGACAAGGTGGTGAATTCCACGTCAACGAGCAACCGCTGTCGTTCTGGCAGGACCTGTTCGCTGCGCGTGGCTACACCGCTTATGACTGTATACGTCCGCATCTGTCCAACACCCCAGAGATTGAGCCCTGGTACCGCTACAACGCCGTGCTTTATGTGAACGATGCGGGCCTTGAAGGGCTGCCACAGTCCATCATCAAACACAAAGTACCAGCAGGTAAGGCGGTGCAGAACGGTGGCGACATGCTCTGGAAACTCCGCCGTTCAGTCGTATCGCGCCTTCCGCGTAGCACAGTGACGCAGATCGCGCAGGCCCGCGCCAAATTCCTTGCCGCACGCGCCACACGCAAGACAGGTGTTGCGTGACCCTCACAGCAGATTTCTCAGGGTATAACGACACGCAAAAAGGGAGTGTCGCAGGCAATCCTGTCGCGCTGCCCCTGTGGCGTGTGGTTGCTATCACCTTGCTGGCAGTCTGCATCATGTCATTGCCGAACCTTTTGGATCCGATCATTCGCCACGATGATTACCCTGCCCTGTTCGGTGAAGCGCATTGGTTCTGGGGCAAGACGCTGCACGAGGGCCGCTGGATCAACTACCTCTGGCACCTACGCGGCATCATCACACCCGCATGGTTTAATTTCGCGGTTTATCAAGCGTTATGGGCAATTCTCGCGGCCTCGATTGCGGTGACCGCAATGGGCCGCAATGGCCAACCGTGGTTTGTTACCGTGCTTGCGCTGTTCATAGTGGCATCGACGCCAGCAACCCTTATTTCCCTATGGTTCAACACTCTCATTCCGGGCCTTGCCATTGTCACTCTCTACGCGGTGCTGGGGTGCCGGTTGTCGCAACGCAGTCATCGCGCCTTACTGCCGGTTTTCGTTATTCTCACCTTCATGGCCTACACAACATACCCACTTCTTCTGTTGGCTGTATGTCTGGTGCGGACACAGGATCGCTCCCTGCGTGATTTGACCGGATTGATGACCTTGTTCGTGCTCAGCTTTGCTGTTGCGATTTTGGTCACCTACACGTTGAACTGGCAGGTCCATGGCGTTTTCGGTGTGCCACTAGACGATTGGCGCAAAGCCACCCCTGCACATGATGTTGCTGGCATGGTCGCGAACCTTCCGATCTTGGTCCAAACGCTCAAGACGCTGATGGTGACGACCTCGTACAACTTTGCACCTGCCGCTACTTTTCACCTTGGCCTGCTATTCTTCTCGACAGTGGTGATGCTGAGCTACGCACCACGCGAAGCACTATACCTCCATGCAGGCCTATGGGCAGGAATGGCGCTCGTAGTGCTGCAAACCGTGAAAATAGGCGTGCAAGTCCCCCCCCGCGCCTTCATATTTGCATGGGTTTTTTACGCGGTGATCGTTGTGCGCGCCACGGCTATTCTCAGCAAAAATTCGGATCTAGGCGGGCGGCTCATGCGCAATCTGTCTCTTCTGGTGGTGCTGAGCTATCTGCTCGTGACGTTCTACCAATACACGATCTATCGCCCTTGGCAGGCCGAAACCCGCACCGTCGCAGCCGCGCTTATCAAGCTTGATCCAAACGCTGAACTGCCGGTTTTGGTCTATAGCGATGTGATGACACTGGATAGTGCAAAGGCCGCGCATATTCAAAATAACCAAGCGCTCGTCTTTCGCATTCAACAACTGACAGGACACAAAGTCATAATGTGCGATAGTGCGCCGAAAGATTGCGCAGGGATTGAGGCAACATTTACGTCTGCCCCGATTAGGATAGAGATTGAAACTACGAGACAGGAAACGCGCCTTTCAAGGCCCCTACTGTAAAAGGGCTGCGTATCTAAGTGAGTTATCTAGGCCCTTCTACGCATACCTTTCCCTGATCTCAGAGATCGTAACTGACACAGCAGGCACCCTCTAAAACGCTCATATTATTTAATTGTAGCAGATTCAGCCAATACCCTTCCAGCAGGTTATACAAAGACTGAATTTTTCGATCTTATCCATCTAGGCGGATCATGCCCAAAGAATCTTCGGCGATCGCTTTAGGTTTGAAAAGGGCCGGACCTAGTGACCGACGATTTTCGAGTCCAAGCTAGTACAAAGATTATTGCGCGATCAAAGGCAGCTATGAATTGCTGCGATAAGAGCTGACATAGGCACCGAGATCAGAGCACAATTGACGCCAAAGCGACATGTAACCTGAATATCCAAAAATTTAAGAAATGGCGGACCGAGGAGGATTCGAACCCCCGACCCCCTGATTCGTAGTCAGCCCTTCGACCATTTCTACGTTTTTCTACAGCTTGCCACACCTCACCATAAGACTTTGTATTATATGTAGTTTTTGGAATTTCTCATTATCTCCTTTAGTATGAAGCAACACGCAAAACCACACAGGGTGGTTGCTGCGTGGTTGTTACCAGAGAATTTGGAATTAGGAGAGTTCGATGAAATTGTCGAAAAAGAACATTGATGCGGCTATCGCAGATGAGGGAAGGCCCAAGTATCTTTGGGATCAGAACCTCGCGGGGTTTGGCGTTAAGGTTCTGCCTACAGGCAAGAAGAGGTATGTGGTCAAGTATCGCGCTTATGGTGGCGGACGCACAGCCACACAGCGCTGGATGACCATTGGAACCCATGGTGAAGTGCCGTTGGATACGGCAAGGGATCACGCCCAGCAAATCCTTGCAGCGGTAAAGCGTGGTGAAGACCCACAAGGCAATAAGTTCGCTTTGCGCAATGCACCTCGCCTTAGTGACGTTTGGGAAAAGTTCAGCACTGGTGAATTGTTGGAGAAGAAACCGTCAACCATCCGAGACTACTCGTCGAACTGGTCCAATCTCATCAAACCGGCTCTCGGGACAAAGCTGGTAACCGAGATTTCAAAGTCCGACGTAGATTGCTTTCATCGTTCGATGTCAAAAACTCCATACGCTGCAAATCGAGTGCTGGCTTTGCTGTCTAAGCTAATGACTCTTTCGGAGATGTGGGAATGGCGGGACCAAGGCACAAACCCTTGCCGCTATATCAAAAAGAACAAGGAGGAATCTCGCGAACGGTTTCTCAGCATTGCAGAGCTTTCACGGCTTGGCGATGCAATGCGGGAGCTGATTGATGAAGATGCGCTTTGGCCTGATATGGCGAATGCGATCACCTTGCTACTTTTGACTGGTGCAAGAAAGAACGAGCTTTTGACCTGTGAATGGTCGTGGGTGTCGTTCGAAACATGTTCAATTGCTCTGCCAGACAGCAAAACAGGACGCAAAACGCTATACCTGAGCGAGCATGCGGTTCGCTTATTGCAGTCCCAGCAAGAATACAGCCGCGATCCAGATTCAAAGTACGTTTTCCCAGGTCAACGCAAGGGGCAATGCTTGGTCAATATATCGAAACCTTGGGGACGGATTTGCAACCGTGCAAAGCTAGAAGATGTGCGTCTTCATGATCTGCGCCACACAGCAGCCAGTGTCGCAGTCGGAGAAGGTGTCTCTCTGCCGATCATCGGCAGGCTTCTCGGACACAGCCAGCCACAGACAACCGCGAGGTATGCGCACGTAGATCGTGACCCAGCAGTGTTTGCCGCGAATGCCATTGGCGAAGTTATCACCGGCACTTTGGGCAAAAAGAGCAATGACAAGAAGTAATCTTTGCTTACCACAATACACCATACTGCACCACGCTTTCGCTCGACCCGTTGAGTTAAGCAAACCTCAAGCTTTAACGCTAAGCCGTCCTACTTTGGGGCCGCAATTTTCGCGTTAGACAGGGGCAATTAATGAAACACGATTTACAAAGCAGCCATTTTGAAAAATTACTGAGCAGAGCGGCGGCCGCCAACCTAATGGACGTTTCGGTAGCGTATCTTGACCGATTGTATCATCAGTCAGATGGCCCCCCACCTGTTTATGAAGTCAATGACGGCGAAAGGAAGTACCAACGCTCAGACGTGGAGGCTTGGTTAGCAAGGGAAACATTTTTCAAAGGACTTCGAGCTGCCTCTTGATCGCGAGTATGGTCGCCCCCGAGACCGTCAATCCAGATTTAACTCATCAGTTGCCGGATCAGGGGTCCATCCCAGAATTATTGAACCATCGGGTTTAACGCAAAGTTCCACATTTTGTTGTGTTGTGCCGCAGTAGGTAATCTTAGCAACGCCAAATACCGTCTCAGAAACTGGCCGAGCTTCGCTGATATTAAAGCGATCAACGAGTTGTTGGGTCAATGCGGTCTGATCGTGCCTGCATGTTCCAAAAACTCCGCAGTCGAAATCAATTTCACGTCGATAGCCGTATCGATTCCACTTGTTGGAAATTGTGATGCGGTCACCCAAGTTGGTCCCGCCGGAAGCTATTGGTTTGGGGCGGGTACAAACTACGGTGTCAAGTGATGGACCGTAGTCAAAGTCACATTCATAGCCACCCCGCGATAATACCTGAATGATCTCAAGGCCTGACATGCCAAGATGAACTCCGCGCAAGAGAGGACTGCCAACCAGTTCGGGTTGCGCAGCGAGGTCCAATTCATGCGCGAGAGCTTCGGGCGCACTTTCTGTATGCGTCAACGCTAAGGCAGGAGGTATGCCGCTACCGGAAAAAGCTATTGTTGCGGCGGCGACATATGCTGCGGAGCGCGTGGGTTTTGTTCGGGACCCATAGAGGTTGCAAAATCTCATCAACTTTCCCCCAGCAAGGTAATAATCATGAGAATGGGAAACACAAAAAACTGAATTGAAACGATCGCGATGAATCCTCCAAATATTTTACGGCCATCCTTAAAGTGCCGAACACCTTTCCGGCTCAAGTAAAGTGCAAATGCCAAACACAGCAGCGCCCCTAGAATTCCAATAATTGTTTCAGCCATGTTAGGTCCTTCTCCAAAGCGACATTTTTACCCCCATTTTGGGGTTAATCCTATAACGGGGGTAGCAGCATGTGTCGAGGAGGCACATGCACGATGGCGGGGACTGTCCGCTCAGAAGCTTACACTAATTTGCTTCGGGCAATCGTAGATTTGAGGAAGCAGAACGACATGTCTCAAGCAGACGTGGCGAAGCGCCTTGGCAAGCCCCCCTCATTCGTTGGTAAGTATGAGCTAGGTGAACGACGGCTGGATGTCGTTGAGACGCTGGTGATCCTTGCGGCGCTCGGCATTGAGCCATTGGAATTCTTGAAGGCCAACGTGACTGATTTGCCCGAGAAATTGTAGCCTTCACCCGAACCTACCCTTTCACCAGTGCGATCACGCTATCGGGGTGAACACAAAACCGCCCAGATGGCTCACCTGCTTCAAGCCGACATACTCGCCGTTGGAGATACTGCTGGCCGTCACTGTCGAACAATTCTATGCGCCCTTTGGTTACACGGGTCACCACTGAGAAATGATCGTATGCGCCTTTAAGGCGTAACAAGACAGGAACACCGCTAGCGCAAAATTTCTGAACTCGCACCCAGCCGTCGCCTTCAATGTCTAGCTCTGAAAAAAGGGTGGTTTGTTCTAGGCCATACCCCATCAATCGTTGATGATCATAAAGCACGGTGCGGAGCAGCTTACGCCAAAGTTTTGTGGACATTCCCTCTTCGAAAACAGCAGCCAACTTCTTCTTTGAAACAAGATATCTGCACCCAGAATCGAAGAGCTGTTGTCGATAAAGATAGCTGTCGGGGTCGGCCCAAACTAAAGCGTTCAGGATCGAATAGAGACCACACAGTCGATCACATTCACCCTGCAAGATTGGGTTCATCGCGTATTCTGAAGTTGCTCCCTCCATGCCCTTTAGTATTCTTCCGCTAACATGATGGTCAGGACGCGAGTCGTCACGCGTTCGTTGGCCGGATCAGTGGATGCCTGAGAAAGCGACTTGTTGTAGTAATCAATCTTCCAAAAAATCCGATGCCCACCAAAATCAACTGCTCCAAAGTCGTGTTCCTCATAAACGTCGTTGTCTGGGTCAAAGTCTTTGCAGTCCGCAACGATCTGACGAATTTCCCGCAAGGCCTGAGGTCCTAGAACGTGCAACCCGCTGGAAAATATAAGCAGGCACCAAAGACCTGTGACCCGCGCTTCGTCATTTAGCCTGCGTATTTGTCTAATTCTTTCTTCTAACTCTTCGATACGATGGAGGTGATCGAAATACCCATCGTCCGCACCGCTCGTCATGGCACAACTCCTAGCTCTATTTTGGGACAGTACGATGCTGGGCACGCAGTCTATGAAGACGCATTGTGCTTATAGCAACGCTGTATATTTGTAGCACAAAACAGTATACAGGTCAAATATTTCTTTAATTTCAATTACTTGTATCAGAAAACAGTCAGCAGTTATGGGCAAGCAGTAGGGGATTAAGAAACAACCTGTGCTGGAGCAAATTGCCGCTAAAATCGGCCCAAACCGGACATTGACCGGCCAACCGGGATGCGGCGGTGCGGCTCGTCGAACCGGACTTTCGCTGCGACAGCAAAATTGAACGAGAGCGAATTCACGGAACGCGGACCAAGTTGCCGTTCACCCTTCGCGCTCCAACTGCCGGTCCCAGTATCAAAGGAGACAAGTTTGTCACGTCAGACGCTGATCCGCATCCGTGACAAACCAACAGTTGCAGCGCCGGTGCTGCAACGATGGGGGGATGTGATTGTGGGTGTCTTGGTACCAATTGGTGGCTTCTTATTTATCGTCCAACTTCGTCTTCGTTACTGATGTTAAAGATTTACAACCCTGACGTTAATGAGCATGGTTGTTATAGTTGTTTTTGAGACCTGATCATGATCATCCCACCATTTTCTGCATCGGGCGTATTGCCGCCTTACATCGATGCAAGTCCAACAATTCCTGCCAAGAGGTCTCCGTATGCCACTGATATGTTTCAGTTGGTTGAGAGATTCTGCACATCAGCACATCGGGCTACGTTGCTTTTGGGTTTGAACGCATATCGCAAACATCTTTCCGAGGGCGGCTTTGTATCAGGTTATCAATGGATAGATGGTAGCTTTGTGGAGAACGTCGAGGACACAAGGGGACGGCCCCCTTCTGATATCGATGTTGTTACATTGTTTAACCGCCCAATAAAGTACCAAGTATCAGGCGATTTGTGGGATTCAGACTATCAGGTAACTTTGCATCGGAACTTTTTTGCTACGCAGCACATGAAGCCGCGTTACAGTTGCGACACATATTCGATTGACTTAGACGCCGACCAAGCATCACTCGTAGATCATACTATGTATTGGGGGGGCTTGTTTACTGACGTTAAGGGTTCAACGGAAAAAAAAGGTATTGTGCGTATACCATTGCCCAGTGACCCTATGGAGTTTTCAGCAATCAGCAATGCGGTAGGAGGTAAATTTGATGTCTAATCTGCAAGAAATTGCCGACCTTCGCCGCCAGAAGTCTGAGCTTGAAGCCAGAATCTCCGAAGCATCAGATTCATCCGACATCGTTGCGATGATGAATTATCAGTCTCGCTTTGAGATCGTCACCGAAGAGTTAGATGAAGCTGAACGACAAGATGCACAAATTGCCGAAGTATCGATCCTGTTCGATGGGCGACCTGTAGTTGGAACATCTGCCATCGACGCAGGCTTTGCGGCACAGGCATTGATACATTTTCAAGGCATTGTGACACGCTTGTTTGCTGCCAGCATGAAGGGTCAGCTCAGTAGCAAGGGCAAGATCAAAGGGGCCGACTTGGCGCAACTGAACCTGCGTGGTTTGGCTACAGGATCGTTCGGGTTCATTCTTGAAGAAAAAGAGGCAAGACAAGCAAGTGTCATGAAGACGCCGCTGCGCGAGGCGATGGAGGAAGCTGCCGACCTGTTCGAGGAGTTTGCACAGGTTGACGATGATGAATTTCTTGTAGACGTTGACGACATAAACCCTCGTGTTTTCAATGAACTTGCCAAGTTCTTCAGTCACCTTGAAAAGAATGAGGCGACGTTGAAAGCAAATTTCCCAGACAAAGCATATTCATTCGATAGAGCCGCCGTTAACCGCGCTTACAAACGTATTTCAGATAGTAACGTCAACATCGCAAAAGAAGTTTGGACAGGCACCTTGGTCGGTTTGTCTCCAATCAAGCGGACATTTGACTTCCGCAAGCGTGGTGAAGAAGCGATAATCTCGGGAAAGTTTAGCCATCAGATTAGTCAAGACTACCTTGAACGCATCGAAGGTAGTGATGGTATCACGTTGGGCGACACGTTCCGAGCGACAATCGAAAAAGGTACGCTTCGCAAGCCAGATGGCACCATCAGCGTCTCATTCACGGTTATCGATCTGGTGGATGTCAGCGGCTGAACACATTGACGAAAGGGCGATTGCACCAAAAAACGATCTCTGATCGTCAAATCGGGAAATATGTATGACTAAGATTTACAAATACTTTTCACATGAAATGCTCGATTTGGTATTTGGACGCGAGGACTATTGCGGACTAAAATTTTCGCTACCGCAGGATTACAACGATCCATATGAACTGTTTCTGGCTTTGGATTTGAGTGTCCCAACTGAACACTTGGCCACCTATAATGATGTTGTTCAGAAGCTACCCCAATTCCCAACCACATGTTTTTCTAAATCACCAATTGTATCACCGATGTGGGCGCACTACGCGGATAACCATTCGGGCTTCGTGTTAGAGTTCGATACAGAGGTGATTGCGGAACATTATCCTGAAAACCCAGCCCGTGATGTCATCTATAGAGACGGGCCAAACGAAGAACTTAACGACTTGCTTGCCAAGGCATCAGTCGTCGGAAAACCCCGCCATGCTTCTTGGTTGCGCGATGCGGTATTCGTAGAAGCATACTTCTCCAAGTATCGTGATTGGGCCTACGAGCAGGAATGCCGCATGATTGTGGACACTGAAGACACTGAAGATATGGCGGGCAATACTATTTTGTTCCTACCTGTGAATTGCATATCTGCAATCATTGTTGGAAGTAAGTTTCCCGAATCGAAAAAACCAACAGCAAAGAGAATCGCAGATCGCTATGAGTTTGATACATATCGTGTGGAAATTGGAAGGAGTTATCCAGTTCCGTACTTTGAAAATGATGCTGGAACAACGTTCACTTTTGAAGATGGCGAAGTCACCGAAGCAGATTTTATTTGCGAATCCTGTTCAGAGCCTTTGATTGAAGAAGGGGAAAACTGCCCTTGGTGTCGCATTACCGAGGGTCATATGCACAATGCGGCAATGATGAATCCATTCCGAATGTTGGAAAAGTATGGGCGGCTCGATAGCTATTTGGAAGAAGTGAATCGAATTAAGCGTAGAACCCGTTCATAGGTCGCAAGACCATTCAAATCACTTTGCCAAGATCAACTGATACATCAGAGTGTTATTTATGGTAGAGACGCAGCGACGAAGATGCACCGAAGGATTTGTTTGGGCTGAGTGCAGAATGACTGCTTTTCCAATTCTGACCAATATGCGTGCACCCGCAGCTAATGTCCGGTCTCCGCCCAACTAAACAGTACCGGAGGCACACGGCCGCTCCCTATTTAGTGGCAAATATTTCGCAACCTAGACTGTTACTCTGGGCACTTTATATTTCGCCCCATGGCCTCGAAGGCGCATGATTTCCCAAAACAGCAAAGTCTTATGGTGACCAAACATATAAGGCGAAGGCGTGGCTAGTAGCCGAAGAGCCTCAACAATCATTCTCAGAAGCTGCCTTTTAAGAATGACGCCATCGCCGCCAGCGATCATTAGCTTGCGGACATCGGTATGGGATAAAATTTCAGCTAACCTACTAAACACGATGTGTCGGTGGCGTTTTTTGCTACTTTTGCGTTGGCGATACCTACCGCTCTTAAGTGCTCCTCTCTCGTCAAACACCTTATCCATCCAAAGCGTTTTTCCCCCTTGGGGTGACTTAAATAGATAGCTGGCCAGACGCCTGACATCCACTGGGTCGTCTTCGCAAGTAGTAATTTTTACAGTTTTCATGCCCGTTGGGTTTTCGTCGAAAGGCTTAGAAAACTGTTTCGATAAGGTCTTGGTCTTGATGGGCACTGCTGTCCAAAACAGAACATGGAAATGTGGGCATAATACGCGCCCTTGACTAACACCACCTACCCAGCGGTTCTTATCTAGCAAAACGTCGACCTCGCCCATACCAATGAAGTCAGCACAAAGGCGCCTCATGAGCGTTGCAACTTTCTTTTTGATTGCGGGCCAATCAATGTGGGTTTCTCTGTCGCCTGTCACAAACTCTTCGAAGACAATAGTTGCATGGTACAGCTTCATGCCGTTGGGCTTGAACTCATGGTTGTATTTCTTCAGGATTGCCTTGGAGAAATATCTTTCCAACAGTAGCCTAACACGTCGATTGCAGGCAGGTATCCAATCAGGGGAGACGTAACCGTCAATCAGATGGCAGAGGTAGGATTGCAGGTTTGTGTCTACATTAAACACTTTGGTGAGTTCAGCGCTACGAATGACTGACTTGGCATAGTATCGGCCATCTGCCCTCCTGCGCTTGAATAGATCAGTGATCGTTTTCTCATCAAATTCCTGATTCATCTTGTTCATTATCGTAACTTTCTATGTGATTATTGCTGAAAAACATGTGTGCTTATTCACTTCGTAAGTGGCTTAAGCAGTGTGTTTAGTATGCTTACAGCGTGTTGAGTTGGCTTTAGGGTCAAAATGACTGAATTGAATTGTACTTAACTAAGCGTCACGTTCGTCGACCATCCCTTTTGGATTTTCTCCGGTGAAATTGACCACCGCTTTTTCTTCGTATTCAAGGACATCAGAAATCTTGTACTTGATGCTGCGGCCAAAGCGACGGAAGCGCAGCGATGATCCTCGCGCCCTTTCAAGGCGTAGCCATTGAACCGAAACACCAAGTCGGTTAGCAACTTGGCCTTCTGTCCAGTATGCCAAAGCGGCATTGGTTGGCTTCGTAGCTTTGTTTGGGTTATTCTCAGCCTTTGTAGACATTTTGTTCTCTTTCATTAGACTAGTCCCTCATAGTGAGGACCTTCCATGACTAAATTTTCCTACATGAGAACAATGTCTTAAAGTAAATTTGGCACTCGCCATTAAGCCATTTGGACTGTTCCGGAAGCACTCAAATCTTCGAAACTATACAAAAATCGTATCTTTTAAAATGTAATAGATTTTGAAATATAGTACTGTTTCGCAATAATTGGAACTTCAAGGTCACTGGAACGAATCAATGAACCGGAAAAGCACTGGAAAAAAGAAGGGGGCGAGAGGCGTTATAAGGCCAACGCACTACAAATCACCTCCGAAGGGAAATTCGGTACAAAAAAAGATCGCAGAGCTTGAACACTTCAATCAAGATGGCATGTGGACAAACTCAACTCTGATCCGGGGCTTTGTAACTGAAAAGTCGCTCAAAGAGGCTTGTAAGGACGCAGAACGCCTCTATTCCATTAAATCTATGACAGAACCACACCCACCGTTTAACCAGAAAGCCAGCATCCTGAAACGTGCTATCTATCAAATCGGGTGGATTGCTCTTGAATTTGGACAAACGGAACTCCTCAAAGAGGTAGCAGAAAAGCTAAATTCTCCCGAAAACCGCAAAACGCCAGATGCACGAAGGATACCTCGTAACGCACCTCTGCATGAGGAAAACCCATTCTACTATGCGTTCTACATTGCTTTTGGAAATGAGCCTCAGATCACAAGGCATGAGCGGTCCAAAGCGAGTCGACAACTTGTATACGCATATCGTCACAAAGTTCCGCCTCACTTCTTAATAGGATTTATTTATCAAACGGGTGGAAGCAAGGTCATTGATGCACGTTTGACTGGCGAAAACGCTGACGTCAGACCCCAGCTTAGTGAGAACCTTGAGCCATGGAGGGCCTGGTCACAAAACAAAACAAACTATTGGCCTATCCAATGAGCTGCTGAACTACTTTAGCACTACGGACATCCATCATTTTCTATGGGATATGGTTGTTGGGTGGTTGCTATCTGAAAGCTAACCCAAACGGAAAATCAACTAAGTCTTTGATTTAATTGGCGGACCGAGGAGGATTCGAACCCCCGACCCCCTGATTCGTAGTCAGGTACTCTATCCAGCTGAGCTATCGGTCCGTTATTGGGCGGTTTAGTAAAAGCAGCGGTGCATTGCAAGCCCTGTTGCGGTCTAAAACAACTGCGCAGGATATTTATCAGATGGTCCCGTCACCTTTAGGCAAATTGATCGTGAATTCCGTGCCTGCGGCGTCCGTACGGCTCAGCTCAATCGTGCCGCCATGGCCTCGCACAAGTTCTGCGGAGATTGCCAGACCAAGGCCGGAGCCACCTTTGCGCACTGACCCTTGGAAGGGCGCGAAAAGATGCTCTTGGGCTTTGGGCGGCAGGCCGGGGCCTGTGTCCAATAGGGTAATTGTCCACTCTGTCGGTGTCTCGGACGCGGTGATCACGATTTCACCCGGTTTTCCCGAGGCAATGATGGCTTGTCTGGCGTTCCGGATCAGGTTGCCCAACACGCGGTACATTTGCTCGGGGTCTGCACGGACCTCTAGTTGGGCGGGCACCTTGCTGTGCAAGGTAAGGTCGTAGTCGCCGACCGACAGCCGCTCACTCTCGAACAGTTCATCGACGATATTTTCCAGCCGAACCAGAGTGAGTGTTGGTCCCGGCTCTTCTGCACGGCCAAAGGCGAGAGTAGACTCGCACAGGTGGACCGCGCGGGTGATCGAGCTGACAAGCTTGGGTGCCATACGCGCCACAGCCGGATCCTCGGACATCTCGATACGGTCCGTAAAAAGCTGTGCAGTGGTCATGATATTGCGCAAATCGTGGCTGATTTTACTGACAGCAGACCCAAGCTGAGCCAACCGCTCTTTTTGACGCAGCGCGGATGTCAGTTCGGTCTGCAAGGATTTCAGCGCTTCTTCTGCTTCGCGCAATTCCGTCACGCCCGCAGAAGGAACAATGATACGGCGCGCATCCTCCGGCGCCGCAGCGTATCGCTGCATATGTCCTACGACACCTTTGATCGGTTTGACCAGGAAAACGCGCATCGCCATGAACAACAGCAGCGCAGTAATCACTGAAATAACAGCAGACAGGATCAGAATGCGCACACCATAATCCAGCATGGCGTCGCGCATGGGTCCGGTCTCCATCGTCACCTCGATGAGCAAACCTGCCTCGCGTACGGGCGCACCGATCACGCGAATGATCTCGTTTTCTGGCGTGACCATCCGCAACATCGCCCCCCGGATCAGGGTAAGCGGCGAGTTATCCCGCAAATCGACAGTGCGGGTTATGACCTGTGGCATGGGAGAGGACAGAACAAGCTGGCGCACCTCATCACGGCGTAGCACGACGTTGAAAACCTCGGCGTTACGCAAAAGCTCTGCCTCAAGCTCGACGTCGATCATATCATCGGCAAGCAATGCCAGTGATGCAATCTGCGCCCGCTCCAGCCGGTTAAGCATGTAATCCTCACGGAACCGCGCAACCGACGGCACAAAGATCATGATTTCCGCGATCATCACAAAGATCGTGGTCAGGATCAGCAAACGGCCGGAGAGGGAGTTGAACATTATGTGCCCTTATTACTTCAACAAGACAGCTGCTGCGTCGTACGGCACCATACAGGCGACGCAACTGCGTCTAACATATACGCTCCTGTCCATTCCCCTGTTCAAGGGATAAACCGCTGAACAAAGCCGACGACCCGCTTGACCATATCACTTTCAAACAAGCGCGGGCTGAAATACGCACCCGCCGCCCGTTTGTTAATCTCACCAATTGTGGGGTAGGGTGCTACCATCGCTGCAATTTGGCTCATTTTCATCTTGTTGGCCAATGCGAGCGCCCATAGGTTGATAAGCTCTCCTGCCTGATAGCCGACGATTGATGCGCCAACAGGCCGACCCTTCACCACCATCACCTTGATAAAGCCTTTGGTCTTACGCTCTGCGATAGCGCGGTCATTGTGCGAGTAATGGAACCGCACCACTTCGAGCCCTGCCCCATGCGCTTTTTTCGCCTCCGCTTCGGTCATGCCAACTTGGGAAAGCTCCGGCTCGGTGTAGGTCGCCCACGGGATGTGGGACGTTTTCGCTTTCGACGGCAAACCAAACAGCATGGAGCGTATAATAACGCCGGCATGGTAACCTGCGACATGGGTAAACTGCAGCCCGCCTGCCACGTCACCGATGGCGTAGACAGATTTATTGCTGGTGCGCAGGCTGTCATCAACCTCGATGCCATTGCGGCTTGGTTTGATCCCACCTGCATCAAGGTCGAGCTTTTCGATATTCGACTTACGGCCAACAGCCATCAGCAGATGCGATCCCTTAAAGATGCGGCCATCTTTCACCTCGACTTCGATTGCACCGGCCTTGCCACGGATTTCCGCCGCCAATGCGTCTTCAGCAATCTCGACGCCTTCTTCCTTCAGTGAGGACAATACGACCTCGGCAAGTTCGGGATCGTCCTTGCCCAGCGCCTTTGCGCCCTCGATTACTGTGACCTTACAGCCCATACGGATATGCGCCTGCGCCATTTCCATTCCGATCGGACCACCACCGATAATCAAAAGGTGCTCAGGCGCCTCACGCAATTCAAATAGCGTCTCGTTGGTCTCATAAGGGACTTTGTCCAAGCCGGGGATCGGGGGTACCAACGGCGACGAACCGGTCGCGATCACGATGCGCCGTGCCTTGATGATGGTGTCGCCTGCCTGCACTTCGGTCTTGGAGATGAATTTGCCATACTCGCGGATGACATTGATGCCAAAGCCTTCGAACCGTTCTTGGCTGTCGACGGGTGCGATGGTCGCGATGACGTCAGCCACATGGTCCTTGGCTGCGGCGTAATCGACTACACCGGCGCCATCTGCAACACCATACTGCGCGCTGTGCTTTTGGCCGTAGGCCGCTTTGCCCGTCGCGATCAGCGCCTTTGATGGGACGCAGCCATAGTTCAGACAGTCGCCGCCCATCTTGTGACCCTCGAGCAAGACCACATCCGCCCCCATTTGGGACGCGCCCGCCGCCACTGACAGACCACCAGAGCCTGCACCAATAACCAGAATGTCGGTTTTAATATGCTTCATTTCAACAGTTCCTTCTTCCCTGACACCGCTTTGATCAAGACGGGCAGTACAGACAACAGACACAGACCAAGAATGGGCAGCAGGATATGCGGCTCGAAGATAATACCCAGATTAGGCGTTTCACCGCGTGCAAACACTTCACCCAGACCTGCCCCTACAGAGGTATATACAAGCGAGCCGGGGATGATGCCCAGAAACGTCGAGATCACGAACCGGTTGAGCGGTACGCCGAGAAACGCAGGGATCAGATTGGCGACAAAGAATGGCACCGCAGGTACCAGCCGGATGAAAAACAACATCGACCATTGGTTCTCGTCCAACCCCTTCTTAATTCGCGACACCATGCCATCTGACGCATCCATCCGTTTCTTGAGCTTGTCACCAAGACCGAACTGAGCGGCCATAAAGATTACTGTCGCCCCCAAAGTAGCCGACGTCACATTTAGCGCCACACCGAGGGTGGTCCCAAATAGAAAGCCACCCGTCAACGTCGCAATAAGCGCGCCCGGCAGCGAGAACGTGACGATCACCACATAACACAGCATAAAGCCCAATACCGTCAGTACAAAGTTACTGTCGCGAAAAGCGATAAGCGCCTCACGGTTGTCACGCAGCGCGTCAAAGCTCAGATAATCGCGCAGTGCGAACGCGCCGACAGCCGCCACTACTGCAATGATCGCCAAGGGCGCATAGCGCGCAAGGGGGGATTTGGTTTTTGTCGTCTCGCTCATGTCTATCACGCTTTCGGGCTAGAACAGGGAATGTTACAGCTTCTAGATGCGCCTTTGTTCGCGGCAAGGACAGCCGCCTCACGCGTGCTTGATCACATTTGTTAAAATTATGACCTGTGAGCGATTAAATGACCCCTATTGAAACATATCCGCAGGTTGCAGCACATATTTATTGCAGATCAACGGATTTTCGCAGCCTGCGGGTTTGACTTGGCGTGCTGCGCGCATTAGAGGACGGGTCTGATATGACGCGTGGCTACGAATCCGTGCCCCGCACCTGATACAAGATGGAGACGGAGCGATGAAACGCACCTTTCAACCCTCGAACCTCGTTCGCAAACGCCGCCACGGTTTCCGTGCGCGCATGGCAACAAAAGCGGGCCGGAAAATTATCAATGCGCGTCGCGCACAAGGCCGCAAAGAGCTGAGCGCGTAAACACGCCGCTACAGTTTAACGTTATGAAACCGCCGGAGAACGACCTTATTGGCTTTAAAGCTGACGGGGTACAGTCTCCGGCGGATTTTTCGTGTGCGCCCCTTACGATTCTCACCCAACGCCGCGATTTTCAACGTGCGTCGCGGGGCAAACGCGTGGCGATGGACGGTTTTATCTTGCAAATGCAGCGCCAGTCTGAAGGCGATTCCGCAGGACCGCGTGTGGGCTACACCTGCTCCAAGAAAGTCGGAAATGCGGTGGCACGCAACCGGGCCAAACGCAGGCTTCGTGAAATCGCGCGCGCGGTTCTCGCCCCCCAGAGCCAACCTGGTCATGACTACGTCCTCATTGGACGGAAGGCGGCCACCGCAGGCCTGCCCTTTTCCAAGCTGATGAGTGATCTTGAAAGAGCAGTGAACGTCCTTCACGGCGTGCGCAAATGACCTACCTGGCACGCTTATTTTCCCTGCCAATCTATGCGTATCGCCTATTGTTTAGTCCATGGGTCGGTTTTAATTGCCGCTACCAACCGACCTGTTCGGCCTATGCGCTTGATGCGCTTGAAAAACATGGCGGGGTCAAGGGCAGCTGGCTTGCGGCACGGCGGATCGGGCGATGCCACCCATTTGGCGGCGATGGCTACGATCCTGTACCAGACAAGAAATAACACGCCCGCTCCTCATCCGAGGCTAAAACCGCGCGGTTTCGAAAATGAGGGATACCTCGTGCCTGACAAATGCCCCTACTCACAACTTTCGCACTGCAGCGACCTGTTATAGACAAAGGCACCTACACAAGGAGCGCACAATGCTGGATCAGCCCGAAGACATTCACCCACTCTTCAATGGTGCGCCACAAACCACAGCGTTCAAGAAATTACGCAAGCGTCTCGTGCGTCAGACCCGTGAGGCGCTCAACCAATACGGCATGATCGAACCTGACACCAAATGGCTCGTATGCCTGTCGGGCGGCAAGGACAGCTATACGCTGCTGGCGATTCTCTACGAATTGCAATGGCGCGGCCTGCTGCCGGTTGAGCTGATCGCGTGCAATCTGGATCAAGGCCAGCCGGGGTTTCCCGCGACGGTTCTACCAGAATTCCTCAAGGAAAGAGGCGTACCTCATCGAATTGAATATCGCGATACATATTCAATCGTCATGGACAAAATTCCGCAGGGCCGAACCTTTTGCGCGCTATGCTCGCGACTGCGGCGGGGTAATCTCTACCGCATCGCACGCGAGGAAGGATGCTCTGCTGTCGTGCTTGGACACCACCGCGATGATATTCTCGAGACATTCTTTATGAATCTCTTTCACGGCGGACGCCTCGCTGCTATGCCGCCCAAATTGCTCAACGATGAGGGTGATCTGTTTGTCTATCGCCCCCTCGCCCATGTCGCTGAGGAGGATTGTGAAAAATTCGTCCAAGCCATGAAGTATCCAGTCATTCCATGTGATCTGTGCGGGTCGCAGGACGGATTACAACGCCAGCAAGTCAAAGCAATTTTAGATGAATGGGAGCGAAACACCCCCGGCAGGCGACAGATCATGTTTCGCGCACTCAGCAATGGTCGTGTCTCACACCTCTTGGACCCACAGCTCTTTGATTTTGCCGGACTAAAACGAGATAAATAGAATTTAGTTCAGCTTTTCTCGAGTTCGGGTGGCGCTGTTAACCCATGCTTGAGGCGACTCTCCATAATGTCCGTTCAACGGAAGGCACACGGCCATCCGGACCGGAGAGCGGACATGTCGAAGATACCCCAAACAAATCTTGCCAGACGCATGCTCGATCTGCGCGCGCGCCTCCTTGAGCTGTTTTGCAGCCCGCCTGCGTTGGCGTTTATACCGGCTGTCTCACTCGCCGCTTTCTGGTTTGGAGGTGAAGGTGCACTTCTGGTCGTGGCGGCGATTGTTCCCGGCGTCTACCTGCTGTCTGGCGGGATTGAGGCACGCACAGACAAGCTGAAGGGATCTGCTGCAAGCCCGAGTGGCCTCCTTGCACGTGAGCCGATGCTGGAACGGTGCAAGGATATTTATAGAAGGGCTGCTGGCGACGGGCTGCAATCCTGCATCCATACGATCGAGATTGAAGCGATGGCGGAAATTGTTGATCGTCATGGACCTGCCGCTGGTGAAGCTGTGATGCGGCAAATGGCCGAAAGAATAATAAGCGTGATGCGCGACGACGACAGCATCGGCCAGATCGGCGATGCCCGGTTCGCCATATGTGTACAGCCGGTTCGGCAACTGTCGCTGGAGCTGTGCATCCAACTTGCAGGGCGCCTGCAATCCGCCGCAGAAGAGCCCATATCGCTGGACGGTACAGTTATCTATGCGGATGTTTGCATCGGTTTTTGCCAACACTCGCGCGCGCCCGACAAAAGGGCTGACAGATGGCTTGATGCGGCTTGTATTGCACTGCGCAGCGCTCAAGCGCGTGGCGCCTCCAGCATCCGCGCTTATTCCGACCAGATGCATCAGGAGCGTCAGACCCAGCGTGCACTGCATGAAGATATCACAGGCGCATTGGACAGTGGCGAAATCATGCCATGGTTCCAGCCGCAGATATGTACAGACACGGGCCGCATCACAGGTTTTGAAGCGCTCGCCCGCTGGACCCATCCGGTACGCGGCGTTATCGCGCCGTCGGAGTTCCTACCCACGATTGATGATGCAAATCTTCTGGAGCGGCTTGCGGAAGTGATAATGTATCACAGCTTTCGGGCCATCAAAAATTGGGACGAAGCAGGTTTGAACATCCCGCAAGTAGGGATAAATTTCGCCGGATCCGAACTGAGCAATCCCCGTCTGATCGAGCGTATCAAATGGGATCTCGACCGGTTCGAACTTACAGCCGACAGGTTGACGGTCGAAGTTCTCGAAACTGTTGTAGCCAGCGGTCCCGATGACATGATTACGCTTAACATCAATGCATTGGGCGCACTGGGATGCCGGATTGATCTTGATGATTTCGGTACCGGCAACGCTTCAATCGCTTCCATCCGGCGCTTTGCCATTAGCCGGATCAAAATTGATCGTAGCTTCGTTATAAAAGCCGACCGTGACCCCGAGCAGCAACGGATGATCAGTGCAATCCTCACCATGGCAGAACGGTTGCAGGTCGAAACTCTCGCGGAGGGGGTAGAGACCGTGGGTGAGCATGTATTGCTGTCCCAATTGGGCTGCAATCATGTGCAGGGCTTCGGCATAGGCCGCCCCATGCCGTTCGAGCAATCGATTGAATGGATCAAAGCGCACAATTTAAAACTGAAAGACGTGCCGCAGATCATGCAGATTCATCAAAAATAAACATAAATGAGGCGACATTTGACTGATTCGGCGCTGTAGAAATCCCGAATCTGCTTGACCTTTGACCCTCCCCGTTGTGTACCCACCAGACAGTTTTCAGACATCAGGTGGCGGTGCCAAATGGACGATCAAAACAAGAACCTTATTGTTGCAACGGCTCTCAGCTTTGTCGTGATCCTTGTGTGGTTTGTACTTTTCCCTCCGCCGGAACCTGACGCGACGCTTGATGAGACGACAACATCGCTCACGGCCCCGGCCGAAGGCTCAATTGCCACACCAACCGCAGATGTCCCTGCAGCAACGCCGACAGGCACAGCAAGCACGGAAACAACGCCAAGCGCCATTGAAAGCGCACCACGTGTCGCGATCCAGACCGAGCGTGTAAGTGGTTCACTCTCCCTGCTTGGCGGCCGGATCGACCAGTTATTACTCAACGATTATAAAACGTCCCTGTCCGAAGATGCTACAACTGTAGAAATTTTATTCCCCGCGAATGAACCGAACGGGCAATACGCCCTGCATGGCTGGGCCGCAGCCGCGGGTGTGGATCCGACCGCAGTTCCCGGACCCAATACGCAATGGCAGCTGGTCGAAGGCGAGACATTAAGTGTTGGCGCGCCTGTCGCGTTGGAATGGGACAATGGCGCGGGCATCACGTTCCGCAAGGACATCGCCATTGACGATCAGTTCATGTTTACGATTACTCAATCGGCAACAAATGAAGGAGAGGCTGCCGCATCGATGGCTCCTTACGCCGTACTTGCCCGCCATGGAGAACCAACTGACCTCAAGAACTTCTTCATCTTGCATGAAGGGGTCGTCGCAATGACCGACGGAGAGTATTCAGAAATCGATTGGGACGAAATGCCCGAGTTCGAATTCAACACCCGTGCAGGTGCACGTACCCAAGAGCGAGATATCACCGAAAACGGCTGGATCGGCTTTACGGATCACTACTGGATGAGTGTTCTGGTCCCGATCCAAGGCACTTCATTTAAATCCGTCGCGAAATATGATGAGCGCCGCGACATTTACCAAACCGAAGCTGTAAGTCCCGTTCAGACCGTCGCACCCGGTGAGACGATTACGAACACCACGCAATTTTTCTCGGGTGCGAAAGAATGGGACGTCCTGAAATCCTATGAGGACGCGGGCGTTTACAACTTTATCGATGCCATTGATTGGGGTTGGTTTGCCTTCCTGACCAAACCGATTTTCTGGCTTTTGCACCAGTTCAATATTGTCATCGGCAACATGGGCATCGCGATCATTGCTCTCACCTTGCTGATCAAGGCAATCCTCTTCCCGCTTGCTTACAAATCATACGTGTCGATGGCTAAGATGAAAGAGCTTCAGCCGAAGATGGAAAAGCTCAAGGAAGAGGCCGGCGACGACAAACAGAAAATGCAGCAGGGCATGATGGCTCTCTACAAAAAGGAAAAAGTGAATCCGGCCGCCGGTTGTTTACCAATCCTTTTGCAGATCCCGATCTTCTTCTCGCTCTA